>CAZCRI010000001.1:0-256441 GCA_964501135.1 uncultured Candidatus Saccharibacteria bacterium
TCGAACACCGTCATACCGCAAGGTATCGAGGGTTCGAATCCCTCCCTCTCCGCCATAAAAAACCGGCCCTTGGCCGGATTTTGTTTTATTAAAGCCGAAACCAGCGCATCAAGGTATCGGCAATATTTTCTGTACGGTTGCCTTCCTCAGGAATGTATTTGCCGATTGCAGCTCGAATCTTCAGCGGATCCATGTCTCCAAGCATAATGGTTAGCTGGGGGATATATTTTTTTTGAAAGATAATATTTATAGAGCCGTGGTTTTTGTGTAGCAGGAACCAAAAAGAGTACATCTCGTTATAAGGGAAAAAACGGTTGTCTATGTACAGACCGAGCTGTGAGAAGCGGTAGGTCCGCTCCACGGGGCTTTGCTTCTGATACCAGTACATAAACCCAATTAGGACTAGGATAATCGCTGCTCCATACCAGTCTCCAGTGTAGAGAGAATAGGCGATAACGCCTATAAAAAAGAGGCCGATTACTGCGTAGTAGGCTGCAGTACGGGTGTATTCTGGGTACTCTTTTGCCTTCCAAGCAATCAGTACCGTTTCTTTAGTTTCTTCCTCCGCCATAATCACATTATACAAAGTAAACTTGAAAAGTGAAAGCGTTAAAAAGACCCGCATCTGAGCGGGTCTTTTTAATTGGATTTTAGTAGTTTTCTGAAAGTAGCTGGTAGAAGGCTTGTGGATGTTCGCAAACCGGACAAACCTTTGGTGGCTCAGTTCCTTCGTGAACATATCCACATTCACGGCAACACCACCACACCTTGTCTCCTCGTTTGAAAACCATATCACTTTCAAGAAGGGAAAGTAGCTTAGTATATCTTTGCTCGTGATGAGCTTCGGCCTCGGCTATGTCGGTTAGACGATTAGCAATTATGGTTAGGCCTTCCTCTTTGGCGACTTTTGCAAATTCGGGGTACATTTGGCTAGTCTCGAAGTGTTCCCCAGCGATGGAAGCTTTTAGGTTCTCCAAAGTTGTGTCCCAAACGTTAGGAACTTCTGTGGGAATTTGAATCGCTGGGTAGGAAACGTCATTTTTCTTAAGTTCTTGGATATGGCCCATCAGCATCTTGGCGTGAGTTTTTTCTTGGTTGGCAGTCTCTTCAAAGATGCTGGCAATTTGCTCATAGCCTTCTTTGCGAGCAACCGATGCGTATATGGTGTAGCGATTGCGGGCTTGGCTTTCGCCGGCAAAAGCTTTGGCTAAATTCTCGATAGTTTTCTGCATGTCTTCTCCTTATGCTTTAATGATTAGTTTACGTTTGTCGTCAGCGTCCGCTGTGCCACTTAGATTATCCCAGAGGCCGTGTACGTTGCAATAAATGGTGATTAGGTAATCTTCCCCTGTTCGAATCTGGAAAGTCGCTCTAGGGGCTTCACCTGGGCTCAAAAATTGTCTGCACGAGGTTGTCGCGGTGGCAAGTTCTATCCACTCGATATAATGCTCCGCTAGCATCGGATGTTCCGTGGAGCCTACAACTACTTCTACTTTACCTTCAAGTTCAGTCACAACAGGTACGTGCTTCTCTTGGCCCTCTGGGCCGTTGCTAGGTACGAGTAATACCATCGGCTCGCCACAACACTTTAGGGTACCGTGACCAGCATCCAAAACAGAAACGATGTTTCCGCATTCCTCGCATTTGTAGTAGTTTCTTCTTAGAGCCATCCTTACCTCACTTTCTACCTATATTTTACCATAAAAGAAAAGAGGGTCGCCCCTCTTTTTCCATGATATTCGTAGTTTATTATCGCAGAGTGCCGCCCCATACTTGCCAGGCGAGCAGTGCTTTGGCAATCAGTGAGAAGGTGATGTAAGCGTATTCACCGTAGAGGTAATCTTTCCATTTGCCGACCTTGGCGTATTGGAGAACCATATTTACCGAGAAAACATTGAAGGCAATAAAGAGGCTCCAGAAAATAGCGTAGACAAAGGTTGGGACAGCGTCGCCACCCGCCTTTAAGGCGTTGAAGAAGTATAGTCCCATTACAACCCACGGCATGACACCGGCAAAGCAGCCGAAAAGGTATGCTGTCCAGTCGGTTTTCTTGGTCGTTTGGTTGTGTACTTCCATCATCCAACCGAAGAGAATCATGCAGGCGTTTAGTGAGAAGATAAGGATGAGAGTTGAGAGGTCATAGATTCCACATAGGATGGCAATCACGACCACCATCATTGAAGAGGTAATGGCGTACTCTGCCCAACGGAATAGATTAATTCCTTTTTGGATCTGCTCCTCATACTTTTTTCGCCATACAAAGGCATTACCGAGTAAAAACAATCCAGAAAGAAGCAGGAATGAAGCCACGATTGGGCCGAGGCGCCATTGGGCAAAATTCTCAATAAGAGTGGTGGGCATTCCTGGGATATTACTTTTCTTTCCTAGGTAGCTTGTAGTGATTTGTGCAGCACGGTCGTTGGAGATCGCCCACATGATTACTCCCTGTGCGAATAGTAGTACGCCGACTACAGAGTTGTAGATCCAGAGATTTTTAAGTTTCTTTTCCATGTTTCCCCCTTTCGTTAGGTATATAATATCACCTTGTGACGGGGAACTGAAATGATTATTACCTTGTTTTTAAGCACAAATTCCAGTATAATATGTCGGCAACATACTGGAGTTGCCATCACGCGGAGAGGTACCCAAGTGGCTGAAGGGGCGGGTTTGCTAAACCTGTAGGCCGGGGCAACCTGGCGCGAGGGTTCGAATCCCTCTCTCTCCGCCAAGTCGAAGCACGTTACGTAGATCCGTATCGGCTTCGTCCATACATAACTTTACACTATCCGAAAGCGGGTTCCGACGTGGAAGGGTGCGAGAGCGGTTGAATCGAACGGTCTTGAAAACCGTCATACCAGCAATGGTATCGTGGGTTCGAATCCCACCCCTTCCGCCAGTAATACATTTATTCTATAATGTGGCCATGACCACAGCAGTAGAAACAAAACAAAAGCACTACCGATATATTTTGGTGGTGTTTTTAATTACTATTATCACTTGCGCGGCAGTTCTTTTTGGGGGTTATCAAATCTCAACTATTTCCCTTACAAAAGCGGAAAAGGTATCGTCGCAACACGATAGGTTGCTTTATTTGAGTATTGCGGATGCCTTCTGGAAATCGGAAGAGACACAGTTGAATCTTGGTCGGTACTACTTAGCCGAAAGGGATTATGTGCAGGCGGCCAAGTACCTGGTAGGTAATCATAGTAAAGAAGCAAAAAATACCTATCTAGAAGCAAAATATGAGAGTGGAGACTACCAGGATTTAGTAAATATTTACGGTCAAGACCCTCAAAACTATACGGATCAGACTAAGCTGTTGGTAGCAAAGAGCAACCTCAAACTTGGTGATATCGAACAGGCCAGAAAGCTCCTAGCGCAACTTCCGAAGAGCAAAGAGACGGCACGGCTTGAGGTATTACTCTTGGTGGCTTTAGCAGACCAGACGACATTGGATGCGGATGCGCAGAAGATTGTGGACCCAAATTATACGCAGATACGGTATCAACTTGCATATAACGGCCTAAATAGTGGTGGTTTTCCACATGCCGCTTTAGCTCTACTCGAAGAGGGTGCAGCTAAGAGTGTATTAGATAGAGATGGTTTACTCGCCCTTGCCAAAGCAGAAATAACAGCAGACCAGAGTGCTCGGGCATACGAGACTCTTACGAAGGCCGTACGGTTGGATGGTTATTATCCACAGACTTATCGACAACTAATTACTGTGGGCGAGAAACTCGGAAAAAATACTACTGAATTTAGAAACCGCCTAGCCGATATTACCTGGTAGATGGTTTTATATTGTTTCACCCAACATCCGCAATGTTTCACGTGAAACATTGCTACGAACGGGCAGGCGTGAAACATTCCGAATTATTTAGAGGTAGGCCACTTACTGATAATCAATGCTGTGTCCTGATCCATAGTTGACCATACAGATTCAGTTACGAACGGCATAAATGGATGCAGCAATTTCAAAGATTGAACCAGGACTGTGTGAATGGTGTATTGAGCGGCAAGTTTGCTAGCTTCATTGTCACGAATGCGCACCTTGGTATCTTCTATGCACACATCACAGTAATCGTGCCAAAAGAAGTCGTAGAGAAGCTCTACCGCATGCTGGAAATCGTATTTGTCTAGATAGCGATCAATTTCCTTGGATGTTTTATCCAATTTTGCAAGTATTTGCTTATCTTCTGTAGTTAATTCCTTTTCGATTGTTTCACGTGAAACAATTTTGTAGTCCGTAAGGTTCATCTTGGTAAACTTGCTTGCATTCCAGATCTTGTTTACAAAGCGTTGAGACATTAGTAAGGCATCTTCGCTGAACTTCATATCTTGGCCTTGCGCAACTTGCCATAAAAGACCGAAACGCGTGGCATCTGTACCGTATTTATCGATGAGTACTAGCGGATCTACACCTGTTCCAAGTGACTTAGACATCCTTTTACCTTCAGAATTAAAAACTGTGGCATGGATATACACCTCCTTGAAAGGTATCTTTCCCGTGAATTCAATTCCGGAGAATATCATGCGTGCAACCCAGAGATAGAGGATGTCGCGAGCTGTTGAAAGGAAAGAGGTCGGATAAAATGTGGATAAGTCAGTTGTCTTCTCTGGCCAACCCAGAGTTGCGAAGGGCCATAGGGCGCTAGAGAACCAAGTATCCAAAACGTCCTCGTCTCTTTTTAGCTTTGTAGAGCCACATTTGTGACATTTTGGTGTAAGCTTTGGATCAAGAGCCCACTCTTTAGAGACAGTGATCTCACCGCACTCGCAGTACCATGCTGGTATCTGGTGTCCCCACCAGATTTGGCGTGACACGCACCAGTCACGAATATTGTCCATCCAATCCAGGTAGACCTTGGTCCATTTGGCAGGGTGAATTTTTACCTTTCCAGAGCGAACAACTTCGATCGCTGGCTTTACAATTTCATTCATTTTGACAAACCATTGAAGAGTCAGAAGTGGTTCTATGACTGTGTGGCAACGATAGCAGTGTCCGACAGCATGAGTATGAGGTTCGGTTTTTACCAACCACCTACCTTCTTCCAGCAGCCGAATTATGGCTTCGCGTACCTCATATCTGTCTTTACCAGCGAACTGTTCACCAGCTTCTGGGGTCATGTTTCCTTCAAGGTCAATCACAACTATTTTTTCTAGATTGTGGCGTTCGCTAATCTCGAAGTCATTTGGATCGTGCGCCGGGGTAACCTTTACCGCCCCCGTGCCGAACTTTGCGTCTACATATTCATCGGCAACAATCGGTATTTTACGGCCAAGGATAGGCAAAACAGCTGACTTACCAATCATGGATTTGTAACGTTTGTCAGTAGGATTCACGGCTATCGCCGTATCGCCAAGCATAGTTTCTGGGCGGGTAGTAGCGACGATAATCTCACCGCCGCCTTCTACCTCATACCGAATGTGCCATAGGCTGTCTTTACGTTCCTCGTGTTCAACTTCAAGATCCGAGAGAGAAGTGCCACACCTTGGGCACCAGTTTGTGATCCGGTTACCACGATAGAGATAACCCTTCTCGTAATAGTGAACAAAGGTTTCGATTACCGCCTTGGAGTAACCTTCGTCCATCGTGAAACGAGTATGCTCCCAATCGCAGCTACAACCCATGGTCTTTAGTTGGCCTAGGATTCGTGGTTCATACTCTTCCTTCCATTTCCAAGTTTCCTTGATAAAGTTTTCGCGGCCTAAGTCAAAGCGAGTTTTTCCCTTGGCGGCGAGTTTTTGTTCAACTTTATTTTGCGTTGCAATCCCAGCGTGATCGGTACCAGGGACCCATAGAGTCTCGTTTCCTTGCATGCGATTCCACCGAACTAGAACATCCTGAATAGTATTGTTGAGAGCATGTCCCATATGTAGAACCCCAGTAACGTTTGGAGGTGGTATAGTGACAACAAATGGCTTAGTACCACCGCGAGAAACAGGCTTAAAGTAGCCATTTTCTTCCCATGACTTATAGATATCAGCTTCCATTTCCTTAGGTTTAAAATTCTTTGGCATTTCCATAAGATACTTCCCCATTAATTAAACAAAAAATCCCCACTGCTTAGGGGCTCTCGCGAGCGGTACCACCCTAATTCTGTGCGGATACTTACTTTCCTGCTATTACGGGCTTACCCGTCTAGGTCTACTTTGCCTATCTGTAGGCATTTCTGCTAGAAACTTGCTGGTGACTAGCCAGCTCAAACGTTTATACGCAGATTATACAATCCCATGCTTCTTATGTCAATTTGTAGTTTGGATCGGGTGTTAGGTCGCTCGGTGTCGTAAGTTCACCTTTTTGAGCGTGAAAATAGGCAGCGGCCGCAATCATGGCTGCATTATCGGTGCAACATTTTAGCTCTGGGTAGTAGAAATTCGTAGATTTTCCAATCCTATCTATAATCTGTTCCCTGAGGGAGACATTAGCCGCTACACCCCCGGAAAGGAGGATCGAAGCTGGATTATATCTCTTGACTGCCCTCTCTAGGTTACGGGCTAGAATCTCGTTTGCCGTGTATTGGAATGAAGCAGCAATATCTGCCTTTTCCCTTTCACTAAGCTCTTTTCCTTGGCTCTCTAGTTCTCTGACCTTTCGGATGACAGCACTTTTGAGCCCCGAATATGAGAAATCCAAAGACTCCTCTGGAGTAACCATGAAGCCATCTTCACCTCGGACCGGTGACGTGGTGAGATCTACTAGCGGAAATTTATACTTATGTTTATCGCCTTTTTGGCTCAGCAAAGATATTAGAGGCCCTCCTGGATAACCAAGTCCTAGCAGTTTGGCGACCTTATCATAAGCTTCCCCGGCGGCATCGTCGTGCGTCTCGCCGATGATTTGGTATGCGAGATGGTCTTCCATATATAGCAAGTTAGTATGTCCGCCTGACACAGTAAGACAGACTAAAGGAAAAGAAGGTGTACCTTTTACATCTTTGTGAAGCCAGTTTGCGTACACGTGGCCCTCGGTGTGGTGTACGGCAATAAGGGGTTTTTGGTGCAAAAGTGCCAAGGTGCGTGCCGTATTTACCCCTACGATTAGAGATCCAACAAGCCCGGGGCCCTTGGTAACAGCAATCGCGTCTATTCCATCCCAAGTAATAGATGCTTCTCGTAAGGCTTCGTCAAGAACTGGAATCATATTTGCTATATGGGCTCGTGCTGCGACCTCCGGCACCACTCCACCGTACTGTGAGTGCTCTAGTTGAGTCGCTACAACTGAGCTTAGGACATAGGTCCCGTCTTCTACGATTGCAACCGAGGTGTCATCACAACTTGTTTCTATGGCTAATATTTTCATGCGGTAATATTACCACAAATTGCCCCCCGCAGGCATTGGTTTGTCTTTAAATTGTTCATTTCGATGCGGCCGCACGAGATTGAAACAGTAATATCTGTAATGACATTGACCATTCGCGCGTGCTAAAATTACACGTAGATGGATAATTTACTCTCGATACTTACAGATCCCACAAATAACTTATTTCAATCGGCAACCTGGGAAGAATACCAGGAAGCGCTGGGGAATAAGGTTTTTCGGGTTAGCTGTGACGACAGCGCGGCACTGCTCGTAAAGTTGCCGCTTTATAAGGATAAGAGCTACCTCTATTGCCCTCGCGGCCCAATGTGCAAGAAGGAAGGTTGGCATGTACTCTTGCGTAAGGCACGCGAGATTGCTGCGGCAGAGAATTGTGTTTTCTTGCGCGTAGAACCGTATCAGCTGCCAGCAAAAACCGTAAAGGAACTACGTTTTCGTAGGGTTGGGGCTTATACACCTCTTTCGAGACAGTTCTCCCCGATGGATACTCAGATTTTAGATATCGATAAGCGTGATGACGATTTGCTGGCTGAGATGAAGCCAAAGTGGCGATATAACATCAAGGTTGCCTACCGCAAGGGTGTTCAAATCCGCCAAAGCACCAAGCTTACTGACCTGCACAAGTTTCATGAACTATCCCTTGGGATGAAAGATCGTGGTTATACACCGTTTGACCAGGCTCATTATGAACGCTTGCTTTACTCGTTGACCCATGGCAAGAACGTGACGATGTTTGTGGCAGAGCATAAGAAGAAAATCCTCTCCATAATCTTGGTGACCTTCTATGGTGAGGTAGCTACTTATTTACACGGCGCCTCCAGTGATGAATCCCGTGAGCTTATGCCGAATCACTTAGCGCAATGGGAAGCTATCTTAGAGGCGCAACGACGCGGCTGTAAGCTCTATGACTTTTGGGGTGTAGCTCCAGAAGGTGTGGAGAATCATAGCTGGGCGGGTATTACTCGTTTCAAAAAGGGTTTTGGCGGTCGAACGGTCCATTTTGTCGGGGCTTACGACGCAGTGTTTGACGCTAAGTGGTATAATACTTTCTGTTTGGCGAACTTGTTTCGCAAACTGATAAAGAAATGAATTTAGATAAAATACTCTCAATTTGTAAAAAACTAATCCCGAAAAAGGTGTTTCGGTTTTTTCAACCTGGCTATCACTGGCTACTAGCCGTGTCTGGTAATGTTCGTTATGGGTTTCCGGGCAAGAAGCTAATAGTTATAGGGATTACGGGTACAAACGGGAAGTCTACTACCGCCGAGCTGACAAATTCGGTGCTCAAAACGTCAGGATTCAAGACCGGTATGCTCTCTACGGTTTCTTTTGAAATTGCCGGTAAACGGGAAGAGAATACTACCAGTCGAACGACTCTTGGTAGATGGCAGTTGCAGAAACGGTTGAGGCAGATGGTGGACGCTGGCTGTACTCATGCCGTCCTTGAAGTGGCGAGTGAGGGTCTGGTGATGCACCGCCTTTGGGGGATCCCTTTCGATGTTGCAGTATTTACTAACCTATCTCCAGAGCATCTGAACACTCACAAAACAATGGAAAACTATCGTGAGGCGAAAGGGTTGTTGTTCGCCGGTCTTGCTAGAAGCATGAACAAAGGTGTTTCCAAGACAATCATTGTGAATGCAGACGACAAGGCAGCCAAGTATTTTTACTCTTTTGAGGCCGAAAGGAAGATTAGCTACGGTCTGTCGAATGGCGAAATCTGGGCGACCAACATGGTTTTTGGCGAGAAAACTCAATTTGAACTGGTCGATGATAATAAGAAACACCTAGTGATCTCGGATTTACCGGCCAAATTTAATATTTATAATATGCTAGCCGCTTACGCTGTGGGCAAGGCTTTGTCCCTAGAGCCAAAGCAAATTGTCACGGGCCTGGAGAAGGTAAGGGCAGTCCGAGGAAGAATGGAAGAAATTAGTAACTCTCGTGGCATCAAGATCATGATTGACTACGCAGTAACCCCAGATGCTTTTGAACTACTTTTTACTGAACTCCGTCGTGTCAGTAAGGGACGACTGATTGCTGTTTTCGGTGCTACGGGGGATCGGGATAAGGAAAAACGTCCACTCCTAGGGCAAGTTGCGGCCAAAATGACGAACTACATCATCCTTACAGATGAAGAATCATATAGCGAAAATCCGGCGGTAATAGTTGACAGCATCGCTGAGGGTGTGGAGAAAGTGCGTAAATCTAATTACGAGATTATCTTGGATCGACGCGAGGCTCTAAAGCGTGCAATCGAGATTGCTGAACCTGGAGATACTGTGGTTGCTACTGGAATGGGACATGAAATGTATCGAAATCTTGGCGGAGATAAAAAGGTAGAGTGGGACGAGGCCGAGGTGATACGAGGGATCTTAGCAGAACTAAATAAGTAATTTCTTTGTCATTTCAACACGAGCGTAAAATCTATACAATTTGCTAAAGAAAAGTGCTCTTGATACTTTTGTCCGTAGTCACAAAAGTATCCAAAAAGACACTTTAAATGCGTCGAACTGAGGTTCTCCGCAACGGCTAGTCATGTCTATTCATGACTCAATGGTCACCTGTTTGTTGTGTCATAGCCAAGAAATCAATTTATGGCCGGTTGTTTTGTGCTGGTTTGTGCTTGACACAGGGGGTGTCTAGGTGTATTATTACGAGTCGCATTAAATCTGGTGGGTATTAGTTTCGGGAGTCGATATGGAGTTATCACCAAAGCAGCAAATCGCTGAGCTCGTAAAAAACAACCAGAGAATATTAATCGTTGGGCACAAGAACCATGGCGGTGATTGTGTTGGTTCTATGCTTGCCTTGGAGCGCGTTCTAAGCGCTCAGGGAAAAGAAGTTGGGCTTGTACTATCGGAAATGATAGACCAAACCCTACTGTTTTTGCCGGGCATCGATCGCATTCAGCAGGATGTTCCCGCCCGGGACCTCATAATTCAGATTGATAAAGCCAAGAATGACGTTGAAAAAATCGGTTACAACGAGGATAACGGCATCCTAAGCATCGTAATCTCACCCAAGGGGAAACTGCTTTCGGCAAAGGACCTAAAAATTCTTGCCGGAAACTATAATTACGATTTGATAATTGTTCTCGACACTCCAGATGTAGAGAAGATTGATAGCATTTACGATAAATATACCGAGCTTTTCTTCGAGGTCCCTATCATTAATATCGACCACCATAGTGGCAACGACTATTTCGGAACGGTAAACCTTGTAGATATGACAGCAACCTCGACCGCCGAAATCCTGGTTTCAATTATCGAAGCGATGGGGCCAAATTATTTTGACGCAGACGTTGCAACCTGCCTTTTGACGGGGTTAATTGCCGATACGGCCAGTTTCAAGAGTACAAATACGACCCCTAAATCACTGACTATTTCGGCCCAGATGCTGGCCGCTGGAGCCAGACAGCAGGAGATTATCCAGAATTTGTACAAGACTAGACCACTGCAGACCCTGAAGCTTTGGGGAAAGGTCCTTTCCAACATTGTCTATGACCACGAATACCGTATGGTCGTTTCGGTTGTTCCCGAGAGTGATCTTCTCGATGCAAATGCATCACCAGAGGCAGTAAGTGGTGTATTAGACGAGCTTTTGGCAAGCGCCCCAGGTACTGATGTGGTTTTGGTTTTGACCGAAGAAAAGAATCGCGTTTATGGGTTCCTGAAGGGTCTAAATGGCCAGGACGTACTCACTTTGGCTGAGAAATTTGGTGGGCATGGTACTGCGTTGGCAGCTTCCTTTGTACTGCCAAACTCTTCTATTGCTCAGAATCGGAATGCAATCCTCGAAAAACTTAAGGGTCTTCGCAATATTCAGCTTGGTAAAGAGAACTTGAAGGCGGCGGAAGCCGTAATTGCTACCCCACATACCGCGAAGAGCGTTCATCCAAAGGTAGTGGAAAATCCGTCACGCGTCACAGAACACGAGAAGGTTGTCGTAGAGGTTGATTTGAAAGCCAAGAGCTTCGAAGACCTCAACGAGCTACTATCAATTGAAAAGTCTATGGAGTCGGAACACATCGTAGAGGATGAGCCAATTTATGAAGAGTTATTTACAGAGAAACCACTTGTCGTAGAGAAGGTAGAAACAGTCCCAGTGGGTGATGACATCGAAAAAGCCCTCCAGTCAATCGATCTCGAGATCGAGAGTGGCGGTACTCCAAAGAATGAAGTGACGCCGAATATTGACGTTGAGGATGTGAAAGATAAGAAAGAAGCGTTGCGTCAGCTGGGCGATGTGATGCGCGGATATACACCAGGGAAAGCCCTAGACGAAAAGGGCAACCAACCAATAGACGCTAAACTCTGGAAGTAATTGAGCCGAGATAGGGGCCCATATGGCCCTGATTGTCTGCTCAATTCTGGGTTAGACTGATCCTGTACAATTCGAAACGAGGAGGGAAGATGCCTGTTAACCTGAGTACCGAAGAGCTCCGGACCATGGGTGAATTGCCCCTAGGATCTAGGGTGTATCTGCTTTGCGACGAAGTGGAACTCGTTGGTTCTCTCGACGAAAGTGAGCAGAACCCGGAGGGCGTGACGAGGATCCTCGTTGGCGACATCACCTTCCTTAGCGGGAGGGTAGAGCTTTCCGAGAAGGGACGTCATACGTTCTGTCTCGGTAAGGAGAGCGCTACTTTGGTCACTCTCTCGGGAGGGGCCAAGTATCGGTGTGAAATGCCGAAGATCGTGGTTACGTTCGAATACCCGACGACCTAAGGATTAGGTGATCGACTTGAAGAAGCGGCTATATATGGCCTTTGCGAAGAAGGAAGGCCGCGTGCTTTACGTGCTGGCCTTGGTGCGTACTGGCAGGGAGTTTTACTCAGACGGCGAGAACGCTTTGCGGCGACTCGCCGAGAGGTGTGGCCTGCCCGCCGGCACGACCTTGCAGATCACAAGCGAGATGTTGGAGGTCGACGAAAGTACTTCCTTCGGGCCCTCCAACGCTTTCTTGGGCATCGAGTGCTTTTGGAAGGAGGTGTAGCCATGCGAAAGCTATTCTGGATGGCCGCGCTCGTTATGGGCGGTTGTGTCTTCTACCTCGGAAGGTCCGGGGCGAAGATGGGCCGAGGCTATCTCGAGAACGACACCGAACCGCACGAAGGCGAACCGCCGAAGGATTTCGAGGCTCGTCGAGCGCGTGAGGTAGGAACCGGTGAGGCCTCTATTCTCGCCGGTAACGTCGTGTCGGTCGCGGGATTCGCGATTCCGGTCATTGTGATCGGACTCTACGAACGTCTCAGCGCCGTACTGCGACTAAAGTGAAGGGAGGACACTGCATGAACAGCGATTCCCTGAAGCCGTGGCTGGTTTGCGCTGTGATAGCGTTTGCTGTCACTCTGCCTTACCTTCGCTTCCTCGGGGCTAAATGGCGCGAACTTCAGGAGCGTCTCGAACCCGAGGAGTACTAGCAGGAAAGGCGAGAGATAGCGTTGGGAGGTGTTTCACGTGGAACCTAGCTTGGGGACCAAGCTGATCGTTGCTGCTATTCAGCTGTTCCTTACAGCGGTAGTTGTGGCCGGGTTGATGCTCGTTATCTACAACCCGAAAGGATCAACCGGGAGACGTATCGGATTCGTCCTCATGGGCTCTGTCTGGGCGGTCATGGTGGGGGTTCCACTCTACCTGACCTTCTTTCCAGGTGCCTAGCACCAGAGGTCTGACTGTGGCGTGGAAGGAGGTGTAAGCGTGAAAGAGTTCGTAGATGTCACTGACTCGAATTTCGAGCAGACCGTACTTGCGAGCAAGGAGCCTTTCGTCCTCGACTTCTGGGCGCCTTGGTGCGGCCCGTGCCGCATGATGGTTCCTGCATACAAGGAAGTACTCGGGGAGTTCCCTGGGCTCCGCATGGGACGGCTGAACGTCGACGAGTCGGTGGCTGTCATCACGAAGTACGACATCTTGTCGATTCCGACGATTCTGGTCTTCGTTGACGGCCAGGTCGTCAAGAAGCTTGTTGGCGCGATGCCGAAGAGGCGTCTTCTGGAGGAGCTCGCTCCCTGGCTTCCTGCCTAACAAGACGGTTGAGGTGGTGGACCCGTGACAGGACCGGGCCACCAAGGGTCATGCGGCCAAGATGCAATTGCGTTTTGGCCGCTTATCGTATCTGAATGTTTCCTAGAGAATAACTAAATGCAATTAATATTAATTAAGTAAGTATAATAGGTTTATGAATAAGATTTTACTAATAGACAAACCCGCGGGCTGGACTAGTTTTGATGTGGTTGCAAAGATTCGGGGCGCAGCAAATGCGGCAGCTAAGTCGGCGGGACTTCCGAAGACAAAACACGGAGTGAAAGTGGGGCACGCTGGTACTCTAGACCCTTTTGCTACGGGTCTACTGATTGTGCTTGTGGGTAAAGAGAATACGGCCAAGCAAGATACATTTATGAAGCAAGACAAAGAATACGAGGCTACTCTAAGGTTTGGGTATACAAGTACGACGGGAGATCCAGAGGGGGTTGTCGAGAAAACGGCTAGAGAGACTACCCAGTATTCCGTAGAACAAATTGAGCAGGCCCTAAAATCATTCAAGGGGAAAATTAGTCAGATCCCTCCTATATTCAGTGCTATAAAAGTAGCTGGTAAGCGGGCATATAAACTAGCTAGAGCTGGCGAAACGCCAGAAATGAAACCACGCCTAGTCACTATTCATTCTTTGAAGATTGAGAATTACGAATACCCAGAATTGAAACTTACCGTGCAATGCTCATCGGGTACCTACATACGAACTTTAGCCGAGGATATTGGTAAAGCGCTGGGTTGTGGGGCGTACGTGACAGCTTTGCGAAGAACTAAGATTGGCGAATTCAGTATTAATGAATCAGTTAGCGTTGAAGAGGCCGTTGCTACACTCACTGCTACTTGAAAAATATGACAAAATACGCTATAATCTAGATATAAATTAAGTAACACCCTCTCTGGTGTAGGCACTTCGAGACGGGCAAGAAGGAGCCAAAATGGCAATCCAAAAAGAAGAAAAAGAAAAGATCGTCAAGGAGATCGGACGCAGCGACAAGGACACTGGTTCCCCAGAGGTTCAAGTGGCTATTTTTACTGAGAAGATTAAGCAGCTCACCGATCACCTTAAGACTCATAAGAAAGACGAGCACAGCCGTCGCGGACTACTCAAGATGGTTGGTAAACGTCGCCGACTGCTCGACTACCTTTCAAAGAAAAACAAGGATGCTTACGAGCTAATCATTAAAAAGCTCGGCCTTCGCAAATAATATACTGATAAGGGCCTCTATATGGGGCCCTAATTAGTACATTAAGTAAAATCGGATAGGAAACAGAGACAGGAAGACTACAAAAGCCTTCTTACCCTGGCTCCTATCCCAAAGGAAGGAGCAATATGAGCTCAAAGAACAAAGTTTCGACATTCGAAACTGATTTTAACGGGACAAAGATGTCCTTTGAAGTAGGCAAGATGGGTCTACTCGCCGATGGTGCCGTTGTAGTTCGCTACAATGATTCTGTCGTGCTCGCTACAGTTGTGGTAGCAAAGAAAGCCAAGGAAGGACAAAGTTTCTTCCCACTTTCGGTTGAATTCCAGGATAAGTGGTACGCCACAGGAAAGATCAGTGGATCTCGCTTCATCAAGCGTGAGGGTCGTCCTTCGGAGTTGGCAATGCTACGCTCTCGTATGATTGACCGCCCAATTCGTCCAATGTTTCCAAAAGGCTATTTGAACGAAGTTCAGATTATTGTATCCCCTTTGTCTTTGGATCTGACAATTGACCCAGCAGTATTGGGGCTCAATGCCGCCTCAGCCGCTCTTATGCTAACCGGCGCACCCTTTGAGGGACCTCTCGGGGCAGTTCGTATTGGGCAGGTAGATGGTAAATTTATCATCAACCCAACTAAGGAAGAGGAAGAAGCAAGCGAGCTAGATCTGCTTGTAGCAGGTTCAGCAGAAGCAATTACTATGATTGAGGGTGGTGCACAGCAGATTCCAGAAGATCGAATCGTGGAAGCACTTGAGCTTGCACACAAGGCTTTGCAGCCAGCGATTGAAGTTCAAAAGCAGATGGTAAAAGCACTAGACGTTAAGGCGAAGGAGTTTTCTCTACAGCTTCCAGACGAGGGTGCTTACAAGGCAGTTTCTGAATATCTTTCTACTAAGCTTGGTGAAGCAATCCGTCATAGCGACAAGATTGCACGAAATCTAATTCTCGCTGATCTTGAAGATGAGGTACAAGTCGAATTTGATGATAAATATGAAGATGCAGACATCTCGGAATCATTTGAAAAGGTAATTAAATCCGAGGTACGTCGCTCTGTACTCGAAGACGGGATTCGTCCTGACCATAGAGCCATGGATCAAGTTCGTGACCTATCGGCTGAGGTCGGTGTGTTGCCAAGAACTCATGGTAGTGGACTTTTCCAGCGTGGGCAGACTCAGATTCTCTCGATAGTTACCCTAGCCTCACCTTCGAAGGCTCAACTTGTAGAGAGTATGGATCAGGAATTCAGCAAACGATATATGCACCACTACATCGATACACCAGCTAGCTATGGTGATACAGGGCGTATCGGCGCAGGTCGTCGGGCCATCGGCCACGGTTTCCTTGCCGAGAAATCGCTAGAGGCCGTACTCCCAGACGAGAAGGATTTCCCTTACACAATCCGTGTTGCTTCGGAGATTCTAAGCTGTAATGGCTCTAGCTCGATGGGTTCAGTTTGTGGTTCATCGTTGGCACTAATGGATGCCGGCGTACCACTAAAGGCATCAGTTGCCGGTATTGCGATGGGGCTTATGACTACAGATGGTGATCTCTCCAAGAAATATGAAATCCTTACTGATATTCAGGGAGCCGAGGACTTCGCGGGGGATATGGACTTTAAACTAGCCGGTACCCGCGCTGGTGTTACCGCAGTACAGATGGACATTAAGGTAAAAGGTCTTACTATCGACTTCCTCAAGGAAGTAATCAAGCGCGCTACTACGGCGAGAGCCGAGATTCTAGACGTCATGGATGCAGCGATTAAAGCACCCAAAGCAGAACTTTCCAAGTACGCCCCAAGACTTACTTCATTCCAGATCAATCCAGAGAAGATTCGTGAAGTTATTGGTAAAGGCGGTGAGGTTATCAACAAGATTATTGCTGAAACTGGAGTTGAAATCGACATCGATGACGACGGTACCGTGGTGGTTGCTGCTGTTGACGGTGAAGCTGCAGATAAGGCGGTTGCTTGGATCCAATCAATTGTCGCAGAGCCAGAAGTAGGTAAAATCTACGACGGACGAGTTGTTAAACTGATGGACTTCGGCGCTTTCGTAGAATTTATGCCGGGGAAAGAAGGTTTGGTACACGTCTCACAGATTAGCAATGATCGAGTAGAAAAAGTCTCGGACGTTCTGAAGGAAGGGCAAGAAGTACGCGTAAAGCTTACCGAAATCGATTCCCAAGGACGCAAAAACCTGTCGATGAAGGCAGCACTACCAAAAGAGAAATAATTAGCAATATTTGCGAGTAGCTAAAAAAAGAGGCCAGACGGCCTCTTTTTTGATAAGATATGTTTAGCTAAGGAGAAAAGTATGGAAGTAAATGATATGGGTAGCCCAGAAGCTGCCGAGTTGGGTATCGAGCGTACTGGGGCAGAGGGTGATAAGTTCGAACCGGAAGAGCTTAAAGAAATCGGAAAAATCGTCGATCAGATATATGACGAGAATGATAATTTGTTGCCAGAGGAAGTACTGGCAGAAATGAAGCCGAATCCCCTAAATGAGCTTGTGAATAACCACTGTGATTATGACTGGGCGTACAGAATCGGCGCAAAAAAGAGTGAAATGCTCAGATATATTGCTGAACAAAAGAAAGTCCCGGGAGTAACGGAAACCCATTCGGATGTTGAGGGTACCGCGGGAAACGAGCATGAAAAGCACAATATTCGCATTCCACTTCAAAAGAACTATCCCATAGAAGTAATAACCTCAGAGTCTAAGATCATGTTTGTGCGCGATGATGGAGCAAAGAGTGGTCTCCGTATAGAGCTATATGGCCTGGAAACTGGTGCCAAAATCAAAGAAGTCCCCTTCGAAGAAGGTGTAAATACGATAGAGGCCGAGGGTATTCCGAGTATTACTGTAGAAGTTGGCAAGATAACACCAGGCGCTAAGTCGGTGGATGTCTCTATATACCAGGAAGCTGTTGATGTAAGGGATTTGAATGAGAAGAATTCCCAAGTCGAACTTCCCGATGCTGCTTAGTCTACAGAATAGCGAAATAGGTAATTTCGTACTCCTATTCTCGTAACATTAATATGTTTGCGAAACGTCCTGTGACTCTGTCATCTGCGCGGTAAGAGAAAAAAATATCATTATCACAAGAGGTGCAAATCCTGGATTCTTCGATGTTTTCCGGCTTAACGCCGGCTGCTAGTAATTGTTCTTTGATCAAGCCTGGCAAATCCATGTCGTAGCAGCAGGGGTAGATACAGGGACCGATACCGACAACCAAGTTCTCTGCACATGAGCCGTAAGTGTCATGCATTGCTTCCATTGTTTTGAGGGTAATTTCAGCTTCTGAACCTTTGCGTCCGGCATGGGCAACTCCGATGGCCTGGTTTTTGGGGTCGTAAAGCGAAACCGCAGCGCAGTCGGCAGTTTGAATCATCAAGGGTACTCCGGGGACGTTTGTAATAAGAGAATCAGTGCCTGGAATGGCATCTGCGAGTGATTTGGCGCCCCTGCCTGCGGTTTTAGCATTGATTACCGCTACTTGTGCGCCATGCACTTGTTCACCACAGGTGAAGGCATCCGCATCAATCAGAATGGCGTCTGCAAGTAACTTACGATTTTCCAGAACATGTTCTGGAGTGTCTCCTACGTGAAAGGCAATGTTTAGGCTGCCGTACTCACCTTGGCTCATCCCACCTAGACGCGACAATGCAAAATTCAGTACCTCTGGATATCTGTCAAAAATATTGAAGTAATAGGTGGTTATATTGTCGTTTGTAGTCGATTTCATACTATAATATTAGCATGAAGATAGCAGTGATGGCGGATATCCACGGTAATATGGCATATCTTGAGCGTGCCAAGAAGGTAATCGACGAGCAAGGCCTCGAAATTGTTCTTGTCTGTGGAGATGTGCAGGACATTGAGGCGCTTCAGGAGCTCGATACTTGGAAGCAGAAGGTCTATATCGCGCTTGGTAACGCGGATTATGAGATCCGTCACAAGCTTGATTCCGGCTTGATTTGGACAGAGAGAGTGGAAATATTTCTCGACTACGGTGTGCTTAATATTGGTGGCACCAAGCTAGCATTTTGTCATTATCCAAAATTTGCCGAGAAATTAGCCGAAGGCGGTAGGTTTGACGTTGTTTTCTATGGGCACAACCACAAGCCCTGGGAGGAAAAGATAGGCCGGACGGTAATGCTAAATCCTGGAGAGATTCAGGCCAGAGACGGTAAACCAACTTTTGCTATTTATGACCTTACGAAGATGAAAGCGGAACTGAAAATTCTGGTATAACCATTGACATTTTGCCTATTATTTGCTAGAATATACGCAACGTAGAAGAACTCTCTCAATAGCCATTAACCAACGAAAAGGATTTTTGCGTCCTACGCATGCAGATTACTGACGAACAGATTGATAGTGCTCAAAGTATAGCTGAGATTGCCGACCTGGTAAGTAATTGCCAGCGCTGTTCTCTATATGAGACAAAAAACAAGGATGTCGTCGGGGTTGGTTCAGAAAGGGCAGAAATTTTCTTTATAGGGGAGGCCCCGGGCAAGAAAGAAGATCTCGAAGGAGAACCATTTATCGGGGCGGCTGGCAAGTTCTTAAACGAACTACTGCTTAGCATCGGTCTAGAACGAAAAGATATCTATATTGCTAATGTTTTGAAACATAGACCCCCAAATAATCGTGATCCACTACCCATCGAGGCAGAGGTTTGCTGGCCGTTTCTAAGACGTCAAATAGAGCTCGTCAACCCTAAGTTGATTATCTTTCTTGGACGCCATGCGATGAATAGATTTTTCCCGGAACTTAAAATTTCTGAGGCTCACGGGAATGAATTCATCAAGGAAATGTGGGGCAGAAATCAGGCATTCCTGGCGCTATACCATCCGGCTGCAGCAATGTACAACGGGAGCTTACGAGAAACTCTCAAGGAAGATTTTGCTCGCATCCCTGAAATAATTAAAACTATTAAATAACTTAAATACAGCCCCGACGTTTCGTAACACGAAAGTCGGGATCCCGACCGTAAGCGTCGGGGGGAAGTTTAACCGAATATGGAAAAAGTACAAAAGAAACCAGAGAAGAAGCAGCGTCGGCAGAACAAACCATTCACCGACAATGCTCTAAAAAACAAAAACATTCGTACAAATAGCGATCCTGTGCAGCAATCTTCGCACACCAAGGACCCAAAGAAGGGTCTACTGAAGATTACACCACTCGGTGGTTTGGGCGAGGTTGGCAAGAACCTCACAGTATATGAGTACGAAAACGACATCATCATTGTCGATATGGGCTTCAAATTCCCAGACAGTGAAATGCTCGGCATCGACTACATCATTCCGGATATTGCCTACTTGGAAGATAAGAAAGACAAGATTCGCGGGATTTTCATCACTCATGGTCACGAAGACCATATTGGGGCAATTCCGTTTATCTGGCCGAAACTTGGCTGTCCTATCTATGGTACTAAGTTGACCATCGGAATGATCGAAGCGAAACTTTCAGAATACAGCTTTGATACCGGCGGGGTGCTTAAGGTAATTGATCCCGAGAAAGACGTTTTGCGCATGGGAGCTTTTGAAGTCGAAGCTTTCCGCGTAACACACTCTATTCCTGATGCTGTCGGCTACGGGGTAAAGACGCCTCTGGGACGCATTATCTATACAGGCGACTTCAAAATTGACCACTCCCCACTAGACGATAAATTCATCGACTGGGATAAGCTCGCTCGCTTTAGTAATGAAGGGGTGTTGTTGCTAATGTCCGACAGTACTAATGCAGAGCAACCAGGCTTCTCGATGAGCGAGAAAAAGCTCGAAAAAAGCTTTGAAGATATGTTTGATAATGCCAAGGGGCGTGTAATCGTTGCGTCTTTTGCCTCACAGATCAATCGTATTCAAATGGTTGTTGATTCCGCTAGGGATCACGGCCGTAAATTGGCTTTTGCTGGTCGCTCGATGCTCAAAAACGTTGAGATCGCAGTTCGTTTGGGTTATCTAAAGGTTCCTGCGGGGATGATTGTTAGAATCCAAGAAATCGATAAGTTTCCGGATCACATGGTCACGGTGATGGCTACTGGTTCCCAAGGTCAGGCCATGTCGGCTCTAGGACGAATGGCAAGTGGTTCACACAAGAATATCCGAATTAAACCTAGTGATACCGTAATTTTCTCAAGCTCTCCAATTCCTGGGAATGAACGAGAGGTAGTCGCCGTGATGGATGACCTTTTCCGTCAAGGCGCGAACGTGCTCTTTGACGCCGAAAAAAGTCGTACTCACGTTACGGGACATCCATGTCGGGAAGAGCTCAAGATGATGATTGCAATGATTAGACCAAAGTACTTTGCGCCTTTCCATGGCGAGCGTCACATGTTGGTTCGTCACGCCGAAATTGCAAAGGAGCTGGGTATTCAAGATCAGAACATCTTTATCCTCGATAATGGCGAGCAAATTCTGATTGATGCTGTAAAGGCTAGAAAGTCAGAAAATAAGGTAGCCAATGGCATTATCCTTATTGACGGTCTTGGTATCGGTGACGTTGGTGAAATCGTTCTTCGTGAGCGTAAATCGATGTCGACAGAAGGCATCTTTGTTGTAATCTGTACTCTTGACCGAAAGACCGGCAAGATGCTGACCAGCCCAGATATTATCTCGCGTGGATTTATCTATATGCGTGAGAACGAGAAACTAGTGAGTGCTGCGAGGGCAGAGATCAAACGGACTGTAGAGGTTTTGGGTAAGGAAGGCTCCGGCCAGAATTACCAAAATCTAAAGGTTCGACTCCGCGATGGAATTAGCGAGCTTCTCTACAATGAGACACAGCGACGACCGCTGGTATTACCAGTAGTTATTGAAGTTTAGTAAAATGCCCACAATGTGGGCATTTTTATTATAAAGAGTATGTTTATCGTAAGTAGCCTTTGTGCTATAATCAGGAAGAATAAGTAGGTGAAAATGGCTCGACATCGCAAACCAGGCCGCCCGAAGGGCTCCAAGAACAAATCAGCTGGTAATGCCGGATCCCCAATCCTTACGGGAGTGGATCCGATTGTTCGAAATCAGATAATTGCGGTCCTGCTATTTGTCCTGGCTTTTGTCATACTCGTCAGTTCTTTTGGCTTCGGCGGACCTTTTGGCATTATCATTAGCAAATACTTACGTATTGCTATGGGTTGGACAATCTTTGTCCTGCCGCTGATTCTCGCCGGAGTCGCTTATTCGCTCTTCAATCCCGAGGAGTACGAGATCACAACGGCCACAGTGATTGGTTTATTGTTGGCCGTATTTTCTTTTTCAGGGGTTTTTCATATTTTTGTTAATGTCGCAAACGCAAGCTCTCTTGCTGCTGCCGGTAGTAACGGGGGCTATGTAGGTTTTTACCTTCAAAAGCTCCTTTTGATGGTTTTTAATGCACCAGTATCATTTGTATTGTTACTAGCAACGTCTACCATCGGAATGCTTCTGGCGACTAACACTCCATTTACGGGTCTTGCTACATTATTCAACAAAAAGGAAGAAGATGAGTCGGCACCCAAGAATGACATCAAGATTCATGAGACCGCACCGGCCGCAAAGGCTCCGATGATTGATCCAAGAAAAGCTGCCCAGAAGGACCACTCAGAACAGGCGGTAATGTCCACGGTAGATACTTCTGGTTGGAAATTACCCCCGCTAAATCTATTTGAAGAGATGACAACACGGGCAGATAGTGGAAATGTTCGTGAAAATGCGGCGATGATTCAGAAAACTCTTTCCAACTTTGGTATTGAGGTAAGTATGAGCGATGTAAACGTAGGACCTACTGTTACTCAATACACCCTAAAACCTAACGATGGCGTGAAACTAGAGAAAATCACTAGCCTCGATAAGAATCTTGCCCTTTCCCTTGCAGCACACCCCATTCGTATTGAAGCCCCAATTCCGGGGAAGAGCCTTGTGGGTGTTGAGATGCCAAATAAGTCGGCACAGATTGTGCGTATGAGAAATATTCTCGCCTCACAGACTTTCAAGGATCGTAAATCAAAACTCTCAATCGTGCTTGGTCTAGATGTTGCCGGACACCCACAAATTGCTGATATTACTAAAATGCCTCACCTTTTGATTGCCGGTTCTACTGGTTCTGGCAAGTCGGTTTGTATCAATGCGCTGCTTCTCAGCCTGATTTATCAGAATACGCCACAGGATCTAAAGCTAATCTTAGTCGACCCGAAACGAGTAGAACTGAGCCTATACAATGGCATCGCTCATTTGCTTACCCCAGTGATTGTAGAGCCAGACAAGACAGTATCGGCTCTGAAGTGGGCAGTAGCGGAGATGGAAAGACGTTATCACGTTCTTTCGAGCGCTGGAAAGCGCAATATTACTGAGTACAATCAAGCAAAAACCAAGGAAGCAATGCCTTTTATCGTGATTGTTATCGATGAGCTCGCAGATTTGATGGCGGTTTCGGCTAGCGAAGTAGAGGGCTTGATCTGCCGCCTGGCGCAGATGGCACGGGCCGTTGGCATGCACCTTGTAGTTGCTACACAGCGTCCTTCGGTTGACGTTATTACGGGCCTGATTAAGGCTAACATCCCAACACGTATTGCTTTTTCGGTGGCTTCTAATACTGACTCTAGGACTATCCTTGATCAGAGTGGTGCTGAGAAACTCCTTGGTATGGGAGACATGCTCTTCCTTTCAGCCGAACTTTCGAAACCTCGCCGTATCCAAGGAGCATATGTCTCCGAGCAAGAAGTGAAAGAAGTGACAGAGTTTGTGAAGACTCAGGCTGAACCAGATTATAACGAAGAAATTTTGAAGCAAAATGCCAAAGCCTCACATGGCGGTGACATGGCCGATATTGACGACGACCTCTTTTATGATGCTGCAGAAACTGTAATCAGGGCAGGTAAGGCTTCGGCCTCGCTGCTTCAGAGACGGCTGAGAATTGGTTACGCACGCGCTGCGCGTCTCTTGGATATTCTTGAAGATAGAGGCGTGGTGGGGCCACAAGACGGCGCAAGACCAAGAGATGTACTGGTGGATGATATGAATGATATTACTGGCGAGGGAGATGGGGGCGATTATTAATGGCAGCGGCCGTAAAATTTACACGTAAGACTCTCCCTCAAAAAGAAGGCTTGGGAGAAAAGTTAGCGAAAAAGCGCATTTCTCAGGGCCTAGATCTTAAAGATATTGAAAAGGCGATACGGATTCGATGGAAATACGTAGAAGCAATCGAGAATGGCAGATACGATATCTTGCCACCCGATGTTTATGTACGCGGTTTTGTTCGTACGTACGCCACTTTTTTACAACTTGACCCGGATAAAGTAATGAAGCTCTACGAGCGCGAAAGAGGGCTCATCGAGAATGTTCGCAAGGCGAAAGCAGGTGCTCCCGTAGTAAAGCCTATAGACGCACCTAAGGTAGTGATTACGCCGAAGACGCTCACAGTCGGGGGGATTGTTTTCGCGAGTTTAATGATTTTACTTTACATTGGGTGGCAGGTAGGAATTCTTACGGCGCCACCAAAGCTTTCTGTACTTTCACCAAAAGATAATATCAATATCGCAAGCAGCACTACCACAGTTGAGGGGACTACAGACAACGGAGCGACGGTTACAATCAACGATGTAGGAGTGGGAATTGACCAGGAAGGTAAGTTCAAAGAGAAAATTAGTCTTCAGAACGGCGTAAATATTATTCACATTAAGGCTCAGAATAAGTTGGGCAAATACACTCAGCAAACACGAACCGTAGTAGCACAAACGTCAACCGTGGCGGTAGCAACAGCTACGGGTGAGATTGAGGTACGCCTCGTTGTAGGTCCTCGCTCGGCTTCTCTCTCGGTAGAGGTAGATGGCAAGAAGCTTACCGACAAACCAACCGTGGTTGTGTCTGGAGTTAGCCAGGTATACAAGGCGGCAAACAGTATCAAAATCACTACCACGGATGGCGGTACTGTACAGGCAACCTATAATGGACAGAGTGTAGGCGCTCTCGGTAAAGATAATGAAACAGTGAGCAGAGAATTTATAAAAGGTATGAAGATACAGTAGGAGAAATCATGGCAAGCGATTATTCATTTGATATTACATGTGACTTTGACCATCAGGAGATGGCAAATGCCACAGATCAGTTAAAACGGGAAATCATAGGGCGTTTTGACTTCAAGGGCGTTCTTGCAGACGTCGAATATTCGGAGAAAGAGAACTTAATCACGATTCATACGGAAAGTGATTATAAGCTGGAGGCGATTATCGATATTCTAGAGTCAAAGATGGTCAAGCGCGATCTTAGTCTAAAGATTTTGGATAAAAGCACCGATTTTGAGCTGGCTAGTGGTAGTACAGTACGAAAGAAGATTCCACTTCGCAGTGGGCTTTCCTCAGAAAACGCCAAGAAAATCAGTAAACTGATTCGTGATGAATTTCCAAAGGCAAAGCCCGTAATTCAAGGGGATGAGGTTCGTGTGGTTTCCAAGTCGAAGGACGAATTGCAGCAGATAATGGACCTCCTGAGAGGGGCAGATCTCGAAATGCCACTTCAATTTGGTAACTATAGATAAAACTTAAAAATGTACGACCTCGTAATTATTGGAGCTGGACCTGCTGGAATGATGGCAGCGATTGCGGCCGCAGAAAGTGGCGGCAAGGTACTTTTGGTTGAAAAAAATCCGGGGCTCGGTAAGAAAATCCTAGTGACAGGGAACGGACGTTGTAATATTTCAAACCGAAAGGTAGACGAAACAAGATATCACGGAAGTATTAATCGTATCTTTAATGATGTCTACCCCAGGTTTGATAACCTAGCCACAGAGAAATTCTTTGAGGACCTTGGGGTGAAGCTTAAGGAAGAGAATAGCGGCAGACTTTTCCCAACAACCGATAAAGCCACGACCGTAGTGGAGGCGCTAAGCAACAAATTGCACGCTTTGGGGGTGAAAATTTGTTCTGGTTACGCGGTGAAGAACGTAAGTCATGAGGATAATTGGGAAACCGAGCTTGCAAGCGGCGAGAAAATTCACTCTCGTACCTTGCTCTTGGCTACTGGTGGAAAGGCAGCACATGCGCTTGGATCGAGCGGCGACGGGCTGTTTTGGGCGATGAAACTCGGGCATAAACCGACGCCGATATATGCTGCTCTTGTAGCGCTTGAGACCGAAGAAGCATTTGTTAAAGATGTGATGGGAGTGAAGCTTGCTGTGATAGCTACCTCCTTTGCCGATGGGGTTGAGCTTCGTCAACGACAAGGCGATATGCTCTTTACCCATTACGGGGTTTCCGGACCTGCTGTCATGGGTTTGGCAGGGTCTGTGGCTCCGTACATTGGAAAAGGTAAGGTGACACTCTCAATTAATTTGGTTCCCGAGCAGAGTGCTAAGACCCTAGATGCATGGCTGCTTGAAAGCTTTGCAGAGTCACCAAAGAAGCAGCTAGCGAACGTTCTTGCTGATATTCTGCCATTAAAATTGGCAAAAAAATGTGCTGAACTTCTGCACCTAGCCACGAAAAACGTTTCTGAAATTTCAAAGACAGAGCGAAAGGAGCTCCTGGAGCTGCTACAAAAGTTCCCTCTTACTGTTAGTAAGGTTAGGCCCCTAAAGGAAGCTCAGGTTACCTCAGGCGGTATCCCGGTGGATGAAGTAACAGCGCGACTAGAATCTAGAGTGCAAAAAGGGCTATTCTTTGCTGGTGAAATCCTGGATATCGATGGAGATTCTGGTGGATTTAATTTACAATGGGCTTGGTCTAGTGGTTATGTCGCTGGTAAGGCGGCGATAGAGGAGGCGAAATGAGAATTTGGCTCGAAAAACGTACCAATTTATTGCTGGTTGCAGCGATTTACATCCTAATCTTGATTCAGTATCCTGCTGGAGTAGCAATTACTCAGCTGATTCTACATAAAAACGTTACTACTGCGATGGAGCCGAGCTTCCTACTATTATGGGGTCTTACCAGAATTGTCTTGGTTTTACCTTTAATCTTTGTGTTGATGCAACGGCTCTCATGGGACAACAACAATATCTTTATGCGCTTCGGCGATTATAAGAAGGTAACGGCAATTACTTTTTGGATGACCTTTGGTTTTATGTTGCTCGGCCTGGGTCTTTACCCTTGGTTCTTGCGATCTACATCATTAAACCCGCTCCTTTTACTCGAATATTTGCCAGTCTTCTTACTATATGCAATTTCAAACGCTTTCGTTGAGGAGACTTTCTTTCGCGGCGTGATGCAAAATTACTTTTCGCTTAAGCTTCCGACTGCCTTTGCCATCATGGTTCAGGCCATCTTCTTTGCCGGAATTCATTTTTACAGCCCCATGAGTAGTAACCTGCTTCTCTTTGTCGGGCTCACTCTAGTTCTTGGGTTGATCTGGGGTTACACCACTAACAGATACAGGAGCTTGCTTCCTGCAATTGTCCTCCATGTTGTCGCTGACATCTTTGTTGCTGTCAGCCTGTTTTAAGCACAAAATCGTGCTATAATTGACGGATGGCGACACTAAAAGAACAAGTACATCAGCAGCTGCCACAACTCTCAAAGGCAGACCTCCACATCCACAGTAATTTTTCTGATGGAATTCCTTCTGTCGAGGAGATTTTAGAGTATGTGGAACATGAGACTGACTTGGACGTAATTGCGATTACTGATCACGATACAATCGATGGCGCGCTTCTTGCCAAGAAGATCATGGCGAAGAAGAAATATCGTTTTGATTTGATGATTGGCGAAGAAGTTTCCGCGAAAGAAGGGCATATCCTAGCCCTCGATATCAAAGAACGTATTGCTCCAAACCAAAGTGCCCACGAGACCCTAAAACAGATCCACGCCCAGGGTGGCATCGCGATTGCTGCCCATCCTCTCTATGTATCCCGGATGAATCATCGTCTCCCGACGCCAGTGAATGGAGTTGGTGCAAAGGAATTACTACATGACAAATTGCATTTTGACGGTATAGAGACGGTCAATGCTACTCCTATGATGGGAGAAGAAAATTTACGGGCGAAATATCTGAATAGACTACTGCTTTTCCGTACCGAAACTGGTTCTAGCGACGCTCACATTTTAGACGCAATTGGAAAGGGTTATACCTTATTTGAGGGTAAGAGTGCCAAGGACTTGCGTGAGGCAATCCTAAACTTTCAAACTCAATCGATGAATGACAAATGGAACCTGCTCGGTGTTTTAAAATACGGTTTCTTCTTCTTGCCGATGGGTTTTCGCACCACCTTTCACACTTTGGTGTTTGGCCCTAGTCGTACGAGTCCCGAGATAATCAAGTTTCCGAATCGTTTCAAGATAAAGAAAGAATTATTAGGAGATAGTAATGAGTAAAAAATTACTCTTGGTTTTGCCTCATGACAACTTTAGAGATAAGGAGTATAGCTGGCTCGCGGAGAGACTCCAAGCAGCTGAAATCGAATTTAAAGTTGTTTCCAGTCATCTCTCTGAGGCCAAGGGGAGATTTGGAGATATCGTAAAACCTGACCTGCTCCTAAAAGACGCCAGCCTGGAAAGTTATGACGGAGTGGTCTTTATCGGCGAGGAAACAGCCAGGGAATATGTGGGAGTTTCCGATATTACTAAGATTCTAGATTACGCAAAAGCTCATCACAAGTTGGTGGCAGCAATCGGAGAAGCCGTGGCAGTCCTGCTTGGTAACCATATTGTTTCGGGTGTTAAACTTACGGGGCCAGCAGAGCTAAGCAGCAAGATTGAAGAAGCCGGAGCCTTTTATCGTGGCAAGCTGGTCGAGACTGACTACAATCTGATTACAGCTAACGGCCCCTATGCAGTACGGGAGTTTACCGAAGCAATCGTGAATTGGCTACAGGGTGAGCACAAAAAAGAGGGTAGAAAGTTTTTGAGATAAAATGCCAGAACTTCCAGAAGTAGAAACTATTGCGAGACAGCTAAATTCAAAGTTGGCTGGACTTAAGATAACTGACATCGAAATTCTGAATGAGGGTTCCTTTTTGGGAAACCCACAAGATATTATTGGCTCGGTTGTAGCAAGTGTCGGTAGGCGGGCAAAAACGCTTATCTTTGTATTGGAAAGTGGTCTGCAAATTCTCGTTCACCTAAAAATGACTGGTCAGCTTATCTATCAGGACGAGGAAAGTAGAGTTGCTGGAGGGCACCCCTCGCATGACTTTCATGCCGCTTTACCGAATAAACACACGCGAGTGATCCTGTATTTTGATGACAAAGAATTATACTTCAACGACCTTCGTAAGTTTGGTTGGGTTAGAGTGGTGACTGCCACTGAGGCTGATAAGTATTTTTCCACCTACGGACCAGATGCCGTGCCACAGATTGATAAGAATTACTTCTTGGCTAGAGCGAAACGGATGGGAAAGTCTAGTATCAAAAGGTTTATCCTCGACCAGGGAGTAGTGTCTGGGGTTGGTAATATATATGCGGATGAGGTCCTATATGAAGCGCGCATTAACCCGGTGACTCTCGTTTCTAAAATTTCGGACGAAGAAATGTTCAAACTTGCCGATCTTATCTCAGAGAAGTTGGAATTCGCAATCCAAAAGGGCGGAACTACGGACAACGATTATGTTAATGCCTACGGGGAAAAGGGCGGAATGCAGGACTACCTAAATGTTTATCATCATACCGGTGAGCCATGTCCTCGTAATTGTGGTGGTGTCATTACACGTACTCGAGTGGCAGGCCGGGGTACGCACTATTGTCCAGTGTGTCAGCAGGAGGCCAAGTGATATATTTGTTATTTGGACCAGATAAAGAAAGGCTAAATAAACGCCTGAGACAAATCAAAGCCGCAGCTGGGGTTAGTAATGACGGCATTAATTACCGTGAAATTGCAGCTGATTTTGATGCGGCAACTATTATTAGCGAGGCAGGTTCCATGCCTTTCCTTGCAGAGAAGAGAGTGGTAGTACTCCGCGGCTTGCTTGGCAACAAAAGCAAAGAACTTCTGGCAAAGATAGCAGAGTGGTTACCGCAGGTACCAGCAGAGACCGAGCTCATTTTGGTAGAAAATGAGGCTCCTGATCAGAGACTAGTAATTACGAAAACCCTGAACAAAGTGGGACAGGTCGAAAACTTTACGAACATGACTCCGATTGAGGCTGTGAAGCAGATCGAAAGGGCTGTGGTAGAAGCGGGAGGGAGTATTGATAAGGCCACTGCTTCGCTTCTGCAGATGTATCTCGGTACTGACAGTACAAGACTTACCAACGAGGTTAACAAGTTAGTGTCATATGACAAAAAGGTAACGCGGGAGAGTGTGGAGCTACTCGTGGATGCGGGGTATTTTAATACTATCTTTGATCTTACCGATGCAATTGCCACTCGAAATACCAAGAAAGCGTTACATAACCTGGAAAAGATATTGGAAAGCGGTGAAAGTGAGGTTTATCTCGTTTCAATGATTGCGATGCAAGTGAGAAACCTGCTAATTATCCAGGATCTAAAGGCGCACGGCCTCTCTGATTCAGAGATGGTCTCCAGAAGTAAACTTCATCCTTTTGTAGTAAAGAAGTGCTTGGGGCAAATTCGTAACTTTACCAAAGAACAGTTAATCGCGATGCACAAGGGTCTGCTGGATCTTGATGTTGCGCTCAAGAGTGGAATTGCCGACCCAAAAACCCTACTCACAAAATATATACTAGACTCTATAATCTAAAAGACCCCCGAAGGGGTCTTCATTATTTCTTTGCAGTTTTGGTTGCTGGCTTCTTTGTAGCGGTCTTCGCTTTAGGAGCTGCCTTAGTCTTTGGAGCTTGCTTTGAAGAAACTAGTTCTAGAGCCTTACCGAGTGATTTGTTTAGGGCAATAACTAGTCTAGATTTACGTCTAGCGGCGGTATTCTGGTGAATCACACCTTTCTTAGCTGCTTTATCAATTGCCGAGATTGCCTCTGCGGTAATCTTACCGAGATCCTTCTCACCGGCAGCTACAGCCTTCTTGACTACTTTTACCTTACCACGAAAATCGGCCTTAGTCGCTTTATTGCGCTCGTTAGCCTTGCGGTTCTGCTTCATTGCCTTGATGGCGGACTTTGTTACTGGCATATTAGAATCCTTTTGTTTACGCCTAATGATTCTAGCACAATGAGGGGATTTTGTAAATAATTTGCTAATAGCAGGAAGTAAAACACTAAGTTTATACACAAGTGCAAAATACCTACGCATAGGCCAAATCGTGCGATTTATGGCATAAATATCCTTGACAATTATCCGCATAAAGCGTAAAATCGTAAGCACGCCGAAATGCGTAGAGGAGGTAGGATGTTACCATTACTCATGTGGGGAGTCGCTTTTGCGTTTACCTACAAGGTGCTGAGCATTCAAAGCTAAAATATAGCGAAAGCACAAATAAGACCACTGCTAGTCAGTGGTCTTATTTATTTCGTATATTTGTTCGAAGGCTTGTTTGGCAATCGTGTAACTGTAGCCCTTACGGGTAAGGAACGGCATCACTCTTGAGTAGTTTTCTTCTCGAGTCTGTGAGTTCTTGTACTTCTTAGTTGCAAGCTCGACTGCTATTGAGAGCTGATCTTCTGGTTCTATGTTTTCGAGGAGCGCCTCAATAATTTCTTTAGCAATCCCTTTGGCATTTAGTTCTTCTGAGAGGAGACGTTTACCTCTGGTTGTACTTCGTTCTCGAACCCACATCTCTGCAAAGGTGAGGTCGTCAGCATAGCCAAGGGTACGAAGACGGTCTAGACAGCGGCCTATTACGGGCTTGTCATATTTCTTGCCCAGCTTTTGCCAGTATTCCCGCTCGGATTGCATCCGTCGGGATGCGAGTCCAAGGGCAGCATTCATGCATTTTTGGTATTCGTCCTCGCTATCAATATTTGAGATCTCTAGGGCAGTCACTTCCTTGCCCTCATAGAGGCCGAGCCTGGCTGCCGTCCCGATATCTAGTCCTGAGTGAAAGACACCATCCACATATAGATTTAGCCGCTCTTTGCGTTTCTTTTGCGGTTCCAGTGAAGTTACCTTCATAGTACCTACTTTGCAGCTACGGCAGCGTCTCGAACTAGTTTCTCAATTTCAGCGGCAAGCTTTGGATTGTCGCGCAAGAATTGTTTGCTTGCTTCTCGGCCTTGACCAATTTTTTCCTCTTTGTAGTCGTACCAAGCGCCTGACTTACCGACAACGCCGTACTTTACACCGAGGTCGATAATCTCACCAACTTTCGAAATACCTTCGTTGTACATAATGTCGAATTCTGCAGTGCGGAAAGGCGGTGCGACCTTGTTCTTTACAACCTTTACCTTTACACGATTCCCGATAATATTGTCACCGTCTTTGAGCTGTTCACTGCGGCGGATATCCATACGGACCGAAGAAAAGAACTTGAGAGCTTGCCCGCCAGAGGTAGTTTCTGGATTGCCAAACATGACGCCGATCTTCATACGAATCTGATTTATGAAGATAACGACCGTGTTGGACTTCGAGATAGCCCCAGTCATTTTACGTAAGGCCTGGGACATTAATCTGGCTTGGAGACCCATGTGTGAGTCACCCATATCGCCTTCAATCTCGGCGCGTGGTACGAGGGCAGCAACTGAGTCGATAACTATTACATCTATCGAATTGGAGCGTACTAGGGTTTCAGCGATTTCTAGAGCCTGCTCACCCGTGTCTGGCTGTGAGATTAGTAGTTTATCGATGTCGACTCCAATATTCTTGGCATACTCTGGGTCTAGAGCGTGCTCGGCATCAATAAAGGCAGCAATTCCGCCATTTCTCTGTGCCTCAGCCACCACGTGGTAGGCTAGTGTCGTCTTACCAGAGGATTCTGGGCCATAAACCTCGATGATACGGCCCTTGGGCACGCCACCACCAAGTGCAAGGTCAAGAGATAGGGATCCGGTAGATACGGTCTCTACGTGGCATCTATTGGCTTCTCCGAGCTTCATGATGGCGCCTTTGCCAAACTGCTTCTCGATAGCATCAACAGCTGTTTGAATGTCTTCTATACGGTGGTCAGGGGCTAAGGTTGGTTTTCCTGATTTTGAGTCTTTTGGTGTCATTACAATTCCTCCTTAAAAGTCTTCATTTTGAAAATTATATGGGTGAAAATCTAGCTGTTCAGTAGGAATACCTAAATCTAGGCCGTAATTTGTCGCTTCCTTCCAAGTTGTTTTGTCTGAAGTCATTTCAAAAACTGCATCCTTGAAAATAACGATAAGTTTTGTCCCAAATTCGTTATAAGCATGTATATACCATGGATTGGTAGTCTTTAGCTGTGATTGAAGGGTAGATATAGCAAGATTAAGACTGTTTCCGTTAATCTCGATCTTAAAGATAGTCCAACTACCAACCTTAGTACTGATAATTGGAAAGTTGAATTCATGGATCGATTCAGGTAGTTGTAAACTTTCCTTAATAACTAATGCGTGATATTTTTCCATCTATTTAGAAATTATTCTTTACTACGCCGATAACTTTGCCCTGGATCATGAAGGTCCCGAGCTCGGGGATGATAGGGGCGTGCATCGGGTTATCGCTCATCGGCTGGAATACGATGCGCTTATGCTCCTTATCTACGCGATATTTCTTTACCGTAGCCTCGCTACCCATAAGAACAACAACTTTGTCTCCTTCTTCGGCGGTATTCTGCTTGTGAAAGATGATGTAATCGCCATCGTCAATGCCGGCCAGATTCATAGAATCGCCCTGAGCCTTGAGCATAAAGACGTCCGAAGTGTATTTAACAAAAGCTTTTGGCAATGGAATAATCTCCTCAATCATTTCCTCGGCCCAGATAGGCATACCGCAAGCAACAGAACCAACCAGTGGAACCTGAACGATGTCGTCATCACTTTTGATGCCCTCCCCTGTATTGAGCATGATGCCACGAGCCTTGCCATCTACCTTGGTAATGTAGCCCTTTGCCTCCAGTGCATTGAGGTGTGCCACTGCTCCCATAGGGGATGAGCAGCCTAGCTTCTCTTGGAGTTCGCGGACAGTAGGTGCCTGCCCAGTTTTCTGGACCGATGTTTCGATCCAACCGAGTACTTTTTCTTGTTTGTCTGTTAGAGCTTTCATGGACACTCCAATTAGTATACCAAAAGTGTATACTACCACTTATCCACATGTCAAGTACTTTGTAAGGTATACAAAAATGGTATATGCAGTGTTTAAAGCGGCATGGCGCTGGGACTGTGTTGTCCCAGCGCCACTGTCTTCTCAGACCGCTGCGGAGGCGTCTTTCGGTTCGGGGAAGCTTCTAAGTCTCTGTTCGGGATAGAATTTCATTTCCCTGATATTGACGAGGTAGGTACAGGAGTCTATAGATCCATCGTCATTGACCGGGGAAGTGACAGTGGCCGAGAAATCCTCGAGGCTTGTGCCTAGACGAGCGACCTTAACCCTATCAGATTCGCCTACCGAGTCGCCGAGGGCTTCTTTGATACGCAGGGTTTCGGATATCTCCGGTTTTGTCCAGTGTGATGCGGCATAGAGCCTGGCGCAGTCCGGACAGTAGAGAAACGCCCTGTAGCTCTTGCGGTCAGATGGATACGCCGTCGTTATGAGAACCAGTCGGCCCGTGTGTTTGCAGGGGTTGTCAGACGGGTAGAACCCACTGCGGCTACGCCAGCCACGAATTCGGTACGTCCAGCCCAGCGGCTTGTCCTTGAGGTGTTCCTCGAGCCGCATGAACAGATTGACGAGGACTTTGTCGGAGACGTGGCGACGAAGGTAGATGCCGAGGTGAAACAGTATGAGTACAATCACCAGGGCGATAACAGCGACGGTACCAAGAATGGCATCGGAAATGCCGAAGGTACTGAGCATAGCACACCTCTTTCATGGGTGGCAGCGGTTTGGTCTAAGAACATAATAATTATCCATGATTACGGTTATTTGTAAAGGAATATTTGTTTAAGTGGGTGGACCTACTTTGATATAGTCAACATCACTCGCCCTTGATTCATCTTGGACGTTTGAGAGTCGATGGCCTGCCACAAGATGTTCCAATCGTAGTGGTGGTCCGGTCCATTACCGACTCCGGCATCGTTGGTAATCACACCCGTAGCGTCGTAACCCTTGATAAGAAGGACGTGATAGACACTTACTGGACCGTACATACTGTTTTGTAGAGAGTGTGTCATTACTGGAACCACGACAGGATTTCCACTTGCGATGGCTGTTTTGATGCTGGTTTCGTCCGCTGCCGCCGTTTTGTAGTTAAAGCCGTAATATTCTTTGGCAAATTTTCCCAAAGCCTCCATGGTGAGGTCTGGTTCGCTGCCGTAGTGGGCTACTTGCCAGTTTTTCATCGTTCGAAAGAAACCGTCTAGGGCCCCCTCCTCAAACTTCGCATTAGATTTATTACCGTCCAGATACTCCTTATACATTACAAGCGCGGCTTCCTCGCAGGACTCCTCGTGTACAGTCCAATTACCAAAAGGTGCCTGGGCTGCATAAGGGACAGCAAGGTTTGCAGTCGCTGGTAGAACTACTGGCTTCGAATTATTTGTGGTAATGGTGAGACTAGTGTCTCTTGTCGCTGTAGAATTAGTGGAAATACGAGTCATCTCTGCTTTGTAGTAGCGATATAGTCCTACAGATGCACCAGTAAGGATAATTCCAAACACAAAAAGCAGGGCCACTTGTCTGATTTGAACTTGTTCTTTATTGAGTTTGCGTCGCTTCATTTAGATAAACCTATTTACCACCTGATTATACACCAGCTTTCCAGCGAGGGTCAGACGATATTCCCTAGTGACCAGCTTGGCTGAAAGCAGCTCTGAAGGGATGGTGACATTACCTTTGTATTGCATCAGGGCTTGTCTAAAAGAGGCGTTTAAACGCATCGTCGCAAGTAGCTTGAGTCTATATTGCTCATTCTCAGAAAGTATGGTTCGGCTGGGTTTTGGGTCACCCTGCAAGTAACTAACAAAGTTGTCAGTATTTGTACTTATCACATTCTTCTGTCGAGAGGTTGCACCAAGTCCAAACCCTAGATAATCCTTGCCGTGCCAAAAGTCCAGATTGTGCCGGCAGTATTCCTGTTTACGCGTAAAGTTGGAAATTTCGTATTGTTCAAACCCCAGTTCGGTTAATAATTTCCAGGCAGAGAGGAGCATGGTGGTAGCAGTGTCTTCTGCGGGTAACGCAAAACGTTCCGGATGTTTACCGATGGCCGATGTATTGTCGGTTTCTAGGTCGTAAAGTGAGATGTGATTTACGCCAAGTGCGGCGAGCTTTCTGAGCGTGTCCAGTTGGGTTGTCATGGTCTCATGAGGAAGCCCAGAGATCAGGTCAACCCCAACGTTATCGAAATACTTCTTGGCCAAAACTACTTTTTGCAGCGCTTCTGAGGCGAGTAACGAACGATTAATGGCTTTGCGTGTGGTATCGTTTAGACTTTGAATGCCGATGCTAAGGCGATTGACGCCAGTCTGTTTCCAGGCAGCAAGCTTGGCTTCGGTGATGTCCTCTGGGTTGCTTTCTAGAGTGACCTCAGTATCTTTAGTGAATTTCGTTCTTGTGCGTAAGGTCTGTATCATCTTCTTAATATTTGAAGCCTCGATAAGGCTAGGAGTACCGCCGCCAAAGTAGATGGTATCCTTTGGGCTGTCATTTCGACTGAGTGAAACAAATGGAGAAATCTTCCCGAGATCTCTCGACGTTGCTCGAGATGACAGGTGGGGGGACTTTGCAATCTCATTGCAAAGTGCAGTGACGTATTCATCTTCTTTACTTTGGTCGCAATGACTCAAAAATGCGCAGTAGGCGCATTTTGAGTGGCAAAACGGAATGTGAATATAGTAGTTCATTATTTACGTTTGGAGATAGCCTCTTTGGTGGCGCGATATACTTTGATAGTCCAGAGAATGAGCCATAGGATCATGCCTGAGACAAAGGCAAGTAAAAGCCAAGGATTCATGCCGAGAGATTTATCGAGTGCCGAAACATTCATCGCATAGACCATATAGGTGAGAAGAACACCGACCCAGAGTCCAGTGCCGACTAGCATGGTGCGGATCAGGTCGAAGGCGTGTTCCTTTACTTTGTCCTCCATGGCCATCAGCCACATGGTGGTAGGCATGTCAGAATACTGAGGTTTCCAGTAGAGAAAGCCAAACATGGCAACCATCAAGGTTTGAATGGCTGGTAGTAAGAACGCCCAAAATATTGATTTGTTTTGCCAGTCATCGGCCATTCCGTTTACCCCAAAATGTGTAGGGATTACGGCGGGTAGCTTCCCCCAATACGTCGCGGCGATAATCCAGCTTGCCAGAGCCAGTAGACCGGTAACGGCAAGACCATATTTGTGCCAAGTTTTCATTTTGCATCTCCCCAATTATTACCTACACCAATCTCGACCTCTATAGGAACATCGAGCTTGGCTATATTTTCCATCTTTTCTTTTACAAATGCACGTACTTTTTCGATATCTGCGTCTGGGACTTCGAGGACAATTTCATCGTGAACTGTGAGGAGAATCTTAGTCTTTGGACTGATACTCGCGATTTCATGGTCGATGGCAATCATCGCGAGCTTCATGAGGTCAGCGGCAGTACCTTGTATCGGCATGTTGCTGGCCATCCGTTCGGCGCTGCCGCGGACTGCAAAGTTTGGACTATGTAATTCTGGTAGGTAACGTCTACGACCAAAGAGGGTCTCGGTGAAGCCACGTTCCTTTGCTACCTTAATGACGTCATCCATATACGCTTTGATTCCGCTGTGAGTGGCAAAATACTTCTCGATAAATTCTTTTGCCTCGCCGTAGCTAAGGGTGCTTTGTCGTTGCAAGCCATGAGCCGAAACACCATAAACGATACCGAAGTTCACTACCTTTGCGGTACGACGCATTTCCTTAGTGACCTTATCTTCCGGGACGCCGTAGACGCGAGCGGCTGTAGCTGTGTGAACATCAATTCCTTCGTTGAAAGCGCGGGTCATCTCGGCGTCTCCTGACATGTGAGCAATTACCCGCAGCTCAATCTGGGAGTAGTCGGCAGACATAATTTTGTATCCTGGATCGGCAACAAAAGCCTTGCGAATCAGCATCCCAGTCTCGGTTCGTACTGGGATGTTTTGTAGGTTCGGATTAGTAGAGGAGAGTCGGCCAGTGGCGGCAATCGTCTGGTTGAAGCTGGTGTGAATGCGACCGGTTTTCTTATTTACAAGCTTTGGTAATGCATCGATGTAGGTACTTTTAAGTTTTGAAAGTTCTCGATATTCGAAAATCTTATCAATTATTGGGTGGCCGGATTCTTGGAGTTTCTCGAGCTGTTCGGCACCGGTAGAGAAGCCGCCAGAAGGCAACTTTTTGATATCTTTTGGATTTGGGATTTGGTTATGTAGGTCTAGTTTCTCGTACAGTATCTTCTGTAATTGGGCCGGTGAGGCAATATTGAACTCTTCGCCTGCAAGATCGTAAATTTCAGATTGTAACTTGGTGATACGTTTCCCAAACTCCTCAGAAAGAACTGCGAGCTGGGAGGTATCTACACGGACACCATTCATTTCTAGGTGGGCGAGAACAACGGTGAGTGGCGCCTCGATTCTGCTCATTAGCTCATTGAAGCCGCCGTTTTCAAGATCACGAGTCAGATGGTGATAGAGCCGAAGTGTCATGTCGGCATCTTCTGCGGCATAGAGTACCGCCTTCTCGATTTCGACTTGATCAAAGGTAATCTCATCTTTGCCTTTACCTATAAGTTCACTAATCTTGGTCATTTCGATTCCAAGCTCGGTAAAAGCGAGATCATCGAGCTTCTGGGCTCTGGCATTTGGGTTTATCAGATACGCGCCAATCATGGTGTCAAAGAAGATGCCGTTTACCTCGTAGCCATTACCAACCAGGACTTCATAGTCAAACTTGATGTTGTGGCCTACTTTTTTGATTTTCTCATCTGCAAGCAGTGGTCCCAATGCTACCCTGACATCATCGGCTGCTAGATGTTCCCCGATGCCACGGACCGGAATGTAGTAGGCTTGGCCTTCTTCCCAGGAAATTGAAATCCCCACAAGATTTGCCGAAATACTGTCGAGAGAGTCTGTTTCGGTGTCAACTGCAATAAGCTTTTGCTTTGCTATTTTACTGGCCAGTTCTGTAAGCTGCTGGTTCTTATTTACTAGGTGGTAATGGTCGGAATTATAATGATCGCCAGCCTTTATGTTAGCTGCGGGCGATGAAGCAGGTGCCTCAAAGAGATTTCTCTGGTTTGCATCCTGTTTCTTGGGTTCATGGGCTGTAAGTGAAAAGCCGTTTACCTTTGAACTACCGGCCGGTTGCGTCGCTGATTCTGGCTTTCCAGGAAGTCTGGCAAGTAGGGACTTGAACTCAAGTTCGCTGAAGAGCTGAAAGACCTTGTCGCGGTCGAATTCATGGGTTTGGCAGTCACCAACACAGATGTCGAGGGGAATATCACGAATAATCGTGGAAAGATGAAGGCTAAGATAGGCATTCTCTTTCCCGTCGATAAGCTTTTGTCTCATAGCTGGCTTCAGTTCATCGAGATGGAGGTAGATATTATCGAGATTTTTATACTTGGATACGAGATCAATAGCACCTTTCTCACCGATGCCCAAAACGCCAGGGATATTGTCGGAAGTATCTCCTTTGAGCGCCTTTAGGACCACAAATTCATCGGGAGTAAGGCCATAACGTTCCATTACAGCTGCTTTATCGTAGATAAAGGTATCAGAAAAACCCTTCTTCATAGTGTAGATTCGTACGTTGTCGTCCACAAGCTGAAGTTCATCCAGGTCGCCAGTGACGACATAGACTTCATGGTCCTTCTTTAGCTTTTCTGCGGCACTACCAATGATGTCGTCGGCCTCAAAGCCTGGCTTCTCATAAACTGGGATTCCGAGAGCATCGATAATATCGTAGACTCTGGGGAATTGCATCACTAGGTCATCATCTGCCTTCTTGCGGGTTGCTTTGTAGTCGGCGTAGTCGTCGTGTCGGAAGGTCTTTCCGGGAAGGTCCATCGCCACAGCAACGTATTCTGGTTTTAGGTCACGGAGTACATTAAGGACAATCATCGTAAAACCATAAACTGCGTTGACCATCTCACCGTTTCTGGTGGTAAGTGGTGGTATTGCATGATAGGCGCGGTGAATCAGTGCATGACCGTCTATAAGTACAAATTTAGCCCTTTTCATAAGCTAATTATAGCAGAAAAGAGGCCCCGAGGGGCCTCTTTTTAGTATAGGTAATCGCGGAGCTTCTTGCTTTCGCGATGTTTCTTTAGTTTTTGCAGAGCTTTGCTTTCAATCTGGCGGATACGTTCGCGGGTGACGCCAAATTCCTGACCGGTTTCCTCAAGAGTATGAGCACGACCATCATCTAGGCCGAAACGCATGCGGAGGATGCGCTGCTCGCGAGGTGTGAGGAGCTGGAGAACATCGTTGATGTTCTCTTTGAGCAGCTGATAGGTTGCAGCTTCTTCTGGTGTGATGGAATCTCGATCTTCGATGAAGTCAGCGAGACGTGAATCTTCCTCTTCTCCGACCGGGGCTTCGATAGAAACGGTATCTTCTTTGATCTTAAGGATATAGTTTACCTTCTCGGTTTCGATACCCATTTCAAGGGCAATTTCCTCTGGTAGAGGCTCTCTTCCGAGCTCCTGGAGAAGACGACGCTGGGTACGGATAAGCTTGTTGATGGTTTCCACCATGTGCACAGGGATACGGATTGTACGAGCCTGGTCGGCGATGGCACGAGTGATAGCCTGGCGGATCCACCAAGTAGCATATGTAGAGAATTTGAATCCTTTGGTATGGTCAAACTTCACTACCGCGCGAAGTAGTCCTGTGTTTCCTTCTTGGATAAGGTCCAGAAGGTCGAGTCCACGTCCAATGTATTTCTTGGCAATTGAGACCACGAGACGCATATTTGCTTCAGCAAGGCGCTTCTTCGCTTGTTTGTCGCCGAGTAGAATCTTCTTTGCGAGGTCAATTTCCTCTTGCTGCGTTAGTAGGGGAATTTTACCAATTTCGCGCAGGTACATGCGAACAGAGTCGTCTGCGAGCTCGGAAATGTCATCAAAAGTGGTGTCTACTGCTTCTTCGCCTTCCTCACCCCAGATCATCTTTTCGCGGTTATCGAGGACTTCTACCCCTTGATCGGCAAGTGTGGCGTATAGTTCGTCGAGTTTTTCAATGTTATCTTCTACATCTGGGAAGCGTCCCAGGATTTCTTCTTGTGTAACAAAGCCTTGCTCGCGACCTTTGGCCACGAGGGCTTCGACCGCTTTATCAAAATCAACTTCTTTTGCCATGAATCTCCTTGTGGTAGTTAGATATTACGTTCTTCTTCGATTAGTTCTTGAAACTTTTGTAGTAGCTCAGCCTGGAGCTTCTTGTCGCCACCTTTCTCGGCTGCGGCAAGTCGTTCATTGAGCTGTTTCTTTTTGGTATCGAGTAACTGATGTTTGAGGCGGACGACAGAGTAGAATATTTCTTCTCCAAGCAGTTCGTCATCTGCTTCTGCGAAGTTGTCTTCCGAGCGTAGGATGAGCTGGTTGACATATTTGGTTGTTGGCTCGTCCAGACTGTTCATCCAGCCCTTAATATCAAACGAACCATTAGTATCAAATTGTTTATGGATACTGGCCAGTAGCGAGTGTACTGGTTCTTCGGTAAAGTCGTCTACAGACAACTTGTTGAAGAAAAACTCGACGTACTGTGGCAGCAAAAGTAGCATGGACAGAGCATGCTCTTCACGACTTTCCTTGTGCTTTGCGGGAGTCTTGGCGGCCTCAATGGTTTGGAGCTTAGAGCTTCTCATCGCTGCCGGCTTGGCTCGAGTAAGGGCACCTTGAAGGGCGTTTAGACTTACTCCTACGCGGGCAGATAATAGATTGAGATAATGCTCTTTCTCGACAGGGTCACCAAGTTTTTTGATTGTAGCAAGCAGCTCTTTGGTCACTTGCTTCTTATCTAAAATATTGGAAATGTCGTACTTTTCAAAGGTGCTGTCAAAGATGTAGTCTACCACATATTTTGCCTTTCGGCAAGCCTCGACCCACTTCTTTGGGTCGCTCTTTACGAGGTCTGCAGGGTCTTTGCCCTCAGGTACTGCAATCACTTTGATGTTGAAATCACGTTCCCAAGCAAGCTCAATAGCGCGCCTAGTCGCATTCTGGCCGGCCATATCGACATCAAAAGCCATCTTGATGTTCTTGGTAAATCTTTTTATCAGATCTAGTTGATGATCGGTCATTGCCGTCCCACTGGTCGCAACCACGTTCTTGATTCCGGCCTGGTAAGAAAAGATGGCGTCCATCTGTCCCTCTACCATAATGATGTAATCCTGTTTTCTTACCTGCTCCTTAGCCTTGTCGAAACAGAAAAGGACATCGGATTTGTGGTAGATCGGAGTCTCTGGTGTGTTGATATATTTTGGTAGACTGTCATCGAGGACTCGGGCGGTAAAAGCCACAATTTTGCCGCTTGGATTCATGATCGGGAAAGTAATACGGTTAAAGAATTGGTCAACAGTGCGGCCGTTGCGCTCTTTGGCAACACCAGCTTTCATTAACTCCTCTTTGGTAAAGCCAAGTCCGGTAAGTTCACGGACAACGATGTCACCGGCAGATGGAGCAAAGCCAAGTCGAAAAAGCTTGATAGTACTGTCTTCCATGCCGCGTTTGCGTAGGTATTCTAGGACCGATTTATGTTCTTTGGACCACAGTTGTTTCTCGTAAATTTCAGAGGTCGAATTATTAGCTTCAAAGAGTCGGTCGGTAGGTTCTTTCTTGTAGTTTCCGTATTCGGGGAGCTTGACGCCAGCTTTTTCGGCAAGCTCCTTCAGTGCCGTAGGAAAATCAACGCCCTCGATCTCCTGGACAAAAGAGACAATGTCGCCACCCTTGCCGCAACCAAAGCAGTGAAAAATCTGCTTGTCTGAGCTCACCATGAAACTGCCTGTTTTCTCATTATGAAAAGGACACAGGCCCTTGAAATTCCGGCCAGCTTGCTTGAGCGGTACGTACTTACCAATATATTCGACTATATCTAGTCGGTTTTTGATTTCTTCTAGCTCAGTCAAATCCACCTCTGTTTGACCGCATTATAGCGTATTTTACGAGTAAAAAATAGTGTATAGCGTTAGAGCCGAATCGCAGGTGCGATTCGGCTCTCGCTCATTCACGCGAAGATTGTTGGGCGAGATGTTCCTCGACCTTCCACTTAAGGCAACGGTATTCGCGGCACACTCTTGGTCTTTGGAACCATTCGATAGTGCAACCGCTACCATCGTTGTATTCGCAGTACTTTGGGTTGACCCCCGCTGCGATGAGTTCCTGACGATACTCTACGTCGTCTTGACCCCATGCGCGGATTGGGTCGAATCTTGGTTCTGGTAGACCTTCGACATCGAGCATCTCGGCAAACGGCGTATACTTGCCGAATTCCTCAAGATACTCGTCGAGCTTCTTGTACCACCGGTCTACCTTGTGCAGAAAGCCACCTTCGTGCCAGCATCGGCTGTAAAGTTGGCAACACAGACCGCCACAGTCTGCACAGTAGGTTTCGTTGCGAATACCACCGGTGATACGATATATCGAGTCCGACATGGGTACCACCGTCCCTTCAATTCTGAATGAGCACCCTCCGTGGCGGTATTATAGTCTAAAACGAAGTTTGTTTAAAGGTTATTTATCAGAATAGCTCAAACCTATCGTGGGCGACGCCGCAGATAGGGCAGATCTCGGGAGCTTCATTTCTAGCGCAGAGATAGCCGCAAACAGTGCAGCGCCAGATAGGCAGTTCAGAATTTTGCGTTTCGAGCTTAGAGTTACTATTGGCCATTACATTTCTCTCCTCTTTAGGTTTTCTTCGTTCTGGGATTGGTTTTAGTTCTTGTTTACCCTCATAGATCGCCCGATCTACGTATAAACCACAGTAACAGGCTCCGAATTCACTAATGTCCGAATCGCGATAGTCGCAGGGACAGATAATGTCTAGGTCTTCGGCTCTATTCCCGGTAGCCAGTCGGCAGGGGCAAGCCTGGTAACCGTACCGATCTTCGTTTACAACCAAACTTTCGGTGAGAGCCTCTGCAAAATCGACATCGGGGTTCAAAAAGTAACCTCTCTTGTCGGCGAGAGACTTCAGCTCGTTATAGAGCGCATCGACCTTGTTTGGTTCTATCATGTCTTAGCTCACGCAGTTTCGGATATTGTCTTCCTCAAAACCAAGAATTACTTTCTCGCCGTCGTTGAAAACGAATGTTGGGAAAGAGGTATTGGGATTGTATTTGTGCATGTCGTTCATTACTTCTTCGCCAGCATCGCCTTCGACTAGGTCTACGTCGACAAAGTCATAAGCTGCCCCTAGGGCATCAAGTATGGCCTTGGTTTTGCGGCACCAAATACAGGTAGAGAGGGTAAACATAAATATTTTCCCCTTATCTTCACCACTGACATGTTTGATTGATTCTTGGTAAGACATAAGCCACCTAACTTTGTTTAGTTTTGTCTTTATTATACGCTACTTGGTCCTCTGTAATCGATTCTATGATTGCAACCACATGCTCCCAGTCCTCGGCGATTAGTAAGCTTCCATGTTTCTTGTCATTCTCGTTATACGGCGTCTTGAAGTAAATCGTGGTAATTCCCTGTTCGGCACATTCATTGGCAAAGAAATGATCGTCATCGATTAGTATGTCTGCTTTATGGTCTAGACAACAAACTGACTTTGTTCGTCTCTCTGGATGATCTTCGGGTAGATTGGTATTGGTGTAGATAACCTTGCCGATAAGTCCAGGGAGCTTGGCTTCCAACCACTCTTCAGTTTCTTTGCTGACTGTCTGAGGACGGCCGGTAATAGCAATGATTTCATGACTTTTTGATAGAGCGGTTAGCGCCTCGAGAGCTCCTGAAATAGGTTCTGCGTCTTTGTGGTAAGTAGTTCGGTAATATTTGTAAAAGATATCCCAATGGCCTTCACGCGTGGTGTTGAAGTAAGGCCAGAGAACATTACTTTTGATCTCTTTTTTATCAATGCTGTAGCCTTCGTGGGCGTTTGAATAGTCGACAAAACTACCTATAAAGTCAAAAAGCACATTATCTATATCTACTGCGATTACCAATAGTCTGCCCCTAAGTTAGTTTTGCTCTTCTACTTCTTCAAAGTTTAGGCGGAAGCCGTAGCCATGTTTTACAAACCCTAGCTTCTCGTACCAAGCGTGAATTTTTTCCCGAGAAAAGCGGCTGTCAGCTAGTAATTTATAACAACCTTCTTCTTTTGCGAGTTCAATCACCTTATTTACAAGCTCGGTTCCTAAACCGCCACCGCGAAATTCCGGTTCCACGCGAACATCGGCTAGTAGTCCGTACTTTTTGCCACGGTTTGGATTAGTCAGAACATAAAGAATTGCGATTCCCATCTCTTGGCCATCTTCGGTAGCCGTGACCATGATCCCTTCTGCTGGAACGCTAGAGCGGCTGTATTTGTGAGTCATTATTTCCCCTTTCTAAGGTTGAATTACCTAAGCATCTGCATTCCGAGCTAATTCATTCTTACTATTTTATAACGGCCAGGCTTTCAATGCTAGAAAATCCCAGCGTGAGCTGGGACTTGTGATGACATTTGGCGGAGAGGAAGGGATTCGAACCCTTGATACCTTGCGGTATACACGCTTTCCAAGCGTGCGCACTAGGCCAACTATGCGACCTCTCCTCGTCGGAATCCGCCTGCGGATTCCGACTAAATGCTAACGCATTCGCCTTCATCCTACGGCCATTCCTCCTCTTTCCCTAAAATTATTCATTTCATTTATATTTTAGGGATACCGAGGGAAACTAAAAACAAGGTACAGTATACCTTGTTTTCGTGTTTTTTTGAAGGCTTTAAAGTTCGATGTCTTCGAAGAGTTCGTCGAGGTTGAATTCAAAATCCTGGGGGCGTAGTAACCACTGGAACTTTTCCGGATTTTCGGTAAAAGATAGATATAGTGGTTTGTCTTTTGTGATGCCCCATTCTGGTTTCTCGAGGGCACGAACGATGCGAACAGATTTGATCTTGTAATTTGGGTTTTCGATTAGACCTGCCTCGGTACGATAGAGTGCGCCGCCAACCTTCTCTTTGAACATTCCGTACTGTGATTGGTTCGGATTGTCGCGTTTTTGAATATCAATTTCTGCAGCCGGACCTACTCCAACATTCATACTTACGTGTCCGTATCCAGGAGGCATGACTACCTTGTCGCCTTCTTCTGCTATCACCCAGATCACATCCACTTGCCCGTCTTTATCTTCTTCACTCTGAAGTAGGTATTCAAACTTTCCGGAGACGGCTTCGTAAACCTCTGGGTATGCTACTTTGGTTCCAGCTACATAGCCGTGATAATGTCCGACTGTCTTAATGAATTCCTCACCAACTTTCCCTGGGTTGATGATGGTTAGATCGGCCATGAAGTCGTTGTCTACAAAAATATTCTCGTCGGCAGTTTTCTCCATGTAACGGTTACCAAAATATAGTGTCTCCCTCCCGCTTGGTGAATCTTTGTAGGCGTATTTCCCCGCCTCGAAGGTCTTGTCCCACTCGATTGCTGGGGCAAAATCATCTTTGGAGTAATTTAGTTTATCTTCTCCGATAGAGAAGTCTAGGCCTGATTTTTCTTTGTAATTTATCATTAGTTAATTGTAGCAAAAAAACCAATATAGAAACAGCCCCCGGACGCAAGTGCGCCGAGGGCTGTGAGGTCTACTTGCTGCACGGGTGGGGACCCGTGCAGCGCTCCGTCCGAGGAGGGGGGATTACTCGGACGAAATTGTAAGCGAGGGGGCGGGATGGACCGCCCTTTTCCTGGGACGTGCGGTCCCAGGGGCAACTCCCATGCCAGAACCTCGCCATTTCACTGGTTGTTCCAGGGAACCTGGATGGTATCCCTGTAGAGAATGTCGTCAACGGAACGAGCGCCATTCATTTCAAGAACGCGCTGTCCATAAACATCTTCGGTGACAAACCAGATCTTGCCGGCACCACTGACCGTGTAGAGCTCAGCAATCTGCCCAAGAGCCGACCCATCCCTATTGAGAGTGAACGTCTTCGTGGGTAGCTGAGTCACACGATAATGGCCGATAAGGCTTGGCGCACAGAGAAGTGCAATTGCCACAACAACGGCTATGACGGTGGTACCGAGCAGCTTATGTGTATACATTTGTAACGCTCCAATCTACGGATTGTCTGCGGGGAGCGTCCCCTGCTAGCACCTTTTGGTACTCGACGTATATTCTAGCACAATAACATGGAATTGTCAAGTATATTTATACAAAAAATAAGAGCCCCGTAGGGCTCTGTGGTTATTCGACGTTGTAAATGCGAATTATGTTCGTTCCGCCAATCTTGCCTTTGTCCCGTCCCGAAACAACCGTAAGGTTGTCACCTGGCTTCGCATGCTTCACTTCAACCAGTTTGGTTCCAAGTTTCTGGAGCATTTCAGTGTTTGTATCGAAGTTAAAGACATGAGGTGTTACTCCCCAAGTAAGGCAGAGCCGATGAGCAGCACGGTCGTTCTCGGTAACAGCAACAATGTCCTTATTGGGGCGGTATTTAGATATGCTACGTGCAGTATTGCCGCTTGCGGTGGCAGTTACGATGAACTTACTTTTTACCTGAGCAGATAGAGTTACTGCGGCTTTGGCAATCGCTTCTGTGGTGTTATTTCCGAGTCTAGTCACAGAGCTGCCAATGTGAATATCTTGTGAAGCTACCCAGTTTTCGGTATCAATGGCAATGCGGTTCATGGCTCGTACGGCTTCTCGTGGGTATTTACCGTTTGCGGTCTCCCCGGAAAGCATGATGGCGTCAGTGCCATCCAGAATGGCATTGGCTATGTCACTGGTTTCGGCGCGAGTAGAGCGGGGATTACGAATCATACTATCGAGCATCTGTGTGGCTACAATTACTGGTTTCCCGAGAGCAAGACAGCGCTTCACGATTTGTTTCTGAATCAGAGGCACTTTCTGCTGTGATATTTCGATTCCCATATCGCCGCGGGCCACCATGATGGCATCGGCAGCAGCAATGATCTCTTCAATATTTTTGACCGCTTCGTGGCGCTCTACCTTGGCAATAATGGCGGTATCTGGATTTTTGCTCGCCGACACAATTTCACGAAGCTCATTGATATCTGCTGCACTACGAACGAAAGACAGAGCAAGGAAATCGACCCCTCGCATCAGGGCGTACTTTGCATCGGCCTTGTCCTTATCAGTGATAACTTCTGCGGTGATGCTTCCGGTAGGAAGGTTTATACCTTTCTTGGAGGTAAGTTTCCCGCCGACAGTGACAATAGCGATTATCTTTTTACCTTTAACTTCAGTAACCTTTAGCTCTAGTAGGCCGTCATCAAGCAAGAGAACATCACCAGGCTTAACGTCGTGATATAAATCTTTGTATTGTACTGGAATCTCATTATCATTGGCCGTATCGCATGCAAGAGTGACACTTTCGTGTTTCTTAAGGTAGCCATCGTATTCTCCAATGCGGATCTTGGGACCCTGTAAATCGGCAAGAATCGCCACAGTAACGCCGAGTTTCTTGCTAATTTCGCGCACTAAAGTAATCCTGTTACCTTGTTCTTCGTGATTTCCGTGAGAAAAATTGAGACGAAAAACGTTGGCGCCAGAACGGATAAGGGCTTCAATCATCTCGGGTGATTCGCTTACTGGCCCTAAAGTGGCTATAATTTTGGTTTTTTTCATTTATTTCCTTACCTTGGCTTGTATTGAGCACAAATTGTAACATAAATAACGTATTTTAGGAAGGATAGCGTTGAATTTTCGGCCATTCTGTAGTAGTATCTGCGCACTGCATAGGCAGTCTTCTTGTTGGGGAGGTGAACGAAAATTGTGTTCCTTTACTCTTGAGGCAAAAGTAACGATCGATGGCGTCCAGGTACGGCTTGAACCAGTTGGGACTCAGGCTGAGCTCTCGGGAGCAGCGTTGCAGTACGCGGTCGCACGGAGAAACATCATGACAAGGGTCGCGTCTCTGTCCGACGGTACGGATGTTCTCCAGGGTGCGAGCCCGAACGGTAGTGCTACGGTGATTCTCCATACAGAGGCGGGTATTGTCGGACCCTTTGCCGGCATCGTCTATACTCCTCACGGAGTTACCGTTGTCGCCGAAGTAATCCATCTTGGGTCAAACAAGAAGAAGGCCAGCTAGCGCATTTGCGCTCGCTGGCCTTCGCCATATATATATTAGATTCCGAGCCCGACTGTTTCTTTTACTTTTTGCAGGGTTTCCGCCGCTTTTGGGGCAACCTGTGAGGCGCCATCGCGTAGAACTTCTACCACGTAATCGTCACTTAACGCGTGATATTTATCTTGGAACGGAGTAAGCAGCGATATTACCACCTCGGCAACGTCCTTTTTGAAATCGCCATATGAAACACCTTTATATTTCTTCTCTAGCTCGGAGATTTTGGTATCGGTGCAAACCGAGAGAATATTTAGCAGATTTGAGATGCCAGGTTTGTTCTCTTTATCGAAGTGAATCTTATTCTCACTATCGGTGACAGCGCCTGCTAGCTTTTTGCGAATTACCTCCGGAGTGTCTAGTAGTTCTATTCGACTCTTTGGGTTTGCGTCTGATTTAGACATTTTTACCGTAGGATCTGTAAGACTCATGATGCGAGTGGCAGCCTCATTGGTCGTGAATTTTGGAATCTTGAATACTTCTGTTTCGTAACGTTTGTTCACTCGCTCCGCAATATCACGGCAAATCTCGACGTGCTGCTTCTGGTCATCACCAACTGGGACCTCGTCTGTTTGGTAGAGCAAAATATCGGCGGCCATAAGTACCGGGTAATCGAAAAGACCGACAGATACCGTCTCTCCCTTGGTTGTAGATTTATCCTTGAACTGAGTCATTCGGGAAAGTTCCCCAAAGTAAGTGAAATTATTGAGAATCCATCCTAGTTCGGCATGTTCCGGGTGAGAAGATTGGACAAAGATAGCAGATTTGTCGGGATTGATGCCAGCTGCGATGTAGGTTTTGGCGACCTCTATAATGCGTCTTTTTAGTACTGCCGGATCCTGAGGAACGGTAATAGCATGTTCGTCTACAATGCAGAAGATGTTCTCGCGGTCATCTTGGTTTTTGACCCAGTTATGTATGGCGCCTAGGTAGTTGCCGAGATGCATGTCACCGGAGGGTTGAATGCCAGAAAAAACGCGTTTTGTTGCCATGATTATTCCTTCGTTACTGAATTTATTGTAGCATGCACGTTTTTACATGTCATCCTCAGGTTCGACCCGGGAACCTAGATTCCTGCCTTCGCAGGAATGACAAAACAGGAAAACTACTGTTCAATCAAATGCGGCCGCATCAGATTGAACTAATATTCAGCAGCTAAATAGAACCAAGGGTATTACTTAACGTCTACAGCCGGGCCGATAGAGTTATCGGACTTATTCACCTTGAAGCTTATATAGGCTGGGGCACTGGTAGAACCGGTGTTTTGGCTAAAGTTTACTATCCAGTAGTCACCCTTGTCAGTAATGTCGCAGGGGTAATCTGCCTTGATGGACGAAGGGTAGTGTTTGCGGACCAGTTTGCATGCATCGCTATCATCTTCGTTTACCGTAACTTTGTTGTAGTAGTCAACGAGAACCCAAGATCCAAACGCCATCATCCCAAGGAAAATTAGGACAGGGAAAATACCAATAAGGAGTGCCCGTTTGCCGCGGACAAACCCTTCATCGTTATTGAACTTTTCTTTTTTAGGCTTTTTTGCCACCGATTGCCTCCCCCGACGCTGCGGTCGGGATCCCGACATTATTTATAATCGTCGGGGCGTTTAGTTGGTAAGATATTTTGAAATTTCTTCAAGTTTTTTGTTTGCAAGTTGCTGAGATTTCGCTTCTATATTTAATCTTATCACAGGCTCGGTATTGGAGCCACGTAGGTTTAGATGCCAATCGGGAAAATCGATAGAAACACCGTCGGTATAGTCCATGGTACCGGTACTATAGATACCCTTAATTTTTTCGATTGATTCAGGCACTCCATCCACGAAGAAATTTGTTTCCTCGATTGCAAAGTATTTGGCACGGTAACCGGCAACTATTTCAGAGAGCGGTTTTCCGGTTTTCGATACCATCTCAGCGACTATTAGAAAGGGAACCATCCCGTTGTCTGTATACCAAAGGTCTCGAAAGTAGTAGTGTGCAGATGTCTCGGCGCCAAAAATGGCATTTTCGGCCCGCATTCGTTCTTTGATGAACGAGTGTCCAGATTTATTGACGGCAAGTGTTGATCCGTACTTGGCGGCAATTTCTGTCGGTAACCAAGTGAGGCGTGGGTCCACCACGACCGTTTGCCCTGGTTCTTTGGTAAGGAAGTAGTCCATCATCAGTCCGGTAATATAGTAGGGCAAGATAAAATCACCCTTTTCGTCGTAAAAAAAGCAGCGATCGGCGTCGGCATCCCAGATAACTCCAAAATCAACGCCCGAGCTTGCTACTAGTTCGGCTGTTTCTTGGCGCAAGGCAGATTGCATTGGGTCTGGCTTTCCTTTTGGAAAATTGCCGTTTTGTTCGAAATTTAGTTTTACCAGTTCGATACCCAGGGCTTGTGCAATTGCCTCAGCATTAAGATCTGCAGCACCAAAATTCGGGTTAGCCACCACCCGAAGCGGTTTAATCTCATTTGCATTTACAAAAGTAAGGATTTTTGCAATGTACTCATGGTGAGGGTCGAGTTTCTCGATGGTTCCTTTGTTCTCGGCAGGAGTAAAGTCTGGGTTCATTGCAAGTTCGCGGATTTCGGCAATTCCCGAGTCCATCGACACTGGCCTGGACTGCTCTCGAACAATTTTCATGCCGTTATATTCTTTGGCGTTGTGCGAAGCCGAGAGTGTAATTCCCCCATCTAAATCATAATTTGCAACTGCAAAGTAGAGCATGTCCGTGGTTATAACGCCAATGTCGACAACGTCAACGCCCATTTCGGTAAGTCCTTTTGCAGCAGCTTCCCAAAGTTCTGGTCCGGAAAGGCGGACGTCTCGTCCTAGGGCGACCTTCTTCGGCTTAAGCCAGGTGGCGTAAGCCATGGCGATGTTCTTTGCATCAGCTGCGTTCATCTCTGTAGGGTAAATACCGCGGATGTCATAGGCTTTGAAAATTTCTGCTTTCATCGTACTCCTAAATAGTTTGATAAACTTCTAGTTAACATTATAAACTATAAATGATGTAGACGACTACGTGTACCGAAAGGGGGTGGGTCTATGAGACTCGAGCTTACAGGCGTCATTGCGGCAGCTAAAGCCTGGCAGCTCTCATGGGGAGGCTGCTGTCAGCTCGATGAAAGCAGATGCACCTGTGGGGCCGGCGCCCTTACCGGCCCGGTGGTACCAGTGGAGGTATTCTTCCTTCGTGCTGATGACGGCGGTTTCATACAGCCTCATCCTCAGCTGGACTCACGGAAGCTTCCTGGGCTAGAGACGCATGAGGTCGTACTCGTAACCTATGCACAACCGCGAGTTCTTGGTGCACCAGTTCGCGAGGTCTGGGTGGTTCCTCAGGTGGTGCTCGATCGCAACCGTGAGGACGCCCTCAAGTACGGTGGACATTTCGCACCCGCGTCCTAGACGGACGGGTTCCTCTGGCCTGGAGGTGATCTGCCGTAAGGCGATTGCATGGGGCAGCAACCCATGAAGTCCGAAATCCGGGGCTAAACACCCAGGATGTAGGCAGGCCTCGACACCACTAGATGTCGGGGCCAGTTTCTTTTTGCTATAATGTATCTATGATTAAATTCGCCTCTGAACTTAGACTCAAGCCAGTACTGTTGCGCAAGGAGTTGGCACTAGTTGGTGTGGTAGAAGACCTGATTGTGAACCCAGACACGGGTGAATTTGCTGGTCTTCTAGTACGTGAGGGTTTTGGAAAAAAGAATATCAAGACCCTACCGCAGAAGGATTTACTGAGTATTACTAGCGAATACTACCTGATTTCTGAGTATAGCGCTCTGGGGGAAATAGACGAGATAGTACGGCTCAGGGAAATTCTGGATAAGGAGGTTCGAATTGTTGGCACTAAAACCTATACAGTAAGCGGAAGATTGCTTGGGAAGTGCCGGGATTACACCCTGAACCTAACCTCGATGAAAATAGATAAAATATATGTCGATCCACCAATGCTATCTACGACAATGAGTGGGTACGCGATAGCCTATGTGCAGATTGTTTCTATCGAGAAAGACAAGATTACTGTCGAGGACGCTTTTGTGAAAGCGGCAAAACCGGTCAAGGGCAAGCTCGCTGAGGCAGTAAACTAGTCGCTTGACTATCCAACTGTCATCCTGAGCGAACGAAGGAGCTTATTCTTCATTTACCGTTTTTGGCAGCAAAAGCGGTGCAAAACTGCCGACTCCTTGCAAAATCGCCAGTGTCGCTCCTCCCTCACTCTTTCTTAAAAGACAAAACTCACTACGTTCAAACATTGCCATTTTAAGATAATCGTTCAGTTCGTCGTTCGCTGTATTTTGCAGGTCGCGGAAGGAGGTAGTTGTTTAATTATAGGTGAAGCTCATTGACATTTGAGAGCGAATTCGGTATAATCTTGGCAGATTTGAATTATCAAATAGACCATTTGGAAAAGTTAAATACGGATACTTACTCGTTATCGTCCCGCACAAAAGATGTGGGACTCGCTTAGCAAAATAAGCGATCCGTGAGAAAGGAGTTTTTTTAATGCAAAAAAACTATGAACTGCTCTATATCGTCCATCCGGACCTAGAGGGCTCAATCGAAAAGATCACCGAGAAGGTGGCAGGATTCATCACCAAAGCTGGCGGTAAAGTTACTTCTAGCGAAGACCTTGGCAAGCGTAAGCTCGCCTACAAGATTGCGAAGAATGACTTCGGAATCTACTCTTTAGTTTACTTTGACATCGAGTCAGTAAACTTAAAAGATGTAGAACGTGATCTACGCCTTTCAGAGGAAATCATGCGTTCGATGGTAGTGGCTGTTCCTGTAGTTTCGCCAGTGACACTAGCAAAGCGAAAGCCTCGCCTAAAGAAAGAAGAGATGGAGGCCAAGAAAGATGCCCCAGCTTCGATCATTGTTGCCGAAGAGAAACCTGAGAAGAAGGTAACAAAGAAAAAAGTCGAAAAGGCTGAAACTACCGAAGAGGTAGTAGCTGAAGTTGCAGAACCTGCCCGATCTGAAGACCATTCAGGCGGGGAAAAAGTTGCCAAGAAAGCAGCTCCAAAGAAGACCGCCAAGGCTGTAGAGAAGGAAGAGAAAGAACGTCTCAAGAAGCTTGACGATAAACTAGACGAGCTATTGAAGTAGAATGTTAAAAGTGAAAAGTTCATAAAGTCGGGAAACTTTTATCTTTAAACTTTAAGAACTTTCAACTCGAGTCGACGAAAGGAGACGGAAATGAAAAGTGTAAATATGGTCATCGTCATGGGGAACATGACACGTGAAGCGGAGCTTCGATATACACCAAACGGTAAGGCAGTTGCGAGTTTTGGGGTTGCTGTAAATCGCGCCTTCACCGATGCTTCGGGTGAGAAACGACAAGAAGTAGATTTCTTCGACATTGTTGCCTGGGGTAAGCTAGCGGAAATCATCAGTCAGTACGGTGGTAAAGGCCAAGGTGTGCATATCGTAGGTCGTTTACAGAATCGTAGCTGGGAAGGTACCGACGGTACTAAGCGGAACAAGACTGAAATTATCGCAAACGATATCTCTCTAGTGGGTGGCAAGGGGAGTGGCTCTGGTGTACCAGCTGCTCCAGCGGGAGTTTCCTCGGGAGTTGATAAACCAGCCCCAGAAGTAGAATTCCAGGTAGTAAATGAAGACGAGATTAACATCGACGACATCCCATTTTAAGCCACCGTCATCCTGAGGAGCTGAGAAGGCTCTCTCAGCGACGTGAGGATCTGCTCGACAGTAGATTGCCACGTCATAAATTAAGCAATTTCTTCCTCGCAATGACGAGGATGTAAGGAGAAAAAATATGGCCTATCAAAAACAAGAACCGCAATTCTACGGAAAGAAAATCTGCCGCTTCTGTGAAGCTAGGGTAGATAACATTGATTACAAAGACGTAAAGAGCCTGCAGAAGTTTACTTCTAGCATCGCTAAGATCGAGACACGTAAACGTACTGGTAGTTGTCCTAAACACCAGCGTGCTCTCTCGACCGCTATCAAGCGAGCTCGAATTATGGCTCTTTTACCTTTTGTAAACCGCTAAGTAACAAATATTCCCTCCCTGTCATCCTGAGTGGAACGAAGGATCCAGGACTGGATTCTTCACTATGTTCAGAATGACGGCTTGGGTGTAAGGAGAATATTATGTACGGAATTACCGACCTAAAAACAGGAACCACCTTCGAAGTAGATGGTGCGCCTTATGTTGTTTTGGATTATCAGCACAGCAAACAGGGCCGCTCTGGAGCGGTGATGCGCACCAAAATCAAGAACTTACTCACTGGCGCAATTGTTCAAAGAACCTTCTCTGGAAATGAAAAGTTTGCCGAAGTGCAGATAGATCGTCGCAAGGTCCAATATCTATACAAGGACGGCGCAAGCTACTACTTTATGGATGTTGATAACTACGATCAGTTTGATATGACTGCTGATGAACTTGGGAATAACATCAATTACCTCAAAGACGGTGAAATTGTTCAATTTCAATTCTACCAGGGCAAGCCAATCAACTTGGATTTGCCAATCAAGATGGACTTTGAAGTCACTGAAGCCTCCGAGGGGCTCAAGGGTGATACCGCCTCCGGTGCTACCAAGATGGTAGTAATCGAAACTGGATTAAACGTATATGTACCGCTTTTTATCAAGCAGGGAGACAAGATTCGAGTAAATACCTCGGACGGTTCCTATGTAGAGAGGGCAAAATAATTTCACCGTCGTCATTTCGACCGTAGCGGAGAAATCTTCTTGAAACAGTATTACGTCTACATCCTAACCAATTTTAGTAACACGACGTTATATATAGGCGTGACAAACAACCTTGAGCGTCGTTTATATGAGCATAAGTATGAGTTTGCGGACAGTTTTACGAAGAAGTACCACTGTCATCGCTTGTTATATTTTGAAGTCTCAAACTCTGTAGAGGCTGCAATTGAAAGAGAAAAACAGTTAAAGCGGTGGTCAAGAATTAAGAAGGATAATTTGATTAAAACAATGAACCCAAACATGGAAGATCTCTCGACTTCGCTCGAGATGACAGGGGGATGGGGAGAATGAAAATCCGCATCGATCAAATGCTAGTGGATAACGGCCTTGTCGAGAGCAAGAACAAGGCCCAGGCGCTCATTATGGCGGGTCAGGTTTTTGCCGATGGTCACATGGTGAGTAAGGCCGGTACCAAGCTTGATACAGACTCTAATGTGTGTGTAAAGGAGCTTTTTCCTTATGTTTCACGTGGAGCACTAAAGCTCGAAAAGGCCTACATCGAGTTTAACCTTAATTTTAACGGTAAGACGCTCTGCGACATCGGTTCTTCTACAGGCGGATTTACCGATTTTGCCCTTCAAAACGGAGCTATCCGTTCTTACTGCGTGGATGTTGGTACTGGGCAGCTCGCTCAGAAAATCCGTGAAGATTCCCGAGTTGTTACGATGGAAAAGACTGATTTTCGTGACGTTCTACTTCCTGAAGCAATCGATATCTTTGTCTCTGACGTTTCGTTTATTTCGCTAAAGCAGATTATCCCAAAGATAAAATCCTTAGTAGAGGCACAGGGCAGTAATGCAGGCCAAATCGATGTAGTCCTGCTCGTAAAACCCCAGTTCGAGGCCGGAGTAAAGGAAGTCAGTAGGGGCAAGGGTGTCATCCGGGATGAAGCCTTGCGCCAAGAAATCGTCAAAGACATTCGTGATTTTGCCAAACTTACGGGCTTTGAATTTAACGGGATTACTGAGTCTCCTATTACTGGTGCAAAAGGCAACGTTGAATACTTACTGCATCTTCGAAGATAGAACTAGCGCTTCAATAGCAAACTTTGCTGGTTTAAAGTACGGTTTTCAGTACTTGCCGCAGGTTTTGTTGTAGCTGTTAGCGGTTTACTTTCTTTCCAAAACCAGCGTCTCGTAGTGAGTGAACTAACATAGTCGTTACTAATGATATTGCAAACATCAAAATAAATTTCGTAACCAGCTGGGTTAGGGTGAGCTGCACAAGATCTTGCCCTGTTCCCCAATACGTAATCGTAATTGCGATTAGGGTGCCGATAATGGCAGCGAAAAAGCTCGAGAGATTAGTCCTAACAATAAAAGGTAGTCGGTCAGCTCTTTTTAGGCGGTCGAAGATTGGGATGTCAACGACTAAAGTGGCAACGAAAACAGAGAGTTCTGAAGCAAAAAGACTCTTTAGTGAAAAGGTCATTATTTTGGCGTATCCGGTAGGAGCGAATGCAGTTGGAAGTGAAATAATAAGAGGGATAAGTAGAATGTAGGCAACAAGGCGGATAAAAATCATGAGCAGTGCTGTCGCTTGAGCGGTCTTCTTGCCCCAAATCTCGTTAATAATATCGATGACACCATAAGCAATCATAATAGCGATTAAGCTACCGGAGAATTTGAGAAAACCAATCTTGGCAATCTTGGGTGCTAGCATTGGGGTGAGAATAGCGACGGAAGAGGTTATCATCATTAAAAAAGGCAGCATATATTCGTTGATAGTAGCTTTTACCTTACTTGGCTTGAGGTCAAAAATGTTCATCTTGTTCCTTTCAAAGATCTAAAATAATTCTTTTTTGCTTCCCTTCTCCAGAGAGCTTGCCAACAGTTACTTGCAGCGGTAAGACAATACCGTTATCCTCAAAGTAACCGAGGGTTTTGTCTTTCGACAGATAATAATTTAGTCTAATTTGGCGTGGCAACTCCTGTAAGTCGAGTGACGTTTCGCTACGGGGTGCTACTACTAGGGTAAGGGAGGGTAGCAGTTTACCGTCGGTCAGTTTTTCGGAGAGGTGTAGCTCGTAGCCTAGGATATTATCTAGATAGGACGCTAGAACGTTGTCTAGAGCTTCAGCGCTAAAGGTTAGGCCGAAAATGCGAAGAAGGTCATAATCTTTCCTCCCACCGATAGTTAATAACTGGTTATTGCCGCAGCCGCAGCTGATAGGCTCGAGAGTAGCGACATCTCCTGTTTGGTAACGGATAAGGGGAAGTGGTTTTTGGGGATCAAGATCGGTTATAACGAGGTTGCCAAACTCGCCACTAGGAACCGGATTTCTGTTCTCGTCTAGTATCTCAAAGAAAAATTTTGAACCTGGATGGTAGGTGTTTAGGTCGAAACTACGGTTCTCGCAGTGATAGCCACCACGGTGCATCATCTCGTTACTGCCATAGAACATCTCAAGCTTTGCGTTCGGAAATTTCTTCTTTATGAGGTCTAGTTTTTCTTGGCTTACTAGTTCACCTTGGAGGGAAATCCAGCGAATGCTACCCAGATTAAACCTTAGCTTCTCAAGATGGGAAGAAAGGTTCATGAGTAATGTTGGAATAGTAATTATGCCATCAGCCTCTAGTAAATCGCAAAGCTTGGCGGTGCCTTCTAAATCTCGGTAATCACCAGGTATCGGTATTGCACCGCAATTTGGGAAATACATCATGCCATAGTAGAAGTTTAGGGCTCCTGGTATCATACATAAAATTCGTTTTAGCTGATGTTTCTGAACTTTCTCGGTAGACAAGATATTCTCGGTAGAGTTTGTAGCTCTTTGCTTCAAAATTTCTTTGGAAATTGGTACTGTCATTGGGCGGTTGATGTCACTGGTTCCGCTAGTTATGCCGATGAAGGCAATCTCGGATTGTGGCACAAAGGTTCTTTGTTCCCATGCCACCTCGAGAAGCTCGTTTTTGCACAGAAGAGGTATCTGCTGGAAGTCAGCGTAGTTATTTACACCTAAATATACTTCTGCTTTATCGTCATATTTGTGACGATAAAAAGCAGAGAACTCACTAGTTAACGCAGCTTCAAGTGTTTTATGTATTCTGGGGTCGAATTGTTGGGAGTTATTCGGTTCCATATTATGAAAGTAGCCTAAGTTGAATTATAATCTTGCTATGATTATACAAAAGTTGTCTTCAAAAGGGAAACTTCTTCTAGTAGCTTTGCCGCTACTGGTTCTAGCGGTTATCTTTTTGCTGTTTTTTTTGATTGATGGTGACTACGGGAATCAGAACGATTTGGTTGCACCGATAAACGTAGATAATATATCTGTAGGCAGCGATATACTTTCGATAGATGGGAAGCACCTGTACTTAAATGGAAAACCTATCAACCGATATGTCGAAGCGGACAGGTTCAAAAAGTATCTCCCATACGCAAATTTCTTTGTCTTGACTAAAATGCAGCCACTATTTGCTTCAGAAGAGATTGATGCGAAAGTGCTTGCCGAGAGCGTAGAGAACCTCAAGGGGGAGCTTTCTGAGTTGGGGGAGTATGCTGGTATCTCCGGGCAGGAGCAGATAGTCCCCTTTAGTTTGTTAGAAAGTTTAGCAAAGGTTTCGGTGGCAGAGAAAACGTATTTAGAGAAGCCAACTCTCGAAAATGGCCACAATTTAGTTGTTAACTATGAATCAGCACTTAGAGGCTATCGCTTAGACGTTAAACAACTACTCTCAGACTATGAGCAGTATTATCCTAAATCCCGGGTGCAGGAGTTTAGTTCGATGAAGGCAACTACGACAAACCAGATTATACAGGCTGATCTGGAGCTACATTTTGCGAATACAGAAGCTCTGGCAGAAGAGATTGCTCGTAGACGGCTACTGTTAGAAGGCAAGGAGGTACGTCTAAAGCCCATTATTGGTTCACAAAAGGTAGGGTACAGGAAGGTCTCGGTGCCGACTTTTCTTGATAAACAGACAGCGCTAGGAGTAGATGAGGAATATCAAAGTAACCTTCGGGGTCCATACATTGTCAGGAGTAGCTGCTTTACAGGAAAGGACGCCGACAACTACTTTTATGTATACGACCAAAGGCTTTATGGCCGCAAAGTATTTATGCCGAAACTTGCAACGGAAAACTTTTATACTGGCACTGGTAGCAGCGCTGCGGGTTATTCACTTATTATGGAAGGGAATACCTATCGTTGTGATGACCTAAGTTACCAGGCAGAATTGCTCGCGGTAGATCAATTCCAACAAAAATACGGGAAAGTAGCTTTTACAAACAGCCCTGGGTACCACAAACTACCCTTGAATGTCAGGTGGAGACTATCTAGACTGAGGGAGTTTGAGGACAGCTACTATCGAGATAGCTATAAGAACTATCAAAACTTGGTAGCCTTGAATCAGCTGTATCTTGACGCTTATCGAACCGTTGCTTCTAATGGTCTGGAGCAGAAGCAGCAAGCTAGTGACCTGCTGGGGCGCTATGAACTGATTAGAAACAAATTGTCAGGAGTAGCTAAAATCGTTGATACGACATTTTTTGTTAACTACCTCAATGACTACTATCGAGATACTGGGGCAGCCCCGGAGAGACTAGTTCCCTACCTGGTCACTCGGAATGCCTACAGTTTTAGTCTACTTGGGTTTACCCCTACAGTTTGGAGACTAGACGAAAAGCCAAAATATCTCTCTGGAGAATATAGTACTAAGCTACTAAATACCTACACCGAACTTGTCAAGAAGTTACCCGCCCAGCTTTTAGAGGAGATAAATAAAGCAAAAACGCCACTCCAATCAGCGGCGCTACGGTAGCAATTACCCTGACGGTTAGTAGAAGTTACCGCATCCAGAATAAAGACAATCATTGGGGTTGGTTTCGGTCTGCGTTAAGGACTTTAGGGGTACAGCAGCACTTTGACCGTTAGGAACCTTCAGAGTCTTGGCTACATCGTCTATACTTACATAGCTTGATAGGGTGATTACCAGCAAGATAGCCAGTAAGGCCGCAGGGAGCACGCATATAATCATTTGTTTTTCATTTTGCTTCACGGCTTTATTATGATATTTTGTATTGCTGCTGTCAACTGATAGTAGTGATGAATAATTAGTTGTTTTATCTAGAGAATTTCATTATAATTTAGCTATAACTTGTGAGGGTAATGAAATCTAGAAAGACTCATTTCGTGTTTTTTCGAAACAGAGTTACAACTAGGCCGAAAGCAAGCGGTCGTTTTAGTGTACCTAGAATATTTAAGAAGATACGACTTATCGCTTTGGAGCTGACTTACCTACCTCATCTGCTACTCCGCTTTCCACATGATCATCTATATCACAAAACAAAGGTTTACCGCAGATATTCGGACCATCCGGCGACTGAGGTAGTCCACCGGGCGGCTCTCAGTGGGTTTCTCGTTTCACTGTTGGTCTTTATGGCACTACAGTACGCTTTGCCTGGAACATTTGATTTTGTTATCCCGAGTGGTGCTAAGGCGGCAGGAGTTTATAGTAAATGGACAACAAATACTGACTTTACCAACAACACCTCTACGACGAATACCGCAACAACCCCAAGTGGCGTTAATATTACTAGCGATTCGGTTACCCTGCTAAGTACCGGCGGCGCTGCTACCAAGACGGAAACTTTCCAAATTCCAGCTGGGGTTACCAGCCTAAATGTGACCATAGTTGGCGGCGGCGGCGGCGGCGGCGGAGGGGGGTACATGAGTGATTATGGAGCACCCGGAACCAGAACCACCATGCTTTATGGCAGTACTGTGGGTTCTGGTACCTCTTATTGGGCTGATGGCGGCACTGGTGGTTCTCCAGATGGTGGTTTCCCGGTCGCTACAAACGGTATAACATCTGCCAATAGCGGTTGGACCATATCTACGGCTGGAAATGGTGGTTTTGGTGGGGGTGGCGGTTCAGCTGGTGAAGCCGGTGGTAATGGTGGCTCCGGCGGCATGCTTAGTAAAAATGGTTTTACCGTCATTCCAGGATTCTGGATTACCATTACGAATGGGGTAGGGGGTACAGGGGGTGCAGACGGTGGAGACGGAGGCGCAGGCGGTGCGGGCGGTGCAGGCGGTGTCACGGTATCATACTCAATGCCAATTACCTATGCTCCTACTACTGGTACTATTTCGGGACTAATGTTTGACTCTGGTGTCGGAGTACAGACTAGGTGGGGGCAGCTAAATTGGACTTCACTAGCTCTGCCTACGAGCACAGACATAAGTTTCCGAGTGGCGACCTCAGATACCAATAATGGCTCAGACTGGTCCTGGAGCAGCTACTTCACGCAGAACACCGCCGGCTCCACCGCTTATAACGCCGATTTGTCGGCTAGAACAAAATCACGGTATCTGCTACTAGAACTTACATTACATACCTCGAACAGTGCCAATGCACCGACCTTAAATGACTTTACACTGTCAGCGCTTGATGCGCCGGCTAATATGAATGTAGTTCGGCATACTGGTGGCGGCGCTCTGACTAATGCCAATGGAAACAACTGGACCTCGGAGAGCTCGGTTGATGTCAAGGCCAATATACCCAGTATGAGCCCAATTCCCATGAGTCCTTCTGGCACCGTGACCTCTGCCGCAAGCGGCACCCTGGTAGATAATACCAAGACTTGGACGACGAATGAATACGCGAATGCTACAGTTACAATAACGGGAGGGACTGGTAGCGGGCAGACAAGAACAATTGCCAGTAATACCGCTACAAGTTTAGGATTAATTACTGGCTGGGCAACGATTCCCAATACTAGCTCGACCTATCTGATTAACTATGAGATATTGACCCCACAGATAGAGCTGATATCTCCGTCTTCAGGAAGCTTTGCAAACTCTAGTGCCGCTGGTAACTACTATAACGGTGCCACTATGACCACCGCAAATGGAGGGGTCACCTACACTAGCGGGGGGATTACCTATACTCCAGTAAAGGCGACTTACACGGGGGCAGCTACAGGCTATAATTTTGGCCAAATCTCTGGCCTTACGAGTGGTGCGACCTATAAAGTTCAGCTGAGATTTCTCGATAACTTTGGGCGGCTAGGTCCATGGAACACGACGATTACGCTTAATACTTTTACGGTTGATACCGTTGCTCCTGCTGAAACTACTAATCCATATCTTCTCAAAGCTACTTCCGCCTTGCTCTCAAACTACATCAAGCCGAGTGATACCTACTACATTTATGCCAATGCCAGTGATGCACTTTCTGGCGTCTCTACAGTAACGGCCAATGTTGCTACCGTTACTACCGGTTCTAGCGCAGTAGCCATGGCTACGTCTGGCGGTCCTTGGACTGTAGATGGGGTTTCCTACGCTTATCGTTCGGCACAACTGACAGCTAATGCGGGGCTAACGAGTGGATCTAAGGCAACCTATCTGACAACAACCGACAATGCCGGCAACACCTTTACCAATGCCAGTGCCTATAGTATTACCGCTGATGCAGTAGCTCCTACTATCACTTCGATAACCTCGACCAATACTACCGGTACCTATTATAAGGAGGGCGGAGAAATTAACGTTACCGCCAATTTCTCGGAAGTAGTCACCACGACTGTCAATGTCGGAGTCACCCTTAACTCTGGTGGGTCCTGTAGCTTTGCTGTTTCTGGCGCAGCTTCTGGCAGCTGTACCTATACAGTCGGCTCGGGTCAGAATGCTAGTCCCCTAAATAGCGCCTCGATCACAGGGACGCTTACCGATCGAGCTGGAAACACGATGAGTAGCTTTACACCAAGTGCGAACCTCAGTGCGAGTAAGACGCTAGTGGTTGATACCGTTGCTCCTGCTGAAACTACTAATCCATATCTTCTCAAAGCTACTTCCGCCTTGCTCTCAAACTACATCAAGCCGAGTGATACCTACTACATTTATGCCAATGCCAGTGATGCACTTTCTGGCGTCTCTACAGTAACGGCCAATGTTGCTACCGTTACTACCGGTTCTAGCGCAGTAGCCATGGCTACGTCTGGCGGTCCTTGGACTGTAGATGGGGTTTCCTACGCTTATCGTTCGGCACAACTGACAGCTAATGCGGGGCTAACGAGTGGATCTAAGGCAACCTATCTGACAACAACCGACAATGCCGGCAACACCTTTACCAATGCCAGTGCCTATAGTATTACCGCTGATGCAGTAGCTCCTACTATCACTTCGATAACCTCGACCAATACTACCGGTACCTATTATAAGGAGGGCGGAGAAATTAACGTTACCGCCAATTTCTCGGAAGTAGTCACCACGACTGTCAATGTCGGAGTCACCCTTAACTCTGGTGGGTCCTGTAGCTTTGCTGTTTCTGGCGCAGCTTCTGGCAGCTGTACCTATACAGTCGGCTCGGGTCAGAATGCTAGTCCCCTAAATAGCGCCTCGATCACAGGGACGCTTACCGATCGAGCTGGAAACACGATGAGTAGCTTTACACCAAGTGCGAACCTCAGTGCGAGTAAGACGCTAGTGGTTGATACCGTTGCTCCTGCTGAGGCTACAGCACCAACTTCTGACAATTATGCAAATAATACCGGGACTGAAACTTTGAGCTGGGAGGAGTTTTTTGACTCAGCGCCGTCATCTGGCTTTGGTAGCTATACCCTGCAGAGAAGGAAATTACCTTCTATGAGCTATACTGACATTTATGTGGTGTCCTCATCATCTACTGTTACTACCTTCACTGACAGTATAGCCGATGGCTCCGGCACCTATTTCTATCGTCTGGTTACGGCTGATATGGCCGGTAATACTGTTACTAGCCCAGATTCGCTGGGAGTAATAGTTGATAATACCGCGCCAGGGGGTACCATCCAGATAAATGCCGACTATCGAGCAGTCGGTACGGGCACGGTTGACTTATCGTTCACCCTGACCGATGACTTCTCTGGCGTCTATAGCTATGAGGTAGATAACGGCGACGACAACTGGCAGAACTACACCGATATAGCTGCCTCTGATCTCCTGTACAGCGGAACAATCACTAGCTGGAATTTGCTTGATCCACTAGTGGAGGGCACGAAGACGGTTCGAATCAAGCTCTTTGATAAGGCAGGAAACTCGGTGACAAACATCACTGACACGATTTTTCTTGACCTAACTAGCCCTGACAGTATAAACCCAGTTGCGGCTTACTCGGACTCAGGAATGGTGACACCGATTTCGGAGACCGGTTATAGCAACGGGTGGTATAACCATGCCAACCCATACTTCAAGTTTATTGCTACTGACCAAATTTCAGGTATAAAAGAGTTTCAATACTGCGTATACGGTGAGGATGGAAGCTGTAATTACGGCTTGAAGGCACCACTAACTGCGAGCAAGATCACCGCCGAGGAGGACCCTGACCATTCATATATCGCAGGGACGAGCGTAGCGATGTCTGAGTACGGTGAGGGTATTTTCACTATCAAGGTTGTGGGCTATGACTTTGCTGGGCGGGCCTCTACTGAAGCCAGCTATGTCTATAGTTACGACACCTCTTTGCCAGGGAATGTCTCCAGTCTCGAGGCGTCACCATCGGTTAACTTGGCGGTAGCAAACAATTCGATTGCAATAAGGTGGCGCAAGATGAATCCCCAGTCTGATATTGCGCCAGTCGAGAAGTATCGTATCGAGCGTATCGAGGCAAATAGTTTCGTCATAAATCAGGTAGACCACACATCGGTGCCGGCCTACAACGGTGACTGGAGCAGTACGACAGGTTACGGTTCCATAACCTGCCTTGCCGCCGCCCCATACAGCTGTATAGATAAGGACGGCAGTAATATAGGTAACGCGACTTACGATGGTACCTACTTTACCTATACCGAGTATGCCAACATGCCAGAAAACTCTTCGAATCCATATACAGATTTATCATTAGATCCCTCTACTCGCTACGTCTTCAGGGTTATGGCGAAGGATTATGCCAATAGTGCTGGTGGAGGACTAACTGACGAAGGTTTTGGCTCCATACCAAACTCACCAGACTACGCTATATATGGCTATACGAAGGACAATGCAGCCCCCGAGCTGGCACCAACCAACGTTACGGCAGCAGCCTGTGATACTGGAGATGCTACCAACTGCCTAGATGGCGATATTGCTACTTATCGTGGTCATGAGGTGAAAGTAAGCTGGGACAAGGCGCAGGATAATGTTTCTGGTATTGGTTTTTATTACATATACCGTCACACGGGTGCTAGTACCGAGATGACGGGTTGGTCGATTGTCGGCAAGGTTGCTGAAGGAGAGAGCTACTACAATGTTTACAAAGCGGCTGATGACACCGTGATTGCAAATGACTATGATGACCCAGCTTCTTGGGTTTTGGTTGGCGATTTTGACGACCCGAGTAACGACGTCACGAACAGCAGACGGATTTTCTGGGACACCACAGTTACGGATGCCACCAGATATTCCTATCGCATCGTTGCCTACGACCAGGCAGAGCCAGGAGTACCGAATCATACAGCTATTGCTGCTGATATTTTTTATCTCGACACTACCAATGCCTATCCAGCGGTAGTACCAAATACTGGAATCCTGGTTCCGGATGTTACGGCGCCAATACTACCTAGTGACTTTAGTGCTAGAAATGGTGGCATTGAATATTCGAAGTCTGGTTGTTTGCCCTATGTGGACGGTACAGAGTGTCAACAAGCCTCGATAAGCTGGACTCAAACAAATGATAATACTGTTGGCACAGGGATAACCTACAAGCTTTTCCAGTCTGTTGCTGACACTAGTAGCTTTGTGGAGTTAACAGATGAGGAACAACACTCGACCTCATATGACCCAGAAGATCCTTCGGCACCAAGTCAAGAAGAACTTCTAGTTTACAACTTTAAGGTTTCTGGGCTGTATGACTTGACCAATTATTACTTTAAGATTCAGGTCTCTGATGGCTTTGGAAACATTGTTGAAAGTGGGCCGGTAATGATGACGACTGGTAATAGCGCGGCACCAACGGCGCCGGCGAATGTAAATGTGAATAATAACAACTCAAATGTAACTGATGCTGCCCATCAGCTTTATGTGTTGTTTTCGGGTAGCTATGCACCGAAGTTCAATCAGGCAACAAAGGCGAATGGAATAGTCCGCTACGATGTCTATATGACCCGAACGAACAAAAACCCCGACGTTGATGGTTCTATCACCCCCGCTGATAACAGCGATGACTGTACTACGGACGAGCTCACTGACGATTGCTGGATTCGTATCAACAATGCGGGTAGCCCAATTCGAACGGAAAGCTTGGCAACTCCTATCGGTGATGATTTATTAAATCAGTATGGCTTTTTGGCCACAAATTTGCAGGAGGCCTCGGAATATTATTTCCGCGTTAGAGCAACTGACAACACAACCCCCGATGCGCTGACAGGGCCGCTCTCAGATATACCAGTGATTTCTGCTAGCACAATACATAATTCGGGCTGGGACATCACACGTGACTTGACGGCACCGGAGCTGCCTCAGAATGGCTTGGAAGTTCAAGTGAAGGACACCTATCCCAACTCGACAACAATGAGAAACATCGTTAACTGGAAGATTCTTGCAGAACAACCCCTGAGACCAAAGCTAGGTTATGAGGAAAGTACAACCGATGGTGGCACCTGTAGCCTGGTTGTAATTGACGGGACGAGCTACTGCAATGATTTTTACGCTTACGAAATATATCGTCAAATAAAAGATGCTAACGGTAACATCATCGAGGCATCAACTACCCTTGTTAGGACAGAGACAGATTCTGAAGCGAACTACTTTATTGATGAAATCAGCAATACAGAGCTGATAGATGGCATGGGAGAAGGGGCCTTGCTTACTGATCAGAAGATAACCTACTATGTTCAGGTGGTAGATGCTAGTTATGTAAACTTTGGTTATCCTGGCGGAACCCATATCAATGCGAGTGAAAATAAGTCAGCGAAACAATATTCAGGGAATACTATCATTCCATCGAAAGCGACCCCGAGTGTAGAAGGAGCCGTTACAATTAGTAATGTTGGAGTAGCTAGCGCCAGCATCAGCTGGAATACAGATCAAGACACGGATGCCTTGGTAGAGTTCCGTGAGAAGTATCTGCGAAACGGTGATGGTAGCGTCAATCGGAGCCAGTTAAATACAAACGGTTCATATATGGTTATCGGGGCAAATACGAATCCTGGTGAGTCTACGGATGTCCAGCAGCACACGGTAAATCTCTTTGGCCTAAGGCCAAATACCCCATACGACTATCGGATAGTCTCGCACAACTATCTGGGCAATAATGTTGATACCACAGGTATAACAATGCCAGGGCTAGAAACTATAGGTTTTACAGTAACTCCTGGCAGTGTGGTGACAACGACAACTGGTGCAACTATTAACTGGACAACAAATCTGGATGCTGACTCTGCCTTTGTAGAGTATCAGATGAACCTCGAGGGGAATGATGAACCGCAAGGTAAGACAGTTGGAGTGAATCCGAGTGAAATTGTTAGTAGCCCAAGAGAACACACCGTTGTTATCTCCGGCCTCAAGTCGAATCGCAGCTATAGCTATAAGATAAAGTCTATCTCTAAGGACGGCTTTGTGGCTGAAGCTGGCTCGACAACCTTTGAAACCAAGACATTTGACACAGCTGCCTTTACCTTGGCACCTTCATCGTCAAACGTGGATGAGCGAAATATCACAGCAACATCGGCACAAATAGTGTGGCAGACTGCAGTCCCAACGACAAACTGGGTACGCTACGGTACCGAAAGTGGCAATTATGCTTACGCAGCTGGAGATAACGGGCTTTCTACTTCTCACGCAGTTAAGATAGATGGACTTATCCCCGGGACAAGCTACTTTTATATTATTGACGTCAAGGATGCTAATGATACCCCTTACACTTCTCAGGAGTATACCTTCACAGCAGTCTTAAAGCCAAAGATTAGCAACTTTAAGGTGGAAGAAACAACCCCTTACGCCTTTACTATAACTTGGGATACCAACATTGATACCGAGACTATGATTAACCTCGGTAAAGATACCGCTTATGGCCAGAAACGAGGCACCTCGGGGTGGACGAAAGTGCACAAACTTGTCGTTGATGGGCTCGACGACAATACTGAATATCATTTCCAGATAATAGCGAAAGACGAGACTGGCTACGAGGTTGCGGACGAAGATAAAATTGTGCGTACTCCGATGGATAGGATTGGGCCAAGGATAACAAGCGTCAAGGTCGATGTCTTGCCTATGGCCGAAAACGACGCCAATTCCTCGGTTATAATCTCTTGGCAGACTGATAAGCCAGCTACTACCTTGGTCGAATACGACCCCGGTATCATCGGCGGTACCTATAATAGTCGTTCGGTAGAAGACAGCGCCTTGAGTGGCTCCCATACTGTTATTGTAAAGGGTCTTACTCCAGCGTCCTCTTACCACTATCGTTTGGTGTCTAGAGACAAACGGGGGAACGAAACAATCTCTCAGGATTATACTTTTGTGACGCCGAGTAAGGAGAAATCCATATTACAGCTCATTCTGAAGTCGCTTGAGGAAACTTTTGCTTGGACCAAGAATCTAAACCAATTTTTCGCTAATATCGGTAAACGCCTGACTGGTAAGAGTTAAGGGCTAGAATGCAGAGCATGACTGCTTTATACTAGTGCTTATGCGAATCACTAAACAAGAAATAAAAAATAACGAGATTTCGGCGCGGAAATACCTGGAAGAGTATGGGATCAACGACGACTTGGTCTTTGACCATTTCGGTCTGCAATCGCTCAGCAGCGACGAATACTGGGAGCTCAAGAATTACTTTATCATTCGAGGTAAGTTCGAGGGCGAGATTCACTTCCATGATAGACGTTTAGGTAGATTCACTCTCGGCGAAGATAAAGACAAAATGGAACTCATCGAGCCGCATCCGGGGCAAGTGTTTATGCAGTATGACTGTTTTGTCGAGCATGTGGCCTTTCGCGTCAAGGATATCGATGCTATAGCCAAGCAGTTTAAGGATAAAATACTCTCTACCTTTAATATAGAAGGGACCCGTGGATTTAAGATCCAGGGCCCCGGAATTCTACTGATTGAGTTTCGGAATAACGAATTCTAGCTAAACGTTGAACTTAAATATCATTACATCGCCATCGGTAGCTATGTATTCTTTGCCCTCGAGGCGTACTTTACCGGCGGCTTTGGCGCCAGTCCAGCCCTTGTTCGCTACTAGGTCTTTGTAATTTACGACTTCTGCCTTGATAAAACCACGTTCAAAGTCACCATGAATGACACCTGCTGCCTGTGGTGCAGTGGAGCCTTTCTTGATGGTCCAAGCGCGCGTTTCCTTTTCACCCGCAGTGAAGTAGGTCTGAAGACCCAGGAGATCAAACCCCTTTTTTACCAAGGTATCTAATCCTGGTTCATCTTGGCCTAACTCTGCTAGGTATTCTTGTTTTTCTTCATCCGAAAGCTCATTGAGCTCAGATTCAATCTTGGCAGAAATAAAGACGACGCTTTTTTCATCCAATCCAGTCTGCTTGATAATTTCAGCGGTATTCGCAAGGTGTTTTTCGTCGCCGTTTAGAATGTAGAGATGAGGTTTGGCACTGAGTAAGTTTAGGTCCTTTATGGCCTCCTGCTCTTTCTCGGTAAGGGTAAGGTCACGAACTGGCGTACCAGCATCAAGTGCGGCAGCAACCTTCTTGACTGCGGCTGCCACATCGCTCATTTTGGGATTTGCACGGACCTCCTTCTCGAGTTTTTGCATTCGCTTGATTACTGTTTCAATGTCAGCGAGAATCAGCTCCATTTTGATGGTTTCAATATCGGAGACTGGATTAATTTCTCCTGCAACGTGAAGAACATTAGTATCTTCAAAAACCCTGACCACCTCGGCGACGGCGTCACACTCGCGAATGTTAGAGAGGAACTTGTTTCCTAGTCCCTCGCCCTCAGAGGCGCCCTTTACGATACCCGCTATGTCTATGAATTCTACGATAGCTGGAACAATTACCTTTGTCGGGATGGAGTCTGCAATTAATTTTAGGCGCGCATCTGGAACTGGCACAATCCCCACATTGGGATCAATCGTACAGAAAGGATAATTCTGTGCCTCTACCTGGTTTTTTGTAATGGCATTGAAAAGCGTACTTTTGCCGACATTCGGTAGGCCGACGATTCCGATAGATAGTCCCATGTTACTCCTGTCATCCTGAGGAGCCAGGCTAGAGCCTGACGACGTGAGGATCTTCTAATAAACAAGCTGTATTTTAGCATCTAGATAAGGAAAATGGTAGAGTGGGGAGTATCATAGAGCTGTTCAATCTGATGCGGCCGCACAAGATTAGACTGTTTTGTTCGTAATGTTTGTAGATTATCTCCAATATTCAGCATAAGCTATTGGCAAAGCACCCCCACAGTGTACAATAATAGTAGATTAATATTTGGCGGGGGGTATATGGCTAATGAAAACGGACCTATAGGCGGTTTCGCCGCTTTTGGGGGTAAGTACTCGAAGATTGTAACAAGCGTTTTGGGGGTCATTGTATTCACCGCGATTTTTATTGGACTGTATCTTTATCTTTTCAGTCCAATAGCAACGGTTAACGGTGAGCAAATTACTAAAAATCAGTTTACCAAAGAAACTGAAAACTATAACAAAATGGCTGCATTTATGGGGAACAGCGATTATTCAAAGTTTTCCACTATACGCGATTCTTTAGTAGAGCGAAAGCTAATCGATATTGCAGCCAGTAAATATGGAATAAGTGTTTCTGAGGAAGATATTGCTGAGGAAGTAAAAAGCCAGGAAGACTCTTTTAAGAATGATAAGGTTGATTATAAGGATGCTTACGCGACCGCATATGGCCTTGACGGCGATGAGCTTACGACCGTTCTCAAATATAAACTCTTAAAAGAGAGGCTGGTTGATAAAGTTATCAAGCGCAAAGAAGGCAGACTGATTTATGCGAGGTTTAATCCTAATAATGGCGTCGAACAACTGCTTGGTGTCAAGGCTGCAGACCTAGATTCGAACGCTAAATCAATCATCACTAAATGGAAAAGCGAGCTAGACACTGGTGTTAGTTTTGATGAACTGTATAATCAAATCCAAAAGGATAATAAATACCCGGCGTATTACGGTGATACTTTTACATATGATATACAGAGAGACAAAGTACCAGGTGAAGATGAAGCAATACTGGCGACCTCAGTTGGAGAATATAGTGATATTGCCAAAACAAAGACTTACTATGCTATTTATTTTATAGATCAGGGCAGCAATGGAGAATACGATAAGTGGGAAGATTTTATTAAAGATTACTCGGCCAAGTATGTCAAATATCCCCTTATAAGCTACAAGAAGTCATCGGCAATAAAAGTAGGTATTAATGCCGTTAAAAGTGAGATGCAGATACTTGCTCATGAGTTATTTGGTCTAAATATTGCATTTGCTGGGTGTGATGATTGTGCTGGATGTACTGGTGCAAAGGTAAAGGGGACGGTAAAGGATACACTTGGCAATGCACTAAGTGGTGTTTCTATGAGCGGCACATCAAATAGTAGTGATTTTTGTTCAGGATCCACTTCTAGCTCAAAGGTCGCTTATTGTGGGTATAGAACCGACTCGGATTCTACGAGCAGTACGGGCGGCTATAGCATGGGTAATAATGATGGGAAAAGCTGCCGATTTAATTGTGCTGGGGGAACTGTTGCAGTAAAGGCTTCTGTTTCTAAATACACTGATGATACGAAAACTGTTACTGTAACGAACGGTAGTACGAAGGATGTCGATTTTGAGTTGACCCCTGCATCATACACCTTAACAGTCATAGTTAAGGGCACCGGTACTGGTCCAGTAAAGTCACCTAGTGGCGGTATAGTTTGCAAAAAGGGAGATTCTTCCACTTCTGATGGCTGTACTGCAAAATATACTTATAACATTGCATCGGACAATGTATATACAACCCTTACGGCATATCCAGATTCTGGTTCGGTGTTTGTTAGTTGGAGTGGAGGTGGTTGTAGTGGTAATGGTACCTGTCAACCGAATGTAGATAATAATGTTACGGTTACGGCTACGATTGACCTTGCATCTTACACTATCACTCCATATGCCGAAACAGGCTGCTCTTTCGTCTCGAATACAAATGCCGCAGAATCTGTCAGCTACGGAGGTTCGTCGAGTTGGTACTGGGGCCAGTCTGATGCAGGTCATAAGTTTATGGGATTCTCGGTTGACGGTGGACCCATCGTCGCAGGAAATGTAGCAGGTCAGTCTACAGTCTACCAGTTTACGTCTGTGATTACTTCTCATACCCTTCTGATTAAATGCACACCAATCACCTACGGCGTCACCGTTTCGAAGGCTGGCACTGGTACTGGTAGTATCTCGTTGAGCACTGGAACTTTGATTTCGGGAAGCCTTACAGGCTCTACCTTCCCACGCTCTGGAGTAGTAGGACATGGAACTACCTTGGGGATTTCGGCAATTCCAAACGCCACGTCGAGGGCTAGCTGGTCGGGCAACTGTAGTGGTTCTTCGACGGTTGCCGGGGCTACAGTGGTAACCTCGCTCGCAAATATTATAGCTAACAAGACGTGTGTAATTACATTTGATCTGGTTGGAACGGTGAGTCCTGTGGTAGAGCTGATTTCTCCAAGTCCAACCGAGAACCCAGTGGATACCAATGGCGCAGTAATCCTTGCTACAAACTACACGAAGCTTGAAGCTAGACTCAGGATTCCTGGATATGTGTCAGCTAGCGGAGGAACTGCGAAGCTTGGGATTACTTATGCCGAGAATAAAGTAGGTGGTATCGCCAAGACAGTACAGGGGAGCGTAACAGGTCTCTCTTCGGAAGGTGCGATTAGCTTGATAGTTGACGCCAGCGATTTAGTAGCTGGACAGGTATATATCTGGGACGCATTTGGTCAGGTTGTTGACGGAAGTCCTCAGGGTACCAACGGATTTAGCGTTTCGAAAGATGAAGTAGAGAGCGCAGAACAATGGAAATTCATCTATCGAGTAGGAGGCACCGAAGGTGGCGGTGGCGGGGAAGTCGAAAACTTCTCATGCAAGGTAGTTCCTAGCAGCGGTACCACAGGGCTACCAGTAGGAATCTCAATCAATGGAGCCCCGGTTGAAACTACCACATACGTAGTGACTACTGGCGACGGTAATACATTCGATGTCTTAGGGAAAGACTTGCCGTACTACTACAGCTATGACACAGTCGGATCATACACTGTTGGGGTGGCTCTCAAGACTGGGACTGCCTCTGGCTTGCCTTGTTCCACGACCATTCAGGTTAACGCGGGCACCGATGGGGGTGGCGGCAGCGAAGTATTAACGAACCAGAATTGATTATTCCAAAGGAGATAGTAGGCATGAAGAATATATCGTTAAAATGGGTAATTATTGGGAGCTTGGTACTTTTGGTTATTGCCGCCGCTGGGGTAGCGACCTATGTTTGGACAAATGGCGAGCTGAAAGCGAAAAATACAACCACCACGACCACCAAGGCAACCACGAAGAAACTGAAAACAAATACTTCAAAGGTGGAGTCAACGAATACAGTAACAGTACCAGCAACTGCAGTGGATGCCAGTGGTGACGTCGACCTTTCAAAACTAAGGTAGGCAGCTTGTGGTCAAGTGTCTTAATGTAGATGCAGTATTTGTCTATAGATTTAAGGTTTTGGATTACGCCTAATCCTATGCGGCCGCACAGGATTAGACTGTTTTATTCGTAAGGTTAGTAGATTATCCCCAATATTCAGCTAAAAAGCTATTGTCAAAGCATCTTGTCAGTGTACAATATTAGTAGATTAATATTGGCGGGGGGTATATGGCTAATGAAAACGAACCAATAGGCGGTTTCGCCGCTTTTTGGAGTAAGTACTCGAAAAAAATTGAAGTAAGCGTAATGGTGTTACTGGGAGTTGTATTACTAGCGGTTGGCGGTTACTGGTTGTATCAGACACAAGTAGGTCCCGTGAAGAGAGATTACATTGCGACCTTTGATGGCAAAAAAATTACCGACAAGGATCTGAACAAGTTTATTTACAGTATTACCATGGGTGGGACTCCAGAGAGCCCCGATCTTGCAGACTATAAAGACGTGCCTAAGAGCCAGTTTCTCGACATGTACCTAGAGAGTTTGGTTCTTGAGCAGGAGAGCAAGAAACTGGGGGTTACAGTAGCGGATAGTGAGCTAGACGCTATGGTTAGCGAGAAATTCCCTTGGATGGAAAAGTCCAACATTCTCTTGCCAGACGTAAAAAATTATCAGTTGTATCTCGCTCGTAAAGACAAGTTGATGTCCAAAGTGCTAGGCGATAAGTCTGGGTACTGGATTATGGCAAGAAACGACCTATATTTGCCAGATACAGGCAAAGAGATTACCCCAGAGAATAAGCAGAAAACAGACGAGCTGAAGACCTATACGGAGAGCTTTATAAAAGATGTTTATGCCAAGCTAAGAGCTCGTACTCTCACTATTCAACAAGCAGTGGAGCTGGAAGTGGCTGACGCCAAGATTGGAAAGAACGCTCCCTCCGAAAACTCCGGTTTGCATAGCTTGTATTTCGATAGCGAAATGTTCAAGGAAAGAGCTGGACTGCTGAGTGACGCCAAGATTTTAGGTTCTATATCTGCGCTCAAGGCAGGCGAGTACACTGAGCCAGTGCACCTAGTGAATGAAGAGGGCACCGATATTGGTTGGTATATCATCTATATTGAAAAGTCAGACGCTAATCCTACGGGACAATCTTACGACGAGTGGCTCACAACAAAAAACACGGCTTATGGCGTGAAGACCTATTTGGAGGCAAAATAATGAAGAGTAAATTGTTATCTAAGGCTTCAATTATAGCGGCGACACTAGTTGTGGCTGCATTTTCGGTGGCAGTTGCATATGCCGCTTGCCCCTCTAGCGCTTCTCAGTCGGACGGAATTAATACTCACTCCTCATCATCCCTCGCCGGGCTAATTGTTCAGATAAAGCACAATGATGTTTGGTACAACGACAGCATCACAGTCGCTCAAAAAGCCGGCTATAGCGGAGAGTACATCGACTTAGTGAATTCCAGCGGCCAGGTGACCGGAACTACTACCTCAAAGACTTGGGACGCGGGCAGTACCTTCTATATCGCTGGCCAGAGCACGGCTTGTAAGCTAGATGGAGTTATCTGGATGGGCTATGGATTCTCGAACGCATATGGCAATAAATACGGCCTTGACTGCAAGAGTAGTAGCGGAACTCACCCAGAATTTAACATCAAAGACAATATTACCACTAGCAGTACTGGATGGTGGAAGTATTATGTCGACTCCAGCGGTGCAGATTTCGTGGAGGCTTTTAGAGCGTATACCTCAAGACCAAGTGATTCGCTTCTAGACGGTGCCGATAACGATAATCCAGTGGTTCGGTTTACGGTCGTTAACGGTTACACAGCACGGGTAGTGCTCAACTATCAGCCTGTTCCTAAGTATACTTTATCTTACAACGCCAACGGTGGGACAGGGGCTCCAGCCAGTCAGAGCGTATTTTCAGGTTCGTCGACACCAGTGTCTGAGTCTGAGCCTAGCTATACAGGGCATACTTTTACTGGGTGGAAGGATAGCGCGGGTGTTAGTTATGCAAAAAAACAAAGTGTAACCCTAACTGCTAACAAGACTCTCTATGCCCAGTGGTCAACAGACACCTTCCCCATTACTCCAAGTGTTACGACCGGATGTAACATCAACCCTAACACAGTCCAGAACGTTAGTTACGGGACAAATTCAGTTGCCTTTACGGGCTCTGCCAACTCTGGTTACAGGTTCGATGGATTATCTGTCGACGGGATTACGACCGTCTTGGCGACCTCTCCATACATCTTTACAACTGTAACTGCACCTCATACTATAAGGGCCATGTGCACGCCATTAACCTACACTGTAACAATCTCCAAGGCGGGTACCGGTACTGGTAGCATTTCTCTTACCAGCGGTGCCTTGGTTTCTGGTAGTCTCACTGGGGCAACCTTCCCACGCTCTGGAGTAGTAGGACATGGAACTACCTTGGGGATTTCGGCAATTCCAAACGCCACGTCGAGGGCTAGCTGGTCGGGCAACTGTAGTGGTTCTTCGACGGTTGCCGGGGCTACAGTGGTAACCTCGCTCGCAAATATTATAGCTAACAAGACGTGTGTAATTACATTTGATCTGGTTGGAACGGTGAGTCCTGTGGTAGAGCTGATTTCTCCAAGTCCAACCGAGAACCCAGTGGATACCAATGGCGCAGTAATCCTTGCTACAAACTACACGAAGCTTGAAGCTAGACTCAGGATTCCTGGATATGTGTCAGCTAGCGGAGGAACTGCGAAGCTTGGGATTACTTATGCCGAGAATAAAGTAGGTGGTATCGCCAAGACAGTACAGGGGAGCGTAACAGGTCTCTCTTCGGAAGGTGCGATTAGCTTGATAGTTGACGCCAGCGATTTAGTAGCTGGACAGGTATATATCTGGGACGCATTTGGTCAGGTTGTTGACGGAAGTCCTCAGGGTACCAACGGATTTAGCGTTTCGAAAGATGAAGTAGAGAGCGCAGAACAATGGAAATTCATCTATCGAGTAGGAGGCACCGAAGGTGGCGGTGGCGGGGAAGTCGAAAACTTCTCATGCAAGGTAGTTCCTAGCAGCGGTACCACAGGGCTACCAGTAGGAATCTCAATCAATGGAGCCCCGGTTGAAACTACCACATACGTAGTGACTACTGGCGACGGTAATACATTCGATGTCTTAGGGAAAGACTTGCCGTACTACTACAGCTATGACACAGTCGGATCATACACTGTTGGGGTGGCTCTCAAGACTGGGACTGCCTCTGGCTTGCCTTGTTCCACGACCATTCAGGTTAACGCGGGCACCGATGGGGGTGGCGGCAGCGAAGTATTAACGAACCAGAATTGATTATTCCAAAGGAGATAGTAGGCATGAAGAATATATCGTTAAAATGGGTAATTATTGGGAGCTTGGTACTTTTGGTTATTGCCGCCGCTGGGGTAGCGACCTATGTTTGGACAAATGGCGAGCTGAAAGCGAAAAATACAACCACCACGACCACCAAGGCAACCACGAAGAAACTGAAAACAAATACTTCAAAGGTGGAGTCAACGAATACAGTAACAGTACCAGCAACTGCAGTGGATGCCAGTGGTGACGTCGACCTTTCAAAACTAAGGTAGGCAGCCCGGTAACAGTTAACAAGACCCGGTATTTGTAATAAAATAGATTGAGGAAGAGGAATAGAACTTGGGATTATTTGGAGGCGAAACAGATTTTATAGGAGTTGACATTGGGAGCACGGCTGTGCGCCTGGTTCAGCTTAGAAAGACCATGGGTAAATACAACCTAGTGGCTTTTGGTAGTGCTCAGTTGCCACCAAGCATCTCTCAGAGTGATTCCAAGCTGGATATGCAGGCTCTGGCTCAGGTAATTAAGAAGTTGGTAAAGACCTCAAAGATATCGACCAAGAATGTAGTTGCTTCGCTTTCTGGCTCATCCATTTTTACTACCGTAGTGAAGTTGCCACCAATGGAAAAGAGCGAGATTGCCAAGGCGATAAAATATCAGGCGGAGCAAAATATTCCTCTGAAGGCGGAAGATGCGCAGTATGACTGGCAAGTGGTGCGAGAGAATCCTACCACCAAAGAGGTAGCCGTGATGATTGTAGCTGCCCCGAAGGTGAAAACTGACCGTACGATAGAACTCTTTGAGATGGCAGATATGGATGTGATTTACCTGGAGACCAACGGAATTGCTGTGGCGCGTTCCCTAATCTCTGGCTCCGAACCACTAGTAATGGTAGTTGACATGGGGGCCACCACTACCGAACTTACTATTGTAGAGAACGGCGTTGTTTCTCATGTTCGTACCGTAAACTCAGCTGGGTATGCCCTGACTCGCGTGATTGCCCAAAACTTAGGTCTAGACAACACTCAGTCCGAGCAATTCAAGCGCAAATTTGGTCTTTCTCAGGATAAACTCGAGGGTCAGGTGTTCCGTACAATGCAACCAATTCTTTCTACAATTACCGAAGAGATTGAGCGCTCGGTAAAGTTTTACGCTGAACAGTATGGCAGTAGTGTTACCAAGATTATACTGACCGGTGGCACAGCCCGTATGCCTGAACTGGGCAACTATATCAAGGCCACCCTAGGGCTAGAGGTTTCTTATGGTAACCCCTGGGTAAATGTTATTGCAAATGCCGATGTAACAGAAAAGCTAAACCAGAATGCACCAGAGTTTGCGGTTGCTGTTGGCTTGGCAATGAGGGAGAACTAGATGAGTAAGATTAACCTGATCCCAGAGGTTCGCCAAAAGAAGATTAAGATTGCGCAGACCAATAAGATGGTTACTTCGGCCGCGATTGTGCTCGGTATTGCAACTGTTGCGGCGGTGATGTCTCTGGCCGCATATGCTGCAGTACTGACAACCCAAAAAAGCCTGATTGAAAAGGATATTACTAAAGTCCAGGATAGCCTTGATACCATGAAGGACCTTGAAACTACAGTTTCGAATCTCGAGAACGGTCTATCAAACATAAAAGGGATTATTAATGGCGGCAAGGATTGGAACAACCTGCTGGGACATTTTGAAAAATTCACACCTTCCGATATTCAGATCACAAACTTCGCGGTTGATGGCGGTCGGGTTTCGTTATCTCTAAAAGGTAAAGAAGTTAAATCGATCGATCGCTTTATTACTTCTTTTTCTAACGCTAAGGATCCAGACAATCAAAATTACTTTACCGACGTAGTGGTCAGCGGCTACAGCAAGGACGAGACTATCGGAGTAACATTTTCAGCGAAATTTAATTTGAACGAGGCGGTGGTATGGTAAAAGATCAAGTAATTAAGTACAACTACGCCGTTATAGTTGCTTCAGGTGCCGCCGTAGCATTACTACTAGCTGGTATTTTTATCGTAAAGCCACTTCTTGAGACGGTTGGTAAAATGGACAAGGAAAAGCAGGCAAAGTCGGCGACACTAGCTGAAATGAAGAAACGAGAGAGTGTTCTCTTGGGGCTCAAGGATCAGGAAGACCAGCTGACAAAAGATTCCGAAACTATTACGAATGCTTTGCCTACTCAGGCAGACATTGGGAGGCTATTTATTCAGCTCGATACTCTCGCCAAAGATAGTGGGGGCACCCTAAAGTCGGTATCTCAAACCAATACACAGGCGCCGGCAAAAAGCACCTTTAGTGGTGTTGCCGAGAATACATATTCTATTCCAGTGGAAATGCCGACTTACTTTGCGCTTAAGCAGTTTATAGCTAACTCCAAAGATGCTCTGAGGTTACTTTCTATCGAAAATTTGAAGATTAGCTCTACTGAGGCCGGGCAACTTTCGGTAAGTATTACCGCTAAATCTTATGCGAGGACAAAGTGATGACGAAAAAAGAGATAGGTCTAGCCGCAGTTTCTGGCGTGGTGCTAATAGCAGCCGTTTACTTTATGTATACTATGCTCTTTCCTAAAGCAACGTCTGTAAAGAGCACTAAAAAAACTACAGGTACACAGAGTGAAACAAACACGATTACCGGGAACTTCGATGAAGAGACGCTAAGTAAAATTAAGAAATACAAGGACTACGGGGAGGCATCGCTTGACAATATAGGTCGAGTAAATCCATTTGGTCCCCTGAACTAGAAGTGTATACCAAAGACGAGCAAAAATTTGAGGATGTACTAGCACAACTCAAGTTGATTACGCCTGAGCAGATTGATTTGGTCAAAATAGAAAGCGCACGTTCGGGGAAAACCTTCGAAGATGTGCTCTCTGATATGAAAATCATCTCCTTGGAGAATATTGTGAAGGCCTCTGCGGTCAGCCGCGGTCTTGCTTATGTTGATCTTACTAAGTTCAAGGTAGACAGCGCGGTTCTGAAATATATCCCAAAGGATCTGTCAGAAAAATTTCAGGCAGTACCTTTTGGTATCTCTGATAATAAGATCAACGTCGCCATGATTGATCCGAATAACGTACAAGCGATAGATTTTATCGAAAAGAAGAGCAAGATGACGGCCGCAGCATATATGGCTTCTGCAGAGAGTATTCGCAACGTTCTTGATCAATATCAAGACATCAGCTCTGAAGTAAGTAGAGATTTAGGTGGAAGCCAATCGGATACCGCAGCCGACAAAAACGCAGGCTCTGCCGACAATGAAAACAACTTGATTCAAGACGCACCAGTAACTAGGGCGGTAAACACAATCCTAGATTATGCGGCACGTTCCAAGGCTTCTGATATCCACATTGAGCCTCGAGAGAAAACGGTGAAAGTTCGGTATCGAGTGGACGGTATTTTGCATGATGAGATGAACCTGCCCCTCCATATACACCCTGCTCTAGTATCTCGCATCAAGATTCTTTCGAACATGAAGATAGACGAACACCGAGTCCCACAGGATGGTAGATTCGACTTAAAAAGCGCCGGCAAGGACATTGACCTTCGTGTTTCAATTTCTCCCACAATTTATGGCGAGAAAATCGTAATTCGTTTACTTGATAAGAGTGGTGGACTAATAACACTGGATGACCTCGGTATTTATGGACGAGCGTTCAAGATTATTTCGGCCGGCGCCAAGCGACCACACGGAATGGTCCTCTCTACTGGTCCTACCGGCTCTGGTAAAACTACTACCTTGTACGCCCTCCTCAATAAAATGAATAGACCAGAGGTAAATATCGTTACCCTCGAGGACCCGGTTGAGTACCAGGTAGATGGTGTAAATCAAATACAGATAAATAATGGTGTGGGCCTCACCTTTGCTTCAGGTCTCAGGTCTATCCTGCGTCAGGATCCAAATATCATAATGGTTGGTGAAATTCGTGATGCGGAAACGGCTAATTTGGCCGTTCAATCGGCCCTTACTGGACATACTGTGCTATCTACGCTCCATACCAACAGTGCGTCTGGGGTACTACCTCGTCTACTTGATATGGAAATTGAGCCCTTCTTGATTGCTAGTACAGTCAGTACTGTTATTGGGCAGAGACTAGTGCGTAAGATTTGTCCATCTTGTAAGGAAGCGTACGAAGCTCCGGAGAACCTGGCTCAGGCTATTAGAAAGACGGTTGGTAAGTATCTACCGAGCAAAGTCCATCCAGATAAGGCAAAGGAGGATATGGTTGGATATACAGGGCTACCATTTGCTGAAGACACAAAGATAACTCTTTACAGAGGTAAGGGGTGTGATCAATGTATGAATACTGGTTATCTCGGTCGAATCGGTATCTTTGAGGTTTTTGCGATGTCTCCGGTGATGGAGAAGCTACTCCAGCAGCATGCAACGACGCTAGATATCCAAAATCAAGCAATTTCCGAAGGAATGGTAACGATGAGAGAAGATGGTTTTCTGAAGGCTCTCACCGGTGTTACCAGTATTGAAGAAGTTGTTGCGAAAGCCGCCGAAAATTAGGACCTATTTCCTAGATAGTAATCATATATTCTGTTATGATAATAGCAGAATGCAGGAGGGAAGATGCCGGAACTAAAAATTGAAACTCTACTAGAAGAAGTAGTAAAAAAGAATGCCTCGGACTTACACCTGACAGTTGGTGCTAGTCCAATATTGCGTATTGATGGTGCTATTTCCCCAATGACTCAGTTTCCGGCCCTTGACGAGAAAGACATTGAACAGCTGATTTTTTCGGTAGTTGACGATATACAGAAAGATATTCTTCTGAAAGACAAGGAAGTGGACTTCTCTTTTGCCTTTGGTGACATTGCTCGTTTTCGTGCAAATGCTTACCACCAGAAAGGTAACGTTGGGTTAGCGCTCCGCTTAATTCCAGCAAAGATCAAAAGTACCGAAGAGTTGGGGCTTCCTCAGATTATAAATAATTTTACAGATATTCCACGAGGATTGGTCCTAGTCACCGGTCCTACCGGCTCTGGTAAATCTACCACCCTGGCCGCAATGATTGACCGAATCAATATAGGCAAAGGGATGCACATCATCACAATCGAAGACCCAATCGAGTACACTCATAGTCATAAGAAATCTATTATTGAGCAACGTGAAGTTCATTATGATACTAGATCGTTCTCGGCAGCGCTTCGTAGTGCTCTTCGCGAAGATCCAGACGTTGTTCTTATCGGAGAGATGCGTGACCTGGAGACTATTTCGGCGGCGATTACTATCGCTGAAACGGGACACTTGGTCCTAGCTACTCTACACACAAATAATGCAGCACAGTCTATTGATCGTATGATTGATGTCTTTCCTCCTTACCAACAGCAGCAAGTCCGTGTACAGCTCTCCAATATTCTGCAGGGTGTGGTTTCTCAACGTCTAGTACCAACGATTGGTGGCGGACGCCAAGCTGTGGCGGAAATTATGGTAAGTACGCCTGCCGTGCGTAATATCATTCGTGAAGGTAAGACACATCAGCTTGATGCGGTAATCCAGACAAGCGCAGATCAGGGTATGATCTCTATGGATAAGGCTCTGGTTTCTGCGGTTAAGTCAGGTACTATTACCTCGGAGGAGGCGCGCGGTTATTGTATCGACCCTTCTGAGTTTGAGCGATTGATGCACGGTTAAGTGAGTGAAAAATGATTACATTTAGTTATAAAGCGAAAAATAGTGACGGCGAGTTTGTCAAAGGGCAGATAGAGGCGCAGAACGAGTCGGCAGCAGCGAAGGTTCTCAGCGGCAAGAAGCTATACCCGATTGAAATCTCTATGCAGCAAGAGGCCGGACTCACGATTTTCAACCGTGTGAGCATGAAGGAGAAGCTGCTCTTTACTAGGCAGCTTTCGGCGACGCTTTCGGCCGGCCTCCCGATTACTCAGGCTCTCGAGACCATAGCGGAACAAACTAGGGCAAAGGCTCTGCAGCAGATTATTGCTAAAATTGTAGGTGACGTCGAAGGTGGTATGTCGCTATCATCATCCTTTTCTCGCTTCCCACAGGTATTTACTCGCATCGACATTGCTCTTGTAGAGTCAGGAGAGGCTAGCGGTACTTTGGATAAGGTGCTGATTCGGCTCGCTGATAGTATTGAAAAAGACTACAAAATGCTCAAGAAGGTTCGTAGTGCACTAGCGTACCCACTTTTTATCCTTGGAGTGGTAGCAATCGTTGTGACTCTGATGACCGTGTATGTAATGCCACAAATGGAGAAGCTGTACAAGGACTTTAACTCTGACCTACCGGCAATTACTCGGTCACTTTTGGCGACGAGTCATTTCCTGGCGAATTATGGGGTATTTGTCATTTTCGCAATTGTAATGGCTGCAGTATTTTTGCGTTTTTACCTTACTACAAAACCAGGGCGATACATTTGGGATAACGTACGTTTGAAGCTTCCGATCTTGGCGCCATTCCTTAGAAGTCTTTATGCAGCAAGGTTTTCGCGAACCATGGCAGGGCTCGTAGGCTCGGGTGTCTCCTTGCTGGACTCTCTTAACATTACCGCTAGTGCAGTCGGTAATGTGGTCGTAGCCGAGGCAATTTATGAAGCGGCAAAAGAGGTTAAAGGAGGCAAGCCCCTATCAAAGCCGCTCCGTGATAGCGGTGTCTTTTCGCCAATTGTGCCGCAGATGGTCAGTGTGGGAGAACAGACTGGAGAGATGGATGCGATGTTTAGTAATCTCGCTGATTACTTTGACGACGAGGTAGACAACTTTATCCGTAGTATCACCAGCATCCTGGAGCCATTTATTATTGTAATCATGGGTAGTATCGTTGCGGTTATCCTGGTCGCCGTGATGATGCCAGTTTATAACATCGGTAAGATTTTCTAGCTTGACACTCGGGTAGTTAGTTTTATACTTATAAGTAATAACAACGGAGGGAAAATGACACTAAGAAAAGAAGTAAAAGGTTTTACCCTGATAGAGCTGATGGTAGTAATGGCAATTATTGCCGTACTAGCAACTCTTATCATTGGAGCTATCCAGCTTGCTAGAACAACAGCAACTGAAACGGCACATCGTTCAAATGCCAAGACAGTTCAGACGGCACTTGAGAGTACTTTTGCCAAGAACCGTCGCTACTGTGATGCGACATCAGAAGCTGCAGCTGCAGGGACAAAGGTTGTTTGCGGTTCCTATAGTTTGAGTGCCATTACTGCTAATGATCTTTTGAAGACAAGCCTATCTACGGGGGTTAGCACAGACGCACCTTGTAATAGCGGTGGAATAAGAGAAGGCGGCGGTGCAGTACGTGTACAGCAGTCTGCTTACGCAATACTAACAGCAAACGCTGCTTGTAACGCTTGGACTTCCTTCGAGGATGTTATCCAGGTAAACGGTGACGTCACTTCAGCCAATATGCAGTCAGGGGACTATGCATTTAGTAATACCGATTTAGGCGTTGCAGCAGAGTAATACAATCTAACATAAAGAGGTTGCTTCGGTAGCCTCTTTTTATATTTCTACTATTATCAGGGCTAATCTCGCTAGGTCGTAACAAAAGGGCGTGGCAGAGCTATCCTATTTATCAGTTTCCGATTATAATTAAGTAATGCTATATATGTTATATCTATTTATATTTATTTTAGGTCTAGTACTTGGTTCTTTTGTAAATGCCCTAGAGTATCGGGTAGAAAAAAATATTTCTATTGGAGGTCGGTCATTTTGTCCAAAGTGTAAGCATCTGCTTGCGTGGTATGACTTGGTTCCGGTATTTTCTTGGATTGGGCTTGGTGGCAAATGTAGGTATTGTAAAGAACCTATCTCTGCTCAATATCCGATCGTAGAAGTTATTAGCGGTTTTTCTTTGGTTATTATGGCCTTTTCTTATGGGATAGCAGGACGAATACAATCGTTATTGATTGGAACTCCTGTGGGAATATATTATGCCTTTTTGTTGTTGCTTGGGGCTGCAATAGTTTCTACTGTTCTTATTTTGGTCGCCTTACACGACTATAAGACAGGATATGTATTATCGGGATATGTTTATCTGGCTGCAGCAGTGGCACTTGTTTTGGCGGTTTACACCGTGGATGGGTTCGCGGGGTGGCAGGTGTTACAGCTATATATCTATACGGCTCTCGGGGCAGCACTGCCCTTTGGACTAATCTGGGCGGTTTCGCGCGGCAAGTGGATGGGGGCTGGGGATATCGAGCTGGCCTTCTTGATCGGCCTGCTACTAGGATGGCCAGGTACCATAATCTCGATGTACTTTTCGTTTATCGTCGGTTCTGTCGTGGGACTTCTGCTCGTTCTCAACAAGCGCACAAAGCTAAAGTCAGAAATTTCTTTCGGCCCCTTTCTGATAGCTGGGGTCTACTTTGCCCTACTTTTTTCACAGCAAATAGCTGATGGTTATGTTAGAATATTCCTAGGCTAGGAGGGCATGATTACAATACTAAAAAGCAAGAAAAGTGGTTTCACAATCGTTGAGATCATGGTTGTGATGGCGATAATGGCGATGATGTCCGTACTCGGTATTTTGGCTATGGTCGGCATTAACAATGGCGTTATCGCGGATCGTGCGGCAGAGAGTATCCTGAACCAGATCAGAGAGGCACAAAACAAAGCATTCTCTGTGGCTTCGGTAAAAGACGCAACTACTGGCCAGACCATCTATCCAGTTGCTTGGGGTGTAACGGTGACTAAGTCACAGGACGGTCAGGGAGTTTCTTCGTTTTATATTCAGGAAATCGGCAAGACGGATAAATTTGTCTTAACTAAGATGGCTGGAGAGACAGCAATCGCAAGTTATTCTGTGGATAGCTTGATACCGGAGGATACAGGGACAAACCCAGATTCGGTCTCTTTGATTTATACGGCACCATTTGGTGGATATTTTGCCTCTACCAAGGATCAGACGAATTTATGTCAAACTGACGATGCTGCCTATTGTTCTACTTTAGACGTGATACCTTATGATTTTCGATATGCAAGTGCAGGGAATGCAAATAGCATAAAGGCAAAGATAGACATAAACATATCTTTTCGTGGCTCCACGAAGGCGATAACGGTAGAGAATAACGGACAGGCGGGGATTAGTGAGTAGAAAAGGCGAAAGTATAGTCGAGGTTGTGGTGGCTTGTGGCATCTTGTCACTTCTCTTTGCGGGTGTAGTCACTATGATTGTCTCGTCGGTTGCCCTGAATAATGACGCTAGACTTCGCATGGAGGCCGTATCTCTGGCCCAGAGCAAGCTAAACACATATGTAGTTGGCGGAGCTGGAGAACTTCAGAGTGGCAGTTGTTTGATTGGTATTACCGTTGGAGATGTTGCAACACCTGTGAGCGGAGATATTGTCCCCGACGGAGGTTGCAAACAAGTTAGTGACGGCAATCTTAAAGAATATTTAGATAAAATAGCCGTAGATCCTACAAAGTGTGATTATATTTCTGTTCGCAAACCAAGCGCAGCAGAGGAGGCAAGTATTGGACTACTCGGAGATAATGCATTTGTGGTTGTTGAGTCTCATGTCCGATGGGTTTCAAGGGGGTTAGGCCCTGAGAGTTATGTAATCAGTAAATTGCAGGCTGCAAGATGATAGTACAAAAGAGAGGTATGACCATTATTGAGCTCGTAATCGCAGTAACGCTATTTACCGTGGTGGTGACTTTGGCAATTGGTGGTTTTACTGCCGTAGCTCGGATGAAGACATTGATGGTAGATATGAAGAATACTCAGCAGAAAGCGCGCCTAATCTACGAGACAGTCTATCGCTTTGCAAAGGAAGCGGATGTGGTCACGGTTTCCTCGGATCACAATAAGCTAGTACTAGATTATTTCGATGATGCTGGAAGCAGGGAGGTTCAGAAGATTTTTGTTCTAGAAGACGAACAATCGGCGAGTTTCATGTACTATTCGTGTCTAGGTACAGATAATTATGCAGAGGGGGAATATGATACCAACATTGCTTGCAATAAAGAAGAGCTCCTAACCGGGACTAGAACTAGTACTTATGAGATAACCAAAGTAAATGGCGAAGGATTTTTTACTTACGAGAAGAGTATTCCACCTACCCTGAGTCTACGTATGGTGATCAAAAATACCCGCTCGGATAATGATCCCGAGATTAAGCTAGACAATGTAATCATTCTGGAGAATGTAAAATGAGACAGAGGGGAGCATCCTTAGTTTGGACTGTAATTGTTTGTGGGGTTCTTATGATTGTGGCGACTACAATGTCGACAGCAATCGTTAAGGAGTCTCAGATGAGTGTCCGCATGGATGATTCAGCGAGGGCTTATGCAGCTGCAGAGTCGGGTGTAACGTGGGCAAAGTGGTGTCTGGCCTCCAGGGGTGTGTCCGGTGGCTGTTTCACAACCACGAATATGGCAGAAGCACTTTGGGACTCGTCTGGTAATATCCTAGGACCATATGAAAGCGGTACTTTCAAGATAACGGACACCAAAAATGAGGTAAGCTACAAGGTGACGATTACGGCCGGTTGCTCTCTGGACCAAATTACAGCAAAAACCTGTGCTGGTGCAGATTATATTATTTTGAGCCGGGGGAGCTCTGGTACAGTAAATCGCAGCATCGAGTATTCGCTCGGCAAGAGTACTTCCGAGGTTGCTTATAATAACGATACAGTAACTTCGAGCCAAAATCGGCTTGAAGATAAGTTGACAATAAACGGCAGCTTTTCAGCGGAGTTCTATTATTGGCAACCAGAGCCTGCAAACCCCTTAGATACGAAAATATTAAAATTTAAAAATATTGTTAACGACTCTTACGTTGGTGTAGAGCTACTCGCGAATGGCTTTGATATTGCGTCTTCGAATGGCACAAAAACGACGAATACAACGATTCCTGTCGATACTACTACTCTGAGTAGGCCATTTGGCACTAGAATCTCGCTTCAATATATCAAGGGGGTTGCCTTCAAGATGGATGTTTATTCGCTTTCGGAAACCTCTGGGAAATACGTGTGCAGTGGTACCAAAACGGTTCGTTTTGATCCAGACGCACCGAACCTAATGGGTGCAGAAAATGCCAAACTTACTATCGAGGGAGGCAGCGTGAGCGTAAGTGATGAAAAAATTAGCACGATATATTATCACAAGTATAACGTTGATTCAAAATATGGTGCTATAGCCAACTTTAGGTGGTCCGGGATTACAACAACAGCAGCGATTGCCGCGCCTCCGGCCGAAGTTGTTAGTGATCCGACCGGTGATGTGAATATTACTCGTTTCATTTCTTACCCGGGAAATACTACTATGCCGACAATTACGGCTACATTAAATCGAAGTAATGATGCAGGTGATCCCGTGGGGACACTGGTTCTCACAGCTTCTGGTAGCGGTCAAAGTACATATTCTGTGGTTCAATCACTGACCGGCCTAGATCCTTGGGTTGACTTACTGGGTTCGGGGAATCCCGCAGTAACCGGTACAATCTCGGCGGGACAGACATTTACCTTTAATCTGTACTCAATTCACCATACCTACACCGGAAACAACAGCTATTATACTTTCCCAGCCGTGAAAATTACTGGTTCGGCGATAAAGAGTGAAATAAAGTTTGACCGCTTCTGCCTAGACGTGGATGAGGCAGGTAATGGAGCTGTTGCTGACGCAGATTCTGAGAATCCCCAGTGCAACTATACTCCTTAGAACTATTTGCTGTGAAAAGCCTTGTGGACTTCTCGTAGTTGCTTGTTGGTGACATGAGTATATATTTGCGTTGTTGTGATGCTGGAGTGGCCGAGCATTTCCTGAACGCTTCGTAGATCAGCCCCGTTTATTAAAAGGTCGGTGGCGAAACTGTGGCGCATAACGTGCGGAGTAACATCCTTGATGATACCGGCTAGTTTCGTGTACTTTTTGATAATTCGCTGAACACTGCGGGGAGTAAGGCGCATATACTCACCGTTTTCTTCACTGTCTTTGAGTCCACCAACGTGAGTGAATAGGGGTTTCTCATCTCTGGATCGGATCTTGAGATAGTCAGAAATGGCGTCTTTGGCTGCGTCGGAGAGAAAGACAATCCGTTCCTTGTCTCCCTTGCCCCGGACCATAAATTCGCCACGTTCGAGATTGATGTCATCGATGTCGAGGGCAGTAAGTTCACTAACCCGGAGCCCAGTGGAAAAGAGGGTCTGGATGATAGCTTTATCTCTCAGCGTAATCTCGTTATTTTTATTTGGGTTTTTCTCGGGTGCCCTTAGAAGTTCCTCGACCTCGGTGATTTCTAGAAAGGTAAAAGACTTCTTACTAGCCCCAGAGAGCTCCAATTTCTCCGCAGCCAGACAAGGTATGTCACGCTTCGCGAGATACTTTAGAAAGGCACGCAGGGCTATTACATGGTAATTCTGGGTTATCTTCTCCAGACTTTCCCCGCGGCCACTGTCCAGTCGGTTTAGGTACAACCGATATTTACGAACGAGATTTGCCGTAACATCGCCAGGGCGAATATTCTCTCGACGTTTTTCTTTTTGGGCAAACGCGAGAAATCTGCCAAGATAGTGCTCATAATTGCGTATAGTAAGTTCACTGTGCCCACGCTCGATTTCACAGTATTCTAGAAACTCATTGATTAGGTCTTCTAGATCCATAATACTAATATACTCGTTTGGAACATATTGTGCGACACAAAGTGCAGTGTTTTCGTTCGTGCGTTGACAAAGTATCCTCTTGGCACCATAATAATTTTATTGATTGCAGTGAAGGATATGGCTGCTTAACGTGGAGGGGTATGATTCGACGCACTAGGAGTCGCAAGGGTTTATCAATAACCTACTATAGCTCCAGAATAAACAACGAACTTTTTGAAAGAGGCTTTCAGAAGAGATTTGCCCTTTTTCTTTTGTTATTTTTCGTATTTCAGGCCCTTAGTCCCTTTCTAAGTGTGGTGCGTAAGGGTTTTGTTCGAGCGGCTTCGCCAACCCTAAGTCGCGTTGTACCGATCGCCGACACTGGTACTACAGTAAGCAATTCTCTGGTTGTGGTTCAATCGAATGTTGACCTAAACTCAGCTACCATAAGCCACACTACGGCTAGGATCGTGCAATATAGCAATTCCGTATGGGCTGATAAGGCTAGTTTTGCAACCGCCACTTATGAAGCGACCTCAAAAACCATTATCTTTGATCCCGGTGAAACAATTGCCAACTACTTCACTACGAACGGCAAGTACTCGATAGTATTAGAGGGAGTAATTGATGCTAATGGTAATACGGTAACCGGGTGGACAAGCACTGACGTCGACAGTCACGATTTTACTTTTGGTACAGTGGCTACAGATAGCTCTGCTCCGGTAATTTCAGCAGTAAATTATTCCAGCGTTACTGATTCGGCAGCAACTTTTACATGGCATACAGATGAAGCAGCTACTTATAGTGTTTCAGCGGCAACTCACACGTACTTCACAGCTCATCCTGACACCTACGATATCTGGTCACCAGTGACAAGGGTGTATACAGATTCTGGGAATAACCATACACTGACTTTGTCAGGGTTATTGGCAAATACCATCTACCACTTTCGTGTGATTTCCACAGATACGGCTGGTAATGCGGTTCAATCCGCTGATGCAACCTTTGTAACAGCTGCAGATGCTACCGCGCCGACGTTAACTCTGACGGCGCCAAGTGGAGTGTCGGGCAACGTTATCCTGACTGCGAATGAAGCCCTTGATCCGACAACGGTTTCGGCTGCAAACGTAAAGGTTTGGAAATGCGTTACGGACAGTTATGCAGTCTGTCCGCTGCCTCCTGTGGCAGTTACCCTCGCCACCCCAGCACTTTCAAATGGTGACAAGACCATAACCTTGAATCCAAGTGGGAGCCTACAGTATTCCACAAGGTATTTTGTAACCGCAGAGAATGTAAAGGACACATCCGGGAACTTACTTACAGGTTGGACTTGGACGACAAATGAGCAGGCAGGTCATTACTTCGACACTGTCAACGAGTTAGGACAGGCCTATGACGTCACGAATACTGAACAGACTTATGTAATCGGAGGAGTGAGTTTTCGCTTTCACGATGCAGATACAGGGAATGCTGGGGGAAACCTCAGCACTGATGATACCATCACGGGCCTAGACCTAAATGTAGTTTCAGTGACGAGTGGAAATACTGCCCCAAGCGGCAAGAAGGTACTATCGGCATATGACATCACGGCTTACGACCAGGCAAAGCAGCCGTTTAGTTCTGGTTTTAAATTGAGCCTGACGATTCCTTACCCTAGTGGCTATTCTTATCAATCCGGAGATGTCGTTGCTTATTGGACTGGTAGTCAGTGGAGTACAGTAGAGGAGCTGTCGCACACTACTAGCGCGATTACAGTTGATACTACTCATTTCTCTGAATATGCTATCTTACAGGCGGCGTCAACTACGAGCACAGGCACAAATACTACGGGGACAAATGGTGATACCGTCTCGGAGAGTGGTGCTACTACTCTGCCGGCAACGGGGGCAAGCCTGCTTAATATCTTACTCAATATGCTGCTTGCCGTCTCGTGTGTACTGGTTCTCTCGATGGTAACTCGAAGAACAAGACTCTCATTCATTCTAGAATAAGGTGCGAATCTTTGGCAGATATTCCTCGGTCGTGGCTTTTCTAGTTCAAACTTGCTAAAATACATAAGATGAATATACCTACAGCTATTATTTTTGGACTGATACAGGGTTTTGGGGAGATGTTGCCAATATCGAGCTCAGCCCACCTAGTTCTTTTCCCATATCTATTTGGATTTACCGACCCGGGACTTGCCTTTGACGTTGCCTTACATCTGGGCACCCTAGCGGCCATTCTAGGCTACTTTTGGCGTGATTGGGCAGATATGGCGGCAGTGCTCCTAAAACTTGCCAGGGAGCGTAAGGTGACCTCACAGAGCCAAAAGCTTGCAGGCTTGTTGTTTGTAGCTAGTGTCCCTGGGGCAATCTTTGGTTTTCTCCTGGGGGATTTGGCCGAGAGTACATTTCGGAACCCACTTTTAATTGCCTTTACCCTGGTCGTGGCGGGTGTTTTACTTTACTTTGCGGATCATACCGATAAAGGCGGACGCACGCTCAAGGAGCTTCGGGTTCGTGACGCTGTAGTCATTGGATTAGCGCAAGCGGTGGCGATAATCCCGGGTGTTTCTAGGTCTGGAGCCACTATTACTGCAGGGCTCTTCTCTGGAATTAAGCGTGAGGAAGCAGCACGCTTTTCCTTCCTGATGTCGGCGCCGATTATCGCTGGTGCCGCTCTGGTAAAGGTAACGAAGCTTGATGCTTCCATGGTGGCATCGTTCCCGTTCTGGGTTGCGATGTTCGCTGCGGTAATCTCCTCGATACTAGCTATCCGTCTGCTGCTGAGCCTGGTGCGTAAACAGCATTTCGACGTCTTTGTTTGGTATCGTTTCGCCTTGGCGGCGGTTGTTTTGATAGTTTATTTATTGAAAGGATAGCATGTTACTAAATTCCCTGATTGTTTTTGTTTTGGCGGCGATGCCAATAATCGAGCTTCGTGGCGCACTCCCAATCGCAATTTTCTCTTATGGAATGTCACCTTGGTTTGCCTACGTCCTCTGTGTCATTGGCTCATTTGCTCCGACTATCGTGATTGTGTATCTTTTGGGGCCAGTTTCGGACTTTTTGCGTAAACATATCCGCTTCTTTGAATGGTTCTTTGCTAAGCTTTTTCACTATGCCCGAGATAAGCATAGTAAGAAGATAGAGACTCTGAAGGATGCAACAGTATTTATCATTGCGGCTTTGCCAATTCCGCTAGCTGGTGCTTGGAGTGCCGCTCTTGCAGCTTTCGTCTTTAATGTACCACCGAAGAAGTCATTGCCTTTGATGTTTGCCGGAACAATGGTTGCAGGGGCTGCTGTGCTGATTATCACTCTCGGTTTCAAGGCGGTGGTGAAATGAGTATCGTAACGACAAAACTAAAGAACGGCATTCGAGTTATTACCGACGAAGTTCCAGCGGCCGAATCGTTTACCTTGCTGGTCCTCATTCGCACCGGTTCCCGTAACGAAACTCCCGACATCTGGGGGATATCACACTTTTTGGAGCATATGGCCTTCAAGGGAATCCCGAGTTTCCCAACTGCAGAGTTGTTAAACAAAGAACTGGATTCACTTGGCGCTATGTATAATGCCTTTACTTCCAAGGAGTATACGGGATATTACGTGAAGGGAAGCAAGTACATCTTTGATCGAGCCCTCTCGATTATAAGTGAGATGACAACAAGCCCGATTATTCTCGACGAAGAGGTTGATCGCGAACGCGGAACAATCGTCGAAGAAATAAACATGTATGAGGATGATCCAAGACGCAAGATTATGGATAACTTCGAGGAGTCACTCTATACCAACTTGCAGGTGGCGCAGAATGTGACTGGGACCAAGCAGTCGCTCGCTGGAATTCATGCCAAGGAAATTCACGAATATCGGGACAAGCATTATGTCGCCGAGAACTTATATATTTCGATTGCGGGTGCTGTGCCCTCAGGAATCGTTGAGCAGCTGGAGAAATTATTTGCAGCCGTTCCGGCCCAGAAGACAGCTTTCCTTCCCGAGATAGAGCATGCAGTAAAAAAAGTAAACATTGAATACAAGGACACCCAGCAGACTCATATGGCGATCGGTTTCCCGGGGGTGGCTATGAACGATGGGGAGATGGAAGTTGCAAAGTTACTCTCGATTATTCTGGGTGGCAATATGAGCTCTAGGATGTTCAGCGAAGTGAGGGAGCGCCGAGGGCTTGCTTACTATATTCGCACTTATAGCGACAATATGTACGATACCGGCGCGTTTGCAACGTTTGCCAGCGTCAATAACGAGAAAGCGGTGGAGGCTGCTAGCGTAATGGCGGATGTGTATCAGGGAGTACTGGGGAATGTTTCTCCAGAAGAACTGCGTAGAGCCAAGGATTTTGCCACCGGGATGCTTACCCTCCAATACGAAGATAGTGAGTATCGAAGTGAGGTAAATGCCATGATGTCCTTGTATGAGATTACTCTCGCAAATCTGCAAGAGAGAATTGCCACGATTGAAGCGATAACCTTAGAACAAGTCCACGCAGTGGCGGAAAAATTGCTCAATTTCGACCGGGTTTGCCTTTCGCTCATCGGACCCTTTAAAAACGAAGCAGAATTTGCTAAAATACTGGAGTTAAAAAGTAAATAAAGTCCTTGCGGCAGAAAAGGAAAGAGATGACAAAGGAACAGACATTTATTGCGATTAAGGCTGAGGGGATTCAGCGTCATTTAATCGGTGAGATTATCACTAGATTTGAAAGGCGTGGTCTCAAGCTCGCAGCAATGAAGATGATGGTAGCCACCGCTGACATAGTAGGTCAGCATTATCCAGATAGTGATGATTGGTACATCCCAACAGGCACTAAAGCGATCGAAGGTGCAGCTAGTCGCGGGATAACCATGAAGGAAACTCCAAAGGAGGTAGCGACTGTAATCCGCAACAACCTCGTCGATCACTTTTTAAATCGCCCAATCATTTGTATGATCTGGGAAGGGGCACACGCAGTACAGATCGGACGCAAGACTGTTGGCGCCACAAATCCACTAGATGCTGCTCCTGGCACTATCCGTGGTGACCTTACGGTAGATTCTTATGAGCTGGCCGACAAGGCAGGACGTGTAGTACGCACCATCGTACACGCATCGGGTAGCGTTGAGGAAGCCAAGACCGAGATTGCCCTTTGGTTTAAGCCTGAGGAAATCATCGAATACGACATGATCACTGCAGAGGTAATGTACGGTAACGACTGGGGTCGCGTAAAAAACGTCAAATAGTATTATAAAAAAGCGGCCCCAGGGGCCGCTTTTAGATTATAAATTTGCTAGGATTCGTTTGTATTCTTCGAAGCTAGAGTAGAGGAATGCCCGCATACCATAGGCACTTGCCGCATCAACGATTTTAGGGTCGCTGTCAAAAAAGATGATTTCCTCGGGTAACATCTGTAGCTTGTTGGTAACGTAGTCAAAGTATTGAGTGCTGGGCTTTTTGGCGCCTATTTCATATGAAGCAAAAATTCCATCAAAGTAATTACTGAGTCCAGCGTCTTCCCAGAGATACTCGGCACGGTTTATTTCTTGGTTGGTAGCGATATAGCATTTGGTATCTTGGTCTCGTAGTTTGACTACCGAATCGATAAGTTCCTTGTTCAGGTTTGGGAGAATGTCAGAAAACCAGTATTCGATCAGTTCACTTGTATCCCCTGGGTAGCCCCAATCATCCTTTACTTTGTCGAGCTCTGTATAAAGGTCGGCTTTCCCGAGCTGGCAATCGCCATAAACAACCTTAAAAAAGGGTAATAGCCTCTCGATTGGTGTTTGGTATTCCTTGGCAAATCTTTCCGAAAAGAAACCCGTACTAACAATAACGCCATCAACGTCATATAGAATCGCTCTAATCATAATTTCTCCCTGATAAAAATTTGGTGCGCCCGAGAGGAATTGAACCTCTGGCCTAGACGTTAGGAGTGTCTCGCTCTATCCAACTGAGCTACGGGCGCGCGTCGGAGGCTGCTCTAGAGGTTGGATGCTCATCAATAGATGGCGTCTGCACCCTTTCGCAGTTCCTCCTTTTCCGACAAAAATTTCTTTTTTGTCGGTTACGAAGGCAGGCTATATCTTAGCATTTTACGAGTAATTTCGGAAGAGTGACAATTTAAGACTATCATTCTCGATGAATATTTTAAGGATTTCATTTATACTTAATTTATGTCCCGAGGAATAGTGCCTCTTGAAGGCGAAAAGATATTACTAGTAGCGCATAAGTCCCCAGTAGCTATTTGGAAGCAATTGCTTATTGCTGTTTGCTTACTATTTGTAGCTTCCTTGAGCTTGTTTTTTGGAGCAAACGAATATTTATTTCTTTTTGCTCTTGGGTTATATATAGCCTTGGTGTTATATGCTTTTGCACTATTTCGAATCTGGTTTTATGACATTTATGTGGTTACTAATATGAGAGTTGTGATCTCGGAACAGATGGGCTTGTTTCATCATGAAAATTCCGAGATAGATGCCAGGGACATTGTGGAGGTTAGAAGCGTGCGTAAGGGTATAGCGTCTACAATACTGAGGCACGGCGCAGTTGTGGTTGTTACCAGACAGTCTAGGGAGATGATGCTTTCCCCTGTTTTTGATCCAGATTACATAGCTCAAACTATTCGCACCCTAGGTTCTGCTACACAGCGGCGGTAACGAAAATGTGGTTGTACTCTTTTCGATAAATCTGTAAAATTATAAGCAAGTAAGCTTAAAGGAGTGGTTATGGCTTTTAAGTCAAAAAAGTCGACTGTTGACGTCGCTGGAAATCCTGTTTCGGCAGGAAACGCCCTGTCTGGTAAGGTAAAGAAACTTTTTCCGAAGCGTCATTCAGAGGGGTCAAGTACTAAGAAAAGTAAAGTAATGAATTTTGCCAATCCGAAGGGGATTGCCATGATTGCGGGTAGTGCAGTAGCCCTATTTCTTATTGTTATGGGCGTTGGTATTTATGCCTTTGCTTGGGATGATAGCTTTACGAAAGCGGTTTCGGTGGTTCCTTATCCTGCTGCTTATGTAAACGGCCGTTTTGTCATGTATCGCGACTATTTAGAGCAACTCGATGTGATTAAGAATTACGATAAGGAATTTAAAAAAGTAGATTTCAAGACTGCGGATGGTAAAAAGGTTCTTGCTCAGGCGAAGAAAGATACCATGAATCGTCTTATAGAGGATGCACTGGTTTCAAATGAAGCAGTTCGACTCAAAGTAAAACTGGCCACCAAGGACTTGAACGACAAGTTTGATGCGCTTGTAAAGAGCAACGGTGGGACGAAAAGTTTTGCAGATGTCTTGAAGCAGTATTACAAGCTCACACCAAACGAATTTAAGGAAGAGATTTATCGACCACGATTGCTCAGACAAATGTTAGCCGATAAATATGCTTCGGATGACAGTGTTAATGCAGATGCAAAGAAAAAAGCCGAGGACGTACTTTCCAAGGTAAAAGCTGGTGCCGACTTTGCCGAAACTGCAAAGAAATACTCTCAGGACACTAGCGCCTCAAACGGCGGCGATCTTGGTTACTTTGGTAAGGGTAAGATGGTTCCTGAATTCGAGAAGGCAGCCTTTGCTCTAAAATCAGGGGAAGTTAGTGGCGTTGTAAAGACTGTATATGGATATCACATCATTAAGATAACAGATGTTAAGGGCGACGAAATCAAGGCCTCACACATCCTAATCAAGACGAAAGACTTCAATACTTGGCTTGCAGATTCAGTAAAGAGTGCCAAGAAAACAATCTACATCAAACAATAATTACCTATAAAACCCCGCTCCGGCGGGGTTTTATAAAAAAAGAAAACCCGCAAAGTGCACGGGTTTTCCGGTGCCATTTGCGGGGCAATGCCTTAGCGGCGAGTGTTCTGGAGCGGGAGCTTGTATCCCTTGTACTCCTCGATGGAGATGTATCCGGGGTGTTCGGCGCCAGGTCCAGTTGTTGCCACCAGACTCCCTGCCGGCAGCTGTAGGTCTCTCTGGGGCATAACAAGCTCTGCAGCCCCCTTGTTGGGGTAGAGGTTGTGTCCCAGTGAAACTGCCATCTGGAAGCGATTCCCTGTTGCGGTGACAAGAGTCATTACTCTCTCGCCACCCTCAAAGGTGGTTCGTACGATTCTCGAAACTCCCCAGTAGCGGATGTTTCCCTTCTGGTTGAGTACGATGGCGTAACTCTTCCTCGGTGCGTTGGCAGGGACCTTCATTTTCTTGCCGTTGCGCCGTTTCGTCATGATGTCCCTCCTTCGGGACGAGGTTGGAATGAGCTGAGATATTGTATAACAAAAATAGACTTTTGTAAAGTCTATTTAAGTAAGTTCTTATTGATTTAGGGTTACTTAGTTTAGTTCAGTTGAGACAACGGATACAATATTCGAAACAGCAGCTTCTGCTGCTTCTTTGGTAGCGGCCTCGGCCATCACGCGGACCAATGGTTCGGTTCCGGAAGGGCGAACGAGGATACGTCCCTCATTGGCGAGCCTAGCCTCTTCCTGGTGGATAACATCCTGTACAGCTGTGTTTGTAGACAGCTCTGATTTTTTTGCGGCCGGTACATTAATTAAAACTTGCGGATATTTACGCATTATTTTCGTAAGCTCACTCATTTTTTTGCCACTTTCTTTTAGTGCTGCAGCGAGTTGCAGAGCTGTGACGAGTCCATCTCCTGTGGTGTTGTGTTCAAAAAAGACAATGTGCCCAGATTGTTCGCCTCCAAAGGTAGCGCCTGTTTTTTTCATTTCCGTAAGCACATAGCGATCACCAACGTCGGTTTTAACTAGTTGGATTCCTTGCTTGGCCATTGCCTTGTCCAGCCCCATGTTAGCCATAACTGTAGTAACGACGGTATCGTTTGCGAGTTTACCTTGATCTTTCAGGTGACGGGCACAAATCGCCATGATGTAGTCGCCGTCGATATTTTCCCCATTCTCATCAACTGCGAGTACGCGGTCTGCATCACCGTCGTGAGCAAAGCCAAAGTCGGCATTGGTCTTGCGCACTAGCTCAGAGATGGGCCCTAAATTTGTCGAGCCGCAATTCACGTTTATGTCGTCTCCAGTGAAGCTTTCGTTGATAGCGTGTACATCTGCCCCAAGCACACGAAAAGCCTCGGGAGTGGCTCTATATGCCGCACCATGGCCACAATCTATCGCTACCGTGAGGCCAGAAAGATCTCCATGGATGGTACTGACCGCATGGCTGGTGTAATGTTTAGTGGCTTTGGCCATCTGGGTCGCTTTGGCTGTGTTTGTAGGAATATCCTTTGGATTTAGGTTTAAGACAAAATCTTCGATTTTTGCCTCTTCAACATCAGAAAGTTTTCCTCCAGCGGAGTTGAAAAATTTGATCCCGTTATACTGTGGTGGGTTATGGGAGGCGGAGATTACGATACCGCCGGAAGCCCCGGTTTCTTTTAGTAGAAAAGCGATAGCTGGTGTTGGGATAACTCCGCAACTTACAACCTCTATTCCTTGGGCGCAAAGGCCTGCAGTGACAGCCTGTTCTAGGTCTTCGCCACTTCCTCTGGTATCGCGTCCAATAATTATAGTTCCTTTACTATTGGCCAGGAATTTGCCAGCTGCAAATCCAAGTTTAGTGGCTAGCTCTAGGGTGAGCTCGGAATAGGCAATACCACGGACCCCATCTGTACCAAAAAGATTACCCACGTCTTTCTCCCAGTAGTTCGCGGGCCTTCTCGATGAAGAGGAGGTCTCTTTCGTGGATAAAAATACTTCTTGGACCTGTAGGATGCTCTTTTTCGATTGTATTTACGGCATCAGAAAGCGGCATCCACTCAAGGGAGAAATCCTCGGCGATTTCCTTTTCGGTAAATTCTGGTTCGCATACTTTGTTTGTTAACTCTGCAAGATAGCAGTAACTAAGCTGAAGGAATTCAAATTCATCGCGATATTCAATGATTAAGCCAATTTCGTCAGTAACCTTGATTTCGCAGCCTGTTTCTTCCAGCACTTCTCGTTCGAGGGCCTCCATAATTGACTCGCCAGGATCGATGCCCCCGCCGGGGAGTTTGTGCATGCTGTATTTACCAACAAGAAGAAGAGCGATCTCGCCTTTGTCGTTTAAGACTACCGCCCTTGCTGCTCTTCGTATTTTGTAAGATTGTCTTTTCTCTTCGTGATTTCCGGGATAAATTTCTTTGATTAGTTCCATGTGATGATTATAACATATGAAATATTGAATTATTTCAGATAAAGAAAGCGCCCCGATTCCGGGGCACATTCTTCGTGCTTCGAAATTGGGGCGTGGTGGCTGCTATTGCAGCCAGTCTACCGTGTAGGTCGTGTTGACGATACGGACAGTGTCGCCAGCTCGCTTGCCCATGAGAGCTTCTGCGAGCGGAGTCTCCTGCGCGAGAACCGTGATGGTAACCGGATCTGTCCCCGGGATCGGGACGTAGTCGATCGTCTTCCCGGTCTTGCCAGGAACAATGAAGGCCAGCACGTCTTTCTCTCGGCCAGTACTTGCACTGAGCATAGCCAACGTATAGAACTGGACGGTATCGTGCTTGTTCTTGTGCCACCCTTCAGGCATGAGCGACATCTCGCCGAGCCCAGCCTGGAACTTGGCAACGGTGTCGCGTGCCGCCTGAGCCATAGCTTGCTGCTGGCTCCGGTTTGTGTCGCTTGCGGACTCCATCTTGCTGGGGTAGCCGGCGGCCTCCTTTTCGAAATAGCGGACCTGATCCTCTGCTTCTGCGACGAGCTCCTTGATCGCAACGAGTGCGAGATCAAAGATTGCTGCCTTGTCGAATTCCGGAGTCATCTCCGAAACCTCCTGTCGGCTAGGTGATGGAAACAATGAACGATAAGCATTTTCACATAGATTTGAGTTTTTGTCAATGTTTATTTTTCTTCAGTTTTATTCCTTATACACTTTCTTTATATTCCCGTAGAATGCTTTCATGCTGAAGTAATAAGACTGAAGCTGCTCCTTGAAGGGGGGGGAAGTTAAGGTGAACACTGCCAATGATTCACTCCGAGTTCGTGTTACACCGTATTGCAACCTGAATTGTGGTTTTTGCCACGAGGAAGGCGGCGATGCATCCTGCCAGGTCAGTCTCGACCAGATTGTCGCGGCAACCGAGTTCGCTTGCAAGCACGGCTTCTGCAAGTTCCACCTGACAGGTGGAGAACCCACACTGCATCCTGGCATCATCGATATCGTTCGTATCATTACCGGTGCCGGGTACCCTTGTGGTATCACCACGAACGGGCAGTTCCAGCCGAAGCTCCTCTCGGAGCTGAGGGAGGCTGGAGTTACTAGCCTCAACTTCTCTGTTCATACAGTCGACGCTTCTGCCTGGGCTCAGGTCCAGCAGAGTACTGACATCAAGAAGGCGGAAATCCAGATAGCTCGTGCAATCACGAATATCCGGGAGTCTGTCGCACTTGGAATCAGGACGAAGGTCAATATCGTGGTCGGCGACGACCCCGAAATGGCCATCGGCGTCATTGAAGAACTGCGAGAGTCTGGCGTAGAATACAGACTTCTCAACGTTCTCGGCTCGAATAACTCGCTCATCAGCATCACCGACGTTCTCGGCCATTACGATGCCGAGATGGTCGAAGAGACGCGAGTTATGGGTTCGAGCCAGTACAGGGCAACCTATACCAGCACGGTCGGTAACCTTGTGGTGAAAGAAATCCACCAGCACAGGGAACTGACTGTCTGCAAGGGTTGTAAGGAGAACTGCCAGGAGGGCTTCTACGGTATCCGGATTATCCCGATGGATGACTTGCTTCACGCACGTCTTTGCGTTCATCGTACTTCCGAGACTACCCTGATGCCCTTGGAGCAGTTCGAGACCAGCCCGCAGCTCGATGCCATCAAGGCAAGTGGCGGTCTCAACAACGAGCACAAGGAGGTGTACCATGGTAGCACCTACTTCTCCAGAGCATCCATTTGTGGTGCTTGAGTCGAGGGACTACTGCGGCAAGACAACGGTCAGCACAGAGCTGACTGCACTCCTCAGGGCTACCTTGGTCAAGACTCCAATGGAGCCCGTCGCACAGTTCAGGGAAACTTACGACTGTTGCGAGAACTACGACGCTCGGTTCCTGTACTACTTGAGCACTCTCTGCTTGGCTTCCAAGGCCATCGCGGAGGCCCTCAAGGTTGGACCGGTCGTCTGCGACCGGTACATCCACTCGGCCGTGGTCTACCACCACGTTCTCGGAGTGGACACCTCGATGGTCGATATCGAGAAACTGGGGTTGGTTGTCCCTACCCTCACGGTTTGCCTCACCGCTAACAACGAAGTTCTTGCAAAAAGGAAGCGGGAGCGGGGCGAGGTCAGGCGAGACAACATCGAGGGTACGGTTGGCTTGCTTGACCGCGTCGACCAGATGATGCTGTCTGAGATACCAACCCATATCGACACCAGCTATACAACGCCCCTCGAGGCAGCTCGGCTCATCGCCGCCATGCTCTAGGGCACACAGGGCTTCGCCCGGAGAAGGACTCCGGTCGGAGCCCTTCTTCATTTTACAAAGAAGTTTGTTTGTGGTAACTTTTCATTATGAATATTGAAGTAGAAAAGAAGTTCGAAATATCAGATTACAACACCGTGAAAGGGGAGATAGAGGCTCTCGGTGCCAATAAGGTGTCTACTACTAACGATGTCGATGTTTATTTTGTTGTTCCTCAGATAGTGCCGAACACCAGATATCTCAGAGTTAGAACAAAAAATAGTAAAGCGACCATGGCATACCATGAGGTAATAAATGACGTCGAGACCAAAGAGTGGGAGTCTGATGTCACGGATGGGGATATTGTCAAAACTATTATTGGCAAACTTGGGTTCGAAGAAGATGTTACTGTGAACAAAACTAGAGAGAAATATATTCTTGGTGGTTCAGAGATTCTTGTTGATCATATAGAGGGACTTGGATATTTTCTAGAGATTGAATCTCCAGACGAAGAACAACTAGACAGTATCGCAAATAAAATCACTTTGGGTTCTCAGGTATCTGGACAGGGGTACCCCGATATGGTCAGAACCAAGAAGAATCATGAGACAAGCACTAAATAGCAACTCTTTAAGATGTAATGACAAAACTCTTTACCGGAGTTTTTTTGCAAACTATTCTTTTGTAGTCTCATCCCCAGGAGGCGCAATACTAGCTGGAACCTTCACGGATCATGTGGGCGGCCCAGGGCTCCATCAAAAGGTTCCGCTAAGGAACTATCTCGGTTTAACCCTTATCGACAAAGAGGAGATAGTCTTTGAGAACTTTGGAACCTATGATAGTTTCTCGGGCTCCTTTGTCCTTTTTGATGTTAAGCAGGAACATATTGATAAACTAAAGACTTTACAGACAATGATTTCTGATACCCTCGGAAAGAAGATAGGCCTAAAGGTAGGGATATTAAATGAGTTACCTAGAAGGACGGGCCTGAACAACCCAGGTACAAACGCCGCTAATTTATCGGTAGCCTATTTGCTGCTAACAGGCCAGATAGAGCTTTCTGATCTTAAAGACTTTCAGAATATCTCTGCTACGTTAGAAACGGATAAGAGGGATTTGTTAGTATCGGTTGCTAAGCGCTTCCATTCCATTTGGTTAGGAAGAAAAAGTGCGGGATTTGGGGTTTTGGCAAACATGGTTTCTTTTCCGGACATACTTGTTTACAATCCAAGAGCTAATTACCCAGTACTGCCCTTGAGAAATATATTTAAGCCAGAGGTCGCGGGGGAGTTGCCTTTTGATATTGTGATAATTGGTACTTCCGATAGATACGATATTGATTTTTCCTTGAGAAGATATGACGAGGTCGGCGATTTATTTTCCATTTCTGACAGCGACGTAAAACAATTTGAAGAAGCATTTAAAATTGATGAGCCTAGAGCAAAAAACTTCTCTGTCGAGTTACGAAAAAGTTACTTTCAGGCGGTAAGCGAAACCGGCCTTGCGGCAGCAATTGTTGCGGGTAAATTTATTGAGAACCCAAATATCGAGAATCAAAAGCTCTGTTTGCAGGTTTTTAATAGCTCTTACGATATGATCAATTTATTTGGTCAGAACTTTTCCAGGAAAGAGAAAGTCCATTCTTTTATCAGGAAATATTTCCATGAAGTTCAGCCGGACATACCTTTTGCACTTACAACTGGTATTACAAATAATCTAATATTAGTTACCCCCAAGGATTCAACAAGGGAATACCTCGATAAACTTATTGAATACGTGAACAGTAAAATTAGTTTTGAAATTTCGTTGCCTTTTATTTCTTGGCTTGACGAAAACGATGAGGAAGGGGTGGTGGTTGAAAAGTGGGACAAGATTCGTCTCCAACCCACATATTTACCAAGTGGTTGTTTGTACCTTTATAGCTTAGCGGTTATGGAGACGAACGTTTCCTTGGTTGCAATAGACAACAGAGAGACACTTGAGACTGAGTACGACATCTTGTTGGATGAAGACGATAAACGTATATATGTAAATGGCAAACGAGTTACATCGAGGGAATTGCCAACCGTTGCGGCCACAATTAACCTATTTACGTGTTTGTTTTCAGCTTCTGACCTTACCGTTTCATCTTTTGATTTGCCTGACCAATCATACTTTATTGATCGAAACGAACTTCAGAGCAAGATTGTAAGTCCACTCAAAATATATGTGGAAAAAACGCTGGGGAAACACCTAAACCTAAAAATTAGCGGTAATATTGCTGACTACAAAGTTACTTTGTTTTCTTCTGATCTAAAAATTGGTCTTATAAAAAGAATTTAATTTCCTGAATGGCACTAAATCTTTGGGGGTTTCTCGGAGAAGTTAATCTGTTGCCAGCTGCAAACTTCTTCTTCGGTAACATCGTAGTATTTTGTGTAGACATTCTCGACACTACCGTGAAGTCCCTCTTTCCAGTCGAAACCTAAGTCAGCAGCCGCTTTGCGTACAGCTTCTTCACTTGGTCCTTCAATCTCGGCAAGTGGTGGAATCCAGGGCCAGGTGTCTATGGTTATTTCGCACTCATGATATTGCCATTTTTCACGGAGGGTTTTTTGCTGCGATTTTGTTTTGAGCCCAATCGCGTGAAGGAGCTCTAGAGTCTTATCGTAATCATTAACCTCGACCATGATTTCCTTTGTCCCGTGGAGAGATCGGTCTAGTAGTTGCTTGTAACTCAGGGTGATGGCCTTGCCTTCATCTCGAACGCGAACCCAGCCACCGTCTTTGCCAAGCGATTTGTCTGAAAAGTCTAAAGCCTCTCTTTTCATTAAGATTTCTGGGTGGACCTGAGTGGCCCCTAGCTTGGCCAGAGTTTTCTGCACCGCAATTTTGTCGATATCACAAAATTTAATTTCAATTTCTGTTTCCATGTGCAAATTATATCATGAGAGTACAATACCCGTGCAGAAAGGCTATATTTAGGCTATAATACCGTCCAGTGACTGCAAGACGCAGTGAGAAAAGGAAGAGATGATAAGCGTAAAAAACCTGACTTATACCGTCAGTACCAGAAATATCCTTGATGACATCACCCTGACGATAGCCGATGGCGACAGGGTGGCTATTGTTGGTCCCAACGGTGCGGGAAAAAGTACCTTTCTGAAGGTGGTTCTTGGAAAGATAGAGCCCAGCGAAGGGAAGATATTTGTTTCGGGTGGTACTGGAGAAGTTGGCTATATGCCTCAGCACCTTGCTGACCTAGGCGAGCTACCTGAGATAAGTGTGCTCAATTTTATGCTCTCGGGACGCAAACTAGATACGCTAATGGCGACGATCGAAGCCAAGCTTGCCGAGATGAATCAACCAGGACTCTCTGAGGATGAGTCGATGCGCCTCGCGCATGAATACTCAGAGGCTTTTGAGCAGTTCATGACCGGTGGTGGCTATGATGCCGAGGGTGAACTCCTCGAGGTTCTAGTGGGGATGGGTCTTTCCGGACTTGATCTCGATCAGGATATAAATACTCTTAGTGGTGGCCAGAAGACGAAACTTGCGTTTGCACGTGTCCTATTTGCCCGTTCTCGCGTCATGATTCTCGATGAACCAACTAATCACCTCGATGAGAAAACTATCGATTTCGTCGTAGATTATCTGCTGAATTTTGACGGAACGCTGATTATGGTTTCTCATGTGCCAAGCATCCTGGATCAGTTGGTAACGAAGATAATCTCTCTAGATGGTAGAGGAGGAGCGGTGATATATCGCGGCAATTTTACGGAATTCCAAAAGAAGAAGAGCCAGCGGGATACTGATATGGCAAAGCTACGCCACGAGCAAGAAAAAGAAGAAGAGAAACTAATTGCCTTTATTGATCGTTGGCGGAGCCAGAAACCGAAACAGGTACATGATAGGGAGCGAAAACTTGAGAAATTACGAAGCGAAATGGTGGAGGCTCCGATAGCTCAGGCTCAGATTTCTGTGAAATTTCCAATCACTGTTGAGCCCGTGCAAAAGGTTCTGACAGCACGCGGAATCGCGAAGTCTTACGGTAATAAACGAGTTCTATACGATGTTGTTTTGGATTTTCAGCGTGGGGAGCGTGTGGCTATCATGGGTCCAAATGGAGCTGGTAAGAGTACTTTAATGAAGATAATTGCTGGTCGTCTTGAACAAGATGCGGGTACCGTGGAGTTTGGTGACCGCGTGGATTTGGGGTATTACGCCCAAGAACATGAGTCCTTAACCCTTACAAATTCAGTGCTGGACGAAATGCTGAGCGTTCCACAAATGACCCAGGCCAGAGGACGATCGATACTAGCGCACTTTCTTTTCCAGGGGGACAGGGTTGCGACCAAGGTTGGTTCACTGAGTCTGGGTGAGCGTAGTAGACTCGCGATGGCAAAGCTCGTGGCGTCGGGGCACAATCTATTGTTGCTCGATGAACCGACAAACCATCTTGACGTTTTTGCTCGTGAACAAGTAAAGACAGCTCTCGCGAATTATGAAGGCACAGTACTAATTATTTCTCATGATCGCGACTTTGTAGAAGGAATTGGAGTCGATAAGATACTATTGCTTCCCGAAAACAAATTTGGATTTGTAGGACAGGTCGGCTAGAAATGTTTGCTTTTGCTTCCTGCTAGGAATCGTGTGAGCAAAAGGAGCACAATTAGTACGCCAGCTTCAAACAACATTAGCAGCGTGATCCCTTGGAAGATAGGGGCGAGAATATCGATAAAGAATTGTAAAGTCTTGCCAATACCTTTCCACAGAAAGAAATCTTTTGTGTAGTAAAAGAGCCCACCAATTAGAATGGCTAAAAATACCAGGATTGGCATTGAGCTGAGGTCTGCCTCCGAAGGGTCTCCCGCTAGAGCGCAAGAGACTGCTATGTAGTAAAAAAGGTAGTTTTGCCAATGAGTAGGGTTTAGAAGGAGCCATTCCAAACTTTGCAGAAAGGTTTCTGGTGTTAGTGGCGTTAGGATAGTAATATTTGGAAGCGCCCATACATATGCAAGATAGGTAGCAAGCCCACAGCCCAGGATAGGGGCAATACCTATAACCAGTGTTCGTATCGGCCCAACCTTTCTGTGTTCTACATAGCCAAGCCGATAACCGCCACCCTCAACTTTTTTGGGTGAGAAGAGCGATAATTTGGATATTGGTACCCAAAGCAAAAGGCAAAGCAGGGCGTGGCTGAGCTCATGAATCACGGTTCCGATAAAGAATAGATAGTTTACAAATACCGACGAGCGAAACCAGCGTTGGCTGATTTGCGAAAGGTTAGCGCCGATTAGTTTGTAGAAAAAGTTGAGAATAATAAGCAGGGAGACAAAACCTAGAAACCACATGGTAGAATCGGGAAGAGTGATCGGCCTCATTAGCGACCTTGCTCACGAGAATGTATGCGATTCTCGATAATTGTTTTCAGTAGAGGTTTTGTTAGTGGCTTGTCTTGGGTGAAGTGAATGGTCGTTCCGGATATTTTAAAATTAGAGAGCTCTGGTATTTCTGCCGCAATATTCTTGTCCTGTGAAACCAGACTATAGTGGTCCTTGAAAGCTGCTATAGAAAACAAAGCCTTGCCTTGGTATTTGTACGCTGGGATGTTGTAAGCGAAAACTTCCTCGCCTTCAGGAAATAATTCATGAACCCAAGCACGAATCTCGGTAAGAGGTACTTTGAAAGTTTCTGGAATTTCCCGGTAATATTTATCAACGGTTTGGTCTGTGTTCATGACTATATTCTAGCACAAATAAGGGCTGTTCCTTAGAACAGCCCAGTAAATAGGGAGGGTTTAGATTTGAGGGGTGCTAGATTATGCTTTTGGGCCTTTGCCTCGACCTTCGCCGTGACCGCCAAGGTGTAATAGGCTCATATCGATGCCATTATCTTTGGCCCACTGCTCTAGTGCAGTTCTAGAGGCCTCCATCTTGGCATGATGTTCTGTTTCGGTTAGAGTTTGATCCCGGTTCTCCTCTCGTTCAGCTTCGATTTCCTTGAGTTTGTTTTCGATAAGGGTCTTTTGTGCTGCGGTAATAGTACCGGCATCAACTTTAGCCTGAAGTTCTGCAGAGCGCTCAGTAGCTCTGTTTGCTGCTTCTTCGGTGTGAAGTTCGTCCACAACTTTTTGGACTTCCGTTTGGTTTAGGTTGAACTTTGTGGCAATTCGAGCGGCAAGTGTCTCGCCGCTGGCATTTGCGGAAGCCATGTTGGCTCCAAGTAGGGTCATCGAGCTAATGGCGGCAATAGCGACGCCAAGAGCTATCTTTTGTTTTCTTTTCATTTCATACTCCTTTTTAGTACCAGAGATTTTCGACCAGGCCCTCACTGGGACTATTCTGCTGGTATAGTCAGTCTAGAGAGTGAAACTGTGAAAGAGCTTAGAGTGATTCAAAGAGTAGTTTTGTAATGTCGACAGATTTTTCTGATGAGATTTCAATTATTTCTAGTTTGTTACTATTGGCAATCTCTCGGCTTTGCTCTAGGTTGGGAATCAAATCACTAAGCGACTGAAGATAAGTTTTGTGCAGGGTAGCAAGACGCTCAGCTCGGATTTCGTCTTCGCAATCTATGAAAATGATCTTCCCTCCAAGATATCTGTACAGTTCCTTTCCTGGAGTCAGTCCGTAACCAACCTCAACGAAGACATTGGCGGCACCTTTGGTTCTTGCAAGCTCTGCAGAAAGTAGTCTAAGCCATGGTTCGGCAATCACCTTTGTAATTTTGTCCGGTGTTTCCGCTGCTATTTTTACCAAATCCTGCCCCTTGAAGTGGGTTTTCAGCAAGGGTCTTAGCTGTTTGGAGAGGGAATCGGTTTCTATCCAGACATTTTGGGATTCCGGTGTACAGATATCCTTAAGCAGGGTGGATTTGCCAGACCCAGGTTTGCCCACCACCAGAAAAAAGTTTTTTATTCCGAGAGTTTTCTCGAGAAGAGCCGTTACCACCATTGGACTTACCATTTGTGAGAGGGCAATGAGATCAAGGTTCTCGGCGGCTGCACGAGCTCCAGTCGCGGAGATGGTTTCCATTCCTTCATTGGCTAGTAGGTATTGGTAGTCTCGGATTCTGAAATCGGCATAATTTTGTTCCATCACCGCTTTTTCGTGCTTAAAATCAGCTTCGGAGCGCATGCCACGAATCATGATTAACTCTTCGCCTTTGATACCGCCGGCACTAAACTCGTCAAAAGTAAGAACCTGAACCTCTTTTGGAAGGTCATAGCTCAGCCAGAGTTTTTTGCATTCTTCTGGAGTAAACAGGTATTCTTTATTGCCATCTCGAGAACAGATGATTGTAGTAGGACCGAGAATGTTGCACGCTCGTTTTACAATTTCTAGGTGTCCGTAGGTTGGCGGGCAAAAAGAACCAGGAAAAACCGCTTTTTGCTTTGTGACCTGCATTTATTTTGGAAGTAGCGACTTCATCTGTTTTGCAATCAGGTTGGTTGCAAATACTGGGTTTAGACGATAAAGCATGTTCATCATATTACTGTCTTTGCCTGTAAATATTTGAAGTTTATTCTTTTCCATTCCAGCGATGATAATCTTGGCAGCATCACTAGCAGAAAGCATAGGGAAGTTCTGGGCCTTGTCGTCTGCGCCAGCTGGTACCTTCATTCCGGAATTCTCAGCGATATTTGTGGCGGTAGCACCCGGGAAAACTACTGAAACGTTTACACCAGTGTCATGAAGCTCAGCATAGAGCCCCTCGGTCATCAGCTTTACAGCGGCTTTGCTGGCGCCATAAACTGCTTGACCAGGAACAGGTAAGAACCCACCCATGCTGGAAACATTAACAATATAACCTTCGGGACGCTTTAGTAGCTCTGGTAAGAATGACTTCACCATGTAGAGTGTTCCGTAGAAATTCACATTCATGACGCGCTCAACGGCATCGTACTGTAGATCATTGATGCGGACAAAAGGCTGAATGATGCCAGCGACATTCATGATACCATCAACGGCACCATGTGCAGCAATTACGCTCTTTGGAAGAGCTTCTACCACGGCTTTATCAGAAATATTTGCAACGTGAGTCGAAATATCAGTGGCTTTTTTACCGACGGCTTCTTTTAGTTCAGCTAGAGCTTGTTCGTGCATATCAACGGCGGCAACTTTGGCCCCCTTGGCGAGTAGTGCAAGTACAATTTCTTTACCAATTCCACTGCCAGCACCGGTAACAACGATCACTTTGTTTTCTAATTTCATAATTTCTCCTTTACTCAATTTTAGCACAGACGAGAGCCGGAGAGGAGCCTTACTTTGCTTCGTTTTCTTCGGCCTTTGCTAGCAGAATCTCGCTGATTTCTGCCCTAGGTATTTCTTGGTCAAATCGAATTTGCACAGTTTTGCTTCCGGTTTTATACCCCTTGTCTTCTAGCGCCTTGCGGATGGCGGGATCGAGGACAAAAGCCAGCCCAAAGCTGACGTGGTTTGTGAATACCGAAAATCCGCCAAGCAGACCATGGTACTTGTAAAACGGCACACCCCAGCTAATGCTTTCTGTGGCTTCTGGAATCGTAGTTTGTACGAGTTCCCGTAGCTCTAGAAGATGAGGTCTGGCTTCTGGTTCCGCGCTAGCGATATATGCGTCTACATTTTCTGCAACATAATTTCTCATCATGTTCTCCTGAATTACATTTTACGGCTGTCATAAGCCCAATGGAGAAGGGCTTGGCGCTGTCGTTTGCGACACGAAAGGTCTCCGGGGTGGCTGTTCATCTGTAGCTGGGTAATGTGCCTCTGCATCGCTTGCCAGCGACGAATCTGTCGGTCGTCTTCTTCAGGGATTCTGCGACCTAGATAATACCGGCAATACCACTGAAACCAACCCCTGGGGTCCTCTGGAAATATCCAGCCCTTAGCTCGCCAGACCGAGAGTGGCTGCGAGGCATTCACTCCAAAACAATTTAGTTCGGGATTGTGATATTCGTGGCAAAGTTTGGCACTATCGAACCACTCAGTGGGAAACTCGGCTCTACAGTCGGTCATATATTTGCCGCCGAAAACACCTAGAGTAAGCATCTCCTGCGGGGTTAGTTCTGGCCGAAAACGGGGATCAAAGTTCTCACCCACAGGTTCGTTGAGTTCATATTCGTATTTTTGCTGCATCGTATCACTGACGCTAATCCTGGTCATTATTTAACCTTTCGGGAACCAAGGGATTAGAGGGCTGGTTCTTCGTTTATACTCATCCCAGAGAGGAGCACCGGCAAAGTGTTTTTCGGTAAGGGGAATACCAGAGACAAAGACGATGAGAAGGGTGATGGTAATTGGGGTGATTATGCTCCATGTCAGGCCGGTAAGTAGTAGAGTGTAGAGAAATATTCCCCACCACATAGTAACTTCGCCAAAGTAGTTTGGATGGCGAGAGTATTTCCAGAGCCCCTGATTCATTATTTTTCCTTTGTTGTCAGGATTAGAAACGAATAGCCGTAATTGTTTATCAGCAACCGCCTCGAAAATATAGCCAAATGCCCAGATTCCAATCCCGATTAATGAAAGATAGTTCCAGGTGGTGGGTGTATAAACTAGCAGCATTGAGGCTGCACCAAGGAGAAACATAAGTCCTCCCTGAAGCACAAAGACGTAAACATAAGCCTGCAGCTTAGGGAATCTTTTCCAGTTGGCTCTCATTTCGGCATAGCGGAGGTCCTCTGTCTTACTTGCTGCATGGCGTTTGTGAAGGTGACTGAATAGTCGATATCCCCAAAATAGTGTTATGGCAAAGAGGATGGTAGTACTTGGTGAGTAGTTTCCGGTAACTAATAGTGCTACGAGCACGATGAACGGCTGTGCAAGTCCCCAAGCCTCGTCGGCAACATCGAGGCGATTGAGCCGGAGGCCGTAAATATACCATAGAGTGACATATACAAGTAAAGCCCCCGTGATGATTGCTAGGTAGAGAAGAGGCCCCATTACATTATCTTCTTACCGATAAAGTACGAAGCAGTGGCGACAACTCCGGTGATTGTAGTTCCCCAAGCTAGGTCGATAAGGGTAATCGAGAGTGGCCATGATTTCATCACGGCATAGTTCGTAAGGTCATAGGTGGCGTAAGCAAAGAAGCCAAAGAGGGCGCCGTAGAGAAGCGCTTGCTGCCAGCCTTTGTCTAAGTTTGGCAGTACAGCGAAGATTAGGATTCCGATAATGTATATCAGGTAGAAGATAATGGCCGCAAACCAATTTGGTTGTGGGCTCAGTCCCGGGATAGTCTTGAAGTAAAGGTCTTTGGCGATAACTCCAATCCAGAGCATATCGATTACAAAGAAGATTGGTACAGTAGCGAGGTAAAGCAATAATTCTTTCATATCCAGCTCCTATTTAATCTCTAATTGATACTTGAAACGGTTTGCCTTTACCATGCCGAGACTCTCGTACAATTTCTGGGCGTCGGTTGCAGTTTCAAGACAGGTAAGGAATATAGATTTGTATTCATTATTTCTTGCAAAATCTTGTAGATAGCCGAAGAGTTTTTTGGCTACACCTTGTCCTCGGTATTTCTCACTAACGCAGACATTAAAGACCTCGATTGCCGGCTGGAAAGAAAAGGTGAAAAGGTCAATCCGGTAAAGAGTAAGGCTACCAACTACTTTGCCGTCGTGTTTCGCTACGATTATTTGGTAATTTTGGCTCCCGGGGTCGTAATGATGGTCGTAGTTTATCTGGTTGTTACTCTCATCGAAGCACTCATCAATCAGTGATTTGTAGGCTGCAAGGTCTGTTTTTTGTAATTGTTCAATAATGGTATCCATAACCTCATTTTAACATATAAACGAAAGAGACCCACCAGCGGGGAGTGGGTCTCCTCGTAGTGGGCCTTGATGGTTGAGCTTAGCTCGAAGGTGCCGGCTGCTTCTGCTCGCTCGCGAGCTTCTCGACATCAGTGACCAATCCCATGGCCACGAGATCGCGGAGAATTCGCTTGTGACCGCAGATCACTCCTTCGGGATTTACGATCCAGTCTTCACCGCGGTTGAAGAAGCCCCCGTTGATGTACTGGGGCATGTAGCGCCAGATAGGATCGTCCGGGAAGTACCGTGACATGTTCCGTGCGTGAGGAATGACCCGATCAATGACGCCCTGGAGAGAGCCAGGGTACTTGACAGGAATCCACATCACGGCCAGGATCAGGGTGTGAGCTGCAATCCTGCGCCGCAGAGCGGCAGGCGGTTCCGCGCCGTTCTCGTCCAGAGGCGTGTTCAGGTATGCGGTGGACCGAACGGCGTGAAGGCCGGCTCGGTACAGATCTCCGTCGCCGTACTCATCATTGAGTCCTGAAACCGCGAGATATCGGCGCCAAGGCTCCCGGATAAGCCGGTCTTGCTTGATGGCTTCGAGACCAATCCGAATCTGTTCCGGATCTTCCTGGCAGTTGATCTCGAACCTGTTGCCAACCTCGGGGAACTCTGCGAAGAGTTCATCGACTTGGCCTCCTGAGAAGAGGCCGTTGACCGAGATTGCGATTGCTTTGGCGGCAATCTCCGCGGCCTTCTTGTCCGGTACGATATGCGGGTACGTGTGGAAGAAACGCTTCACGTTTCCTACTGCGTACAAAGTACTCACCTCCTGGTGCCAAGTTGGGATTCACTAGTGAATCGCCTACATTATGGCGGTATTTTACCAGAAGATGCCGTATTTTTCAAGCTTGGAGAAAGGAAATAGGCAATAAAAAAGAAGCACCGACTGATGCTTCTTCTTAGGTTCTAGAATACTTGAGCAAGTATCCAGACGGCGACGGCCAGCAGGATGAAGAACAATCCTAAGCCGACAGGGGAACCCCAGCTGAACCAAGACCCCCAGGCGCGCCAATGTTTCATCGAGGATTCATCGGCATCCTTCCAGGCCTTGTACTCCGCAAGCTGTTCTTCCAGAGATTTTTTAGCCATAGTAGACTCCTTATTAAATTAATAATACGAGCCTCTATACGGGGTGTATGCCAGTGACAATTTATTCTCGAGGCGAAGATTGCCGTGAATCTGGGCTTACTAACAGGTTGATTATATCATATTTTTTTGCTGTTAGTGACACACATGAAGAAAATATTTGAGATAATACTATTGACAGCTAGTGATTTTTTGGTACTATTGCTCTAATAATTCGCCTTCGCATAAAGACTGCTTGTGTGTCAGTCAGATTGTGAGCCACGAATTTGTACCAGAAAAGGAGGTGAGTCAAGTGGTTACTGATGGACCGACGACTGGCTGGGATCAAGACGACGACCGTGGGGAACCTCGTCCCGAACCGACGCCTACCGCTCCTGGACCCGATGAATTCTCCGACGAGGGCTAGGTAGCCCTCCGTCCTGATGTACGAAGTCAATCCACTACCACTGTACAGGGAGGAGGTATGATCATGGCCCCTGACGAGCCCTATGACGATGGTAGTCTGTCTGGTGACGTCGATGTTCTCGATCTCGTGACCGAGACCATCGAGCCCGACACCAGCGGAGCCGACGACTACAGCGCTGACTCCCAGCCGTAGACCACGGCTTCAGCCTCAAGCCCATAAGGCCCGGTAACCCGAGAAGGGGTGCCGGGCCTTTCGGATTTATTTAACAATAGCTGAGTTCGATGCTTTCCGTTTTATCGTCGTTAGAAGGATAGTTAACGTGTCTAAGACTAGTTATATAAAGGGTCTAAAGCGGAGAGTCACGGTATTATTTGAAAAAATAGTTATTCGTTATGTTTTTTCATAGCCTGGATGCTGTCTTTTACTAATTTTTTGACTAGACCCGCCGGGATCTCGCCGTTTGCAGGGAAGCTAAGAATCGCTTTGGTAGTTTTGTACTCTTTGAGAATATTTGCAAGGTTTTCCAGTGCTGGTGGTCGCACATGAAGGCGGATGTGTGGTGCTTTGTAGCTAAACCACGCAAACATTCCGTTGTAATCATATCCCTCGTAGGAGTATCCGGGCATCTCAAAATATTGCATGGTTTCGATTGATCCAGGAGCAGCTTCACTTATGGCGGCTCGAATCTCCTCTAGCTTGTCCCGAATTTCTGTGGGGCAGCTCGCAATATATTCATCTACGGTCTTAATCGTTCTTTCCATGTCTCTCTCCATTTGTATTATAGCCCCGACAAAATACAGACCTGAAGGATAAACTACCGAATGGTAAATTATATGGCGTCTTCTATTTGGCGAAGCGCTTAGTACAGAGTTTATGGAAGTGTAAACAGGTCTAGAGCAAAGACTATCTAGTATTATCAATTTCTTTCTTGGCTGTTTTTAGAAACTTTCCGAACTGTCGATCTTTCTCCCTTTTTTCTACTTCGTTCATCTCATAGTACTCAGACTCCTTCTTTAGGGTAATGTAGTTGTTGTACTGCTCCGGGTTAATTTCTCCTTTTCCGAGTGCAGACAGTATTGTGCATCCTGGCTCATGCATATGAGTACAATTTCCAAATTTACACTCTTTCGATAGGGCGGTTATCACGGCAAAGGAATCATCTATGCCACTGCTTAGATCCGTGATTCCGACCTCTCGCATACCTGGATTGTCTATCACGATACCGCCGTTATCTAGTAAATACAGCTGTCTGTTTGTGGTGACGTGTTTCCCTCTGCCTGCCGCATCACTGATGGCGCCAGTCTTGATTTCGCTACTACCCAGAAGTTGGTTTATAATCGTGGACTTACCAACTCCGGATGAGCCAAGAAAACAATAGGTCTTCCCTCTGACGATATATTTCGTCAGTGCCTCGAGCCCCTCGTCCGAGACGGTGTTGGTTGCGATTATGTCGATATCACCGAGCCTATCCCGTATTTCCGCTAGTTTCTCTCCTAGCTCTTCGCTGGGGATTAAATCTACTTTGTTCAAGATTATTACCGGCTTTATCTTATGGTCTCTTACAATCGCGAGATATCTTTCAAAACGATTTAGGTTGTAGTCCCGATCAACTGATTCGACGATGAGTGCGACGTCAATGTTTGTCGCGATTATCTGGACAATATTCTTTTCGCCGGGTCTGTTCCTATCACTTCGTTTTCGCTCGATCGTAGTTGCTCTTGGCAAAAAGTTGTGGATTATCGCCCGTCCTTCCTCAAGCTCGGTGATAGCTACCCAGTCACCGACAGCGGGGAAGTCTTTCCTAGAGGCAGCTTGTTGGATCTGTTTCCCCGTGACTCTAGCGAGAAATTCACCATTTTCACCAAGAACTTTATATAAGCCAGAATACTCAGATGTAACTCGGGCGATAGAGAAAGTATCAAGGCCTAATCTCTTGCGATTAGTCTCAAAGGAATCATTATATCCCAGGTCTTTTAGTTTTATCGTCATTTCCATATCATTTCTCCGAAACTATTATACCCTAGTATTAATCGTCAAAAACATAAGCTACCTTGCGGTAGCTTATAAACTGTTCTATTCGGCGAAGCAAAAGGCGCGGAGGTTATATGTAGCGCTTTTTGTCGTGGACGCATAAAGTACCTTCTTCGTTGACCCACTTCTTCTCTTCCTTCTCTAGAAATGCCTCGATTCCGTTGTCTCTGATAAACTCCAGGTTCTCTATTTCGCTCATTCCATATCTCTCTTGGTATCGTTCGTCCAGCTTTCGAATGCTTTCACAGGGGAATTTTTCACACTGAAAGCAGTATTCGCCGGTTCTTTTGGTGCACAGTTTTCGGCTACATTTTAAACACCTGCCGTTTACTTTTCTTCCAGAGAAGCACCCAGGGCACTTGTTTTCAGCTCTCAAATGTAGCTGGCATAGACCGCAGTTCATGCCACAAGGAGCGATAAGCTCTTTTTTCATCTTCATGATTATATTATAGCAAAACAGAATAGTGCTGTCGTAATTGCGAAACCATTTCTGGTTCTAGTGTTCTATTTGGCGAAGAAGTACTCTGCGCAGGAGTCAGAGTGAGGTAATTTGATTTATCAACCTCTTGTATTCATCTCTCATGTTCAGTTTTGAAATTTCGCAATCACCAAACCATCCGAAATCTGTCGATTCGTGATCAAGTTCAATCTCTTCTAGTTGTGCCGAACAGCTATAAACCAGAACGATAAAGTGATACTCGGCAATATCGGTTTTCGAGACAAAAGAAAAGGTGCTTATTGGATTGCCGACCGATACTTTTTCCGCTCCCAGTTCTTCCTTTAGCTCACGTTTCAAAGCTTCCTCTGGACTTTCCCCAAATTCTATCCTGCCGCCCGGTAGTTCCCAAACATTATTATTGTCTTTGACTAATAATACCTTGCTGCCATTTCTGATAATCGCTTTAGTCGTAGTTCTCTGTAATTTTTTCATAAATATTATTATATCAAAAAACGTCTTAGCAGATAAAGTTTTCTACGTCATTAATAGAAATAAGCTACCTTGCGGCAGCTTATTTAGTAGGTTCTATTTGGCGAAGCGGGAGGCGCTGGAGCTATTTTTTATTATTCATAATTTCTAAAAGCTCGGCTGCAGTTTCTTTTGGATTTTGTTCCGAATTATCAATAACGGTGCCGTATCCGGGATTGTTAATCTTAATTTTATAGTGGTAATGGATTCTATCCACCTCTTTACTGTCAAGCTCTCGATTCCCCCTGTTTGTTATTACCTTTTCGAGTTTTGGGCTAAGAGTGAAGGCATGTATTTCCGTTCCTAAATTATCCAATTCAGATACAATTTTTTTATAGCTCTCCTTCGTCAGAGGATAGGGAATAATAACATTATAATTATTTTTTGCGAAAGATTTAATCACTTCAGCGCCGACCTTGTGCACCATCGGTATTGCCTTATCAATTGGTAGCCAATCAATAAAGTGTCTGATGCTATCAAATTCAACGAGAGCAGTATCTGGAATCATTTTTTGAAGAATTTCAGATACAGTAGACTTGCCTGCATTTATTGATCCGTTTATAAAAATAATCATACGCTTATTTTATCACAAAAAGCGCTTAGCAGGTTAACTGTTTTGCGTCATTAATAGAAATAAGCTACCCCAAGGTAGCTTATTTAGTATGTTCCATTTGGCGAGGCACTCAGCGCGGGAACTAATTAACTTTAGATAAATATTTTTTTAATGCAGCAATCTTTTGATTATCAGCATCGCCCTTTCTCTCTTTTCGATAGTTATCTTTCAACGATGCTTCATACGCCCTTAAATATTGCGATGCATCTAAAACATAGAATCTTGCCCCTTGCTTGTCTACAGGGGTTAATTTTTCAATTGTCAGTCCTGAATGTTGTTTGGATTCTTCAAGAGAACCGAAAGCAATCCAGCCCTCAATTTCTTTATGAGAGAATTCATGCTCATGCTCATCATCCATTCTAAACCCCATTGACTCGAGATACCCCTTAAAATCTAACCACCTATCTTTTAAATAAGTTTCGGGTATTAAATAATCTATGTCGTCTACAGGATTTAACGGCTCGATTATTTGGTACAAACCCAAGGAGCCATATAGGACTGGGGTAATTCCCCATTTATTTAGGATCTTTGTAACTCTAATAAAATCATTGAACTTTTTTTGCATGTGTAAATCTTATCAAAAAATGTGCTTAGCAGATAGCTAAAATTGCGTCATTAATATAAATAAACTACCTTGCGGCAGCTTATTAGACTTGTTCCATTTGGCGAACCACTCAGCGCAGGAACCAACTATGAATATGAAAATATTATGAAAAGCGCCCCAACCAACTTGTGGGTGGAGCGCAGCCAGGACCAGGATGAAATCCTGCTCGAACTGACTTTGTACCATGTGAATTTAGGACCTTGGTACGAGATCCTGTCCGCTCAAATTTGAGCGCTTCTTGCTGCCCGAACTATTTCTTCGGTTCGGGCGTCTTCGTGCCCGGCTCGGGCTTCTCCTTGACGGTGATCGCGGACACCTTCTGGGCGTCCAAGACCGCTTTGCACTTAGACATGGTTGTCACCTCCTTCCCCAACTAGGATATCGATTGAGGCGATCGCCTCGAATGAGTTGGGACCGTCGGGGAAAGACGATATCTCGTCGATTTCCGCGTACTCATCGGTGAGACTCCGGATCGTTCCCGGGGAAACGGAACGAAGAATCTCGATGACTGTGCGGAAGAAGGACATCCTCTTTTCGCCTTGAAGCTCTCGGGAGAACTGGCAGTCCTCGTGCAATACGAGCTGCACTATGCCTTCGTACATGGCGAACCCGACAGGGTACATCCGGCATACGAGAGGCCGAGAGTTGTAGATTGTACACAAGCCTTCGGCTCGTAGTCTGCAAGGTGGCTTTGGCTTGTCGATCAGGATGTGACCGTCGACTTCTTCGAAGGAGTGCAGGAAGTGCAGTCCTTTGTTGATCTCGACTATCGGTACACCCAGCTCGTATAGAGATTCGGCTTCCTCTCCTAGAAGCCAGACGTAGCCTTCACAGTCGTGGTCTTTGCAGTCGGCACAAATCATGCCGATTGTCTCGTAGATACGCCCAAACGCGTCGTATAGCGTTCTTAAGTCCTTGTTCAACTTCAGCCTCCTTTCAGAATCGGGCAGCGTGAGGTGTCGTTGAGGCAGATACTGATTCCCGAGGCGTTGTATACCGCGTAGCGGCAGGACCGGGGTATCTGCTGTGTAGTGTGGTAGAGCGTGTGGTCGTTCATAAAATCCTCATCGAGTAGCGCCCCGATCAAAGACTCGGGACTGTGCAGAGCAAGCTCTGCACAGGGGTATACCACCCCTCTGTAATCGATGTAGGCAGAACGGGTCGAGATCTCGCAGGAGCAATCGAGGGGACTGCTACCGAGCTCGAGGGTCGGATCCAACTGAGAGCGAATGATTCTCAGCTTTTCAGCTAGGTCCATTCCACCAAGTCCGAGGTAGCTATTCTTACTGGCCCTGCCTTCGCAGTTGATCTCATTGAAGTGGAAACTACCAACGCCCAACCCGATCAGCTCCAGGACTATTTCGTCCAGGCTTCTAAGGTTGAGTGAGTTGATAGTCAGATAGACGGTAACAGGTTTTCCGGTTTCGACTATCTTTGACAGGGTTGCAACAGTCTTGCGGAACGATCCCGTTCCTCGAATCAGATCGTGAATACGTTCGGTTCCTTCGACACTGACTCCAATCTGGTCGATGAGACCTTCGTTGATGACTGAAGTCGTTGCCTCTTGGTAGGTCCCGTTGGTGATGATGCTGGTCGAGATACCGAGCGTTTTCGCTTGCCGTAGCAGGAGGTGAAGGTCCTTCCGGGTGAAAGGTTCCCCGCCCGTGATAAACACCCTCTGACATCCCAGCGAAGCAATCTTCCTCAGGATCTGAACAGACGCTTCGGTGCTTGTCTCACCGGTTTCTAGATCACCGATGATGCAGTGGGTGCATTGCAGGTTGCAGTTGCGGGTGATCTCCCAGTGCCAGTCTCGGAGTGTCGGGGGGTTATCCATGATCCGGCCCTGCGAAGTCGATCGCACCAACTTGTGCGAGCAGGGAGACGAGTCTCCTCATCTCGTTGGTTTCGACCCGTTTGGCGTTCAGCTCGATGAGCTCAGCCTCAGAGGTGATGCCGCCGAGAATCTGTTTGAGGATGTGGATGCACAGGGCATCAATCTCGATCGTTTGATACCGGGTGACCAGGTAGGCTTCCTTATGGGCCGTGTTAATCCTGGCGTACGAGTTGGGTCGGAAAGACCGCATCTCGGACAGAAAGTCCGGCGATGTGGTCTTAGTGGGCAGCTCGGCGTTATTCGTGATAGTCAGCGCTTCGTTGCCCCTTACAGCGTAGTCTACGCTGTAGGTTTGCGCCGAGTTCGCGTCGACCTTGCACCCGCAAAGGCATTCGGTCAGGACGTCGCAACCGACGCACGGTCTCTCAATCCATCCAAGATCTCTGAACTCCGAGAGTTCCGGATTGCTCCAGATGGTTTCGAAGTCCTCGGTCAGGATGTTGCCGTATACCCGTTCTGATTGGTTGCAGGTACGGACGTTGCCGTTGGGGTTGACGGCGGCGAAGGTGACTCCAGCGCCGCAGTCCGCGGTCATCTGCTCGGGGATCAGGCGATCGTCGAGACAGAAGGGAATTGCAGTACCCCAACCGACGGGGATGTTGAAGTCGTCGCGACCCTGGATCATCTGACCCAGCGCAATGCGGAACTGCTCGGTCGAGGGCTTCATCTGCGTAGAGCTTTGGCTTCCTAAGCCACCGTCTTCGTATCTGTCTACAAAGACGCTTTCCATGCCCATCTCCTTGGCCAGACGGATCAGATCGTACATCTGGTCGAAGTTCTGGGCCGTGAGGACCGGGATGCAGCGAACGTCGAATCCTCGCTCGACGTATTTCATGATCGAGCTCGTGGCCTGCTTGAAGCTCCCGGCCTTGTTCGTAAGGTAGTCGTGAGTATTCTCCATGCCATGGAGCGGTACGCCGATGCACGCGAGCTTGGTCGAGAGGCCATCGAGGTACACTTGGCCGTTCGTAACGATGGTCACGGATGACTGTGTAGACAGCAGCTCGATGTACTCGTTGAGCTTTACTGTCCCTAGGAGACTGGGTTCACCTCCGATGAGGTAGACGTGGGGGATCTTCGATGCGTGAACCCTGGCGACGATCTGGTCTATGATGGCCGGGTCGATCCTGCTGTTGCGGTTGGGGTTGTAGCAGAACTTGCACTGCTGGTTACACGCGTAGGTGGTTTCGATGTGAACGAGATGCGGAACACTCGGTGCGATAATCTGGCAGGGCATCGCGGTTACCTCCCGTTTCTCTTCATGACTTCAAGGATGGTGTCGAAGTTGTCGTTCTCCGCGGACTTACACCGCTTCACGGCACCACACTTGGTGCATTTGAAGGTAATGATGTAGCCCAGTCCTTTCGTCTCGATCGAGATGGGCTCCATGAGCCCCTGGCATTCTGACTGTCGATCTCCAGGATTGATATCCACGTGTTTGCTGTGAAGACACTCGGGGCAGTGGTTAGTATAACCATTGCCGACGGTTGTGTGTCCACAGTGTTCGCAGATAAAATCCTCGATGTTACGAGTAAATCGCTTACTCATCGAAGACACTCCCTTTCTGGGGTTTGGATAGTTTTCAAGGAACCGTTCTGTTAACAGGTTCTCTATGATATAGAGCACCAGTTAACCATGATTTATACCACTTACAGAGCGTTATGTCAATCTAAATCAGGCAGTAAGCGCTGACGGAGATCGTTTGCTACAAGGTAAAAAAGACGGTATCTTTGATACCGTCTAGAAAGTCATATTATCGACATTTGATATTTTTTACATACACCGCACAGGGATTTCCGGGACTCCATCCAGGGTAGGGTTCTATCACGTCTACTTTTACAAATCCATTCTTTTCATAAAAAGATCTAGTGCTTACATAGGGTTCATATTCAGCGCTCTCGTCGAGCGTTTTTACTTCGATATAGATTTTTTCTGAATATTCTTTTTCGATGTGCTCGAGTAGTTTAGTCCCAAGTCCGGAGCGTTGGCGGTCTCTTAATACTGCGAAGTGCTTAATCTCCACAGTTTCAGAGGACTTGTCTTCTAGGATCACGAAGGCTTGGACTCCGGCATCCTCTACCAAGTACGTCGGTAAACTTAATATATGTTTAGAAATCTCTGACAATTCTTTTACATCAAACCATTCCGGCAGTTCTTTTGCGATAGCAATGCAGGAGTCGAAATCTTCTTTTCTTGCCTTTCTAATTTCCATGTCTAAATGATACCACGAAAATACTTAGCAGATTAATCGAATTGCGTCATTAATATAATAAGCTGACCGAAGTCAGCTTATTAAGTATGTTCCATTTGGCGAGCCGGAGGGCGCCAAGGCCATAGTTTGAACTTAAATGAGACAAATGAGACACCTAGCAGGTAGTCTTTTAGTTGTTCTAAATGATACCCTGACTGGACAAGACGCCAAGTAGGCTCATGATAAATATCAAACAAATGCCAATGATTGCCAAGACATTCCATACTTTCTTTGGCTTCTTATACCAACAGAAGATTCCCGTAGAGAATAATGCTGAATAGATTAGCATTTCTGGAAGCCCAATTAGGTGAGCATGCCATGGGATTATAGTATAGAGAACCCCTTCAAATGAGCCAGGCCCAGGTAGTTGTGGCGCAAAGAGCGTAAACCCAACTATCAGCATAAATAAATACAGCCAACCGTTCTTCTTTTCTAGGAAAATAGAACGAAATGGGAAAAGAAATACTGACATAAATAATCCAAGTATAATTTGTAATGACGGCCCCATAGCCACAATTGCGGAGTCAATGGGTCGCATTAGCGATGAGAGTACATCAGAAGAAAATAACTCTTTGTAGCCCATAAAGATAAGAGCAAAGATTCCTGCTACAAAATACGTTATTGTATGCAGAGCAACGATACGCCAACTGAACTCTAGAAATTCCTTTTTATTTTTCATTGTTTCCTCCTTGTCAAGATAATCATAACATAAAGTGCTTAGCAGCTAGAGTATTTTGCGTCATTAATAGAAATAAGCTGACCGAAGTCAGCTTATTAAGTATGTTCTATTTAGCGAAGCGGGAGACGTCAAGACTGCCCAGTTAAGCTGCTTTCTTCAATTTTGTCATATCTAATAAACAGTCAATATCCCATCCAAAGATAGTTGGAAGTGCAACGTTCTCGAAACTGCCAAAGTCTGTGTGTGGCAAGTCCCTCCAGTTGCTAAGCCTGTTATTCGCTACCGCGTATAGTTGTATGCCAAGCATAGTCGGAACTACTTTTGTATATGGAAATGTTCGTTTGTCTTCAAGGGCTTGGTGATCTGCGGAGTAATGATTAGTGATTAGGCCTTTGTTATAGAGTGCAACTAAGTCTTTATCTATATCGATACCTAGTGATTCAAGTTCATTTGTAGAAAAACATAAATCACGTTTTTGAACGTCAGTAGCCGATCCAGCATTAATAGCTTTTGCTTCATCGCCAAGCTTCAACCATAGGCTATTTAATGTGTGGTAGATAACATAGTGAAATAATAACTGTTGTGAAGATAGCGACTTAATAATATCGGTATAGTAGATTCCGCGATCGTCTTTTCCATCACTTGAGCGTGATGATGCCAAAATACCACCAAAATATTCAGCACAAACGTAGTCATCAGAATATGCACCGTTCCAGAATACATCTCTTGCAATCCTTAAGTTCGCTATTTTACCGTCATTTATGTTATTAATCTTTTTTTGAGCGGCTACAATAATTTTGTCCCTGCCAGCGGCATAAACATTTGCCAAATCAGCAGCTATAGTCTCAGCAGTTTTACCAAGAAGTTTATTTGCTACAGTAAGAGCTGCTCCTGTTGTCACAATATCTACCACCATGAATCTCCTTTACAAAAGCTGCAAACCCATCGGCTTGCAGCTTTTGTAAGTCGACCGGTATTAGCGGCCCCCATGTTATTTATTTGGAACATTAGTTCCATCTTGCTTACTTTGGCGATCCAGATGGGACTCGAACCCACGACCTCCGCCGTGACAGGGCGGCGCTCTAACCAGCTGAGCTACTGGACCGAATGAGCGAAATGCTTATTTCGCGAATAAATTGTGAAGCTGGTTCCAGCTGCCCCGACGATAAACCAAGTTTATGTCGGGATCCCGATTTAGCATCGGGGAGCTACCGGGCTACGCCGACTTGATAATACCGTCGCGTATTATCTTCTCGATGTAGTCTTTTCTTTTCCAGCTTTTCACCTTTAGTTCGACAGTTCTAGCCGTGCTAGTTGAGTCGAATTCTTGGGTGAAAACCAGTTTGTAGGGTACGTTTCTCTTTGTGTATGTTGATCTACCAGAGTTGTGTTCCTGGAGTCTCCCCTCGGGGTTATTTGTACTCCCGACGTAAAAAGAACCATTCTTTTCGCTCTGTAATATATAAACAAAACAACTCATCCCATCATCCTGTTTGTCTGGATGCAGTACGATTTGCTTATACCGATAAAGCACTTTCGTCGCTGCCCCGACGTTACAGTCGGGATCCCGATTTCATTTATGAACATCGGGGTCACCGCTATATATCGAGAAGAATTATAACAAATAATTGGGAGTATTTCAAGGGTTTGTATGAGCAAAGCTAAATTATTAGAATAGCTGAGCTTAGGGTTGCAGAAAGTAGATAATTGTGTTAATATATCGGTTCGTGTCCACCTAGGGGAAGGAATCACGTGAGTTATCACCTGGAGATCGAGAGTCATGTCAGTGAGTCGGGGACGATTCATGAGGTGTGTCTCGCCGGGCTGTACAACAGCGCGGATATCGAGGACCTCCTACGGCTTCGGGATCGCTTGAACATGAGAGCCTCTGGTGACGTCATCATCGACGTTACGAAGGCCTACATTGACACTACCGCTGAGGGCGCTTTTGCCTCCATCGGTCGCGATCTCGCAAAGCACGGAAGGATGCTCCACCTGGTAGTCGGGGAGCGTGGCCGGCCCAACATGGCCGACATCAACGCCCGCTTTCAGGGCATTTCGTTTCACAAGGACATGCGCTCGGCCATGGAATCGGCCGGCGCGGTCACGGTCGCGGCCTAGCCGTGAAGACGAGCCACCTGCGTTTAGCAGGTGGCTCGCGTCCATTTATGGTATATTTGCATATATTTTCAGCTTCTTCTCAGTTAACTATCCTAAAGTATGGAAAATAACGAGGAGATATCATGGCTGAAGAAACTAAGAAACAAGAAAAAGTAACCCCGGAAACCAAACAGATGGCGACATTAGCAGCTGCTTTTGTGCTGGTATTTGTGCTTGGCGGAGGCCTAGGTTATGTAGGTGCCACTGCACTCAAGGGACAGAACGGAATTGCCCGAAGAAATCAGATTACTGCAAATGCATTCGGCAGTGAAGATAGTACTTTTGGCCGAGGTATGATGGGCGGCCGGGGCGGCATGGGACTTGGTAGACGCCAGTCTGGTGAAGTGACCGCGATTGATGGCAACAAAATTACCATTAAGCTACCAAATGGTAATACGGAAACCATCACAGTAAGCGATAGCACCGCCTATAAAACGGTAACGACGGGCACCAGGGATAGTGTAAAAGTTGGTAGCACCATTGCCGTAACAGGCGTGGACACTAGTAGTAGCGCAGTGACGCAGATTACTGTTCAGTAATTAACTAGTTTCTTCTTTATGACAAGCTCGGCACCGCCGAGCTTGTTTTGTTATAAAAAAGAAGCAGCCCCCATCGCAAGTAGCAATGGGGGCTGCGCGTTTCTGTCCGCGGGAGTTACGGGGTGGGCGTTGTAGCCACCGACCAGTGGTTCTGGTACTTCACCGGTATCTGGTAGGCCGCCTCGGGATAGTCGACTTGGATATGGAAGTCCGTTTCGCTTGCTTTCGCAGCCTCGCTGTTGTAGATCTCAGCGTTCAGGTCACGCTCCACGGCGAGCGAATGGACTTTGCTCCACACCAGTCTCCGCTGTTCGGCAATCAGCGCCGCCGGGATGGTACTGCTGTAGGTCGAACCCTTGTCGAGGTCTGCAATCTCGCCATCCAGGTCGGACACCTTACGACGCATCTCGTTGAACCAGATGGCATCCTTGTCAAGCGCCGGGACGTAGATGGTTGTGAAGATATCTTGATCCATCTCGTCCATCCAGAAGAGTTTGTCTATAGCTCGCAGACGCGTCTTCGAGACCTCGATGCGAGGATTGCGCTCGTCTTTGGAGTAGTAGACGGATGGCGAACCGCTGACTTCGACCGATCTGCCGTTGATATTGATAGTCGCCCACCGTTTATCCTCACTCACGCGCGAGGCCACGTAGTAGGGCTTTCCGTGGAGAGGCAGGAGTTTCTGGGTCGTTTTGATGTTTGGTATCGTGCATACGACCACGATGGCTGTGACAAACAGGGCGAGCATCAGAAAGATGGCAGAGCCACTCGCAGCCAGGATGACGTCTGACTTCAAGGTAGCTCGCGTCCAGTCAGGGTCACCCCTGTGCACGAAGTATGCACGAGCCCCGCCAATAGCCGTGAGTAGTACCCAGAGAGCAAGCGCGACGTGAAGAGCGGTGATATGGATGCCAAGAATGTACACGGTGTATCCTTCCGCCGATGGATTTTGGGAAACGCGCACCAGCATTTTACTACTACAGAGCGATTCTGTCCATATTTGCTCGCTATTTTCTCAGCAAAAACTCAGCTTTCGGAGTAAAATAGAGAGTATGAGAATATTAGTAGTAGAAGATGAACATAAAATTGCAGCTGCAATCAAAAAGGGGCTGACCCAGGAGTCGTTTGCAGTCGATACTGTTTTTGATGGCGATGACGGTATGGATAACGCCCTCTCTGAAGAGTATGACTTGGTAATTTTGGATCGGATGTTGCCTGGTACCTATGATGGAATCAGCATCATCAAAGAAATGCGCAAGCAGGGCGTCCATACACCGGTACTTTTTGTAACCGCCAAGGATAGTGTGGGAGATCGAGTGGACGGACTTGATGCCGGAGCCGACGATTACCTAGTGAAGCCATTTGCCTTTGAGGAGCTCCTAGCTCGGGTACGAGCCTTACTGCGTCGCCCTCAAGACAATCTAAATCCTGTGCTCAAATATGCTGATCTAGAGCTCGACCCGGCTAATTTTTCGGTAAAACGAGCCGGTAAACTGATAGAGCTCACTAGTAAGGAGTTCGCGCTCCTCGAATACTTGATTCGCAACCCGGAGCGGGTAGTGACCAAAGAGGGCATCATTACCCATGTTTGGGACTATGATGCTGACATTTTGCCCAATACGGTTGAGGTATACATCGGATATCTTCGCAATAAAATTGATACCAAGGAGCTAAAGTCGCTAATTCAGACGAGGCGCGGCTTTGGTTATATGCTCAAGGAAGGAAAGTAATGTTTCGTTCAGCGGTTCTAAAACTAACAATTCAGTACATGGTAGTGATCATGGTGATCAGTGCTTTCTTTAGTGTAAACCTTTATCGAATCTCTACAGATGAGCTGGATCGAAGCCTCAACAAGCAACAGCAACTCTTCCAAGGCCGTGCGGGCAATATGATGCGTCCACTTATTGATGACAGTAACTTTCAGGATGCGAGGCGCGCTCAGCTTACCGATGCGAAACAGAACGTTTTATATCAACTTCTTTATACAAACATCGTGATTCTGTTTATTTCTGGGGGTCTCAGCTACGTTTTTGCTAGACTTACCATTCAGCCGATAGAGGAGGCGCATGAAAAACAGAAACGTTTTACCTCTGACGCCTCCCATGAACTTCGCACGCCTCTGGCTGCAATGCGCGCCGAGATTGAGGTTAACCTGAGAGACAAGAGCGCGACGAAGGCGGATCTCGCAAAAGTTCTAGGCAGCAACCTCGAAGAGGTGGGGAAGATGCAAGACCTGGTATCGGGGCTACTTTCTTTGGCGCGTGACGACCGGAGTAAGCTCCCTATTGTTAATTTTCCTGCCTATGAAGTAATCGAAGATGTTTGTAGTAAATATCGCAAGATTAAGGGTGCGAAGATTGATAACTCTGTTGATAAGAACCTGAGTCTTGCCGCCGATAAAACTTACTTTTTGGAATTGATTTCTATCCTGATCGATAACGCCGTGAAGTATAGTGACGGCAATGTACAAGTGGCGGTACGCTCGATACCTCATGCCAAGCAGGTAGAGATTCAGGTAACGGACACTGGTGTTGGTATTGGCGCCGACGATTTACCTCATATTTTTGATCGATTTTACCGAGTCGAAAGCTCACGGACAAAGAATACAGTCGAGGGCTATGGCCTCGGTTTATCTCTGGCGAAGAAAATTGTTGAACTCCACAAAGGTGAAATCACGGTGGTAAGTAAGCTCGGTGAAGGCTCTACCTTCACTATCAAATTACCGCAGTAATTCTTTGAGATAGTCTTTGAATAAGTTACGTTTGATGAGTGTGCTCACTGCTTTGTCGATTACCGCTCGCTTGTTAAGCAGGGTGTTGCACTCGCTAATCTCGAGGTCAGTTCGTTTTTTATCTGTGTATTTACTACAGGAAAGAAAGGTATTGTTGTTTAAGTAGCGGATGTTTCCTGAGTAAATTTGTTCGTAGTTGTTTTCAAAGGTGTTGGTGTAAAAGAAAGTCGGTGCACTACCAAAGAGGTCACGTCCAAACATCGGTGAGGTAGCCTTGGCTCCGACTAGATTGAGGATTGTGGGCATGATATCGAGGTGAGAACTGGGCTTTTTGATGGTTTCGCCCTTTGTCTGCCCCGGAAGCTTGATTACTAGCGGGACGCGCTTGCCACCCAGTGATTCCGGATCAATCCTTGCTGTGTCGGTAGTGAAGGCATCGTAGTGTGCCGTGTGGTCGCCATAAAGTACGATCAACGAATCGTCGTAAAGGCCTTCGGCCTTAAGTTTATCGAAGAAATTACCGAGGCTGGCATCGGTGTAGTGAATTGCCTGTAGGTAATCATAGGTAAGGTTGGTGTATCTATCGCGGTTTAGGGTGAGAGTTTGATTCTCCTTAGTCATTTCGAATGAGAAGTGGCTAGAGAGGGTGATTAGGTAACTAAGTGATTTTTGGGGGCTAGCCTTGATATAACCTGCAGACTGGGAGAGAAAATCGTTGTCAGACAGCCCCATATTCACGGTTTTTCCTGGTTTAAAGTTATCAGAGGCGTAGAACCGGTCAAAACCGAGTGATTTGTACATTGTGTTGCGGTTCCAATAACCGCGACTATTGGCGTGGTAAGCATCGGTATTGTAGCCGACTTTCTTGAGTTCCTTCTCTAGGCTGGTGAAATTGTCCTTAGCGTATTTTACAAAAACCGAGGAATCGGCCAGCGGGTAGAGCGAAGTATTGGCCGAGAAGTCGGCGTCGGAGGTACCCCCTGCACCGAGGGTAAAGTAGTGGTCGGAGAAGTAATTTGATCCAGAGATTAGCTTGTTTATGTTGGGTGTAATTTCCTGGCCTTCTACCTTTTTGTTGATATTGAAGTCATTGAGCGACTCCACCTGAATCATGATAATGCGTTTACCACTGGCGCTACCGGTAAGTTTATTTTCCTTTGGCTTTACTACATGTTCTTTGAGGGTAGTAATAGTTTCTTCTTTGTCTAGAGGACTCAAATTTGTAACAGCAACTGCGAAATTTCGGGAGAAATCAAGGAGGTGCGTGCTGATCACGCCAATATTTTTGGCTACCACTTTGTTTTCCGAGGTTTGGTTGTAGAGGAAGGGTAATTTGGTTGCGAGGTCACTGTAGAAAATTCCCAGAATCGTTACAAGAGGGAGCAGTGCTACGGCTAGTCGCGCTTTCTTGCTAAGGCGACTGGCGGGGATTACCGGAAAGTCAATTCGCTTGCGGCGTCGTCTATGAATCCAAATAAAGACGATGTCTAGCACTAGGATGATGTCTGAGTAGGAAATAAGCTTGCTAACCCACGACGGTAAGTCAGCGATCAGTTGGCCACCTGTACCGAGCATGCTCATTACCGGCAGAGTCCCGAAAAAACGGATGTAATAGCTATCACCAAGGAGAATGAGAGTGAGAATTATGTCCATCACAAAGAGGTAGGTGGCACGACGCCCTTTGATAAAGAGCTCAGGAATAGCGATTATCCAGGCGGTTATGAGTGTGTAAACCATAAACGGCACAAGATTTTCGGTGTTAGGCCAGAGGTCGTTAGTAGCGCTGAATATCACAAGTTTTACGAAAAAAATAAGGGCAAAAACTACTACGATTCTTTCACGGAGATAGCGAGACTCATCCACGGTCTCTATCTTGTGTGGCGACCAGAACTTGTGCAGTTCGCGCCCGATAGGTTTTAGGAGCTTTGGTGTTTTCATCATAACAATAGTAACAAAATTTGCTGATATTAGTTAGCCTACGAGGAACAGAGGGGATATTCTGTTATAATCTTTCTATGAAAAGATTCCGAGTAATAACTCCACTAGTTTTTTTACTAGCAGCGGCAGCAGGCTATTTTTTATTCTTAACTTTTAGTGGCCACATTACACCAAATCCAGTTTCTGAGGCAGTAGTTGCTAGTGTACGACCGTATCCGGCGCTAGCAAGTCCAAAGACCGTAACGCTTAGCTGTGCCTATCATGGTGATAATGTTTCGGTAGACGAAACCCTTTATGGTAGTTTGGCAGATTATTACCGCAACAACCCGGCTAAATATAGTGCTTTTTATCATAATCAGAATGAGAAATATGTCTACAGTTATAAACAGGATAGAACTATCCCTGAGTTAACAGCAAAGATTAAGAAAATTGGTACCGAGAAGGGGCTAAGTGGGGATCAAACTCTAGATCTTGCTACTTGTTTATTGCAAAGCATCCCATACGACAGCGAGAAAGCGGCTAGAATTCTGAGCCCCGATTACTACAAATTGGCTGCAGATCAGCTGGTGCCACGTTATCCTTATGAGACGCTATATGACGGCAAGGGGATTTGTACCGACAAGTCTTTTCTTGGAGCTGCAGTATTTCGTGAACTTGGTTATGGTACTTCACTTTTAACCTTTGATAGTCAGCGCCACATGTCTATTGGAATCACAGTTCCTGATGGTATGGGGGACTTCGGAACCAAGTATGGCATCGTAGAACTCACAGGAAGTAATTTTCTGGTGGGAGACATCCCTGAAATTAGCGCGAACGCTGGCTTGGCTGTTGGCGGTGTCCAAACAATTCCAAACGTAACCACTGACAGCTCGGTTACTACAGAAAAGAAGACGGCACTCTCGGCACTTAGCGCCGCGATACCAATCTCAAGCGGAGCCACCTATAGCCGAATCAGCGAGAGAATGGCCCTCAAGAATGAGATTTCTTCGCTTCAGCCACAGTTGGAATCTGCGCGAAATAGTTATCTAAATCTAAAGGCCGCCTTGACGGCAGCCGAAGAGGTGCTGCAGCAAACAGAAGCCAGCTACAAACAGAATCCTACGAATGCCAGCTACTCCCGTTACTCAACCACTTATAATTCGTATCTCGCCGCCTATAACGCAGCGACGGCAGCAGTAGACGAGTATAATTCGCTTGTAAACAAATACAATGGGCTGGTAGCAAGGTACAAAGAGTTTTAGTTGAGGGTAGGTATAAAATGTGCTAAAATTAGCACGCAAATTTGATGTTGCCGCACCTTGTTGTAGAGAGATTCTATTTAGCTTTCTTGGGACCCGATAAGACAATCTGGCCTCGCTAAAGCAAGGCGCCTATTTGGTACTTTTGTCTATCGTCACAAAAGTACCGCAAAAAGACTCTTTCTATGCGGCGGTCTGCGGACCTTCGCAACAGCCAGTTTGGTTTTGTCTAAAGAGAATGATAAATAGGCACTAGTGAATCGAATCTATAAGAGAGAATATTCTCTTTGTGGTGTTAATTGCGCGGGTATAGTTTACCGGTAGAACGTGACCTTCCCAAGGTCGAGAAACGGGTTCGATTCCCGTTACCCGCTCCACGTCGCAGTTCACTGTCAGGCTGCACGTCTGGTGGAACCAGACATTCCACCTTTTCGCGACTGCTCCTTTCCGAGAAAAACCTCCGGTTTTTCTCGTTTGGAGAACGACAAAGCGCTCGCTTCGCTCGCGCCGATGTAGCTCAGGGGTAGAGCAGCACTTTCGTAAAGTGTTGGTCGGTGGTTCGATTCCACTCATCGGCTCCAGTAATATCATTTGAAGTAGTATTGGAATATAATACAGATATGTCAAAGCTTATAAAGTTAATTGAAAAATATCGCCTCAAGGCTATAGAGGATTTTGGAACGTCTTTTTATCATGATCCAATTATGCTTGGTCTGGTATCCTTCTTTTCTATTTTATTGGTCTCGCTACTTCTGCTCCTTATTTTCCGTGTACAGCCAGGAGCGGTCGTGCCTCTTACCTATAATGTTGTTTACGGCGTGACTTATTCGTCAACTTGGTTTGGGCCATATTACTATCTTCTGGCCCTAGTTGGTTTTGGGCTTATCAATTATCTTATTGCTTGGGCTTATTTTGACAAGGAACGGCTACTCTCGTATCTCATTTCTTGCGTCAATATCTTACTAGCGGCATTAGTAATCCTATATGTCTTTAATCTAACAGCGTTGGTTTCCTGATGAAAAAAGACTTTGTAGATAGCCGGATTTTCAACAGGTTTCTGGAAATCATGCCTGGCTTCGTAGCGCTTTCTTACCTTATTTTGCCTTTTGTACTTGCGCCGACCTTTCCTGTAATCGTCGCATACTTTATTTTGGCTTTTAATTTCTACTGGTTTATAAAGGCAATCAATATCATGAGACACATGATAAACGGATTTCAGCACATGTGGCACGACATGAAGGTGGACTTTTTGGCACGTGCCAAGATGGCCACAACAGACCCTGCCAAGCTCGAAAAGGAACTTCGCGCTAGATACGAAAAAAGTAACAATCGGTTGGATTACCTGGATTGGTTGGAGTTTTCTCACCTTGAGGGTAGATACGATAACATCAAGAATTGGGAAGATATCTATCAGGTTGTTTTCGTTACCAACTATCAGGAAGAGTACTACATCACCGAGTCTACCTTTGAAGCGCTCAGAGACTCGAATTTTCCAAATGACAAAATCATTGTAGTTTCTTGTGGAGAGAAGCGAGATGAAGAAAATTACCTCAAAGTTCAGGCCGAGATCGAGAAAAATTTCGGTGGAGTCTTCCGCGATATGTACTTTTTTATGCACGAAGTGATGCCAGATGAAGTCATCGGCAAGGGTGGAAACTTATACTCGGCAATGTCCAAATTCTATGAGGTGTTTAAGGAAAAGTACCCAGATGTGCGCCCAGAGAGCGTAATTTGCACCACTTTAGATGGTGACCACATCCCTCACAAAGAGTATTTTGCCGAGATTACCTACAAGCACATTATCGACCCTGATCGTGACCGTAAAACTTATCAGCCAAATATCTTGATGTTCAACAATATTTGGGATGCACCTTCTCCAAGCCGCGTTCTTGCCGTAGCTTCCAGCTTTTGGCAGATGGTAGAGTCGATGCGTCCTTACCGATTACGTACCTTTGCTTCCCATTCACAGAGTTTATCTACCTTGCTCACAACTGACTTCGTCTCCAGGTATACTATCGTTGAGGATGGCCACCAGTATTGGCGTACTTATTTTGCCTTCAACGGAAACCACGAGATGATGCCAATCTATGTGCCAATCTATCATGATACGGTTCTGGGTAATAATTTCTGGGAAACACTCAAAAACCAATACAAGCAACGTCGTCGTTGGGCTTGGGGAATCTCGGACTTTCCATTTATTATTAAAAACTATATGCGCCACCCAGAGATTCCTTTTTGGGAGAAGTTTATCCAGACATATCGCCACGTCGCAGGGCATATTTCCTGGTCAACCTCGTCTTTCCTCTTGGCTTTCGCCTGGATCCCGCTGCTCTTTAATAGCTCATTCCAAGATACCGTACTTGCGCACAATGTTTCTATCTACAGTTCGATGATGCTCAAGCTTGCCTGGATTGCAGTATTTGCGAATGCTTGGCTTTATTTCTTACTCTTACCTCCGTTGCCCAAGCGTTTCGAAAAGACCCGCGTTTTGCGTTATGCCGGGATGGTTTTCCAGTGGGCGATAGCCCCATTTGTGCCGATATTACTATCTTCCTTGCCGGCGCTAGAGTCACAAATACGTCTTATGTTTGGCCAGAGTCTAAACGTCTTCTGGACAACGCCAAAAGTTCGCGGAAGAGATTAAAAAAAGAGACCCCCACTGGGTCCCTTTTTGGTATTAGGCTTCTATGTCGGGAGTCTTTGCTGCCGCTTCCTCTTCGGCAAGCTTGATTTCTGCATATGCTCCAGCTTCATCAAAAATGGACTGGGCCTTTACTAAATCATTCTGAGAGGCTTCTGCGTTTTCCGGGGAAAGGTTATCGTAGTACTCGGTTACTAATTCTTGCCTTCTAATTTCCCTAGGTGTTTGCTGCTCGCCCCCGCCTTCTCCACCGCCTTCAAAGTTTCCCATAGCTTTTCCTTTCGTTACTTATATGATTATAGCTATCGTTTGTGGTCAAAATCAAGCTTCTCTATTTCTACTTTTATAAGTTACGCGGTATAATATACACATGGATGAGAGAAATTTTTCTAATATATTTCGCAAAGCCACGGGGCATTTCTTTTGCCCAGCTTGCGGTAGTAAATACACTGGGACCGAGATTGAGTCGATCGAAAGGCATGATGCCGGGTACCTGGTCTCTGTTGCGTGCGCTAGCTGTAACTTGAAGCTTTCGATGCATGTGGTCACCAAGGGATTTTCGTCTAATCTTTCTGATAGTACGGGTTTTGACGACGCCGATATCTCGGTTGACGAGATTATAGATTTTCATGAGAGGCTAAAAACTTTTGATGGCAATTTCCGACGAGTTTTTACCTCTAGGATTGACCAAAACCGCTTATTTTGATAGAATGAGTCAGCTGAAGTGAATCTTCGGCATATTTCTTAGCTTAGAACTTTATAAACTTTACACTTTATAGCTGAAGTGACCGCCCCGACGTAATAGTCGGGATCCCGAAAGGAGCTTCGGGGGAAGGAACGATAATGGGCGAAAAAGAGAAACTAGTAGCAAAAGAGCGAACCGTTAAGGGCAAGCAGGTACGAGCACTTCGTAGTGCTGGGCTTACACCGGTGGTAATTTATGGTAATGATCGAAAGCCAGTGGCTCTAGAGGTTAATTCTCATGATTTTGCCTTGCTTTACCGCAAAGCGGGTGGAAACACTATCGTAGCTATGGATATTGAAAAAGAGGATGGGACCAAAGAACGCAAGAACGTTCTGATTCATGAAGTTGCTGTTGATGGCGTCAAAGGACACATTCTCCACGCTGATCTTTTGCAGATTAATATGAAAGAGAAGCTTACTACTTCTATCCCATTGAAATTCGTTGGTGATTCGCTTGCAGTTATCGACCTTCAAGGTTCTTTGCTCGAGGCTTTAGATGAGATTGAAGTAGAGTGTCTACCTTCAGATCTACCTCATGAAATCGAAGTTGATCTTTCACCACTAGTTGATTTCGAAGCGGTAATTCACGTTTCAGATATCGTAGCACCAGAGGGAGTCACTATTCTCACCGATCCAGAGGCTACAGTAGCTCACGTAGAAGCTCCACGTAGCGACGAAGAACTAGAAGAGCTTGAGGAAACTCCTGAGACTCCAGAAGCCCCAGAGAGCGAACATGGCGAAGCCGAAGAAGCTACCGAAGGCGAAGAAAAAGCCGAATAATAAATATTTTGCACAAAACCGCCCCTATACACTGGGGCGGTTTTTGATTATAATTATTCGTAATGAAACTACCAGAGATTAATCTTCGTAAGCTCAAGGGCTTTCTCTTTCAGCACCGAATTAGTGTGGCGATTGTTTTCGTCGCTATTGTCGCTGCTTGCGGAGCTACCTGGTATGGCCTAAGCAGGAACATCTCGGTCGATTTGGGCCCGCTAAAACTAAAAGAGAAGGTGGAAACGCGAGTTCCGGCCCCTCTCACTGGTGAGCTCGTCGATTCTTCGGTTATCACAAAGCGGCCAATCGCTGTCGTGATTGAGAATCACCCTGATGCGAGGCCACAGAGTGGCTACAATGATGCAGATCTTGTATATGAGACGCTTGCTGAAGGTGGAATCACTCGTACCTTGGCGATCTTCCAGTCCAAGAGCAGTAACGAAATTGGCCCAGTTCGTTCGGCACGCTCATATTTTGTTGATTGGTTGACCGCCTACGGGGCACTTTTTGGTCATGTTGGGGGTAATGCCGATGCACTCGATCTGGTTTCACAGATTGGGGTTGCAGATTTGAATCAGTTCTATAACGGTGGCAATTACTGGCGTTCAAGTGATCGCTACGCGCCACATAATGTTTACACTACCACAGACAAGCTCTATGCTGCGGCTAAGGCTAATAATCTCTCTACAACCGCAACGGTTGGTAGTCTAAAATTCAAGAAAGATCTAGTCGAAAAAGATCGACCCGCAACTCAAAACGTTAGTATTGAATTCTCATACGGAGACTTTACTGCTGGCTATACCTACGTACCAAAGACAAATACTTACTCGCGTTCAATTGCGGGGGAAGCAGCTAAAGATAAGAATACGGGAATCCAAATTGCACCAAAGAACGTAATCGTGGAATTTACTCCGATTACACCTTATGTTAATTACGCCGGTGAGCAAGGAGTACGGATTACCGACATTGGTAGCGGCTCCGGATATCTATTTCAGGATGGTAAGTCCGTAAAGATTACTTGGTCAAAGAGTTCAAGGGAAGCAAGGACAAAGTATACTGACGAAAGCGGCAAGGAAATCGAGCTTAATCCTGGGCAGACCTGGATCGAAGTTGTTCCTACTGGAAATAGTGTGACTTTCTAACATGAATAAATATTCACTTAAGCAGATAGAGCGCAAGTTTAGCATCCCGGTGCGCAAACTGACCTATCTGATTCGTAAAGACCTTATTGAACCTATTGTAGATGAGGGTCATCTTCTCGTTTCAGAGGGGGAAATCAAGAGGTATCTTTCCCTTTCCAGTGAAGTAAAACGTAAACATCAAGATTCCTTTCTGAAGACTTTGGGGCCAGGAATTATCACCGGTGCTTCTGATGACGATCCTTCAGGGATTGGCACTTATTCTCAGGTTGGCGCTCAGTATGGCCTTGGTCTTACTTGGCTTTCACTTTACCTTTTGCCGATGAATACTGCTGTTCAGGAAACGGTGGCTCGTATCGGCATTGTTACGGGCAAGGGTCTGGCGGGAGTGATAAGTAAACACTATGGTAAAAAGTTGCTTTACCTCTTGGTTTCTCTGCTTGTAATTGCCAATACTATCAACATCGGGGCTGACATTGGTGCTATGGTGGCGTCGTTTCAGCTATTGGTGCCGATTAATTTTTACCTGGGTGCCATCTTACTAACAATCGGTATGTTACTTCTGGAGGTACTTTTCCCTTACCATAAATACGCCAAAATACTAAAGTGGCTTACCATCTCACTTTTTGCCTATATTGCAACCGGAATCATTATTCATCCAGATTGGATAGCGGTGGGTCAGAGCATGATTATCCCAAAGGTGGTTCTAGATGCTTCTTTCTTTGCTGCGCTTGTCGCCGTGATGGGGACCACTATTTCACCATACCTGTTCTTCTGGCAAGCATCAGAGGAAGTCGAGGAGGAGAAAGATAAGGGGATACTGGCCGATCATCATGCCCTTGCTTACCGTAAAGAGCTAAAAGCGATGCGCAAAGATACATTCACAGGGATGGCTTACGCGAATGTCGTTTTCTTATTCATCGTGGTTACTACTGCTTTCGTGCTTAACAAGCACGGCATTACTACCATAAATTCGGCTGCTGATGCTGCCCTAGCACTAAGACCGCTCGCCGGTGATCTCACCTACTTGCTGTTTACGGTTGGTATCTTTGGGGTTGGACTTCTGGCAGTCCCTGTGCTCGCTGGTTCCTCCGCTTATGCTGTTTCCGAGATTATGGGTTGGAAAGAGGGTCTGAACGAGAAGTTCAAAAAAGCCCGTGGTTTTTACGGGATTATAATCGCTTCAATGGTTGTCGGACTTGCGATGAACTTCTTTGGTATAAACCCGATCAAGGCCTTGTATTACGCTGCGATTGTCAACGGTACCGCCTCTCCAATTCTAATGTACTTTATCTTCAAGGTCGGAAACGATCAACGAGTCATGGGCCAGTTTACCAGTCCTCGTTGGGTAAATTTCTGGGGCTACATCGCCACAATATTGATGGGAGTAGCGGCGATTACACTTTATGTATTCCTCGCAATAGGGAAGTAACATGATCGGGATTTTCGACTCCGGTGTAGGCGGATTATCAATCTATCTTGAACTAAAGAAAATTGCGCCACAGCTCTCGGTGGTTTATTTCGCTGACAGCGCAAATTTTCCTTATGGCGAGAAGAGTCAGGAGCAGTTACTGGCGCTTTCTGTGGCTGCCACCGAGCGGCTAATTGAATACGGCGCTACAACTATTGTGGTAGCTTGCAACAGTGCAACAGTTTCGACTATTACTGACCTTCGGGAAAGGTATCCCCAACTCAATTTTGTCGGTGTAGAGCCCGCCATCAAGGTGGCGACTGAGCAACTCCGTTCACGTCATATTGGTTTACTAGCAACGAAGAAGACCGTTGTCACTCACGATTCGGATTCTTTGGCCGATGGCGGTAAGGTATATAGGCACTGGAATTCAGCTTTGATAGATATGATAGAGACTAGATATGTTCAAATTACTCACGAAGACTTGTCACGAGCGGTTGACCCCCTCGTTCAACAAGGAGTAGATACGATTGTGCTAGGTTGCACGCATTTTTATTTCGTGAAAGCACGTTTTGAAAGTGAGTTTCTAGGGCTCAAGTTTGTGGAAGCGGCACAAGCAGTGGCAGCAAGAACCCTAGAGATAGGGACAACGGATAGTGAAAACAAAGAAATATTTTTGGTTTCCGGTGATCTCACAAGATTTACGGATTTTATGGAAAATGTAGTAGGATATAAGCATGCAGATATCAGAAAAGTATAAAGACAAGAAGGTTAGTGTCCTCGGTTTTGGAGCGGAAGGCCAAGCTACCTTTGAGTATCTGAAAAAGCATGGGATTACGGCGGCAATCTGTGATCTGCTCAGTGACTCTGAATTTGCCGAGAAGCACCCAGAGTATCTAGATGCGCAACTTCATCTTGGGCATGATTATATCGAGGCAGCAGCGCAATACGATGTCATCTTTAAGACTCCGGGGATTTCTCCTTTGGAACCAGGTCTTGTAGCCGCAGCAGCCAAGGGAGTTGTGGTAACAAGTCAGTTGCAGGAGTTCTTCGACCTGTGTCCTTGTCGAATCATCGGGGTTACCGGTACCAAAGGGAAGGGGACAACATCGACAATAATTCACGATACGCTATTGGCGGCAGGGGCAGATGTTTATTTCGGCGGCAATATTGGGAATCCGGCAATCTCGTTCTTGGACGAACTCAATGCCAGCTCAACCGTAGTGCTAGAGCTCTCCTCTTTTCAGTTACAAGTTCTCCGTAAGAGCCCGCAAATCGCGGTGCTCCTCAATGTGACTAGTGAACACCTGGATTATCATATGGATACAGCTGAATATCGTGAGGCAAAGGCAAATATTATAAGATTTCAGACTTCTAGCGATACTGCAACCATAAACGCCGACTACACTGTCCCTCAGGAAATGGCTCTCGGCGGATCTGGTAAGAAGCTTTACTTCAGTAAAGAAAAGGCTGTGAATGGCTGTTATGTCGATAGTGATGACAACATTGTCCTTGATTACAATGGAGTACATGCAGTCTTGGCGAAAGCCAGTGAAATGCAGCTGCGAGGAAGACATAACCTCGAGAATATTACAGCTGCTAGCCTCGCTGCTTCAGTAGCGGGGGTTCCCGCAGAGACAATTTCTAAGGTTATCAAGAACTTTGTTGGTCTCGAGCATCGTTTGGAACTGGTCCGTGAAGTTCAGGGAGTCCGTTATTATAACGATTCTTTCTCCACCGTACCAGAGACCGCTATCGCTGCCCTAAATAGCTTCCCAGAACCGATTGTGCTAATTGCCGGTGGCAGCAGTAAGAACTCTGATTACACCGAGCTTGGGAAGCAGATATCTGGCGCTAATATCCGCGCTCTTGTGCTGATCGGCGCCACTGCAAACGAGATTGAGAGCGCTCTGATTTCTGGCTATACTTTCCCAGTCATCCGCGATCTAACCAAGATGGAAGACATTGTCGCCGCCGCACGTGATGCCGCGACCCCTGGAGATATCGTATTGCTTTCTCCGGCCTGCGCTTCCAAGGGATTATTCCAAAACTACAAGGACAGGGGTGATCAATTCAAGGCAGCGGTTCAAAAACTTTAAAGTTCAAATTATTTATACAATATAAGCACAAAGTACTAGACAAAACCGAACAATATTATTATAATGCGATTAATAATACGAGTATCCTTATGGGTACAAAGTGAGGTAAAGATGTACGAAACACTTTTCGGTTCGAAAACTCGAGTAAAATTACTCGCATTACTACTAACCAGCCCAGGCCGTTCCTTCTACGTTCGGGAGCTTACTCGTTCGATTGAGGAACAGATCAACTCAGTTCGTCGCGAACTCCTAAACCTCAAGTCCCTCGGCATTGTAAAGTCACATGAAAAACGGGGCAAAGTATACTACGAAGCCAATACCAAATACTCTGCTTACCCAGAGCTTAGGAAGATGTTTGAGAAGGCCGAGAAGGGGCTGGGTGCAGACGACAAGCTCGCTAGTGCGTTACGTCGTGCCGGAGATGTCCAGTATGTTGCCCTCATGGGAGCCTTTGTCGGTGATAACAGCTCTCAGGTAGACATCTTTATCGTCGGTGAAATTGATAAGCGAAAGCTAAAGCCCGCACTTACAGATCTAGAGAAGGAGATTGGACGCGAAGCGAATTACTGCATCATGGGCGAGGCTGAGTTTGAGGATCGTTCGATGCTCTTCGATCGTTTTATCACCGAAACTATGGCAAAGCCGAAAAAAGTTATCATTGATTATCTAAAGACAGCAGAAGAGGGGGAGTAGTGGAAGAAGAGAGGGATCACAAAGTAACGGTAGAGTTCTCCTTCGTTTCGATTTTTTGGGTTCTCGGGATTATTTTGAGCCTTTGGCTGTTCGTTAACTTGCAGGACATCTTGATGTCCCTAGTCTTGGCTTTTATCCTTGCTACCGCTATCGCACCAGTAATTGATTTGCTTCAGAAGAAGAAAGTACCGAGAGCACTCTCGATTACCGTAATCTATCTGCTAATTCTTGGCCTCATCGTTCTGGTTGCGCGACTTATCTTGCCACCACTTGCGCAGCAGATTACCGGGCTATTTCAGAATCGCATGAGTTATATCGACACTATCTCCGGATATTTCGGAAGCTTTAGTGAACCGATTCGAATCAATATGACTAGTGCCGTGAATAAATTCTCCGGTTCATTTACAAGCCTTAATTATTCAGGGCTTGTAACTGGTGCCAAAGATATCTTCTCTGGTCTGATCGATGTTATCTTGGTCTTTGTGCTTAGTTTCTACTTCTTGCTCTCCAAGAACGGGATTGAAAACACCATCACCCAGTACGTGCCAAAGCAATTCCAAAAGAAGGTTACCTTCCTTTTTAGAAAGATTTCCAAGAAGATGAGCGCTTGGCTTCAGGGGCAGGTATTCCTTGGCCTTATCATCTTTGCGGTAAATTTTGTTGGGCTTAGTATCCTGAGAGTTGATTATGCTCTTACGCTAGCCATTATCTCAGGGCTTTTGGAAGTACTTCCAATTATCGGACCTTGGGTTTCTGGCGGCCTAGCGACAATTGTTGCTCTTACAATGTCTCCAATCCTCGGGCTTATTGTTGCCTCTTGGTATGTCCTGGTTCAGCAGCTAGAAAACCACATTATTGTTCCTATGGTGATGAAGAAATCTTTGGGGCTCAATCCAATCGCTGTGATTCTCGCCTTGCTTATCGGTGGTAAACTACTCGGGATTCTTGGTATAATTATCTCTGTGCCAGTCGCTGCCGCTATCGGTGTATTGCTGGAAGAATTTGTGAAGATTAAGGAAACGGAGGCAATGGGTGGAAATTAGTTATCTCGGACATTCGTGTTTTAAAGTTACAGGCAAGAAAATTTCGGTTCTCACTGACCCATTTGACCCTGCAGTTGTGGGCATCAAACTTGGAAAGCAGGATGCTGATGTTGTTACTATCAGTCATAACCACAAGGACCATAACAATCTTTCGGTTGTAAAAAGCGAAGAGTATTTGGTTTTAGATTCACCGGGTGAGTATGAAGTAAAAGAATCAGAGTTTGTTGGGGTAGAGGCCTATCATGACGAGAATCAGGGCGCAGATCGTGGCAAGGTCACTATGTTTGCCTTTGAAGTAGACGGAATCAAGATTGCACATCTTGGTGATCTTGGTACTGAACTTACAAGCGCTCAGCTAGATTGCCTAGACGGTGTCGATATCCTAATGTTACCAGTTGGTGGGCATAAGCATATTGATGCGAAAACTGCAGTGAAGGTAGCCACTCAGATTGAGCCAAAGATTATCTTACCAATGCACTACAAGATGGTGGAAGGTTCAGAGTTTGATCCAGCAGATAACTTTTATCATGAGATGGCTGTAAAGCCTGAACTTCAGGATAAGCTAAAGATTCAAAAGAAGGATTTACCGCTAGAACTTACAGTGGTAGCACTAAAGTACTAATCCCAAACAAAATTAATTTTAGCTGTCATTCCCGCGAAAGCGGGAATCTTTTTCGTCTATCGTCGTTACATTTACCGCTTTTGGCAGCAAAAGCGGTGCAAAACTGCCGACTCCTTGCAAGATTGCCAGTGTCACTCCTCCTTCACTCTTTCTTAAAAGACAAAACTCGTCCGCCTGTAGGCGGACTCAAACATTGCCATTTTAAGATAATCGCTTAGTTCGTCGTTCGCTGTATTTCGCAGGTCGCGGAGCGAGGGTATTATTCACGGTTAACGGGATTTATGCAAGAGAGACAATATTTACAAAGAGTAGTAGGAAGGCGAAACAGTTTATCAGGAGGGCCGAGCGGAACTCGAACATATGTTTTTTGCTGGTATGGAGTCCACAACGTCGAAGCTCAATGCCATCAAAGACGATTAGCATAAAGAGCATTCCCCAGAGGATGAAGTAGCCAAGTTTACTGTCGCTCACGGGGCTGAGGAGATTTAAGGCTGGCTCACTCTTGGCACCCATTACTAGGGTGGTAAAGTTGCTTGTTTGAGTAGGTGCCGTCTTTTGTCGGCCAAACATTTGAACCATCACCGTGCTGTCCTTACCGTCGATGGTGGCAGTTCCCACAGCGACGCCAATTTCGGTAAAATTGCTGTTTAGGAGGTTCTCGCGGTGTTTGGGTGACTCGGTCCAGGCTTTTACTACCCCCTCGGCTGTACTGAAGCCCTTCCCAAGGTTTTCTCCGGCGTATGCGTAATTGTAGCCGACACTCTCGATAAAGGCCCAGGGTTGGACTCCTGAGGGCGAAGTGTGGTCCCAATAGCTATTCTTTTGCATATCGGCGATTTTGTCATTGGCGGCTTTGTCCAGTAGGGGGCTCTCAGCAAGTACGCCGAGTGAGTTGCTGGCGCGGAAAGAATTCGTTCGTTCTATAATTTCCTTATTGTCGGGAATTTGTGCTGCCAGGCTATGCGATGGATCAATGTAAAGCCCACCAGTAAACAGTTGAGCCGCTGCGAGGAGCGCCGATAGTAAAGCTGCCAACTTGTGATTGGTCTTTTTTATCCTTGCTTTACAGCTTTTCTTGGTCTGCACAGCTCTAGTTGTAGTCTTTTTCCTTGCCATCTTGAGTTTATTATAGCAAAGTACTATAAAAAAAGAGAGGCCCAGAAGGGTCTCTCAAAAGAGAAGGCAATTTATTTCTTTTTCTTATCGTCTTTCTTCTTGCGTTTCTTCCCGAGGATTAACCACCAGTAAGCGAGAAGTACGATAGCGATAAGAGTTAGTAGGCCCCATATCCATCTAGCAACTCCCATCACTGTAGTATTCCACCAGTTTGGCGTATCAGTGTCACCCTTAACCTCTTCGTTGTTACCTGAGCCTGAAGTGGTGGCAGGGGTTGTACTTGGGTTTTTGGTAGTAACTCCCGCTACAGCTCCGGCGGCTCCTTCAGTTCCTGTGGTCGAAGCAACAGGTGCGGCAGTAATCGTGAAGTTTGCTGGAACGAAAGTAATTGCATAGTTGGTATTGGCTAAAGTACCTAAAGTGATTGCGTAAGTACCCACGCCTTCTCCCTCTACTCTACTTAGAGTTCCTGCCAAGACATCGCCATCTACTAGTGAACCTGTCGTGATAGCGTAGGTTAGTGTTGGGTCAGCAGCTCCGATAACTTTTGTTTTATCGGCGGCTGTAACCGTGATTGCCTTTGCGGTAATGACACCATCAGTGACGATGAAGTTTGTTGGGACAAGATAGTTGTTGATATCGATGCCATCCAGGGAGTAAACGACGGTAATGGTTTTTCCTGTTCCGACGTTCTTGGTGTCAAAGTCAGCATCTGCCGAAACAGTAACATCCTCGTCTCCAACAACACCCGAAACCTCACCTGGTATCACGGCTGTAGCTGTTGAGCCATCATAAACCTTGGTCTTTGTAATTTCTGGGTCAGTAATGGTGAGCTGTTTCTGGGTGATGACACCTTGATCGGTTGTGAAGTCATCAAGTCCTGTGTAATTAGAACTATCGTCCCCGGTGACTAGGTAGACCACAGTGATAGTCTTTTCTGTTCCTGCGTCTTTGGTGTCGTAATTCGCTGTAGCGCTAACAGTAACGTCGTCACCTTCGACAACACCAGAAAGATCGCCCGTAGCTACTACTGCGTCAGTAGTGCCGTCGTAAATCTTTGTGAGCTGAATGTCAGGAGCGGAGATTGATAGAGTCTTTGGAGTAATCTCTCCAAATTCCGAAATGTCATTGCCTGGAGCAATGTAATTTCCTGCATCGGCACCTTCTAGGCCATAAGCCACGGTGATGGTTTTATCACTGCCCACATTCTTGGTGTCGTAATTAGCGGTAGCAGTTGGAGTAACATCGTCTCCTTCGATAATAGTGTGTAGGCTTCCTGGAACCACTACAGCGCTTGTGTTACCATCGTATACTTTGGTATCAGTGAGGTCTGGAAGGTTTATTTCCAGCTGAAGCTTATTGATAGTTCCATCGGTGATTGTGTAGTCGGCTGGGGCACGGTACTTATCGGCGTCTGGTCCGGTAAGGGTATAGCTGACGACAATTGTTTTGCCATTACCAGCGTCTTCACTATCGTAGTTTGCTGCGGCAGTAACGCCCACAGTTTCGCCGGCAATAACTCCACTGAGTGTTCCCGCACTAACTGCCGCTACGGCATTTCCGTCATAGATTTTAACTTTTGTGATCGAAGGGTCGGTGATGGTAAGCTGCTTCTTCTGAATCTCGCCAGTTCCAACAACGTAGTCCAGAGGTTTAGTGTAGTGACCAGAATCCCATCCGGAAAGTGAATAGACAACGGTGATGGTCTTATCTGTTCCTACGTTTTTGTTGTCATAACTAGCTACTGCATGTGCGGTAACCCAGATATTTTCGCCAGGCACCACGCCAATGAGTGACCCTGGAGTTACAGACGCTGAAGTGTTGCCATCGTACTCTTTAACCAAGGTGATAGTAGGGTCAGTAATCGAAAGTTGTTTCTTGGTAATTACACCAGTATGAACGTGGCTGCCAGCTGGTTCGTTGTAGTTGTCAGCGTCCGCTCCCGCTAGTACGTAGGTGTAATATAGGGTTTTCCCAGTACCAACAAACCGGTCATCATAATGAGCATTGGCAGAAACCGTTACGGTATCGCCAGGCACCACACCGCTTAATGTGCCTGCAGCAACAGTTGCACTGGTATTGCCGTCGTATGGTTTGCTCAGAGTGATTGTTGGGCTAGAAATTGTAAGATCTTTGGGCGTGATCACACCGTCGTGTACGTGAGAGTCCACGGGTTTGATGTATTTGTAAGCATCGCTGCCCGAGATAGAGTAGACAACCGTAATGGTTTTGCCACTTCCAACATTTTTGGTGTCGTAACTGGCGGTAGCTGTAACGGTTACGTGGTCACCGTGTAGATTTGTAGAAATACTGCCAGCCGTTACGTTTGCAAGTGTCGTGCCGTTATATATCTTTGTCTTGGTAATAGTTGGAGCATTTACAGTGAGCTGGGTTTGGGTTGCAAAGTTGGCTCGGCAATTTACGTTAGAGTAGACATGCGCAATACCGTAGGGGTTAGCCGTTGAATTATCAGCCGGACAACTGTGCCAAGTTACATCAGACCATTCAGTGAAATAGTATCCAGTATTTGGAGTAGCAGTCATAGTAGAACTACCGCCAAATGGAACGCTCGCAGGTAGCGCTACAGCTGTACCTCCAGCACCGCCGCTAGCATTTATGGAATACAGAGTCGCTGCCATCGTAGGCGAGCCCATCAGTAGCATCTGGAGAACTAGCGAGAATATCGCGAGTCCGGACACCGGTTTCTTTAGTCTTTCTAGAATCTTCATATAGATTCTCCTTTCCACCCCTCACAAGATTTTGTATTTTTTAATAAAATTAGGCACAAACCAATGAAAAGAAGTTGTTGGTTCCGTTTGGAACCTTGTGCTTCCTCCCATAAGCCTATGCCCATAGAAGTACCTAATTAATCTTATTTTTTGTTTTGGGGCGGTTTTGGCCCTAGACGATAAATGCCCTTAGTTATCACCAAAGACAACTATATTATACACCCAGGGGTCAACGTTTCAAGGGTGGTTTATGCACATTCTAACATTCTATAGAACGTTAGAATGTTGTTTTGCGAGATAAAAAACCGGCCCTAGGGCCGGTGGATATGTCTATATTATTTAGTGACTTTGCTTGCCGTCTTGATACATTTGGTGCAAGCCTTTACGCGTTTAGTTTCGCCTGCTGGAGTAAACCATTGCAAATTAGGTAGCCAGCGACGCTTAGTCTTGGCATGTGAGTGACTGACATTGTTACCAGCCATTGGTTTTTTTCCGCAAACTTTACATTCTACACTCATGTAGGACTCCTAGTCTTTCAATACAACGTGGTAAATGTTATCATAATCTCACTTTAAGGTCAAGGATAAATAGGCTATGTTACTACTCAAATTCATTCAGTTTCCCGAGTTGATTCTCTATATTCCAGTGTCATTAATTATTGGCATTACAGTTCATGAATTTATGCACGCTTGGACTGCGAATTATCTGGGCGATCCAACTCCGAAGAAATTTGGTCGTCTTTCCTTGAATCCACTAGCTCACCTAGAGCCTATTGGTACTTTGGCTCTGCTTTTCCTTGGTTTCGGATGGGGTAAGCCGGTGCCGGTAAATCCAAATAACTTCAAGAATCCTCGTCTCGGTTCAGCCCTAACCTCGATAGCAGGTCCTCTGACCAATCTACTGGTTGCCGATGTACTGGCTATCATTTATCGCTTTAGCGGGCTAACTACTGACACTCTGGGCGGTAGGGTAATTCTAGCAGTTATCTTTTATAACCTTCTACTAATGGTGTTCAACTTGATTCCAATCCCGCCACTAGATGGCGCTGGATTCGTCGCTCTCTTCTTTCCGAGTTTCGACAGCGAGAAATTTCATCAAGTAGGGCCGATTATCCTAATAATCATCCTCTTCTTCACCGGATTTACCTTTATCTTGCCGATACTTTTCTATATCCTCAAACTTATCGGTATAAACCCTACCAGCATCTATTTCCTATTTTCGGGATAAACCGTTTTGCTGCAGCGACGGGGTGTAGCGCAGCTGGTAGCGCGTACGGCTGGGGGCCGTGAGGTCGCAGGTTCAAGTCCTGTCACCCCGACCACGTCATAATAATATTCCAATAATCGCAGGCCACCAAGGTGGCTGCTTTTATTTACATATTATTATTCCTTTCCGATCAAAACATAAGTTTCGATCGGGTACCGAGGAGACGGTGCAGGTGAGTGAGTTTTTCTGCTATAATACCTACTATGCGATGCGACCAAGAAGTAATCAGAAGACTCCTTGCTAGGAAGAAGAGCCGCAAGGATGACTACAAAATAGGTCTAATAGTTCAAGGAGGAGGGATGCGAGGCGCCTTTTCTAGTGGCGCTATGATGGGTCTCGACGACTTGGGGCTTACAAATGCCTTTGATTATGTCTATGGAGCTTCATCGGGTAGCTGCGCGGGGGCTTATCTCTTATCGGGTCAAATTCAAACCGCTGGCTCTATATACTGGGATTACCTTTACGGTTTTCGTTTTATCAAGCCATGGCAATGGGGAAGAATCCTCGATCTTGACTACCTTTGTGACGATTTATTCCGAAATGAGCACAAGCTAGACGTGAAGAAATTACGCAAGAACCCGGCAATACTCAAGGTGTACCTCACGGATAGTAGGACTGGACGTAGTGAATTTGTAACCAATCGTGACGATGATGATATGGTCACGGCAATCAAGGCGTCCTGTTCTTTGCCTGCATACTACAAGGAACCGATAGAGCTTCGAGGAAGGGCATACTATGATGGTAACGTCGGAAAGGCACTTGCCTTCGAGGAGGCCCTTCGTGATGGATGTACTGATTTATTAGTGATTACTACGGTTGCGGAGAATGTCAAAGATTCGCCATTCCTCAGCCGCTTTCTGACTTTTGGATTTAGCAGTAAAGTAAGAGAGATGGTGAAGCCAAAGTTACTCTACTATCAAGAGAACCTGGCGATGGTTTTCGGACGCAAGAAATTCAAAGGGGTAAATATATATACCATTGCACCATCAACCACCTTATTTAGGGCAGAGATCCGCCAGAAAGTTTTGGCAAAGACCGGGAAGCAAGGACACGACGCAGTAATTAAGGCATTCGAGAAAGGAAGTAAATGAACAAGATGATTATAAATACGGACGGTGGCTCTCGTGGTAACCCTGGACCAGCTGGCATCGGGGTGGTATTTAGCGATGAAAACGGAGATGTGGTTGCTTCTTTTAAGGAATGTATTGGCGAGGAAACCAATAACACCGCAGAGTACCGAGCGCTTATCCTTGCTCTCGAGAAGGCTAAAGATTTTGAATTCTCCGAGGCAGAGTGTCGCCTCGATAGTGAGCTCGTGGTCAAGCAACTGCTTGGCCAGTATAAAGTAAAGGATGCCAAGATGAAGTTGCTTTACGCTCAAGTACAAGAATTGATGTTCTTTCGACCTGTAAAATTTGTTCATGTCAGGCGTGAATTCAATAAACTTGCTGATGCTTTAGTAAATGAAGCACTAGACGAAGCCGGTTTTTAGTCTTGTCATATATTGACAAGTGTGTTATAATATATAAGTTCAGCTAGCTAGACAATCGCCCCCTTGGGGGAGGAAAGTCCGGGCACTACATGATTGGAATAGTTGCTAACGGCAACCGGTCGTGAGGCTAGGGAAAGTGCCACAGAGACAATACTGCCGATGGCTCGAAAGAGTACAGGTGATGGTGAAAAGAGTGAGGTAAGAGCGCACAGTGGGTTGTGGTGACACAACTCAGAGGTAAACCCTATTTGGTGCAAGACAGGTGGGCTAGGGTAAGGTCGATATGATCGCTTGGGGTAAAATCCAAGTAGTCTCCAATTCGAAAAAGCTGTAATCAGAGCCCCTTACCTGCGGTCCTGTCGCGTAGATAGATGATTGTCAGATCCTAGCAATAGGACGAACAAAACCCGGCTTATCGGCTAACTGAACACTAAAAAACCCGACTAACCAGTCGGGTTTTTTAGTACTTGATGTTCCAGTGGGAAAGAATGGGGGTAAAAAGGTTTGTTTTATAGATTACAACCCCTAGCAGGCAGACTATCAGTACAAAAACTCCAATAATCACGAGAGTACTGCGAAGATCTTTGCCGATGAACTCATCCTGAGGGCTTAGTGAGCTTTTCTTGCTGTGACTTTCCGCAACCGTCTCTATGCTCTTTCGAATGACAGGATTCTTGGTTAGGTGCTCCAGATGGTGCCTGGTAACCTCTTTTTCGATTCTAGTTTTGGTCTTTTTCTTGCTCATAATACTTTATGATTATAGTGCAGTTTGTACTCCTTGTCATCAAAAACTTGAAAATTCCCTCAGAATAGTCGATAATTGGGGCACGAAGATGGTGGATATGACTACGATAGCTTTAATACTCATCGCAGTTCTGCTTTTGTGGAACGGCATTTTGACGTATCTATACCTGCGCACCAGAAAACAAAATGCAGTTTTCTTTGATGACGGGAGCAAGAATCTACGAGATTTGGTTACTAGAGCGATAACCGAAAACAAGGCAATCCATCAGCGCGCTGCCAAGATCGAGGGTAGTATTGATCAGATATCTGCTATTATCAAGAATAGCTATCAGAAATTCGCGATGGTTAGGTATAATCCTTTTTCTGACACTGGTGGTGACCAGAGCTTTAGCTTGGCACTACTAGACTTGAACAATAACGGATTTGTAATCACCAGTATTCATGGCCGCGAAGTAAATAGGATATATGCCAAACAGATTGTGGGTGGCAAATCGAGTCATAATTTAAGCGCCGAAGAGGAAGAGGCGATAAGGAGAGCCGTAAATGAAAAATAAAGGAGATGGTATGTTCGAGAAACGCGAAGAAACCCACGTAAGTGGCGCCGCTGAGACTGTAGTTGGGACATCGGTAAAACTAAAGGGTAACCTACGCAGCGAAGGCGACATTACTGTAGACGGTAGCGTCAATGGTGAGATTAAAACCAAGGGTACGGTAAACATTGGGCCAAATGCCCACATTATTGCCAACGTTCAGGCAAAGAATGTCGTAATTGCCGGCACAGTTCAGGGGAATGTAGTTGCAAATGAGCGCCTAAATATTACCGAATCAGGACGAGTTTACGGTGATATCTCGGCAAACATCCTAGCAATTTCCGCTGGGGCAATTTTTACTGGCAAATCTACCATGGCTGAGACCATTATGCAGCCAGAGATTGAGCTGACCCTAGAAACCGAAGAAGTTCTCGTCGACGAAAAAGCTGCAAAATAGCAACCAGCGAATTTAGAGTAGTGGCTATTGCTGCTATTTTGAACTGAAAATAATCAAAGAATCGAAAATTATTTTATGTACTATTACATCATCAACCCAGCTTCGGGCGGTGGAAAAATTAATAAGGTGCAAGATAAGCTGAAGGACCGGCTCAAAGAGCTCGGAATTGCCGGCGAATTTGTCAAAAGCACCGGTCCTGGGGACATTCCACGTCTGACTCGTATGGCGATAGAAAAAGGCTACAAAACGATCGTAGCTGTTGGTGGTGATGGGACGATAAACGAAATTATCAATTCCATCGGTACTTCGGGGGTTGCGTTGGGGATTATTCCACTCGGAGCTACAAATGAGCTAGCCGGCATGCTAGGGATTCCTGATTGGCAGACAGCGTGCAATATTCTTGCTGCTCGCAAGATAGAAGAGGTGGATCTTGGAATTATAAACGATAATGTTTTTGTGACTTCGGCGGCGATCGGCTTTGACAATATCGTCTTTGACCTGAAGCGCAACATGGCATCTGGAGCGTTCGGCAAATTTGGTTATCTCACGAAGCTTTCGGCAGCAATTCGGGGTTTCAAGCCGGTTCGTTTGACCCTAGATTTTGATAAAAAATACACCGTCGATACTGATTGTTTTAATTTTTCCCTTTCCAACAGCGCTTTTTATCACTTTTTACCTCAAGTGGTACGCCCTCAAGATAATATGCTCGATGCGATTCTCGTCGGGCAACTTGGCTTTTCGGACGCGCTTAAATATGGTCAGGACAACCTGGATCTCTCTAAACGTCCGGGACAGGTATCAATATTCCATACCCGTAAGCTTACAATTACCTCTCCAAAACCAGTGCCGGTAAGCGCGGATGGTAAAATTGTTGCTCATACACCCGTAACAATTCGTGTCTCCGATAAAAAACTGAAGGTAATTGTCTCCAGGAAGCGCCAGTTCTAGCTCACCGTTGACATTTGTACTTATTTTTGATAGAATTAACCACAGTTTTTTGGGAGAAAAAGATAGAAAAAAAGACCCGCATTAACCAACAGATTCGCGTATCAGAAGTACGACTTATTTCTCATGATGGCGAGCAGGTTGGTGTTGTGCCTACCTCCACTGCACTAGCAATGGCAGAAGAGGTCGGTCTTGACCTTGTCGAAGTTTCGCCAAACGCGGCTCCACCGGTTGCCAAAATCTTAGATTGGGGCAAATACAAATACGAGCAGCAGAAACAACAGGCAAAGGCTAAGGCAAAGCAAAAAACTACAGAGCTCAAGGGAATTCGTCTCGGTGTAAAAATCGGTGCCCATGACCTTGATACCAAACTCAAAAATGCCGAGAAGTTTCTAGGCAAGGATGACAAGGTAAAGTTCGCCCTTCGTTTCCGTGGTCGAGAAATCGTTCACAAGGAGCTTGGGGAAAAGATTCTGCTGAATGTAGCGGAAAGACTCTCGGAAATCTCCGAGGTCGAGCAAAAACCTACCTTTGCTGGACGCGAAATGACACTCATTGTCGCGCCCAAGAAAACCAAGAGTTCAAAAGAGTAATATATAAAGTTTGTAAGTCCGAAGTTCGCTCAGATTCTGAAGTCCCTAGGATAAATACAGGAGGCAGTTATGCCAAAGATGAAAACACATAGTGGTGCTGCAAAGAGATTTACCATCACAAAGACCGGTAAGATGAAGCGTGAAAATGCTTTTGCTAACCATCTTTTGGAGCACAAAACTCAGGATCAGAAACGCGGATACCGTGGTACTTCAAATGTCTCTTCTGCTGATCGTAAAAATGTTAAGAAAATGTTGGGAGTCGGTTAATGAGAGTTAAGAGAGGCGTTACAAGCCACGCAAAACACAAGAAGGTAATGGCCCAGACAAAGGGCATGAGCAAGATTCGCCGAAGCAGTATCAAGAAGGCAAAAGAAGCTCTAATGAAGGCATGGGCCTATCAGTATCGAGATCGACGTAACATGAAGCGTGATTTTCGCGCACTTTGGATTACTCGCGTCGGAAATGCCGCTAAGGCTTCTGGAATGTCATATTCTCGCTTTATCGCTGCATTAAAGGCAAACAAAATTGACCTAGATCGCAAAGTTCTTGCTGAAGTTGCTGTGAATCATCCTACGGTTTTTGAAAAGATTGTAGAGAAGGTAAAATAGTGAAAATCTGGGATTGCAAATGCACAGAGTGCAAAGCAGAGTTCCAGGCTGTGCTTGAAGGCGAGGATGATGTCGTAGAGTGCCCTTCGTGCAACTCAAAGAAAGTTGACCTTACAGAGACAGAGATGGAATTTGGGTGCGGCGGCGGTTGTGGCAGCTGCGGTGGTGGTTGCTCGACAAAGTAGTCAACTAAACATAGTATATTTTAAAAGAGCGGTAACGCTCTTTTTTGTTTCTAAGTTTCTAAGATCAATTCTGGCTTATTCGTAACGCAGAGCTTCTAGTGGGTCTAGTTTTGCGGCACGTCTAGCAGGTAAGATGCCGGCAACAGTACTGATAAAGAAGGCAAAACCAACGACGAAACCAGCAAACCAGAGTGGGGTAGCAAAGAGTTTTACCGAAGGACCATCAAGACTTACAGCGACAAAGTTGATCATCAGGTTGATGCCTTTGCCTAGTAGCCAACCAGTGGAAACCCCGATAAGTCCGCCAAAGAGTCCGATCATTGAGGCTTCTGCGGTGAAGACAAGAGCCACGTCGCTATTTCTACCGCCAATCGCCTTCATGATACCAATCTCGTGAGTACGCTCAAGGAGCGCGATAGTAAGCGTATTGAAGATACCGATAGCAGCAACCATCAGGGCGATAAATCCGAAACCACCAAGGACAAATTTTACGATAGTAAAGACCTGGTTGATCTGATCTACGGTGTCGGTGACGGAGTTTGTTGGATAGCCCATACTTTCGACTGCCTTGCGAATTTCCATCATCGACTCGCGCTTGGCGATCTTGATCTTTACCTTACTGTAGGTGCTACCTTGGAATTTATCGAGGACTTTGATTGGGGTGTAGGCAAATTTAGTTGCATCGTCCTTGGAAATACCAATAATTTTCAGTTTTAGCGTACTTTCTTCTTTTTTGTCATTAGAGATAATCTTTACAATTTTGACCCCAAGTTCTTGTCCAAGTGCTTTTGCCGGGTCGGTGAGCTTGAGGGCCTTAAGACTAGCAATAGAGATAATGGCTTCGTTAGCGTTCTCGTTCGAGAAGGTTTTACTACCGTAATCAACGGTAATGTCCTCGAGGCTCAGATACTTAGGATTGACGCCGTAGGCAATGGTATCACCGCTGTCCGTATCGGTGCTAATGCTTGCTGGGTAGCTCAGGATAGGGCTAATGTCGGTGACTCCCTCTATGCCCTTGAATTTATTGACGGCTTCACTGTTTAGGAGAGTATTTTCCTTTTGACTGGTATTTACAGTAAGTAGGGTAAGAGCGTCAAGATTAGCAACCTTGCTCACAGCAAGTTCTTGCATCCCGAAACCCAGGGAAACCAAGAATACAATTGCGCCAATACCCACTACAACGCCAGAGATGGTAAGTACGGTACGGAGCATATTGCGTCGTAAGTTTCCGAAGGAAAGTCTGAGAATATCGATTATCTTCACTCTTTAGTCTCCTCGGTATCAACAGGTGTTTCTTCTTGATTTGTCTCAGCTGAATCTGCTGGCGTTTGTGTGGTATCTGTTTCTTCGGTTCCTGGTTCGATAGCGGCCGTAGTTTCCGTTTCTGGAGCGACTTCTTGTTCTACAGGTTCTTCAGTCTCAGCCTTCTTCTTGGACTTTTTGCTTGATTTTAGCTTCATACCATCATCGGCATTGCTGTTTCCGGCGGCTTTAACGGCACCAATCTCTTTGGCGACATCCTTTAGGTCATCGCTGATGTGCTCTACGCTGTCTACATCGTCCTCGGTCTTCACCTTGCTGTTAACCTGAGTTTTTACCACTTTTCCGTCCTGCATAAAGAAGATGCGGTCTGCATAGTCTAGGTATTCCGGGTTATGGGTAATAAGGATAACGGTACGTTTCGATTTGCGGTTTAGAGAGATTAAGAGACGCATAACTTCGTTTGCGGATTTGGAGTCCAGATTACCAGTTGGCTCGTCGGCAAGCATAATCCAGGGAGCAGTAACTAAGCTTCGTGCAATTGCAACGCGTTGCTGCTGTCCTCCAGAGAGCTGTGAGGAGGTGTGATCAGCGTATTTTGCAAGCCCCACCGTTTCTAGCAAGCTCTTTGCTCTGGCGATGCGCTGCGACTTTGAGATTCGAGCAAATGTAAGGGGAAGGGCAATGTTCTCGATAATATTCATCGACGGAATCAGATTAAATGACTGAAATACAATTCCAATCTTGGAGCGTCGATATTTGGCCAGACCTTCGTTGTCTAGGGTCGAGAGCTTATCGCCACGAACATAAACCTCACCGGTACTTGGCTTTTGGAGGCCAGCGATAATGGAAAGCAAGGTCGACTTACCACAACCAGACTGTCCGAAGATACAAATAAACTCTCCCGAATAAATCTCAAGATTTACTCCTTGTAGAGCTTTTACTTCGACATCGCCAAGTTGATATGTTTTTGAGACATTAACAGCCTTGAAGACTGGTACTTTTGCCATAAACCCTCACTACTAAAACAAGTATAAATGATTATGAGAAAAGTAAAAAGTATTTTTGCGTTTTCTACAGTGCAAATCTTTGCTTTGGTCGATATTGGAGTGCCTCGGCGATGTGAGCCGGTTGAATATCGGTACTTTCAGAGAGATCGGCTATCGTTCGGGCAAGCTTTAGGATTCGATGGTAGCCTCTTGCTGAAAGCCCAAGCTGTTTGCTAGCTGCTTGCAGTAGGTTGGTACTCTCAGTATCTAACGTACAATATTTCTTAATGTCAGTAAGTGACATCTCACTATTAGTGACCGCCTTGCTCTTTCTAAATCGTTCTTCTTGGACCTTTCGCGCGGCCTTCACCCTTGTCAAAATCGCTTCAGATGGCTCACCGCTTTTGTTTTCGGAGAGTTTCTGGTAATCAACCCGGGGTACCTCTAGATGGATGTCAATCCGGTCGAGTAATGGTCCAGAGACCTTCTTTTGGTATTTGACTATTTGTCCCAAGGTACAAGTGCACTGCCTTTCGGGGTCAGTGGAGTAGCCGCAAGGGCATGGATTTTGAGCAGCCACTAGGATAAATTTTGCCGGGAACTCTAGGCTGCCGTTAGCCCTGGAAATTGTAATAGTTCCTTCCTCGAGTGGTTGTCTCATAACTTCAAGTACGGCTCGCGGGAATTCAGGTAATTCATCAAGGAAGAGAACACCACGGTGCGAAAGACTGATTTCCCCAGGTTTTGGCCAACTACCACCACCGATTAGGGCCACGCCACTGGTGGTATGGTGAGGGCTGCGGTAGGGGCGCGTTTGTATCAAAGAGCGTTGCTTGTTGAGGGCTCCTGCAATAGAGTAAATTTTAGTAACTTCAAGAGCCTCTTCATAACTAAGTGGTGGCAGGATGGAGCAAAGCGCCTTTGCAAGTAGGGTCTTGCCGGATCCAGGAGGTCCGTCCATCAGTAAGTTGTGGCCACCGGCTGCTGCTATCTCTAGGGCTCTTTTGGCGTGTTCCTGACCGAGTACCTGGGCAAAATCTATCTCGTAACCTTTGCTGATTTCCTCCGCAAAGGGTGTAAATGGGGCACTTTCCAGGGGGACTTCTTTTCGGAAATGATTTATAAGATCAGTAAGCGAGCTAGCCCCAAAAATTTCGATACCGTCGACAACTGTAGCCTCGGCTACATTAATCTTCGGTACCACAATCGCTTCGAAACCGAGGTCACGAGCTGCAATCACGGTCGTTAGAATGCCATTGGTGTGTCTTAGCTTACCGTCGAGTGATAACTCACCAACAAAAATGAATTTTGTGGGATCAAAGTCTAGCTGTCCGCTTGCTAGTAGTATGCCAATGGCGATAGGGAGGTCATAGGCTGGACCTTCTTTGCGAATGTCGGCTGGCGCCAGGTTTACTGTAATCCGCTTCTGCGGGAATGTCGTATCGCAGTTTTTTAGTGCACTGCGGACACGTTCTTTGGATTCTTCGACAGCCTTGTCGGGAAGCCCGACAATCATGAAGCCAGGTAATCCTCCAGAAAGATCGACTTCGACCTCTACTTTTTCTGCTGCCAGGCCAATAACAGCCACGGAATTAATCTTTGCAAGCATATTTCCCTCCAAATAATACTTATCTGAAAGGATAATAAATCTAAGTACTATACAATACTAGTATACAAATTAATATTTTGAGTAATATTGCAGATTACGTAATAGCTCTTGTGTCGGTTTACGGTCAATTGACTTCAGGTATCCAATTGTATTCTGGTTGATTTGGTTTATACCACTGAGGAGATTTTTCCTGGTTAGCTCGTGTATTGGGCTTAATTCTTGATTGTTACCTGTGGACTCCATGAAATCAGCAGCATAGATAATTGCTTGTAGCGTATCCATGGCTGCATCGCCCGAAGTGTGTGTTTCAATCGCCTTTAATACACTCTCGTCGTTGATGTCCAGTTCTTCGCGCGTGATATTGGCGGCAATCTTTCCATGAGTGATGTAAGGGATTTCTCGCTCTTCTTTTGTCAGTTTCAACTTGTGTTTACTGATATATTGAGAACTTTGCGTAATCTCCCATTCGCGTGTAAGGTCGTGTAGAGCACCGGCAAGCCAGGCTTTCCCCGTGTCAACCTTGTTGATAACAGCTAATTCGGCTGCAATCTTTGCGACGCCCAAAGAGTGGTGGCGCCTAGCCTCTGACATGCCATACTTGCTATAAATGTCATTTATATTATCGGTAGAGATTTCCATCTTAGATACTTACGGTTTTTGCCGTCTCGGCCCGTTTGATAGCAGCGTCATGAGCGGCGACTTCGATGGTGTCATCGAGAACCGTTAACGGTTCGACGTTGCCGTACCTTCTGTAGAGAGCACATTGAATCAAATGGTCTGTAAACCAAGGATTTTTTGGTAGTAGACTGCCATGAAGGTAAGTACCATATGCGTTTTTATAGATTGCACCTTCGTAGCTACCGTCTCCTTTGTTGCCGAATCCACGAGTAACGTAGCCAAGCGGTTTGGTGTTACCAGAGAGTTGAGTTTTGCCACTGTGATTTTCGAAACCTACTAGGGTGTTGTGGCCACTAACACTTGGAGGTGTTCTAAACTGGTTTTCCCATTCGGTGAGTGTGTGAGAAATATCAATTACAACATTTCCGATCAGGCGTTTATTTCCCGCAATTGTCGTGGCGTCAAATACTCCGATACCTGGGATTTTGTCTCCGGTACTGGTTTGGAAGTAGTGACCAAAAAGCTGAAAACCACCACATATTAGTAGGGCCGCAGCACCTTCATCGATAGCGTCTTTGATAGCGGGTTCTTTGGCCACAAGGTCGCTGGTAACAATCTTCTGGCCGCTGTCTTGGCCGCCGCCCATGTATATAAGGTCTGCTTTCTGAAAGTCTACGTTGTCACCAACATGAACGTTTACGACCTCTGTTTCAATCTCACGCCATTCACAACGTTTGGTAATGGCGATAATGTTACCCAGGTCTCCATAGAGATTCATGGCATCTGGGTATAGGTGAAAAATTGTAATTTTTTTGGCCATTACTCTAGATATCCTTTCACTAGATGTCGATTAGCGAGAATTCGACGAATCTCGAGCATCGCTGTATATGTTGGCAGGATGTACAGGGTTTCGCCATCCTTTGTCATTGAGAGAGCAGAATCAAGAGCCGCTGCGGTATTTTTCTCGAGAATAATACCTTTGGTGGTGAAGCCAGCATACTTAAAACGAAGTAGCATGTCTTCGGCGCGGACACCGGTAATAGTGACTGGTCCCAGGTGGTTCTTGAGGATTTCCATTTCGGAATCCCAAATCCAAGAAATATCGGTACCATCAGCAAAATTATCGTTTAGAGCGATAAGAAGGTTCTTTTTATTATCATCAAAAGTGAGAGTCTCAATGGTCTGAGTGAAGCCTGTAGGGTTTTTTACAAGCATTAGAAAGATATTTTTGTTTCCAACGGCAATCTTTTCCATTCTCCCGAAGGCTGCCGAAACATTGGTAAGGGCATAGGCGATAGATTGTCCGGGAATACCGTAAAAGTCTGCCACGGCTGCCGCAGTAAGGGCGTTGTAAAGATTATAGAGCCCCGGGAGAGTCACTTGGATACGGGTCTTGTGGCGTGCCTCCGCAAAGGTCGCTCCAGACATTTCGGTTTGTAGATTCAGTTCTGTAAGGGCGTAATTCAATTTTGGTCTGGCAAGGCCACAGTTCGGACATTTGTAGTTTCCAAGGTGACCAAAATACCTTGGCGCAAAAGTAAGTTCATGGCCGCAGACTAGACAAGTACGGCTATCGATTGCACCGGTAGATTTGGTAGTGTATTTGTCGTTTATACCAAAGTATAGGGCTTTTGGATTATCGTTACCAAGGCTTGCAACGAGTGGGTCATCGGCATTGAGAAGTAGAGTAGCCTCGGGAGCCATTTTGATCGCTTTCTCAATAATAGCTGCAGTCTTATCTACCTCGCCGTATCTATCTAGTTGGTCACGAAAGAGATTAGTAACCACAATGAGTTTTGGTTTCACTAGAGCCACAATCTCTGGCATGGTAGCTTCGTCTACTTCAAAGAGGCCGACCTCGCCATCGATCTTTGTTCCCCAGAAGTTGGTTTTTTGAATGAGAAAAGAGGCAATACCGCGCGCTAGGTTGCTGCCACTAAAGTTATAGATTACTTTGTGCCCCGCCGCTTCGAGGATACCGGCAATCATTTTGCTACTGGTCGTTTTGCCGTTTGTACCGGTAACTAAGATAATACCGCCAGGCAGCATGTCCGAGAGTTTGGTGATAATAGCAGGGTCTACCTTTTGGGCTACCAGGCCCGGTAGGGCGGAGCCGCTACCTTTTCCGGTACTTTGGCTAAGGGCTCGGGCAAACTCAGCTATTAAAATTGCAAAGAATTTACGCATGAGCTAATTATATATCAAAAAACGGACTAGTGCGAAGCGAGGAAATTTACTACAGCAGATTCTGCTTCTTGCGCACTCTCAATCCAGGTGATATCTGGATTTTTGCGTAACCAGGTGAGCTGACGCTTGGCATAATTTCGGTGTGCTTGCTTGGTTTTATCTTTCGCTTCATCAAGTGTAATCTCGCCGTCGAGACACTGGATAACTTGCTTGTAGCCAGCTGAGTTGAGCGCTGTAGAGTGCTCGTAGATCCTGTGGAGTGACTTTACCTCTTCGACAAGTCCAGAGAGAAACATCGCATCGACGCGCTTATCGATTGAGTTATATAATTCTGTGCGATCGCGGTTTACGGCGAGATAGAGTACGTTGCTTGGGAGTTCCTGACGATTTTTCTGTGCTGATAGTGGTTTTCCGGTGGCTTCAAAGACCTCTATTTCCCTAATGAGCCGTCGTTTGTTGTGTTTATCTACCGTCCATTCGCATTCTGTATCGTAATTACAAAGTTGTTTGTATAATTCTTCAGCACTTTTTGCCTCTAGTTTTTCGCGGAGTGAAGGATTCGGTTTGACTTCGGGAATCTCAAAGCCATAAACGAGAGCGTCAATGTAGAGTACGGCACCGCCAACTATAAACGGTATATTACCGCGGTCGTGAATCACTGCGATTAACTTATTGGCAAGTTCGCAGAAAATGGCAACATTAAATTCTTCATCTGGGTTTACAATATCCAAAAGATGATGGGGGATACCCAGGATTTCGTTTGTTTTTGGTTTGTCAGTGCCAATATCCAAACCATGGTAAACAGTGGTGGAATCGGCACAAATTACCTCAACATTTCCTAGCTTCCGCGCAATTTCTAGGGATATGGCGGTCTTACCGCTGGCGGTAGGTCCCGTGATTACTATTACTGGTTTATTTTGGAAGCTCATTCTCTAGTTTCTCGATATGTCTTACGACAGCATCAATTGAAAAGTCGGGGGTCGAGGCACCAGCTGCGATTCCGACGGTGGAAACCCCGGTGAACCAATCCTTTTGAATTTCTGATTCGTTTAGAATGTGATGTGTAGCAACATTCTTCTCCGCCACTTCACGTAATCTGGTAGTATTTGACGATTCCTTGCCACCAACAATAATCATTAGATCAACTTCTTTAGACAAATTCTGAACTTCGTTTTGATTATTTTCGGTAGCGCCGCAGATTGTGTTTACGGTCTCTACATTCGGATATTTATTGCAAAGAAAAACAGAGATTTCGTGGAATTTCGAGGTGCTTTGGGTGGTTTGCGAGATAAAGAGGATGTTTTTGTCTTTATCGATCTCTGGGATATCTTTAATGTCGCCAACTACATGAGCTGTAGGGGCATAACTTACGACACTGACAATTTCTGGGTGATTAGTCTCGCCTAAAATTAGTACCTCATAGCCTCGTTTCGCATGATCAGCGGCTAGCTTCTGAACCTTTTTTACAAACGGGCAAGTAGCATCGACGACTTCTAGGTTCTTGGCGGAGAGCTTGCTCTCGAGCTCCTTGGTAATGCCATGGGTGCGAGTAATGATTTTGTTGGTTACAATTTCTTCCGGGGTATTGGCTACCGTAATTCCAGAGTCCTGCAAAGTACGGATGTATTCTGGATTATGGATTAGCGGTCCGAAAGTCTGAATATTGTCACCCGATTTTGCTTCGGTCATAGTCATCTCGGCAGCACGGCGAACGCCAAAACAAAAACCAGCTCCCTTGGCAACGATTATATTCATAGTTTTGCAATCTCTTCGAGAAGAGCAGGTAACAGCTCGTTTTCTGGTAGGGTTCTAAGGACGATACCTTTTTTGAAGATAACTCCGGCTCCCTTGCCTCCCGCAACACCAATATCGGCTTCTTTGGCCTCACCAGGACCGTTTACCACACATCCCATGACCGCTACAGTGACAGGTTTATCAATCTTTTCTAGCTCTTTCTCAACGGCATTTGCAAGAGCAATCAGATCTATTTCGGTACGACCGCAGGTAGGACAAGAGACGAGGTTGGCACCTTTTTCACGCAGCCCCAAAGCCTTTAGTATTTCCCAGGCAACACGGACTTCTTCTACCGGATTTGCAGTGAGTGAAACGCGTAAGGTATCTCCGATGCCGTCAGCAAGAATGATTCCAAGCCCGACAGAGCTTTTAATAATTCCTACTTTTGGAGTCCCAGCTTCGGTAATCCCGAGATGCAGTGGATAATCAACTTCTTTGGAAAGTAGGCGATAGGCTTCTACAGTACGAGTAACGTCAGAAGCTTTGAGGGAAATTACAATGTCGTGAAAGTCATGCTTTTCGAGGATACGGATATGATGTAGGGCGCTCTCCGCCATGGCTTTTGCCGTTCGACCATATTTTTCCTCGAGGTGACGTTCGAGTGATCCTATATTGACGCCGATACGGATTGGAACCTTATGTTTTTTACAGGCATCGACAACGGCTTTTACTTTATCTTCCGAGCCGATATTTCCGGGATTAATGCGGATTTTATCCACACCCTGAGCGATACACTCAAGCGCTAGTTTGTAATCAAAGTGAATATCGGCGACGAGCGGAATATCGATCCCGGCCTTGATATCGCCAATCTTTTTTGCGGCTGCCATGTCTGGGACTGCAACGCGAACAATCTCACAGCCTGCCATGGTGAGTTCTTTGATTTGTTTTATGGTTGCGAAGGCATCACGAGTGTCCGTATTTGTCATCGATTGGACAGCTACGGGGTGTTTACCTCCGATAGTTACGTTTCCGATACGTACTTTTCTAGTTGTTTTTCGTTTCATATATAAGAGTCAGCTTGTTAATTTGACTTTCGTATTATACACTAAAATCAAGTAAATTAGGAGAGAAAGATGGCAGAAGCAGTAAGACCAGAAGACTTCGACGAACCTGAGTTGACTTGGGGAAATGACGAATTAGGGGTTGAGGCAACGGGACAAAATGACCCGGCTGTGGCAGAACTGAAAGAGCAGAGAAGACTGGCAAGGGATAGAAAGTTTTTGGTAGATAAAGAAGTAGGCCTAATTGTTGAGAGCACAAAAGCTGATATCAAACCACCGAAGCATCTTGATGATCCAATCCATGCTCGGGAACTACCGCTACCTGACCCTAGAAATAATAGATCTGATAAGGATCATCCGTGGTATGAAGGGACTTCAGAACTTCCCAATTAATTTCCAGCTACTTGCAGATTCTATTTTTACATCAATAAACTGGCCAATCTTTAGGGGTTGGTCAGTTTTAATCTCTACCACTTTGTATCCCTCGGTGCGTCCAAAATATTTGTTTCCCTTTTGTTCATCGATGAGGATTTTTTGAATAGTGCCTACGAATTTCTGATTATGTTTAAGTACACTGGTTTTTACGATTTCTTGCAGAATACCTTCGCGCCGTTTCTTCTCTTCTTTCATGACATTATCTGGCAGTTTGGCACTGACGGTACCGGAGCGGGGAGAGTACTGAGCAATGAAGGCCATGTCATAATCGGCTTTACGCATAGTATTGGCAGTATCTTGGAACTGATCATCGGTTTCTCCGGGATAGCCGACGATAACATCAGTAGTTAGGGTAACGTCTGGCAGCGCGTGACGTATCTTCGCTACTAATGCTAGGTAGTCCTTCTGTGTGTTGTGGCGATTCATCTTCTGCAAAATTTCATCATTTCCAGATTGGAGTGGCAGGTGGATATAGTGTGGAAAGTGCTTTAATTTTACTAGCGTATCGATCAGCTCCTCGGTCATATCCTTTGGGTGGTTGGAATAGAAATAGATTCGGTGATCACCAAGGATAGAGTCGAGCTTGCAGATAAGCTCAATAAACGGTGAATTATCTGCCTTGTCACCAGTGAGGTCGTGACCATACGAATTCACGTTTTGGCCAACTAGGGTGATTTCTTTATAGCCACTAGTAACTAAAGTTATTACTTCATCGTAGATATCCGTAACAGGCCTCGATGTCTCCCTGCCTTTAGTGTAAGGGACAGCACAATAACTGCAGAAGTTGTCACACCCCACGCTGATTGGAACGTAGGCACGGAATGATGATTCGTAATGTGGTGCAACCTTAAAGTATTCGACCGAATCTTTCTCTGAATTGCTGTCTTCAGTAGTAAAAGTAGCGGCAGCGGTTATTTTTGCGGGTAAACTTTCAATTTGTTTTGTTTGAAGCATGACGTCAAAGACTTTGCCAAGCTTTTTAGCATCTTTATCGAGGACGCAGCCAGTAAGTACAGTGATTAGTTTTTCTCCCGTGTCTTTTCGGTTTTTGAGATCTTTTACCTTGCCATAGATGCGGAGAATTGCCGACTCTCGGACGGAACAAGAGATAACGATAAAGATGTCGGCCTCGGATTCGTCGTATGTTCTAGTATGACCGGCAGCATCAAGAACAGCGGCAATCCTTTCGGAGTCCGAGTAGTTCATTGCGCAGCCGAGAATCCAAAAATAATATTTCATAGAGCGTAATTCTAGCACAAAAGGCGCCTTTACTCTAGCTTATCTGCTGATCATCTTATATCTGGTATCAGGTCAAAGATAGGAGTTTCTAACTTAATTAAAGTCTATATAATTCAGCTCATAGTCGACTATTGCCATCCTAGTGTTTGTAGCACCAATAACAGGCGTCAGGATTTGCTATTTAAACTTTTTGAGCTCATTAGAGATAGTCTCCACAACCCTACGGTCGAAAATAGAGGGGATTATGTTATTTTCGGTTGGGTCTGCAACCAGTGAAGCGATTGCCTCCGCCACAGTAACCTTGATGTCGTTAGTGACGTGTTTGATATTGTTGTCTAAAAGTCCACGAAAGAGGCCAGGAAAAACCAAAGCATTGTTTAGCTGATTCGGAAAATCAGACCTTCCGGTTGCTATGACTTTTGCCCCGCCCTTTGCAGCCTCTTCTGGCAGAATCTCTGGAATCGGATTTGCAAGGGCGAAAACGATGGCATTATCGTTCATGGTTTCTATGTCTTTTGAATCAAATTGGTTTGGCTGAGAAACACCAATTAATACATCTGCGCCAGCAAGGGAAAGTGCACAGGCTCCTGATTGGCAGCTATGATTACTGCGTGCCAAAGCCTCCTTTTTGTAGCCGTTGAGGTCGGTTCTATCTGCAGAAATTGTACCTCGTGAGTCGCACATACAATAATTCGTAAATCCGTAGCTAGCGAGTAGTTCTGCTATGGCGATTCCTGCCGCACCGGCTCCAGAGATTACGATTTTTACACTCTTGTCTTTGCCTACTACCTTGATTGCATTAATGAGTCCGGCCAGAACGACAATAGCTGTTCCGTGTTGATCATCGTGGAAAACTGGAATATTAAGTTCATTTTCTAGGCGTCTCTCAATCTCAAAACAACGTGGAGCAGAGATATCTTCGAGGTTGATGCCGCCAAAAGACGGTTCTAGGTATTTGATAGTTTTAATGATTTCTTCTGTATCTTGGGTATTGAGGCAGATTGACGAGGCATCAATTTTTGCAAACTGGGAGAAAATAGCCGCCTTACCTTCCATCACTGGCATCGCCGCTTCTGGGCCGATGTTACCAAGACCTAGAACTGCGGAGCCGTCGGTAACTATAGCTACTCTGTTTCTGCGACCTGTAAGTTCCCAACTCAGCGAGTTGTCTTTGGCAATCGCTGCTGAAACCGCCCCAACCCCGGGAGTATAAGCTATAGGTAGTGTGGTTTCGTCAAGTTTTACTTTTGAGGAAACGTGGGTTTTTCCCACCAGGTTTTTATGGAACTGTATTGGATCAAGGTTTTTCATTCGTGTATTTTACCACTCTTCCACCCTCTGGTACAATTGGTTGGTAATAGAAGGAGCCAGACAATGTCCGAAACGAACCCTTATGATCAGGCGCTAGGTCAATTGGCAGCAGCTGCCAAGATTATGCCCATCGAAGAAGATGTGCTAAGTGTTTTACGAAGTCCAAAGAAGATAATGCTAGCTTCGATTCCAGTGAAGATGGATGACGGCTCGGTCCAGGTATTCGAGGGCTATCGGGTCCAACATAACGACGCTAGGGGCCCACACAAGGGCGGAATTCGTTTTCATCCTCACGTGGATCTGTCTGAGGTAAAGGCACTGGCCTTTTGGATGAGCATCAAGACAGCAGTACTCGATGTGCCTTTTGGGGGCGCCAAGGGCGGTGTGACGGTAGATCCAAAAAGATTGTCGAAGGGCGAGCTCGAAAGACTTTCACGCGGCTATGTGAGAGCATTCTATCCAATCATTGGCCCTAGGCAAGACATTCCGGCACCCGACGTATACACAAATCCACAAATCATGGCCTGGATGATGGATGAGTACTCGACGATTTCCGGCTCACACGAACCGGGTTCCTTTACTGGTAAACCTCTTGAGGTTGGTGGTTCGATAGATCGCGATACCGCCACAGCGCAGGGGGGTGTTTATGTCCTTGAGGAGGCAATTAAACACTATTTGCCAAAGAAAAAGCAATATACGGTAGCAATCCAGGGTTTTGGAAATGCCGGTGCAGTTGCTGCTGAGATACTTTATTATCTCGATGACAAGTACAAGATAGTGGCGGTTTCTGACTCCAAAGGTGGGGTTTATGACGAGAAGGGCCTCGATATTCCTTTTGCAATTGGCTACAAGAAAGAAAATGGCAATCTTACTGATTATGATAACGCCAAGACAATCTCAAATGATGATCTGCTAGCCCTAGATGTCGACATTTTGATTCCAGCCGCTTTTGAGGATACTATTACCTCTAAAAATGCCGGGAGTGTAAGGGCAAAGGTAATTTTGGAGCTTGCCAATGGGCCTGTTACGGCTGCTGCAGAGAAGATAATATTGGCAAAAGGAAGTACTATTCTCCCAGATATCTTGGCGAATGCCGGAGGTGTCACAGTCAGTTATTTTGAGTGGGTTCAGAACAATAGTGGTTTATACTGGGATTCGGAAGAAGTCCAGAGTAGACTTTCGGCAAAAATGGCAGCCTCACTGAGCGCTGTAATGGATTTGGCGAAAGAGTATCACACAGATCTACGAACCGCGGCATACCTACTTGCAGTCTCGAGGATTGCAAGAGCACAGGACCTTCGTGGTTAAAGTTTCATCGTAATTGACATCAAAAAAGCTGACTAGATTTCGTCAGCCTTTTTGATGTCTGTAACAAACAGGGCAAGTGATGGCTCGTTGTAGTACGATTCCAGGCAGAAGATCGGCTTTTTTAGCGCTGTAGCATAACCAATTTCCTGCATCATTGATTTACCGAGCTCGCCCTCATAGTTCAAAACATAAAGCGCGTCAGCCGCTTGGAGTTCACGATAGTATTCACGCACTGCTTCTAGGTACTGGGTTTCGTTTATTTCCAGTCCGCTCTTGCCAAACAAGCGAAGGTCGATGTCCAGTGGCGTAATGCACTTGTGGCCATTCTTTTCTAGAGTACTTTTAATCTCCGCCCACTGATCCCAGTATTTATACTTTGAGCAAAGGAGAAACTTCATTAGACTAGTTTTTTGACCTTATCGATTGTCATAAGTCCCAGGTCGCCATCGGCATAGGAGCGCACAGAAAATTTGCCAGATTCGAGCTCTTTGTCTCCAACTACTAGCATGAATGGGTGTTTCTGCATCTCAGCGTTACGGATTTTTTTGCCTACGGACTCTTTGCTCTCATCTATGGTTACTCGGATTCCAGCTTCTTTGAGCTCCTTGGCTACCTTAGCGCAGTATTCGACATGGCGGTCAGCAACTGGTAGTAAGGCCACTTGGAAGGGTGAAAGCCAGACAGGTAATGCGCCGGCATAGTTCTCGAGCAGAATTCCCATAAATCTCTCCATCGAGCCAAATACTGTACGGTGAATCATTACTGGTCGTTTGCGATCTCCATTTTCGTCTACGTATTCTAGGTCAAAGCGTTCTGGCATCGAAAAATCGAGCTGAATTGTGGCGCATTGCCAAGTGCGACCGATGGCGTCAGTGATGTGAAAGTCGAACTTAGGACCGTAGAAGGCGCCATCCCCTGGATTGATTACGAAGTCTAGTTTTAGATCTTTGGCGACCTCTTCCATCACAGATTCGGCATGCTCCCAGATTTCGTCAGAGCCTATGGATTTCTCGGGGCGAGTGGAGAGCTCCACGTGATACTTTTCGAAGCCAAGCTCCTTGTACATCTTTTCGATAAGTCGGATGACGTCCTCGAGCTCATCTTTGGCTTGGGCCTCGGTACAGTAAATATGAGCATCATCCTGGGTAAAGGAACGGACGCGGAAAAGACCGTGCAGGGCGCCTGATAGTTCGTGTCTATGAACTAGGCCTAGCTCGGCATAACGAAGAGGTAGTTCACGGTAAGAGTGGAGACCAGATTTGTAAATTTGGATTCCTCCAGGGCAGTTCATTGGCTTTATGGCATAACCTTGCTCGTCAATGGTAGTGAAATACATATTGTTTTTATAGTTATCCCAGTGACCAGATTGATGCCATAGTTCTTCGCGAAGAATGATTGGAGTATTGATCTCCTCATAGCCAGCATTTTTGTGTTCATTTTTCCAATATTCTGTAAGAAGGTTACGTACAACCATTCCTTTTGGATGCCAAAAGGGGAAACCTGGCCCTTCCTCGTGGAAAGAGAAGAGGTTTAGCTCAGTGCCAAGGCGGCGATGATCACGTTTTTTGGCTTCCTCCTGAAGCTTTTCGTATTCTCCAAGCTCCTCCGCAGTATCAAAGGCAAGACCATAAATTCGCTGGAGCATCTTGTTCTTCTCGCTACCTTTCCAGTAGGCACCGGCAATAGAGACGAGTTTAAAGGCTTTAGTATCTAGCTCTTTGGTATTCTCGACGTGGGGACCAGCACAAAGGTCGACAAAACCGTCTACTCGGTAAAAAGAGACTGTTTTCTCACCTTTTGCAGTCAGGTCTTCTATAAGCTCAGCTTTATAGGTTTGTTTTTTCTTTCTGGCTTCTGCTAGGGCATCGGCAACCGGTACTTCTGAGCGCTCGAAGCTACCTCCAGATTTAATAAGCTGCTTCATCGCCTTTTGTAGTAGTGGCAAGTCCTCTGGGATTAGAGTCCTGGGTAGCTCAAAATCGTAATAAAATCCATTATCAATCGCAGGTCCAATAGCGAGCTTGGCCTCTGGGAACATTTCCAGTACCGCCGCTGCTAGGATGTGGCTATAGCTATGTCTTTTGGTTTCAATGCTTGGTTTATTCATGGTTTTCTCCTTTTTAACAAAAATACGGCCCAATAAGGCCGTCAAGTCCCGTAATCCAACGGGAGGTTCCACTCGACTTTCCCCGACGCTTCGGTCGGGAACTCTCTTTGGCCCATATCCACCTGGGCTCCTGGGTGAGACTCGGAGGTTGGTGAGGCCTCGTCGTGGTCTAAATCTATGAATTGAGTATACTACTCAATGTTGTGGTTTACAAATGGTGGGTGATACAGGGCTCGAACCTGTGACCTCTGCAATGTCAATGCAACGCTCTAGCCAGCTGAGCTAATCACCCGCAACTCGAGTATTCTAGCATTATTCAGGCGTAATTTCAATGGAGTATGGTATAATTCCCTCATGAAAAAGCTTCAAGATCGTTGGTACCACGACGGTGGGATCAACTATACTTTTACCTGGCTTGGAAGGATAGAGATTGATTCTGTTGCGCCCGTAACTCAAGCTTATGGTTTCTGTTATAGTTCTGAAGGAAGGTTGCTTGTGGTCGATAGCCTGATTGACGGCCGTTTTCAGGTACCGGGCGGTACTGTTGAAACCGGTGAGACAACAAGAGAAGCGTTAGTGCGTGAAATCATCGAAGAGGCCAATACCACTATTTATGATATCCAGTACCTTGGGATGCAAAAGGTAGAAAATGATACAAACGACGAAGTGGTTTACCAAGCTCGATACTTCGCGAGAATTAAAGAGGTAGGAGAACTACTACCAGATCCTGACAAAGGCTACGTTCTACCTCGTAAGCTCATCGACCCTAGAGACTACACCAAGGTCTCTCAGTGGGGCCCGATTGGCGAAGAGCTTATCCGTTTGTCTATGGAAAAATTGAGGATTTTAAAGTAAGATATCGTAGTTATTTCGGGGATGTGGTGAAATTGGTATACACGCTACGTTCAGGTCGTAGTGGGGTCAAACCCGTGGGAGTTCGAGTCTCCCCATCCCCACCATAATGAAAACCCAACACTTGTTGGGTTTTCATTATGTATTAAATACCGTTGACAAAATCTTTCCACTTTCTCTTTAATTGCTTTATACTACGGATATAGGGTGTTTAGGGAATCCCAAAAGGAAGGAGGTGAAAAAAATGCAAGATATCGCACAAGTTACTTCGACTGCTGTCGTTGACTCACTATCCAAGATCGTTAGCTATCTTCCAAACGTTCTAGGCGCTTTGGTAATTCTACTTATTGGCATAGTTGTCGGCTGGGCAGTCAAGTTCGTTATTGTAAAGGGTCTTGGGTTCATTAAACTCAAGAAATATACCGACGCAGTTGGTCTTGGCAACATCTTCACGGAGAAGGTAGAATTCGTTTCTCTTCTCGGAGATCTCGCTAAATGGACGATTGTTATCGCTTTCCTTCTGCCAGCTTTCCAGGTTCTAAATCTAGAAGCTGCAAATGAAATCGTACTTGGTATCCTGTCTTATATCCCCGATGTTATCAAAGCCGTTGTTGCAATCGTAGTTGGTGCTGTAGTTGCTGATCTCGCTTCGCGCGTGATTCGTGCTACTGCTGCTACTATCGGTACACATACAGCTGACATCGCTGCCGATGTTGCTCGCTGGGCTATCATGGCCTTCGTGCTTCTTGGCGCACTACAACAGCTCAATATCTTACCAGAGCTCGTTAGCACACTTACTATCGGTGTCGTTGCTTTCTTCGTCATCGCAGGTGGTCTCGCTTTCGGTCTAGGTTCCAAGGATGCTGCTGCTGACGTAGTTGCAAATTTCCGCAAGCGTCTACCAAAACAGAAAAAATAGGGGACAATTGCCCAAAAATATGAGAGGTTTTGCCACATTAGTGGGGAAGCCTCTTTTATTTTGTTTTATTTTCTTTGTATACTGAGGCAGCTAACTCAGGTGGAATGGAATTAATAATGATACCAGTCCCCAACTCTAGGCCGGCCCAGATATTTGGCCGTGGGGAGAGTTTTAGATGAGTATGGTAGTCTTCATGGTTGACGGCATTTTCAAAGAAGTAGTTGTAGGCAATGCCGAGCTCATCTAGCTTCGCAAGTACAATCTTCAGGACTGTTGCCAGTGATTCCTTCTCGCCCTTTGTAAGTTCAGAGAAGGTTGCCACATGCCGCTTCGGTATAAACCAGGCACCGTATGGTGAGTCGCTAGCATAAGGAGCCAGGACGAAAAAGTTTTCATCCTCCCATATCACTCGACTGCTGCCCTTCTCCTTTTCGATTATGTCGCAGTAGGGGCAATTTACGTGTTCTAGTCGGTATTCATTGTAGGCCTTGGCTTCCTCTTCTACTTTTGGAGGAACTATTGGTAACGCGATAATTTGGGTGTGGGAGTGGGAAACCGAAGCCCCTGCTTTGCCGCCTTCGTTTTTAAAAACGATTACATGTTTGACTTTAGGCATTGCGCGCAAGGTGTCGAATCTGTCGATACAGGCATCAATTATATTTACTATATGGCTTACGGCAAGTTCGTGGAGTTCCTTGCAGTGATTGCGCGTTTCAATAAGGACTTCTTGCTGTCCAAAAGCACGAGTATTCTCCGTGCTAAGGGCACTGAACTTATTGATAACCGAAATCACGTCCCATTTGCCGTCGCTATTTTTATGTTGATAGGTTACTATCTCGTCTGAAGAGAGATTCTGAGGACAGAAAAAGCATTCCTTACTGCAATTATCAGCTGGCTGAGTAATCTTCTGCGGTCGCTTGGCACGCTTAGGGGCGATAATGACGTATTTATCTAAAAAGTAATCCTTGCGAATTTCTGATTTTTCCATGAACCCTCCGATAAAAGTATAGAGTAGCTGGTTGCTAGTAGCAAGTATTTCAGGTTTAGACATAGGTGTATAATTTTGATGAAAAGGAGTTGCCATGAAGAAAAATAAATTTTGCCAAAGCTGTGGCTATCCTATGTCAAAAGACAAGAATGGCGGCGGCACTGAAGCGGATGGTACCAAGAGCGCGAAATACTGCTCGATGTGCTATATGGGCGGAGAGTTTTTAAGCCCGCCAGAGGTGGACACGGCCGAGAAGTTCCAGGTGTATTGTATTCAGGAAATGAAGAAAGACGGTATGAATGGTTTTGTGGCTTGGTTTCTGACCAGGGGGATACCAAAATTAGAAAGATGGCAGTAGACAACTTTTCGCCGGAGATTTCTACGACCTAAGTATAAATAGTATTAGGAATCCAAATAGGGTATAAAATCCGAGCCATAAAATACTGTATATCACAGCTCTTGTACCATCATCCTTTTTGCCGTCAAGAAACAGTAACAGAGGTTTCCCAAAAGTTAGCCCGCCAACGATAGCTGCTGACAGACAAAAGAGCAGTAGTAATACGAAGGGCGTAAGCATGTTATCTGTCTCACCAAAAATTTTTGAACCATTTTGCATTAGTTGCGATACGCCGAAAATATAGAGCGAGGCGACTGATAGGTTTCGGAATGTTATTAACAATAGTTTGTCTTTCATATATACATGATAACAAAAATATTCCACATTTGTGGAATATTTTTGGTGGAGCGTAGTAGATGAAGCTTGGAACTACTACACTCCACCATTGACGTGTATTTAGTTTATCTTGCTACTAGAGTCTTAAGTTTCTTTGGGAGAAAGTAATTTAGATGCCAAAGGATATGTAGAATAGATATTTCTGCCATCATAGTACCACCAATTACATGCCAGTAAATTGTTGAGAACGGGAAATTCAAGACTAGACCGTAGGTAACCTTGAGCACTAGGAGGGTTCCGAATATGCCTGCTGGCACAAAGCTAAATAGAAGTATGTAGTTCCAAATTTTTCTATGTGTAATTGTCTTAATTTTCTTAAACTTTGAAAGTAACCAAGTTACCAGATATAGTATAAGCGTCACTATAGTAACTTCTAGGAAATAATAATTTTTTGTTGGATTCTTAATTTCTTCAGCCTTTTCTTGCTTCTTAGTAGTGATAACCTGTTCTGTAGAGGTTCCGCTGTTTGTTATCAACGATTTCGCAATATCATTAGCAGAACTAGGTTCGAGGCCAGCATTATCATGTAATTTCTGAATTTCATCAGAAGAGCTAACGTTTATATTTAGGAGCTTACCTAAATTATTTGCATATTCGGTTGCGGAAATCTTATAAAAATCCGCGACTTCTTGTATGCTCATGGTTTTGATTTCACCACCGCTGAGAGTTGATTCATCGGCTTCAGCAAAAACAGCTGTTAGGGGAGCGAGAATTAGAATTATTCCCAGAGTGATTAGTAGTTTCTTAAGCATTTCTATAGGCCTCCTTTATTTACTTAAGATAATATGAATATAAACTGAGAAAAACCTGAGAACGGTAAACATCAGACCTTGAAAACGCCATGGTAAAACTTTGCCTGCCCGACCCCGGAGTGATTTTAGTGTGTTTGAATGCTAGGGATACTCCTGATTGAGCGCTTTAAGGTTGTAGGGTACAATTATTAGATTAATTTAGGAGAAATAAATGCCGATCTATGTTTATAAAGCGAAATGCCCGCAAGACCATGTTTGTCCTGCCATGAGAGTTTGCCCAGTGTCTGCACTTTCTCAAGAGGGATTCGACGCTCCAGTAGTAGATAAAGATAAGTGTATAGAATGTGGGGCTTGTTCAAGGTTGTGTCCTATGGGCGCTTTGCAGTTTATGAAGGAGTAGTGGTTTGACTCGACGGGTTCGAGTCTATAATATGTAGTAGATGGATGTGTTTATACCTATTCAAATATTTGCTGATATGTTGGTTTACAATGTATTTCACGTAGCCAAGGGGAGTGCTCTTGGTAACACTCTGAACTTTTTTGTATATGATACGATAAAAATTCTTATTTTATTAACTGTTATTATCTTCATAGTTTCCCTGATAAGGTCATATTTTCCTCCCGAGAAAACAAAGAGGCTGCTCGGCAAACACGATAAAACACTTTTGGGTAATTTCCTTGCCGCTTTACTTGGTATCGTTACTCCCTTTTGCTCGTGTTCTGCGGTTCCGTTATTTATGGGATTCGTTCAAGCCGGGATACCATTAGGGACAACATTTTCTTTTCTTATCTCATCACCGATGGTAAATGAAGTAGCCCTAGTGCTTCTTTGGGGCCTGTTCGGCTGGAAGATTGCTGTTATCTATATAGTTTCAGGAGTAGTCATCGCTACTGTGGGTGGTTGGGTTATGGGTAAGCTAAAGCTCGAAAGGTGGGTCGAAGAGTTTGTTTATAAAATGGTAGTTGGCAGTAAATCCGAAAAGGAACTATCTGTAAACGACCGACTGGTATACGCAAAAAAATATGTGATAGAGATTGTTAGTAGTGTATGGATATACATTGTTATTGGCGTAGGTCTAGGCGCCCTGATGCATGGTTATGCGCCAAGTGACTTTCTAGCGAGATTCGCAGGTCCAGATAATCCATTCGCAGTTCCTATGGCTGTGCTCGTAGGTATCCCTTTGTACTCAAATGCTGCAGGAACAGTACCAATCGTCTCTGTTTTGGTAGATAGGGGAATGGCGATGGGAACAGCCCTTGCTTTTATGATGTCAGTTACAGCCTTATCATTACCAGAATTTATTATTTTGAAGAAAATACTTAAACCCAAGTTGATAGCTACTTATGCTGCTATTGTGGGACTAGGAATCATCTTCATAGGCTATCTTTTTAATATAATACTATAAAACAAAAAAGGCTTTATCAAGCCTTAATAATTGTCATGGTGGAGCGTAGTAGATGAAGTTTGGAACTACTTTGAAGCTAAAGACCTTTTATCGTTTCAACAAGCTCGGGGAAATGTTCTAGTTTAAAATGACCCTTGTCGTCAAATAATATAACCTCAGATTTCGGTGATTCTTCGTTATATTTATAGACATGGTCTAAAGGAACCACTATATCATCTTTGCTTTGAATTAGAATTATCTTATTAGTTTGATCATTTAAACCAATAAGTGATTTTGTTAAAGTAAATGACCCTAATTCTTCATCTTCAAGCTCTTCATAAGGAGCTGAGACTAATATTACGGCCTTTATGGTTTTGGGGAATTTGTTTTCAGATAAATACTTCGCAAGAAATATTCCACCAAGCGAATGGCCGATAAGAATTACATTATTATTGAGGAGGGGAATTATTTTCTCAAACCAAATTGACCACTCTGTGTATTGAGCATTGGTTCCGTTTGGCATTCTAGGGCTTAAAACTTCATAGTCATCACCAAGATCTGCCGCTAAAGAATCTTTCCATGCCAGTGTATATTTTAACTTTTCTGGTTTGAGAACGTATGCTTTCAGATATTCAAGATAATTCCCATAGCTTGAGAAGGTTGTCCCACCGTGAATTATTAAAACTTGTTGTTTCATAGATACATTTTAACACAAAACTAGTTCAAACATTTACCTAAAACCATGATAATGCCTTTTATAAGGCATTATCATGGTGGAGCGTAGTAGAAGAAGTTTGGAACTACTACTCGCTAGCTTGCCGGTAATGGAAATCAGTACTTACTACAGTGTCTGTTTCGTAATATAATTTAACTATGATAGGTATCGTCACTTTAATCGTTGTTGGCTTCTGCCTCCTAGTGCTTGGAGGGAATTTTGTGGTCAAGGGGGCAACATCTTTCGCTAAGAAACTGGGTATACCGACACTGATCGTTGGGCTCACCGTGGTTGCTTTTGGTACTAGTGTCCCAGAACTTTTTGTAACTACCGCTTCGACACTAAAGGGTGTCAGTGAATTTGCCCTATCAGATATTATAGGTAGTAATATAGTTAACTCACTAATGATATTGGGCGTAGCTATAGCCATAAGGCCCATAAAGACAAGCTCAAAGGCTATCCATAGGCTTCTTTATTCACTAACTATTTTTTCTTTACTCTTTTGGATTGTTTCCGACAGGATATTTATATTAAAGCCGAATGTTATAGATATTGGCTTTTTGGAAGGACTCATTTTACTAGGTGCCTTTTCATACTTCATATTCACTCATATTCGTAAGGTTTACCTAGATAACAATGAAAAACAACTGACAGAAGAGTATGAAAGAGCGGAGCCAGGTATTTTATCAACTGCTCAATCTATATTAGAAATTAGTATTGGCGTCGTAGCACTAACGTTTGGTGCAAAGTTTGTGGTAGACAATGCCGTGCAAATATGTGAAATGTTTAATATTAGTAAAACGTATATAGGCCTAACCGTTCTTACTCTCGGTACATCACTACCAGAGCTGGCGACAGTAATCGTTGCTTCGTTAAAAGATGAGGGAGAGATAGTGCTAGGTAATATCATTGGCAGTAATATATTTAATATCGCGTTTATCCTCGGCATCTCTGGCCTAGTGGGTGGTATTTCGGCTAACGGAATGATGAGAGTAGACATTATATTTATGATACTTGTGGGTATCCTTCTTCACTATATCGCAGATAAAAAGAAGATATACTCTAAGGTATTTGGATACCAGCTCATCGCACTTTATCTGACCTACTTTATATTAATTTCTTTTAGAGGCTGATACTGGTGTATAGTAGGAAGAGATTAAGTTAAGGGAGAAACATGAAACTATTTCACGATTATACATTCAATTGGTGGCAGTTGGGGATATTCAAGCTTTCACTACTATCTATCGGCGTTATTCTCGGTGCTTATTGGAGCGATCTTTTCCTTAGTAACCTCATCTATGTTTCGGTCGTTGTGATTATCTCAACTTTGTATGTTTTAATTATCGCCCTAAAGCAAACTAAATAATAAAAAAAGCCTCATGCGAGGTATTTTTATTGGCTTATTAGAGCCATAATACAGGCATTGGTGGAGCTGGTGGGTACTGCCCCCACGTCCGAAAGCGAAGCCGAAATAATTTGTAACAATCATACTCGGGACTGGTAGTTTTGGTGCTGATGGTCAAGTCTCGAGAAAATCCATCGGCCTTATCCTCTAGAGTTTCAGGTTAGCTTAGAGAAGTCACTAGCCCTACCCCTGACATATATGGCACTCAGTAGCGAACGATTCAGGTCTCACTCACAAGAGCGGTTACTGCGTATTAGGCAGCAACTGGCGCAAAGCTGTTTACGCTGAAAGCGCTAGCAACCTTACTAACAAAGTTTTTTGCAACTATGTCTGATCTGCTGAATAACGCGGACAGACCACCGCGGATTGTATCATTTCGATTTCAAGATACCTTCGTCGAAGCTAATTCAGCCCCCCCGTCGTCGAAATCTGCTGTCAGATTACAACAAATTGTTATCACAATTGTCTTCATCTTATTGCAGTTTCTCCTCTCCCCTTAAATCCTTCGGATTTCGGGGACCCCATTCCGGGGCTCGGCATATTGTAACATGCCTTATAAATATAACACAATAGTGCGTAAAAGTCAAGTTATTTGCCGGAGTTGAAGGACTTCAGTCTTTGTAAGTAAAAGAAGCCCAGCCCGAGCGGAGCCCAGAAGTTTAGCCCGCGAAAGACTATAGCAATCGCAGTTGCAGATATGAGCGGGACGCCAAAAGAGGTGAAGATAAGCACTATCACGGCCTCGACCGCGCCGACACCTTCAGGCTGGGGTGAAATAACCCTGACTACTTCTGCGAAAACATAACCAGCAATTAGGGCACCATAATGTATGCGAATGTCAAAAGCAAAGAATATAACGTATAAAGATAAGGCATTAATTACATGTGCCAAGAGTGCTAAACATAGCGTTTCGGCAAGTCTACGTTTGTGTACGCTGATTATTTTCGCAGCAGTACTAAGTTCGTCCGAGATAGCCAGTGGCCAGGTAGCGGCTAGACGTTTCTTGAATCGAAATATTTTGGACACCCTGTTGAAAAGTGACCTTATCCAAATCAAAAAACAGACTACGGCCTTCGGTCTTTTATTTGCGTAAAAAAGTAACAGAGGTGGGATGATTGTCGGTAATGTAAAGATTAGAGCTCCGGTGATTTCGAAGTCGTTTAAGAGGTGATTTCTTTGAAGGAAGATAACCGCGAATATTAACAGTAGAAAGAAAGAGGCATAGCTGGAGACAATGCTGATTAGGTAGCCCACCACGGCTTTTGTAGAAGATTCCTTTCTTTTTGCGGCATCGTCAGCAAAGAGTATGGTACCAGAGTTGCCGGCTGTCGGGGCCAACACATTGACAAATAGAGCACCAAGAACGAGAGGGTACAAGTCTTTTACGTTGCGTTTGATGTCGACCACCAAGAAAGAATGGCGAGTCATGATTGTATAGATATAAAAGTACAATAACTGCGTTGTTAGAGCCACAAGTAGCCATCGCCAGCTGCCTTGTGATAGGGCATCTACGATAGCGTATAGCTCTTTTGAATGTGTAAAAATGTAGAAACCAAAAATTACACAAAGCAGGACGAAAACGGTTCTTCTGTTAAATAGTAGTTTCTTCATAGCTGAACCTACTGAGATGACGACGGTATCGAGAGTTAAGAATAACCATATTCACAAATTGTAGGCCAGTGAGGTAGAAGGGAAATGCACGAAAAATGTTGTAAACCATCTTGTAGTCCGCCACCACTCCCTGCCAGTAGGACATTTTTTCACTCTTTGGGGTAGCGTAGAGATTTGGCAGCTCTACACTGACAAAGGTTTTACCCCGCTTTAGGAGTGAGTCGTTCATAAGAACTTCTAGACCATAGCCTATTTTGGGTTTGCACCAGATTTCTCGGTCGCGTAGCAGTTCTTTGCGGATAGCACGCTCTCCACTTACAAAGTCCATTTGAAAAATCTTATAAATTAGCGAGGAGTTTCCTCTGATACTAAGAGTCCAGTCTACCTTATTGGTAAGTACTGGGGTCACTAGGTCAGTAATATTCTGTTCGGAAAGTCCCTTCAGGTCTGCATCTAGCAGTAATACTGTATCGTATTTTGCGAACCCGATACCGCTTCGAATCGCCAGGGTCTTTCCTTGAGAATCTGCTTTCGTATGTACCTTCGCATGAAAAGATTCTGCTATTTGGGCGGTGTTGTCGGTGCACCCATCTGCAATAACAATAATCTCACCCACGAGTGGGTGGGTGCTTACTATCTTTAGAACCCTCGCAATACGAGGGGCTTCATCGCGAGCGGCAATAATTACACTGACTTTATTGTGATGCATTATAAATAGTATTATAGCGGAAAATGATAGAGATTGTTACTATTTTGCCAATACACTCAGTTAATTTTCAGAATTACTGTATAATGATTACAAGATGAAAATAGCATACCTGACCGACACATATCAGCCAGAGATAAATGGGATTGTAACTAGCATTACAAATTTCACCACTAACCTCGCCGAAGCGGGGCACGAGATCCTGATTATCGCTCCAAAGTATAATCGTAAAAAAGATAAGCCTATCCCAAACATTACTATCAAGCGCTATCCCTCTTTTTCGTTTGCAACCAATAAGGACACCCATATTGCATATCCAGCACTGCTTGGGATTATTCGCGATCTTCGGGAGTTCAAGGCGGACATTGTTCACGTACAAACCCCGATGAGTATTGGTGTTTCGGGGGTGATAGCAGCAAAAATTCTAGGAATCAGGTTGGTTCAGACCTATCACACCTATCTACCCGATTTTATGGTCTATGTAAGTCCTTATAATTTGCTTGGCGTAGGTAAAGCGTCCGAGAGAATCACTAGTTCTAGGGTTTGGAAAAAAATTATTGAATCTAACCTGGTTGACAGATTCTCCGCCTTTGGTGGCAGTACGTTGAAGCGATCAGAGGTGGTACGGGCAATCAACAAACAGCTGCGTAGAACCCAGCGCTATACTGGCAGTAAGGCTATCTCAGATCGATTTGCTTGGGACTTTACTCGTATTTTGTATGGAAGGTCGGACATTGTTTTTTCACCGTCAGTGGCTCTAGCGAAACTTCTTACGCGGCACAAAGTAGGTGTCCCAAGCATCGATATGAGTAACGGGATAGAGTTTCATCACTTTTCAAAGAAAAAAGATTATCGTATTCGCAATAAGATGATTTATGTAGGGCGTCTAGGATTAGAAAAAGGGGTTGATGTTGTCGTGAAGGCTTTTGCAATCGCCAGAGAGCAGAATCCGGCACTTCGGCTCGATATATTTGGAGAGGGTCCAGCCAAAAAGGAGCTGGAGACCCTTATTGCAAAGCTGGGACTTGGCGAAAGTGTTGGATTTGTTGGATTCGTAACTAGGGCTACTATCAAGCGTGCACTCAAACAACACGACTTTTTTGTTACCGCGAGCCCAATGGAAACCCAAGGCTTGGTGATATTAGAGGCGATGGCAGCGGGGCTGCCGGTAATAGGGGTAGATGCACTTGCTGTCCCGGAGCTTGTTCATAATGAAAAGAATGGCTATCTGGTAAAGTCCGGGAATCCAAAGGAAATGGCGGAGGCAATGTTGAAGCTTTCCGAAAGTGCAGCGAGAAATAAAAAATTCGGACAAAAGTCTCTAGAATATGCCGAAGTTCATAATATTCCGAATTGTGTTGCAAAGCTCGAAGCAGCTTACAAAGATTTGCTCTCTTAGCTCCACTGTCATCCCTGGTCGCAAGCCAGGGACCCAGGTCTAATTCTCTTGTCATTCCGACCGCAGCGGAGGAATCTCTTCGCACCTCCATATATTTACCGCTTTTGGCAGCAAAAGCGGTGCAAAACTGCCGACTCCTTGCAAAATCGCTAGTGTCACTCCTCCCTCACTCTTTCTTAAAAGACAAAACTCTCCCGACGGTAGCGTCGGACTCAAACATTGCCATTTTAAGATAATCGCTTAGTCCGTCGTTCGCTGTATTTTGCAGGTCGCGGTAGGGGAAATACCGATTAGTGAACACTATCTTTCAGCTCTCGTCTGGTTTCGATATCTAGTTCTCTGTTCTTAATAACATTACGCTTATCATGCTGCTTTTTGCCACGCGCAAGAGCAATCTCGACCTTGATAAGACCATGTGAGAAATATATTTTCACTGGAACTATGGTGTAGCCTGCGGTTTGTACTTTACCGATGAGCTCAGAAATTTCTGATTTTTTTAGTAGTAATCGACGTGCTCTGGTGGGTTCCGCATTATTACCTGCCGCTGGCTTGTAAGGTGAAACGTGAGCGTTATTGAGCCAGATTTGGCTATCTTTGACACTGGCAAATGATTCTTTGAGCGAAATGTGGCCATCACGAATACTCTTCACCTCGGGGCCGATGAGTTCGATGCCGGCCTCAAAAACTTCCAAAATTTCGTAGTCGAAGTGGGCTTTTTTATTCGTAGCAATGACTTTTATGTTTTGCATGGTACGGCCATTATACTATGATTGACGCTTAATTTCGAGTATAATGGCCGTATGATAACCGATAAAATTACTGAAGCAATATTGTATTCACTACAGCAAGTCTTCCAGCTCCACCTTAAGAGTAGCGATATCGAAGTGGCTCAGGCTTCAAGTAGGGAACACGGAGACTATGCCACCAATGTCGCATTTCGCTTGGCGAAAGAGCTTCACAAGAGTCCGAAGGAAATTGCAGAGCAGCTGGCGGAGTCACTTGCTAAAAGTGGTGGCTTTAAGGATGTGGTCGCGGTAAACGGCTTCGTTAATTTTTATCTTGATCATGAGTACTTTCAGGGAGTAGTGTCTCAGATTATAAAGGAAGGTAGCCATTTTGGAGATTTAGACCTACTTAAGGGAAATAAGATTCAGGTTGAGTTTATCTCGGCAAATCCTACGGGGCCCTTAACTCTTGCTAACGGCCGAGGCGGCTTTGGTGGCGATGTACTGGCAAATGTTTTTTCAAAGGTGGGAGCCACGGTTGAACGTGAATATTATGTCAATGATGGTGGTAATCAAGTAAAACTACTGGGTGACTCTATTCGAGCAGCAGCTGGGTTAGCTGAAGTTTCTGATGATTTATATAAGGGCCCCTATATCGAAGAGTGGGCAAAGGCAAATCCAGAACAGATTGCAAAAACAACGGATAGCTTTGAGCTTGGCTCGATTGCTGCAGGTGAACTCTTGGAGCAAAAGATTAAACCTTCGGTTTCTAGGATGGGCATCAATTTTGATCAGTGGTTTTCAGAGCGGGAAATGATTGAACGTGGTGAGGTTGAAGAAGGAATTGAAAACCTTAAGAAGTACGATCATACCTATGAGAAAGACGGGGCTTTGTGGCTCAAGACTAGTGAAAAAAGTGATGACAAGGACCGCGTGCTGGTAAAAGCCGACGGCGAGAAAACCTATTTTGCCAATGATATAGCCTATCATTTTGACAAGTTTTATAAGCGCAAGTTTGACTTGGTAGTTAATTTTTGGGGCGCTGATCATCACGGTTATGTTGGGCGGATGATGGCCGCCGTAGCGCTGACAGTTGGTTCGGTTGGGACCCTCAAGATTGCAATTATGCAAATGGTTCGTCTTATTAAGGATGGACAAGAATACAAGATGTCGAAGCGTAAGGGAACCTATGTGACAATGGACAACCTGCTAGAACTCATTGGTGGTTCCGAAAAGGAAGCAGCTGACGTTGCTCGTTTCTTCTTTTTGATGCGCTCATTCAATACCCACATGGACTTCGACCTTGATCTTGCCAAGGAGCGTTCCGATAAAAACCCGGTTTTCTACGTAAAATATGCTTACGCTAGACTCTCTGGTATCTTGCGTAATGCCGAAGTTATAAAGTTGCCGAAGCCAGACCTATCGTTGCTTACAGAGCCCCAGGAGACAGAACTCATCGAACAGATGGCACAGTTACCTCAGGTAATCGCTAGCATTGTTACATTCGACGAGTATCCTGTTCATTTCCTGACATTTTATGCGATTGACCTTGCCAAGAAGTTCCACGTTTTTTACGATAAATGTAGAGTTATAGACGAAGATAATTTACCGCAAACAGCGGCTCGAATCGAGCTAGTAAGAGCTACACAGATTGTCCTTGGTATCGTGATGAGGGACCTTATCGGCATCGATGCTCCAGAAAAGATGTAGCAACAGAAAAATGGCTTCTCTAGAACTCAAAAAACATATTAAAAAACAGTGGCTATACTTTCTGCCACTGTTTATCTTTGTTTTGCTATCTTTAGTACTAGCTCTAGCGAGCTTGCTACTTACTAAACTTATATAGCGCGCCGTCGGCACAGACGTAAACTGTTTTTGCAGTGTCGTCGACTGAAACGCCGGTAATATTCTTCAAGTTCGAGCTTGTAAATTGGCCTAAATATTTTCCGTTTGAGTCAGCTTGAACAATTGCGCCGCCGTTTGTTAGATAAATACCAGTCGTATTTTCGTCTGCAAAATTATTATTAATGCCGCTGAGACTCAGTGGAAGATCATTAATGCTGTAGCTTTGTTTTTTCCCACCCAGGTACTTTGTAGTTTCACCATTTGTTTTGGTGGCATAGACACTACTATCAATGGCAAGTGCGACTGTATCTTTTACATTGCTACCATCTGTGATGTAGGCCACTCGTGCTGAGTAGCCGGTAGTGGTTTTGGTTCGTTTGTAAATCATGCCAGCAGCATCAACGGTGTAGATATTTGTCGAGAAAGAGGCCATGGCGGTAGGGACTTCCATGTCCCCAGCAATTGCTTGCTTGGTTAGGGTAACGTCTTTGACGTCGAATTCATAAACTACACCTTTGTCGGTGTAGAGAACGACAGTGCTTCTGACGGTTACCGCGGTAGCAGCAACGATTTTGCCGTCAAGTTTTGGTTTATCAAGAACATTTGAGGCCTCGCCACCAAGATTTACTGCGGCGATACTGCCATTGTCTTTACTCACAACATAGGCATTTTTGCCAATTACAAACGGACCAAAGGTATTTTTGCCGGTAATGTTTGCGGTATCGGCCATCTTGGTTGCGGTTACTCTGGTGATAGCGAGAACTCCATCGAGGGCACTATTAATCTCTTTCTCCAGGGCAGTCACTTTATCTTTCAGGGTGTTGTTTGATTCAAGTCCTTTGGTAATGCTGAGGGCACTGTTCAGGGTACTTGCCGATTGGCTGCGATTGCCACTGGCTGCCTCGTTTTTACCAATTGTTAGCTTGCTTTGGGCTTCAGTATAGCTTGCTTCGGCGAGTTTTTGATGTTCAGCATTTTCTCGTATCCTCCAGATAGCAAAAACGCTAATCATGAGAACGAGTGCAAGTGCCGAAGCGGCGATTAGTAAGTTTCGTTTATTTCCTTTGTTCTTCTTCAGGTTATCGCTCAGCCTATCTTTTAGTTTTCCTGCATAACTGAAATCAATTTTCTCTAACTTTAACCATTTTGGTTTGTTGTGAGACTCTTTGATATGAATCACGTTTCCACTTGCCTTGGTGGTCTCCAGAAAACTATTGGCGTGTTCGTTGACAGTGATGTCGGAAAGATCGGTAGGTGCTTCACTAACCTCGATTACCTCTTTTGGTTTCTCGAGAACGGCTGGTTTTTCCCTTTTGGTTTTATTATTTTGTCCACCCTTGGTAATTAAGCCCGAGAGAGCGTCATAAGCGTCCAGAGTAGTATCGTGAATCCAGGGCCATGCACTAGCAATGATAAATCCGGTCAATGCCTTCCAGCCGCGTCTAGTGTAGTAGATGGCTTTCTGTGCAAAAGGAGCCGAGCGCTCAATCACGGTTTCCATTGGTTTGTTGGGCTCGGTAAGCCAGACTTCGTCATTAATTTCGGTAACAGTCTCTTCACTAGCGGCCTCGGGGGTAATGGCTTCGATAATCAGGATCGAGTTTGGCTGCATCTCGGTATTGTTTCCCTCGAGCAGGTCAGCCAGGTGACTAATGGCGATTTTTGGCTGGAATTCTTCGACATATTTTTGGAGCTCGTCCTTGGATATATGGAAGAAGACTCCTGGGGTTACAGCAACAATTTTGTCTCCCTCGAGTAGGTCACCAGAGGCAATATTGGTAAAAGTTCGGAGTGGATTAATGTTGTCACCCGCTAGGTCGCGAGTAATGTGGCTAGATTTACCACCGCGGTAGAGGTAAGCCTCGGCCTTGCCTGTCTGAGTAATATGAATAGTCTCGCCAGTATGTACGGCAAGAATTGCATTTAGGTTGTTTAGCCAGTGAATATTGCCGTTATGGGTAACATCGGCAAGTTCTTCGTTTACCCTGGCAAGGGCGGCTTCGAAGCTAGTGAGGGGATCCTTTTCGAGGTCTTGGTAATATTCACCAAAAAAAGCGTCAACAATGAGCTCAGCGACTTCTTCGGCACTAGCCGCGGGCGCATTTACATTTACTAACGCATATATAGAACCATGATTACGTTCGTCGACATCGTTTGGATTGTGCTCATAGGCAATAGCTATGCCTTGATGCCGTCGGCTCCTCTTGGATTCACTCAAAAGTTTCGCTGTGCGCGCAATTAATTTTTTATGCATTCCTAAGGCCTTAATACGTAAGAAACTATAACACTTTTGTGGGGTTATGACAAATATTTGCGCCAGCAATTTATACTTGATAAAAACAACTTTCAGCGTATGATATTCTCAATGGTCCATTTGAATGCATTGCCCTAGAGAGGGGGAGTCATGTTCGGGAACCAGTTTGACATCGCTGGTGTTCTCATTCTTGGGGCGCTGTTCCTTGGAGGCGTTGTTGTGGTCATGTCCATAGTCGGTGCTGCTGCTGCCAAAGGGCAGCGCAACATCCAGGAGTAGGGGGTGCGTGAGATGTTCATGACCGAACCCGCGGTACAGGTCGTCGCTGCGATCATGGTGGCAGGTGTTGCAGTGCTTTCTGCGGCGCTGGTTCTCGGCCAGGTGGAGGAAGGAATCGAACAGGCCGAGGCGTTCGATTTTCCGGAGGAGAATGGTTCTGTTGTCAGACAGGTGAACTCCGCGCCGAACTCAGACGGCGAGATCACCGACCCTGCCGAATGGGAGCAGCTCCGGCGTACGGCCGCCATCAACGAGGCAATGGCCTCTGATGCGATGGCAGCCGCCTTTGAGGGGGATATGCCTGGCATGCCGCCGGTTTCGCTCCACTAGGAGTAGTCTACCTCAGGACGGGAGGTGCAGTCCGGGTTGTTGCTTTTTGCGGCACCCGGACTTTTGATTTGTCTACTGGAATCATTATTTTAGATAAAGTAGTATACAGAAGATGTATACAAAAATAGAAAAAAAGATAAAAACCATAGCTCTTTTCGAAAACGGTAAGATAATACCGAAGATTTTTCGCTATGGAAATCGTGACTATAAGGTGAGGGAGATTAGCCTCGCCTATCAGGAGCGTGAGGGACGTTCGGTAAATTACTATTTTGGCATCGAGACAGATGAGGGCGGTGTATATAAACTTCACTACAACGATGAGAAACTTACTTGGTGGTTGGATGAAATATGGACTGAATAACGGTAAGTTATTCATTAAGTATCAAATCACACATTCCAAATATCAAATAAATACTAAATAACAAAAAAAACAAAGGAGGGGAGAGACATGGCCTACGATTTAGAACAAAAGGCCTTAATGTTTAGTAAAAATGTATTCATATTTTGCAAAGCATTGCCCCAGGATGCTGTGACTAGACCCATAATAAGTCAGGTAGTCCGCTCTTCTGCCTCCATCGGGGCAAATTACATAGAAGCAAACGAGTCTTTGGGCAAGAAGGATCTCGTCTATAAACTAAAAATTTCTCGCAAAGAAGCAAAAGAAACTATTTATTGGCTAGAAATAATGTCTACGGTAGTTTCTTCAGAGGAGATTAAGAAATTATCCGAGGAGGCCCTACAGCTCAAAAAGATTCTGTCCTCGATAATCATTAAGTCATCTTAGGCCTGCGTTCTGAACTACTTGGAATTTTAAATTATGAGAATAATTTTACATATCGACATGAATTCATATTTTGCGACTGTGGAGCAGCAGGCCAATCCGAAACTTCGTGGCAAGCCAATCGCGGTGATGGGTAGTACGGCGAAGCGAAGCATTATTGTGGCAGCAAGTATCGAAGCGAAACGCTACGGGGTAAAGACGGCGACAAGAATTGATGAGGCGTTGCGGCTTTGTCCGGAGTTAATTCTTGTAAATGGCGAGCCACGGAAGTATAGCTGGGTGACGAAGAAGTTCATTGATATATTCGAGGATTATACCGATAAGGTGGAGATATTCTCTATCGACGAAGCCTTCTTGGATGTAACCAAGACGGCAAATATTTATGGCGGAGCGGAGCAAATCGCTCTCTCCATCAAACAGCGAATCCGCAATGAGATCGGCAGCTATATTTCTTGCTCAGTTGGGATTGCAAAGAATAAGTTTTTGGCAAAGACTGGTAGCGACCTTGTAAAGCCAGATGGACTCACTATTATTACGGACGAGAATGTTGACGACATTCTGTTGCCGCTGCCTCTCTCGGAATTTTGTGGTATTGGTAGAAGAATATTGGCGCGTCTGGGCGCACTGGGAATCGAAACTACCCAGCAACTCCGTGATTATCCAAACGTGCTACTAAATCGAGAGTTTGGAATTGCCAGCGGAGAAAAGTTAAAACGAATGGCTTATGGCTTGGATAATTCACCAGTAATCAGCCGACATGATAGAGCCGATGCCAAGTCTTATGGACATTCTAGGACGTTGAATAAGAATGTCACTGACAGAAATGAGATACGGAAACACATGCTATTACTCTCGGAAAAAGTGGCTACCAGAATGCGCAAGGATGGCTGCATGGCCAAAGAGGTGGGTCTCTGGATTCGTTTTGGAGACTTTACCGGAGTGGGGCAACGCCATCGTGTTGGTAAGTGGACTCATGATGGGGTAGAAATCTACGATGCGGCGGTAAAAATATTGGGGACGCTAGATCTGCGGGCGCCGGTACGGGCTATCGGGATTTATGCGGCTCAGATTCAGAGAGATTCCTGCACTACGGTGAGCCTACTCCCCGAAGACACAATCAACGACAAGATCCTGGCGGCTATGGATGCGGTGAATAATCGTTTCGGCGAGACGGTAGTAACTCGTGCCAGGCTAGCTGGGGTCAAAATCAAGGAGGTGGTTTCCGGTATGGGGAGGGATAAGTTCTAGAAATGTGTTGACGTCTATTTTTCCTCGGTATATATTAGCGATACGCTGAAAAACCTGAATACTCGGAATTAAGGTTACTTAAGCGTGTTCCTCTACCCCTGCAACCGAATTGCCTTGTGTGCATATACTGTCGCCGGGAGATAGTGAATATAACCGATGCAAGATGCGGGATCAACACCTTTCCGAGTAGGTGGGTCTCTCGCAAACTGGGACTGGCGGAAAAGTAGGCCGCGATAACAACAGAGGGTTTGCCTCAGTGGTCCACGCCGAAAGAGGTAGGCATAGAATTAGCCGACGCAACCTCCGCCGTTTCAAAGTCCAAGTCTACTACGTACCAGCTTCGTTTCAGGTACCTCTTGTAGGCGCAAGCCCTAGTCGAAACGCTGCGTTTGCTGCTGCCCTCGGGGCGGTAGGGATGTAAGCTCACTGGCTGGGCAAAGTTCGGTGCCAGTAAGGCCCGCATGTAGAGTTGCGTAATGTCGCCACGGAGCAGAGAGCTCACGGCGCAGAGACTCCTACACGGGAACCGATTGGTACAAATCTAGGCCGGCATGGTGACCGTTACTGTGGTCACTTTGCCCTCGTTCGCGGATTTCGAACCGCGATTACGGGGGCCATGCCAGCCCCTTCCATAGCTACAAACGCCTTGACAGAGGCATATATATAGGTTATACTCTTTTCTTGGTGCACTTCGGTGCCCATTTTCATGGGGGGTAGCTCAGTGGATAGAGCGCCGTTTGTCAGATGGTCCGATCAACGGGTCATATCATCTGACGCTCGACGGAGGTCACAGGTTCGAGCCCTGTCCCCCCCACCAAAAACTCTACGTCTACATGGCGTATGCACCATATATCGCAAGTGCGATTGCCCGTCCTTGAGGAGGATCCGCGGAGGGAGCTCCAAGGAGCTGTGGTTCGAAACCGCAACGGGCACCAGAACCTCCTCGAGTGTTACAAGGCAGCTTACGCTGCAACGTTTCGCTCGTAATAGGCCAGCTGAATAAGGCCAAGGGTCACAAAGGATTCTCACAATCGAGACCTAGTCCCACTGTTCAGCGCCCATCAGACCCCCGACTGATGGTTCGGGAGTAATCCCAAAGCACGGCTCGGAGTCCTTCGACGGTACTTGTACCACAACGAAGGCCTTCGGGCCTTTTCAATTCAGTCGTAAGAAGCGTTATTTTTGGCAGATGATATTGAGATTACGAGTTTTCCGGTGGAAGTCGTAAGTTTGGATGTTCTTGAATTTTGCGGCTCGTAGATACTGCTTCAGTTCCCTTACCGTCCAGGCATGAAGATATCTCTCGGTAATCAGTTCTGATTTTGAATTTTTCCAAGGACGAAAGAAGTCGCCAAAGGGTAAACCATTGTGAGAAAATAGCGATTTTAGGATTCTCTTTAGATACTCTGGCTTGTTCCAGAAGTACCAGGTCTCGGTAAAAGCCCATCCTCCAGGTTTGCAAACTCGATACATTTCAGCCAAGAATTGATGTCTGGTTTCGGGTGATGGTAGATGGTGAATGGTGGCAATAGTCAGAACGATATCAAAATAATCGTCCTTGTAGGGCAGGTCGGTACCGCTCCCTACTGTGTAGTGAGCCTGCGGGTATTTCTCTTTAGCAATCGCGATGAGCTCCTTGCTGAGGTCGATGCCATAGTAGTCAACATCGTAACCGGGAAACATTTCCGAAACTCTTCCGGCGCCACAACCAATATCGAGAACCTTAAGTTTTGAACCCTTCTCAAAATGGGAGAGAATGTCGTTTATCGTCGCGCCAACTTCGGGCCAGTTGTATTTACGAGTGCTCGCAAACTGGACCGCAATCAGGTTATAATCATCACGGGTTTTGTCTATTAACTTTTGAGCAGTTTGTTTATTCATGAATGTAAAAAAAGAAATTATTTATAATCTAATCGGTGAGAAGGCGCGAACACGGGCTGATTTTCGTCGTGTCGTCGCCTCGGTGTATAGAGATGATAACACGAGCGGGTATCACTCGAACATTGATTTACGCGAAACCTATGAGGAAATGGTGGCGAATGACGAGATTGACGTTGACGAAAATATTGAAAAACTGCTAATGACCAAGAAAATGCGTTCACTTTCGGGAGTTTCTGTTATCACGGTCCTTACGAAGCCTTATCCATGCCCTGGAAAGTGTATTTATTGTCCCAGTATTGTCGATGTGCCAAAGAGTTACCTGCCCGATGAGCCGGCTGTGATGCGAGCGATTCTTGCAGGATATGACGCCAAGAAACAGGTAGAAACGAGATTGAAGTCTCTAGTTCGTCAGGGTCATCCAGTAGATAAAGTAGAGCTGATTGTGATTGGTGGTACTTACAGTCATTTACCTCGTGAATATCAAGAAAACTTTATTAAAGATTGTTTTGATGCTCTGAATGGGACACTATCGGAGAGTTTGGCGGATGCCAAAACCCGAAATGAATCAGCGGATTCTCGCTGTGTTGGTCTAACGCTAGAGACCAGACCCGACCACATCACGCCGGACGAAGTGGCCTGGTTCCGGTATTTGGGAGCGACCAGGGTGGAGCTTGGGGTACAAAGTGTTTATGACGATGTTTTGAAGTTGAATGGTAGGGGCGAAAAAGTAGCAGCGACAGTTGCGGCTACGCGACTACTCAAGGATGCAGGATTCAAGATTTGCTATCATCTAATGCCAAATCTTTACGGCTCCGACCTGGTTCGTGACAAAGAAATGTTTCATATTGTTTTTACTGACCCTCGTTTTTGCCCGGATTACATCAAAATATATCCTTGTATGGTGATGGAAAACACGCCGCTTTATAAACTCTGGAGAGAGGGTAGATACGTCAGCTATACCGATGATGAGCTTATAGATTTAATCTGCGAGGTAAAGCAAAATGTGCCGTACTGGATACGAATTATGCGCACTATTCGTGATATTCCGGCGCCAAACATTGAATCTGGATCCAAAATGTCCAATATGCGCCAGATTATTTTGCAAAAAGCAGAGCAAGAGGGGTGGTCGTGTAATTGTATTCGATGTCGCGAGATAGGGGCGAAAGCCCAGGCCGAAGTCGACGAAATCATTCAATTTACGGAGAAATACGAAGCTAGTAAGGGCCAGGAATATTTTCTTAGCTATGAAGATAAGGCAAGAAGAAATCTCTATTCATTGCTAAGATTGCGCTTTCCCGGAGAAAACGAAATAGCAGAAGTGCTGCCAGAAATAGCCGAGTGTGCTCTAATCCGAGAGGTACATACCTATGGCCAACAGATTGAGATTGGCGAGCAGGGTGAGACGCAGCACCGCGGTTACGGCAAAAAGTTGATAGCCGAAGCCGAGAAACAAGCCCGTGAAAAAGGTTATAAAAAGATTGCAGTGATCTCGGGTGTGGGTGTGCGTGGTTACTATCAGAAATTTGGTTATGAACTTCACGGCGAGTATATGGTAAAAACACTCGACTAAATAGACTTTTTCTGGTATAATTTACCAGTTACATTAACTGTTCTAATCCTCCTCTGTCATCCTGAGGAGCGAAATGGAATTTTCGCGACGTAAGGATCTAGATTCTTCGACAGCGCTCAGAATGACAAAAGGGAGAAAATCTATGAACATTAGGAATATCGCAATCATTGCCCACGTTGACCACGGTAAAACTACACTGGTTGATGGTTTCTTAAAACAGACAAAGCTTTTCCGAGAAAATGAAGCTCTTATGAGTCAGTCTCTTATTATGGACTCTGGGGATCAGGAACACGAACGCGGCATTACAATCACCGCGAAGAATACGGCCGTGGTTTATAACGATATCAAAATCAACATTGTTGATACACCAGGTCACGCGGACTTTGGTGGCGAAGTAGAGCGAACGCTGAATATGGCCGACGGCGCTATTCTGGTTGTTGACGCTCAGGAAGGCCCAATGCCGCAGACCAAGTTTGTGCTGCGCAAAGCCCTAGAGCTTGGCCTCAAGATGATTGTGGTAATAAACAAGATCGATAAGCGCGATGCTCGTGTAGGTTATGTAATTGATAAGATTCATGATCTTTTTCTCGATATGGCGACCGATATGGACCAGCTCGAATTTCCAATTTACTATGCGATTGCCAAAGAGGGTAAATCTTGGGCCGAAATGCCAAAAGATTTCTCTGAAGATGCAGACCTTTCGCCGATTTTTGAAGCGATTGTAAAATACATTCCTGCTCCAGACGCCGATAAGAACAAACCTTTCCAGATGCTGGTTACTACCCTCGAACGCGATAGCTATCAGGGTAAGTATGCCATCGGTCGTATCACCCGTGGTTTTGCCAAGCCCGGCATGTCCCTCGTTCTTATAGATCGTGATGGCAACCAAGAGAATGTCCGCGCCGAAAAGGTATTTGTGAGCCAAGGTCTCAAGAAAGTAGAAGTCGCTACCGCAGAGCCTGGTGATATCGTGGCCCTTACCGGTATCAAGAATGCTCATATTGGTGACACACTTGCTGATCCTGCGATGCCAGATGCACTTCCTACCATCGAGATTGAAGAGCCAACTCTTAAGATGTCGATTGCCGTCAACACTTCTCCTTTTGCAGGAAAAGAAGGTAAGTTTGTAACCTCACGACAGATTCTAGACCGTATCAATCGTGAACTCGAGACTAATGTTTCACTCAAGATGGAGCTTGGGACCGAGGCTGACTTTATCCTTTCTGGTCGTGGTGAACTTCACCTTTCAGTATTCATCGAGACGCTACGTCGCGAAGGTTTTGAAATTCAGGTCGGTAAACCTCAGGTTATCATCAAGGAAGTAAATGGCGTCAAGATGGAGCCAGTCGAAGAGCTTACAGTAGACGTTGCTACCGAGTATGTCGGTGGAGTTACGGGCGAAGTCGGAAGACGTAAGGGTAATCTGATTCAACAGATCGAGAATGCCGACGGCACCACTCGTCTAATGTTCGAGATCTCTACCCGTGGTATCCTGGGTCTCCGCAACCAGTTACTCACTCTTTCGCGCGGAACCGCTATCATGAACTCACTATTCAAAGAATTTATCCCCTACACAGGCTCTATCCCTCGACTTCGAAATGGGGTGCTGATTGCCTCTGATACCGGTAAGGCAGTGACTTATGGCTTAAACATTGCCGAGGGTCGTGGTACTATTTTTGTAGCGCCACAGACCCAGGTATATGCAGGAATGATCATTGGACTTAATACTCGTGCAGAAGACATCGAGATTAATGTTTGTAAGGAGAAGAAACTTACCAATACTCGTGCCAGTGGTTCAGATGATACCGTTTCTCTGACTCCTGCCACAATCTTCAGTCTCGAGCAGTCACTGGATTTCCTTGAGGACGATGAGCTTCTAGAGGTAACTCCAGTAAGTCTACGCCTTCGCAAGAAATTCCTCGATCCAAATGTTCGCAATCGAATGCGTAAACAAAAAGCCTAAGTTAAGCCCCCACTCGGGGGCTTTTTATTACAAAACAGTTGAATAAATGGCTCAACGGCACTATAATGACCGAGCCAAAAGGAAATCTGCAGCCTATGCTGCCTGACCCGAAGGAGTACCGATGGGAGTCCCGGTAGTAATGCCGGACGGTGAATCTCAGCAGTGGATGATGTCGACAGCTTGCTTCGACCCCGCTACTGGTCACCTTCACCTCCGCAGGCTCGACACGGTCTATGTGGAAATAGACTACGAGAAGCAGGTTTCGTTTGCTTGGGTTGACGATGTACTCACCCTCGTCTCGCCTGCTGAAGGTGCGCGCTCACGCTCGTTAGTGGTTGCTGACCAGGTTCTGGTAGATGGCGATGGCCGCTGGGGTATTTACCCACAAAATCGGCGAAGGAGGTAGCGGTGGCTATCTTGACGGGACGTTTTCTCACTATCGTCGCGTTGCACGACGTCCGACGTTGTCAGGTGAAGGAAGCTGTGACGAAGAGCCACAAAGGCTTGGCGGTGACAGAAGACGGCACCGAAGCGGTTCTGGACCATGAAATGAGGGTCGAGGCCATCGAGACTCCTGACGGGTTGTATCTCTTTGAGCCTCTTGAGGGTCACGAAGTCGCAGTACTGCCCGGACCCCATGTCCGGGTCCTCCAGTGCGGCTACTGGTATCCCGAGCGCTAGTCCCTACAAGCTCCACAGTGGAAGGCAATTGCCCCCGCGTGGGGCTTTTGTCGTTTTATTGGCTGTCCCATGGGTGTAAAATATAGCTATAAATAGGAGAAAGACCATGGCAACAAATACTCATCCAATTATGCGAGACTTGATGTCTCATGTTTTGCAGGTTCTCTATATGCTATTTCTCGGAATTGTCATCGCGGCTCTTTTTGGGCTTGGAGTGGATAATTTCTATCCTGCTCCAAAGGCTCCGGAATATCCCACTCTGCTGCAAGAGCAACAATACAAAACAGTGCCAACAACTACTCAGACCGATGCAGAGCTGGCAGCCCAGAAAAAGTTTGACGCTGATCAGAAACAATACACAGAGAAGTTGAAACCATATACCAGAAACGTTTCTATTGTAATCATGATTCTTGCCGTCCTGGCCCTCGTGGTATCACTCACTGTATTGTCGCATTGGGAGATTCTAGCCAACGGGTTTCTTCTTGGTGGCGTTTTCTCGATGGCATATAGTATTATTCAGGGCATGATATCTGAAGACACTAAGTTTCGTTTCTTGGTAATCTGTGTCGCGGCATTGGTTACTCTGGTACTTGGGTACATTAAGTTTATTCGCCCAAATGAGAAAAGTGTTAAATCTTAAAGTATTTTGGGTTGTAAATCGGAGTATTAATGGTCATAGATATCGAACTAACATTAAATAGATTTGGTTTTGGTAGGATCGCAAAGAATAAGTTTCAACTTGCTTGGTTGCGATTTTCAAAGTGGGAAATACCTGGCAAGCACTCCATCTCTTTTGAGATAAACTGGAAAGAGAAACAGAAATGAATGTAGAAAAGGTTATTGAAAAGCTGAAATCAGAATATCCGGGGAAGAACATAGTTCAGAATTTCCCCGAGAACCCCACAGAGATTGTTTGCGAAATAGAGCCAGAAAAGGGTGTTGCAGTCGCCGTTATTGACCGTTCCGAGCCACATCATCACACCAAAACGACCGAGAGCTACCGAGTGATTTCTGGCATGTTGACTCTCTATATCGATGGTAGCGAAAAAGAACTTGAAAAAGGTGACGAATTCGAGGTTTACCCTGGCGAGGTTCATTTTGCGATTGGTGATGAAACCTGGGTCGAAGTGACATCAACCCCGCCTTGGACGGCAGACGATCACAATCTTGAAGGAGTCCAATAAATGCCGATTATAAAATATGAAAACCTTGGGGACATCAAGACTTCTGCAACTTTTGTCATCGGTACTTTTGACATTCTCCATGTTGGGCATCTACATTTTTTGGAGGAAGCCAAGAAGGCAGGGAACGATAACAAGCTTCTCGTTGGAATAATCTCGGATAAATTGGTGCGAGAACGCAAGGGTGATGGGCGTCCAGTAAATCATGCCGAGGATCGCGCCGAGATGGTAGACGCGCTGGGGGTTGTGGATTATGTCTTTGTCGCACCAGAAATACCGATAGGAGAAATTGCAGCAGAAGTAATTAAAGCTGTGCATCCAGAGTTTGCAGTAGCAAGCCGAGAAGACTGGGAAAATCGCACCGAAGATTGGCATGCCGAAGGTACGAAGCTAGTGCTGATTGATAAAATACCCGATCGTTCGACTACAAAAATTGTTCAAAAAATAAGGGGATAAGATGGCTCTACTGGATGTACTGGACGAAGCGGGAATACCCACCGGTGACACTAAAACCAAGGCTGAAATTCATGAACAGGGGTTGTGGCATCGCTCCTCTCATGTTTGGGTTTACGATTCTACTGGAAATATTCTTTTGCAACTCCGCGCGAAAAATAAAGATAGCAGCCCAGGTCTTTGGGATATATCTGCAGCTGGCCATGTAGATGCCGGTGAAACCCCTGAATTTGCCGCTGTGAGGGAGGTAGAAGAGGAGATCGGACTTTCTACCACCGAAGATAATCTGAAAAAGGTCTGGGAAAGACGAGAGTCTACATTTGACCCGGCTAATGGCTGGACAAACAATCAGATTAGCTGCGAATATATTCTTCTTTATGACGGTAAGCATGAAGAGCTGGTTTATCAGGAGGAAGAAATTGACGAACTTCGCTGGCTTACCATCGAGGAACTTAAAAACGAATTCGCAGACCCTAGGACATTTAGTTTCTACGTTGATCATGGGGATGGTTATTATGAGAGAATTATTTCCGAGATTCAGAAAGCGCTCTGTAGATGAACTACTCTGAGGTAATGAAGAGGTTAGAATCTCTGGCTAGCCACGACCCCGCCGATCTCGCGGGGATGGCTCGGTTTGGAATAAATGTTGATAAGGCTTGGGTGATTAGCATCCCGAAGTTGAGGAATTTGGCAAAGGAAATAAAGCGCTCTGTCATTTCGACCGAAATGGAGAAATCTGCTCCGGGAAAAGCAGGAAGATCTCTCGGCTACGCTCGAGATGACAATGGTGGTGCGAAAAAACTTCACAACCTCGCGTTACAGGTCTGGGCAAGTGGCGTCCATGAAGCAAGAATTCTAGCTGGATTTATCGACGACTCAAGTGAGGTTACTGAAAAACAGATGGAAAGCTGGGTTTCGGAGTTTGATTCTTGGGATGTAACCGACATGATCTGTGGCAACCTCTTTGATCGTACGGAATTTGCAGTAAAGAAAGCCATAGAGTGGTCTGCTCGCGAAGAAGAATTCGTTAAGAGGGCTGGTTTCGTGTTAATGGCTGGTCTTGCCGTGCATGACAAGACAATGTCTGACGCACAATTTGTTCAATTTCTAGAGATAATCAAACGTGAGTCAGGGGATAAGCGCAACTTTGTGCGTAAGGCTATAAATTGGGCCTTGCGGGCAATTGGCAAGAGTCGCAACAAATATTTATATCTACAAGCAAAGGTGATGGCACAGGAAATTTTGGATTCGATTGGTAACAGCAAAGATGAATCTGCACGGGCTGCTCGTTTTATTGCTGGTGATGCCCTCCGAGAATTAGAAAAAGAATACATTCAAAAGCGATTTTGCTAGAATCATTTATATAAAAAGCAGAAAGGGAGACGCGCTCCTCACCTTTCTGGTGATGCAAGTCTCCCTTACCAGGATCTGGGCCTGTAGCTGTCACGAGACATCCCTCGTGTAGCTTGGTTTGCGGCAGCGAAAGAGGTGTTGATACGCCTGGTGTGATTGTGCGTTTCTAGTTCTCTTTCGGCGCGCCACGAGGCGCGTGCTTTGGCAAACCTGTCCTGTTCGACGTAGGACTCTAGCTCGTTCCGAACCTTGTCGTTCATCATCTGGCGCAGGTTCAGAGTGACCGTGTAGCGGGTACCATTGCGACTGAGCGGCGGATTGAGCCACTTACTCTTGTCGCTCAAAGAGCGCAAGATAGGATCTGGCAGACCCGCGTTATTCTTCTGTACCAGCCCTTTTGAGCTGTGGAACAGAAGGCAGAGCGCCAGAGCCAAGCGAAGCTCATGGTTTTCGACGTGTCTTATTATCTCTGGTACCATCTCGAGCTCCTCTCGAAGTAGTGTGGATTAGGATGTGCGTGGATTTTAGCACAGAATTACAGATTTATCAATCAGGGAGTTGTTGTCGATTTGCCGCAAAAAAGATTTGACGTCAATTCCAACGGGGGCTAAAATAATTGTAGTAAATGAGGTGGCGGTCCCAATATTTGGGACTTTTTAAGAGATAGAAGGGGGTCGTGTTGGGTAAAGATACCAAATACATTTTTGTTACTGGTGGTGTAATCTCGGGTCTCGGCAAGGGGATATTTGGAGCCTCTATTGGCAACATCCTCAAAAGTCGGGGCTTTTCTGTAAATATGCAAAAATGTGATCCGTATCTAAATGTTGATGCTGGAACCCTAAATCCTGGGGAGCACGGTGAGGTGTTCGTTACCGACGATGGCGCCGAAACCGATTTAGATTTGGGCCACTATGAACGTTTTATCGATACTCCAATGACGAAACTTTCTTCTGTGATGACAGGGAAGATTTATACTCAGGTTCTTGAGGATGAGCGTAAGGGTAAGTACCTTGGCAAGACTGTACAGGTGATTCCGCATATTACCAATAAGATTCAGGACAACATCATAAATGCCGCTGGCGACTTTGATATTCACATCGTGGAGATCGGTGGTACCGTAGGTGACTATGAGGGACTTCATTTTATTGAGGCTATCCGTCAAATGCGTCGCAAGGTTGGCCGGGAGAATGTCCTCTATGCGCACCTTGTTTACTTACCTTTTATTGAGGCTTCGAAGGAGCTCAAGACCAAGCCAGCACAGAACAGTGTTCGTGATCTTCTGCAGCTTGGAATTCACGCAAACATTGTAGCTTGCCGTGCCGATCATGCTATCGAGCAGGAACACCTAGCAAAAATTGCGCTCTATGCAGATGTGGACGAGAAGGCAGTAGTTCCGTTACCTACCATCAATAGTGTCTATAAGGTACCACGCAATTTAGAGAAGGTCGGACTAGGAGATTATATCTGCGAGCAGCTGAATCTTCCAATCCGTAAACCTCAGGAAAATGGCTTGGTCAAGTACCTATTAGATCTGGAAAAGTCGGACAAGGAAGTTCGAATTGGTTTAATCGCCAAGTATATGTCAAACGAAGATACCTATAAGAGCGTCAACGAGGCTATCCAGGCAGCAACAGTAAACAATGGCGCTTGTGCTAAAATCGTTTGGGTCGATGCCGAGAAGATTGAGAAACAGGGCGTCGATATTCTAAAGGATCTCGATGGCATCGTTGTTCCGGGTGGTTTTGGAAATCGTGGAACCCTCGGTAAAGTTTTGGCAGCACAATACGCACGTGAGAACAATGTGCCTTATCTTGGGCTCTGCCTCGGTATGCAGATTGCTACCATTGAATTTGCACGTAACGTTCTCGGCTGGAAAGATGCCGACAGTGAAGAATTCCGTCCAGAGGGCAAGTGTAATGTGATTCACATCATGCCAGAGCAAAAGGCAATTATGGACAAGGACGACTATGGTGCTACCATGCGACTCGGTGCCTACCCGTGTGTGCTTGATAAGAAATCACGTTCGTTCAAGCTTTATGGTGAAGAGAAGATTAGCGAGCGACATCGTCATCGCTTTGAGTTTAATAACGATCACAGGGAAGAGTTTACGGCTGCAGGACTGCTGTTTGCTGGACTCTCACCGAATCATCACCTGGTGGAGATTGTGGAAATCCCAGAACATAAATTCTATGTTGGGGTGCAATTCCATCCAGAGTTCAAGAGTCGTCCAGGGAAGCCACATCCACTATTTGATGGTTTTGTAAAAGCGATTTTAGAAAAGTAATATTTCCACAAGAACCTCTTCGGAGGTTCTTTTTTTATTGACACTATAAATATCCAGCGGGTGTATAATATGAGTAGGTCGACAAGTAGTGAAAACTATAGGGGGATGTTATGACAAAGAACTTTTTGTTAGTTCTCGGGGTGCTCATACTTCTCATGGGCGTTTGGGGCCTGCTAGCTGCATATTCTACAGATCTAGCTTTTGGTCTACCTGTTGACCCATGGTGGCATGCACTCGTAAAGGTCGTTCTGGGTGGCGCTGCAACATATGTAGCCTATACAGAAAAATAATCTCTAGTTGATCTGTCTTGATAGGAAGGGCAATATAGCCCTTCCTTTTGTATGGTATGAAAAGTATGTATTGACATACTTGATGCTTTTTGAGAAAATATATTAGCAAAAATAATGATAACTTTAGGGGGAATTTTGGCAAAAAAAGTCGATAAATCATGTGTCGAAACACAGAAAGAGGGTTTTTTCCACAAGTGGGGCCCGGTATTCATACTTAGTCTTGCGCTCGCAATTATTCTAATAGATGCCACACTGCTGAATGTTTCGCTCTCCACTTTGGTAAAAGATTTAAATACTGACATTCAGAGCTTGCAGTGGGTAATCACGGCATATTCGCTGACAATTGCCGCCCTTACCATCACCGGCGGTCGTCTCGGCGATCTCTTTGGGCGCAAGAAAATGTTTATTGCTGGCGCGGCTCTATTTGCGGTAGGCTCATTTATCGCCAGTATTGCGGGCAATGTAAGCACTATGATCATCGGTGAATCTATTATCGAAGGTGTTGGAGCCGCACTTATGATGCCGGCTACCTCTTCGCTTTTGGTTTCCAAATACAAGGGCCGAGATCGTGGCATCGCCTTTGGTATTTGGGGTGGTGTCGCTGCCGCTTCTACGGCTATAGGGCCGTTGCTTGGCGGCTGGCTCACGACGAATTATAGCTGGAGATATGGCTTCCGGATTAATGTTGTCGTGGCTGCACTCCTTATTCTTGGTTCATATGTTATCACTGAGTGCCGCGATACCGAGGAGAAGCCTTTGCTCGACTGGACAGGAGTACTTCTTTCATCGATGGGTATGTTTGCACTAGTCTTTGGAATTATCGAATCCTCAACCTACGGTTGGTGGGGCGCAAAGAAAGCTTTTGAATTTGCAAACAAAACCTATAATTTTGCCTGGGGACTTTCTATCGTACCGTTTTCACTCCTTATTGGGGTATTACTCCTTACCCTCTTCTTAATTTGGGAGCGCAGAATTGAACGTATAGGTAAAACCCCATTGGTTTCACTTCAGATTTTCCGAAACAAACAATTTGTTTCCAGCGTGATAACAACAGCAATTCTTTCGCTCGGTCAGTCGGGGTTAATCTTCTCGATACCAGTGTTTCTGCAGGCCGTCCGGGGCGAAGATGCTTTCCATACTGGTCTTGCGATGGTCCCCATGTCTATCACCGCTCTTATTGTGGCACCGATTGGTGGTTTCCTCGCACATAAATATTCACCAAAGTTGTTGGTTCAGCTTGGGCTAGCTTCAACTACGATTGCCTACATCGTGCTCTATTACACCTTACAGGTTAGTAGCGTAGCGGCTGATTTTATACCAGCCTTCGTAATTATGGGTCTGGGTATGGGCCTAACCATGGCAACGATCAGTAATATGGCGCTCTCGGCAGTCTCAGTAGAGCAGTCTGGGGAAGCCTCCGGGGTCAACAATACTTTTCGACAAGTTGGATCTACCCTGGGAACGGCGATTATTGGTGCCATTATGCTAACAGCGATTTCGACCAACCTATCTGCCGGAATTCAGGATAGTAAAGTCATACCTCAGAAATTAAAAGCTACTGCCGATGAAATGGTTTCGAAGCAAACTTCGGCTGTAGAGTTTGGCGGCGGCGCTAAGCTCCCTGGCTTTATACCAAAACCAATTACGGATGAAATCACCGTAATTAGCAAGAAAGCGATTACCGATGCCAACAAGGAAGCTTTGAGCTATGCGATTATCTTTGCCTTCGTCGGTCTACTCTCTTCTTTCTGGCTACCGAAGGGTAATAATGTCGAGACCGAGAAAAGCTTGGCCGCGGCAAAGGTAAGCTAAGGAGAAGTGATGTTTCATAAAAAACCAAAAATGTATGGCGTGTCTTCTCTCGGAGAACGAGGTCAAATCGTTATTCCGGCAAAGATGCGAGAAGAAATGGGGCTAGAGAAGGGAGACAACTTTGTCTTCGTCTCCAAAGGGAACTTTATCGGCATGATTCGTGAGGATGATATGACTGGATTCCTCAAGGAAATGTTGGGTCAGATAGAGGACTTCAAAAAAGATAAATAGCAAAAAGCCGGGTTTACCCGGCTTTTTGCTATAATGAATATATGAGACGTGACGAAAAGTGGCTTTTCCAGCAATTAGATGAAGTGTGGGACACTTATTTTTCTGATGTCCCTCAAGATAACGACGTAAAGATTGTTTGGGGACGTCGGGCGCGGCAGCGGCTGGGCAGTATCAAGCAGGGGGAAAAGATACGAGGAAAGCACCCAGAAACTATTATAACGATCAATTCTTTGTTTAAAGACATGACAATCCCGGAGTTTGTGGTCACGGCAACAATTGCCCATGAACTCGCTCATTATGCTCACGGTTTTCATTCGCCGTTGGAGCGGAAGTTTGATAAACCCCATGAGGGTGGCATTGTGCATAAGGAGTTGGCAGTGCGAGGGGTGGACAAGCTCGAAAAGATGCAAAAGAAATGGCTCAAAGAGAACTGGCGAGAGTATCTGGAGAAGAACTTGCCGCGAAAGACGGCACCACGAAAACTTAAAAGAAAAGTGATTATTCGCTGGATTTGAGTGTTACTAGAGGTGTGGTAGGGTAAAGTCTTGGTTCGAGTAGGCGATAGATTCGGCTAAAGCTTTGGCGTAGTCTGCATCGAGGTGGCTGAGCTGAGTTAATTTACCATTAATTTGAATCGGTGGATCAACATAACGAGCTTTCTTCTGGATAGTTCGAATATCTTTAATCCTAGGATTTACCGAACCAAGCTGTTCGAGACAGAAGGCTATTTCCTCATCGGAGCTGGATGAGATTCTCCGCAGAATCCACACCTCATCTTTATTCCAGAAATCGGATTTATGTAGGATTCCAAGCTCCATTCCTCTGCGCAGAGCATCTCCGAGCAAGGTAAAGCGCACCTTTGAGAGGTCGGAGCCCCAGTTCGTGCGCTGTAGCTCCAGATAGATGTCGGCAAAAAGCCTGGCCGCATCTTGGTTATTGAATACGATTCCTCTGGACGTTGCTTCCATCGAATTGACGATGAATTCAAGGTCTATCTTTGTGCCGTCAGTGGCAATCTCTCGTAGAGTATAGTCGATGCGATCAGCGCAAAGGTCTGGAAGGTCGAGCTCGAGCAGGATGTGGTCAGGATTATGATCGATATCGGTAAGCTCAGAATCATGCTTTTTTAATAGTGCTGGCAGGCTGCTTTGCTCCAGGTAACTTTTTTGGATATTGTCTTGGTAGTCTTCATTGCCCGATTTACCTTCTCCAAAGACCCAGTCCGAGACATGGGAGAAAGCCGAGTGTGAGGCGTCGTGAATGAGACCCGCGGCTTGCTCTTCGAGACTCGCACCAAGGCGGCGAAGCAGAAGCATTACGCCGATACTATGATCATAGCGGCTAAAGTTTTTCTTGTGATGATACTGGTCGGGGATACCGTACTGAGAAACCCTTTTAAGGCGCTCAATTTCCGATGAATTAATCAGATCGAGCAGCAGCGGCTCGGTAATTTCGAAATTTCCATATACTAAATCATCAATTATCATGCTCATATTATAGCAGGATAGTGGGGTAAAAGTATTATCCACAGTTTTCCACATAACAAAAGTGTTGTGCTTTTTAAAAATCCCGATTATAATCCGTCGCAAACTCAATTTCTGGTATAATGACAGTATGGTTATCTATAATTCATTCAAAAATCCAAAGCTTACGGATCTTATAAAAGCTGGTGGGATTGGAGTAATCCCAACAGACACCATTTACGGCATTGTTTGTTCGGCGTTTGATGCTGAAGCGGTGGATGCCCTGTTTGCCATTAAGGGGCGCAGTAAGGGCAAACCACCAATTATTCTGATCTCGCAGCTGAGCGATATCGGCCGTTTTGGGGTGAAGCTTACTCCAGAGAATCGCGCTGTACTAGATAGGCTCTGGCCAGGACGAGTCAGTGTGGTACTTCCTTATGCCGGAAGTAAATTAGGTTACCTGTCTCGCGGTCAGGGTTCACTTACCTTTCGCCTACCTGACGATGCAAAGTTACTGGAACTAATACGAAAAACAGGACCGCTCGTGGCGCCAAGTGCGAATCCTGAGGGGTTGGATCCAGCTACGGATATCGATGAAATCATGACTTATTTTGTGGGGAAAATTGACTTTGCAGTCGACGGGGGACATATCGAGGGCAACTCTTCTACCTTAGTCCGTTTGACGGACGGTAAAACCGTAGTATTGAGACAGGGTGATGTCCAAGTCTGAACTTTTTGATCAGGTCTATGAGCTCGTTTCCCAGGTTCCTTATGGTCGGGTAGTTACATATGGTGATCTAGCCAGGGCGGTAGGGGTAAACCCACGTTATATCGGTTATATTTTGCATCACAATCCCGCCCCTGGGCGGGTTCCTTGTCATCGGGTAGTAAATGCACAGGGCAGGGTGGCAGCAAACTTTGCGTTTGGAGGAGGGCTGGCTCAACAAAAACTTCTCGAAGCGGAAGGAGTTGTTTTTAGTAATTCCAAGCTTGCTCTTAGGGAATATCAGTATCCTCTCTAGTGAGCACAGGGTGGCTAGAAAGAGTATAATATAGATAGGTTGATCTAATGGAAAGGAGCACAAATGAAAGTAACCAAAGGTAGGGGGATTCAGTTCTTTAAACAGCCTTTCTTTAGTAATCACAAGAAGTATTTTGCCGAGATTTATAAGAGTGGTAGGCAGGGAATTGGGAATGTCTTTAGTTTTACAAGTAAACAAAATAAGGAGAAGAAGAAGTGAAAGGATTCGTTGCATTTATTAGGGAGCAAGGAGTAGTAGGTCTGGCGGTTGGTTTTATCCTAGGAGGTGCGGTTTCTAAATTAGTGGCGTCATTTGTCTCCGATATTGTTGGGCCTTTTCTTTCGGTGATTCTTGGTGTCGGTGGCGGAATTGCGGGCGCCAAATTTACCCTAGCTTCGGTGGTGGTTCCGTATGGTAGTTTCCTGGCAACTCTCATTGATTTTTTGGTCGTTGCGGCAGTCGTCTATTTTGGTGTCAAACTACTTCGCTTGGATAACTTAGACAAGAAGCCAGAGTAGTGGAAGAGCGCCACCTTACCTTGGCCGTAATAGAGCGAGAAGGGAAGTTGCTTCTTGGCCTCAAGAAACGGGGTTATGCCGAAGGTGTTTGGAATGGTTATGGTGGCAAGGTGGAGAAGGGTGAGAGTGTCGAAGATGCAATGGCACGGGAGCTACTGGAAGAATCTTCACTCCAAGCATTACGGATGGAAAAGGTTGGCCATCTTGAGTTTACCTCAAACATTGAGGATGAAATTTCTATTTGTCACCTATTTTTAATTCATGAGTACCTAGGTGAGCCGGTGGAAACCGAGGAGATGCGACCGCAGTGGTTTAGTGTTGACTCGCTACCTTATGATCAAATGTGGCCGGACGATCCGTATTGGATACCACTGGTACTTTCCGGAAAAAAAGTCCGAGGCAGTTTTGTGCTGCGAGATAACAAGACCGTCGAGAAGCATTCCCTTACCGAGGTGGACTCGTTCTAGGGCTTTTGATATAATTGGCGGACTACTTGGAGGGATTCATGGAATTTTTAAAGAAATATCGTTTTGATTTGCTTGTCCTAGGGGTCGTCATATTGATTCCTATTTTTACTTGGGCCACTATGAGGCCGCTGACCAGTCGTTTCGATTCAGTTATGATGATTCTTACTAGCATTGGGCAGCTGACAGCGCTACTAGGGACGGTGCTAGTGGCAATTTCGATGATTTTTCAGATCAAGCTTTGCCGATATTTTAGGTTTTTGTCAAAACCGACTACGGGACTCAATATCCATCACTACACCGGCTTTTGGGGTTTATTACTTTTGATGGTTCATCCGCTGGTTTTGGCGGCGAGAATGTTGCCAACATCCCTACAATCTGCCTTTAGTTTTCTCTACACAACCCAGCTGACAAACCTGATTGGGTTAGTTGCTATGATTGTCATGATTCTCTCTATGTATACCGCTCTATTTTTGGAGCGAAGTTTCCGTTTTTGGAAACTATTGCACCAAATAATGCTCGTGGCTTACTTGGGTATCCTTTATCACACGATATTCGTATATAGCGACACTAGCAATAGCGCCTTCCTAAAGGGGTATCTCTTGGGCTTGTTACTTTTGGGCGGTATTATGTTTTCGATTCAAAAAATACAAGGCTATCTATGGCCAAAGGCAACTAGAAATGAAGATTCTTGCTAGTTTTACAATTTTTGTTTTTGCGGTTTTGATTGGCAGTACGCTTCTGGCTAGTGGAATCTTGGAACGCTTTGGGAATGTCCGTAAACTTACCGAAGTAACTAGGATTCACGAGGAGAAAGAGGCTGCAGTTCGAAAAGAGGCGGCAACTACTAGTCAAAGCACCGGTACAAATGCCGGCTCACAAGCCGTCTCTGGAAATACAACGGCGCCGGTGGTCCAGTCCACAAAAAGCACGGTAGTAAACAATGACACCGAGGAAGATGAAGATAACGAAGAGGAGAATGATGACTAAAAAATGGACCAAAATAGTATTTGTGATTAGCCTCTATCTTTTTTGTGTAGCTTTTGCCGGAGTTGGTGTTGCCTACCTTTTCGATAAGAGCATCACGCAGAAAACCGTAAAGACGGTGACAAAAAAAGTGACCGAGGAAGTTCCGGCAGCGGCAACAAACTCTACGGCGACGGATACAAGCACAGCGTCATCTGGTAACACGACGTCTTCGTCTTCGGCAAACACTGGTTCAAATACAGCCACTTCTACAAATCAAACACCGACAACTACTACTCTAACCGCTGCTTTGGTTGCTCAGCATAACACCTCGGGAAATTGTTGGATTATTTTATCTGGCTATGTCTACAATATTTCTTCTTACTCTCATTCAGGCGGGGCCAGTCATATCGGTTGTGGTACTGATCAGACAGCAGCGATACATGCCAAGCATGGTAGTCAGTATGATTCATATTTTAGTTCCTTTGGGGTAGGAGCACTCGGGTCTCAAATTTAAATTTTCTCAGCGCAATCTCAGCTTATTCTTTGAAAATAGGCTTTATAAAGGAGAGAATCATGTCAAACACTTTAAAAGCCTTATTTATCGCTGTGGTTACAGTCGTAATAATCGTTTTGGTTGGTTTTGGGATTTATCAGTCGGGGAAGAGTACCGGGACAAGCGGTGCCAGTACTTCTCAAGCCACCTCGACAAATACACAGTCGACGGCGAGTACAGCTAGTACTACCCAGAGCATACAGACGGTTACAGCGGCGCAGCTAGCAACGCATAGTAGCTCGGGTTCTGATTGTTGGGTGGCCATTAACGGCGGCGTTTATGATGTCACGAATTATAGCCATCCTAAGCTAGATCCCTTTACTTGCGGAGCAGATAATACCAGTGGTTGGGATAGTGTTAGCAGGCACTCGACATCCTTGCTAGACTTGGTAGAATATATGGGTAAGCTAGTAAACTAAGGAGCAAAAATGAGCGAACATGGAAACTTTACTGCCGATGAGGCACAGAGAATTGGCGAAGTCCTAGGTATCGATTGGAGTAAGTGGGACGTGGAGCAGTTTCGGATGGGGATGGATGTAGAGCTCGAGCACGGCAGTGTGGATCCACACACCAATGTTACCGATAATGATCCGTTGCTCACTGGCAAGATTGCCCTTGCTCACCTAAATGAGATTCCTGATTATTACACTCGCCTGGCCGCGATGGAAGAGGAAGGCGAAGCCTACTGGGACGCCCAAAAATAGTCTAATTATTTCTTAAAACCATTCTAATATTCTTAAGAATATTAGAATGGTTTTATATTAGAAATACTTCGCCCGTAAGTGGTAAAATAATCCTAATGAAGAACGGAGGAACTATGAAAGCGTTCATGCCAGAACTAGTAAAACTACTTGACCGAAATATGGTCACTGTTACCTCGTATGGTGACCCGAATATGGTAATGGAGCCGTATATGAAAGCTCTCTATGGTGGCGTTTACTCAGCGAAAATGGGAGTCTATAAACCACTGGGAATTAAGATGGAGCTTGGAAAACTTACGGCTATGTGGCCTGATGCCCACCTGAAGCCAAAGAGTGAGTAGACGGGAATCTGGGCGGTACCGGTGCCTGACTATGTGAAGCAAGGGGATATTACCCAAAAGGACCCAGAGAAACCTGTAAAAGTTGAGGTCTGGCCTGGTGGCACTTATGCTCAGATATTACACCTTGGTGGTTATGTCGAAGAAGCTCCCACGATTGCAACCCTTCATAAATTTATCGAGGAACAGGGCATAGAAATGAAGGATGTCATCGGTTTACACGAAGAAGAGTATCTGACTAAGCCAGATGCCAAGGTGGTAAAAACCATTATTCGATATCGGATAAAATGATATAATTACCCCACAAGGAGGATCAATGAAAAAAGCATTAATTATTGCAAGTTCCCTGGGGTTACTGCTCGCAAGTGTGGCAGTTGCAAAGGTGGACACCACAGCCCTTAGGGCACAACGCGCGGCAAATGCGCAGGCAAAGTGTGACCTGATTGAGGCAAACGTAACCCGTAAAATTACCAACTTTGAGGCAAACCGCAACAAGCACGTGGCATCGTACATTCGAACGAAAGAGAAGGTAGCAGCTATGGTTACAAAGCTCGAGGCTAAGGGCTATGACGTTACTAAGCTAAAGGCTGATCTCATCGAGTATGATGCCAAAATCAAGAAATTCTCTGACGATCACGCTGCTTATATTGCGGCACTTACCAGTACCCAGGAATTTGCGTGTGGTAAAAGCGAAGGAGAGTTCAAAACTCAACTCATCGCAGCTAGGGGGATATTAAAAGCAGTTCACGATGACTCGGTTGCCATCCGTACTTACTGGGCGGAAACTGTAAAGCCAGATCTTTTGGCCCTGAAGGCACAGACTATAACTGAAAAAGCAACGACAACAGGAGGGACAGAGTAATGGCAGAGGTTACCCCACTTCATAAACATGAACATCCTGTATATCAGTGGATAGCGCTATTTGCTTCGGTGGCTATCATTCTATCTCTCGCCGGCTGGTATGCCTTGACCTACCAGGCTAGTGTGGAAGATGATGCTTTGGCTGCGGTGGAATCAGCCTATAGTGCCACTCTACATAAGAGTGCGAAGACTACCAAGTCAACAACTGCGACAACTAGCACCACTGGAAGCGAGATTGATGCCCAGGTTTCAGCAATTAATGGTGAAATTAATTCGGTTTCTAGTGATGATTTCTCGGAAAATAAACTGGATAATACTAGTCTCGGACTATAGTCAGAGAAACTCATAATTACTAAAAAAGCGGCAGTAAGCCGCTTTTTTAGTAAAAGTGTTGACAAAAATAGAGAAAGGTGTATAATAATCGGATAGTTCACAAAGAACATCGCACCGCGGCCAAGAGTCGCATACAATCCACGTACAATGCCTAGGAGGCTGCTGTGAAACGTACTATCTTGGATGATTACTTCCAGGAACGCCTGAAGGTGTTTCTTGGAGCGCTCTACTTCATCGGTCTCTTCCTCTATTTCATCGGGGAAGCGCTTGTAGAGGACGCGATGCGTCCTTTCCAGCTGTAGTCCAGCGGGGACAAAAGGCTCTTAGGGCCCCGTAGACACCGTAGCCGGACGGATTCCGGATGTTCCCTTCATGACGAAGGGTCGAGCAAGGAGGTATCTCCATGAAGATCGCTCGCACTGCAGTCGCCGTTCGCGGCACCCCGGTCGTCAGCTCGTCCATCCTTATGAGTTCTGAATTCGGCATCCGCGGCGCGCGCGCCGGCACCGGGCCGCACAACTAGGGCCCGGTCGTCTCGCTTCGGGTAGCAACTCCTCAGGCGGGGAGATCCGAAGCGTCAGCACTAGCCTCGCGTTTCTGACCAGGAATCCTCTCGCGAGGTTGCTCTAACAGCTTGTGCTAAAATGTACGTGGAAATGGGGTCGGGACGATCACACATGGCCGCGCCAAAGGCGCCGCGTAGTGTTGGCCGTACCGGCCCTTCTCCTTTTAAGGATACGATGTATACTTGTTTCTTTGCCTTCGGCAATCTAGAATATCTATATGGATACAAATACTTTAATTATTTCGGGAATTTTAATAGCTGGTTTTGCTGCTCTTTTTTACTATCTCAAAACTCAGGTTGTCGAGCGACCTCAACCGAAGGAAGATGATAAGTCGTTATTACTCTTGCAACAGCAACTAGCCCAGGTATCTGAGCAGCTGAGCAAGGGAATGGTAGAGTCCAATCGTTCTGTACAGGAACAGTTCCGGGCCAGTAGTAACATTATCAAGGACGTTACTGAAAAGCTCAGTAACCTGGAGAACACCAACAAACAAGTTTTGGGGATAGCTGACCAGCTACAGGGTCTTGAAAATGTGCTCAAGAATCCAAAACAGCGTGGCATCCTCGGTGAATACTACCTGGAAACATTGCTCAAGAACATGTTTGGACCCAAGGATTATCAGATGCAGTATCCGTTTAAAAACGGGGACATTGTAGATGCGGTAGTGTTTATCAAGGATAAGATCTTGCCGATAGATTCTAAGTTCTCACTAGAGAATTACAACAAGATTGTTGCCGAAAAAGACATGACCAAGAAGGAACAGCTAGAGAAGCTCTTTAAGCAGGATCTAAAGAATCGTATCGATGAAACCGCCAAGTACATTAAACCCAAGGAAGGCACTATGGATTTTGCTTTTATGTTTATTCCTTCCGAGGGGATTTACTATGACCTTTTAGTAAATCAGGTCGGGGCGCTTAAGGTAAACACCAGGGATCTTATAGATTATGCTTTTCGTGAGAAGAGGGTAATAATTGTGTCGCCGACCTCCTTTGCCGCCTATCTTCAGACCGTGATGCAAGGTTTGCGGGCCTTGCAGGTTCAGGATTCGATAAAGGAGATTGTGGTCAATGTAAATAAGTTGTCTAGCCACCTTAATGCGTATCAAACCCATATGACCAAGTTGGGGAACTCGCTAGGGACCACCGTAAACGCTTACAACACAGCAAGCAAGGAATTTGTGAAGATAGACAAGGATGTTACCAAGATTTCTGGTAAATCCATAGATTCGGAACTTTTACAGCTCGACAAACCTAGCACTGACGAGTAGTTGCTGTTCCTCCTTTTGAGGAAATGTTCTATAATACCTATATGAATAAAAGTACTTTTTCATACAAAGCGCTAGTGGCGGCTATTATTTCGGGAGGGATTTTTGTTTACGCACTTTATCGCCTGGATCCTAGGGCTGGTGGGATGAATGTAACTATCTTTTTGGTCTCTCTCTTTGTGGTAGTGATGAGTGTATCTGCGTTACTCAATTTTCTACTTTTGCGATTACGTAGTAATAACGAAAGTCATTTCTTGGCTTCCAAGGGTTCTCTGCGGAGGGGATTTCTCCTTGGTTTATACATAGTCGGCGTTCTCGGTCTTTCAGCATTAGAGCTGCTAACTTGGTGGGACGCACTGCTTTTGGCTTTGAGTCTGGTGTTATTTGAGCTATACTTTATTTCAGGTAAGGAGAAAACTTCTTGAGCCACATTTTTTATATTATTTTGGGATTGACCCTTGTTACCGCGACAAATTTCGGCGTGACTGCAGGCGTTGTCTTCTTTTACTTTTATCTCGCAAAGATTAAAGAAAGTGCTGTTTATCGTCTAAAACTCGCTGCCTGGCTCTCACTCTCGAATGTCGTGGCGCAATTTTTGGGACTCGTGGTTTTTTCTTCACTTGGCGGGGTGGTTTTCTCTGGCGTAACCTTCGTCCTATCAGTCACGGGTTATCTAGGGGTAATGAAGTATGGTTATAAATATCACATACTGGAAAATCTAGTTATTGCGGGAGCTTTGGCTGTAGTTCTAAATCCAGCTTGGTTGCTACTATTCGGATTGATGTAATGAATAAAAATATTGAACAAATAAAAGTAAATTTTACTAAAGATCTCGCTTCTCTTGAGCTTTCTGCGGTTCGCACCAAGTATCTGGGGCGCAAGAGCGAGCTTTCAGCATTGCTGAAGGGGATTAAGGATGTTGAACCCTCGGAGCGTAAACAATTTGGCGCCGACGCCAATGCGCTTCGGGTTTATATCGAAGCAGAAATTGCAAAGAAAGAGGCTGCTACGGTAGACACAGCCGAAAAGCCTTTTGACGTTACGGCTCCCGGCACCCTTTATCCTGTAGGTCACATTCATCCTGTGCATCAAACTTTAGAAAAATTAACAGATATTTTTACCTCGATGGGATACGAAATTGCCTCAGGTCCTGAAGTAGATGATGATTGGCATAACTTTGAAGCGCTCAATATGGGGCCTGAACATCCCGCCCGAGATATGCAGGATACCTTTTATCTTCTAGACGGTTTTCTGCCCAGAACTCATACCTCTACCGTGCAGATTCGCTATATGGAAGAGCACAAGCCGCCAATCAAGATTATTGCTCCTGGTAAGGTACATCGGAATGAGAATGAAGACGCTACCCACAGCTGGATTTTTCATCAATTTGAAGGCCTTGTGATTGATGAGGGTATTACATTCGCTAATCTCAAGGGAACATTGGAGCATGTGGCTAAAGAGATTTTTGGCCCCAATACCAGGACACGTTTCCGTCCCAACTTCTTCCCTTATACTGAACCAAGCGCCGAGATGGATGCAAGCTGTCCTCAGTGTGATGGCAAGGGTTGCCGTTCTTGTGGCGGTACAGGATGGTTAGAGCTTTTAGGCTCTGGAATGGTACATCCGCAGGTCTTGCGCAATATGGGGATAGATCCCGAGAAGTATAGTGGTTTTGCCTTCGGCCTTGGAGTTGATCGTATCGCAATGATAAAACATCAGATTCCGGACGCCCGTCTTCTTTGGCATCCTGACGTAAGATTTTTGGAGCAATTTTAACCCCCACCGTCATCCTGAGGAGTCCCGACGTAACGTCGGGGCGACGTGAGGATCTAGATCTTTCGACTTCGCTCAAGATGACATACGGAGAAACATGAAACTTTCATATAAATGGCTAAAAGAATATGTAAATACTAGGTTTTCCGCAGACGAGATTGCGGAGAAACTTACTATGTCTGGACTTGAAGTAGACGAAGTAGTTTCTGGCCACAATTTCAGCGGGGTTGTCGTTGGTAGGGTTGTTTCCCTTGAGAAACACCCTAATGCAGATAAGCTGCGAGTGGCAAAAGTGGATATTGGCACCGAGGTATTGCAGATAGTTTGTGGTGCTGCGAATTTAGAAAAAGGGCAGATCGTTCCGGTCGCTATCGTTGGTGCCAAGCTCGGTGATTTTGAGATTGGCAAGGCGAGCCTGCGCGGAGTGGATTCTTACGGCATGATCTGTAGCGAGAAAGAGCTCGGGCTGGGCGAGGACCATAGCGGCATCATGATTTTAGATAAGGCAACAAAGATTGGGGAAGTTTTTGTCTCCGACAAAGGAGCCGACTCGATTATTGACGTCAAGGTTTTGGCGAACCGCCCTGATTGCATGAGTGTGATCGGTCTGGCGCGTGAGGTTTCGGCCCTAACAAATGAGAAGTTAGTATTACCCAAGATAGCACTTTCGGAAAGTAAATCTGCGACTGAAGTTCAGGTCGAGGTTGCGGATCCGAAACTTTGCTCGCGCTATATGTCTCGGGTCGTCACTGGTGTCAAACGAGCGGAAACTCCACAGTGGATGAGGGACCGTCTGCTGGCCTCTGGAGTGCGTTCGATCGATCTATTTGTTGATATTTCCAATTATGTCATGCTTGAGTATGGGCAACCTCTTCACTTTTTTGATCTCGACAAGGTGAGTAAAAAGGGAATTGTGAAGATTGGTGTTCGCCTCGCAAAAACGGGCGAACAGCTGACAACACTAGATGGCAATAAACGCAAACTGACTGCAGAGATGCTGGTGATTACGGATGGCAAGGAGCCGATTGCCTTGGCCGGTGTGATGGGTGGCGCAACTACCGAGATTGATGAAAGTACTCAGAACATCTTTATTGAAGCGGCGGTTTTTGATAAAGCCAGTATTCGTCGCACGTCGAGGGCGCTGGGTCTTCGTTCGGAAGCGGTGGCAAGGTACGAAAAGGGTATCGGGATCTCATCACCAGCACTTGCGATTGATAGAGCGGCGCAGCTGCTTGCGGAACTTGCCGGGGGAACGGCGGCTGGTAAGGCGACAGATACCCTTAAATTGATACCAAAAAGCAAGAAAATCTCCCTGAACCCCTCCAAGTTAAATGGCTTCCTTGGATCAAGTTACTCTGATAAACAGATTCAGTCAGTCCTAACTAAGCTTGGATTTACTATTACTGTGCGTACAAAGTACCTTTACGAGGTTACGGTACCGACTTGGCGCGTAGATATCGATGAACCGGTGGATCTTTACGAAGAGGTAAGTCGGGTAATTGGTTTTGATAGCATTCCTAGTACTTTACCTTACGGAGTGAAGATTGTTTCAGTGCGAAACGAGGGCTTTGAATTCGCGAGGCGATTACGGCATGGCCTCGCTGCTATCGGACTTACAGAGATTATGACCTACTCTTTTGCTGGTGAGTCAGAACTAAGGGCGGTGAGTGCCAATATTAGAGACGCTTTTGAGCTGGCTAATCCCCTCGTAAAAGAACAGCGCTATATGCGTACCAGCTTGGTGCCAAAGATGTTGGAGGCCTTGGCAGCTAACCAGTACTTACGGGAAACGGTTAGGTTCTTTGAGATTGGAAAATCCTTTCATCGAAAGGGTAAGGGATTGCCACAAGAAAGAAATTGGCTCTCGATTGGTGTTATTGGAGGCAAGGCTTGGCCAATTACTTATACCGAGGGAGCGGAATATTATGACACTAAAGGTATCGTTGAAAACTTTTTTTCGTCCTTAGGTATCTCAGACCTTCACTTTAAATTGGCAGTAAACCCTCTTTTTGCAGCTGGTAGGGCCGCAGAGGTGTACGTCGGTAACTCAAAAGTGGGCGAAATTGGGATTGTTCGGTTTTCGCTTGCTGCGACCTTTGGCCTAAAGAGAGAAGCATCTATTGCCGAGCTTGATTTAGACAAGATAATGCCGCTCGTTTCTGGTGACATCAAAGTAACCGTAATTAGCCGCTATCAGCATTCACTACGCGACATCTCCTTTGTAGTTTCGGATCAGCTTCAGGTTGCCAAAATAATGGCAGCACTTTCCTCTATTGATAAACTAGTAGATAAGGTCGAAGTAGTTGATATTTATAAGGGTAAAATGTTGTCCCCGGATGAAAAAAGCATTACAATTCGACTTACTATTGTCAGCTACGGGAAGACATTGACAGAAGAAGAGGTCGAAAAGGTAGTGCAGAAGGCAATACAGAAAATTGTTGGGCTTGGAGGGAAAGTGCGTGGTAGCCAAAAGTAAAAAAGTGGACAGTATAGCGATGAAACCCCAAAAGGGAGATCCTGGATATCTGGAAGATTTAGCCGCTAAAACAGATGAGCCGATCGAGGAGCTGTTGAAGCCGAATCTGCCTCCGGATGATGGTAAGAATTTCGTTTTGCCTACCAAGAAATGGTACATCTGGTCTCGTACCCCGAAAACAGGGGTAAAAGACACTTCAGCAGCAAAAAGTAGACAGTCTCAAAAAGGTGCTTCAAAACCCAAGAAGGTTGAAAGTGCCGAAACAGTACCGGAAGTCATCAAGGCAGAAAGAAAATTCTTCAAGAATCATCGCAGGATTGCTCTTGTAGTAACAATAGTAACCTCGGCTTTTATTGTTTTGGTCGGACTTATTGGTGGGGCGGTGTACGCTCACCAGGCAATTTATCAGAACAAGGTCTTCCCCGGTGTTGTGGTTTGGGGTGAGGACGTAGGTGGCAAAAGCGTTACCGATGTTCAGAAGCTGATAACTGCGAAAGCTAAAGATTACAATATAGTCATCAAGGGTCCAGACCAGGACTATAAGGCCAATGTTCAGGATTTGGGCATAATTTTCAATACAGATAGCATGGCCCTTTCGGCTTATTCAAGGGGCAGGTCAGGCGTTTGGTATGACGATTATCTGACACGCGGACGTTTGTTGCTCACCGAAATCAAGTGGACTCCATGGCAACAGTTCATTCGTTCTAATGATTTGGCCATTTCACCTAGCTATACGATCAATAAACAGAAACTCGATGCATACCTTGCAAAAATTGCGGATAACATTAAGATTCAAGCCCAGGATTCGCAGGTCACAGTCGATGGCGGAACTACCCAATTGAAGCCCGCTATCTTTGGACGGGAAGTACTCTTGGAGGAGCTGAAAAGTAGCGTCCTTGGCAGTATTAATGCTTTGCGGGCGGAGAAGATTGAGGTCAAGACTACGGTTGTAAAACCGGCTATTGTTGATAATGCCGCTCAAGAGGTAATGCTTCAAGCGCAGAATGTTATGGCACGACCGGTAACTCTTACTTACCAGGGCGTGGAGTATAGACCCAATCAGGATACAGTGGGCTCATGGATCACTTTCACTAAAAATGAAGGGGATACGAAATACACACTAGCGATTGATCGCGCAAAGATGAACAGTTATTTTGCATTTCTCGGATCCAAGATCAATATTTATTCTACAGAGCGAATTGTTCGTGTTGAAAATGGTGTTAAGCAGACTGAAACCCAGGCTGGTGTGGATGGTACGCTAGTTGATAATGATGTTTTAGGCGCGCAGATAGCTGCGGTATTGCCTGTACAGCCAAGCGTCCGCTTAGAGATACCTACTTACGTTGACAAATACAAAACGAGATACGAAAACGTGGTAATTGCGGATTGGGACAAGTATATTGATATCAATTTGTCGGCACAGACGATGACCGCCTGCGAAAAGGGCGGGGTGAACTGTCACCAGTGGAGTGTGACAACTGGGGACGATAACCATTCAACGCCGGTAGGAACATTCTTGGTACTGGGGCGAAATGCAAGTTTTTACATGACAGGCGGTACGCCGGGTGTTGATTATTACAAGGTTTGGGTCGATCGTGCCATTTGGTTTACAGCAGCAGGCCACGCGATACACGATGCACACTGGAGAAATGGTTCTTTTGGAGGCCAAGACTATCATTGGAACGGTTCCCATGGCTGCGTAAACAGTCCAGACGATGCAGCAACATACATCTACAACTGGGCCGCTGTCGGTACGCCAGTAATAGTACACTACTAGAAGTTATTCTTTTGTGAAAACAAGCACTTTTGTGCTTGTTTTAAGTTTGGAAAAAGCCTAAAATTAATACATAAATGTAAGAGGGAGGGACCTTGGCCAAAAAGCCACGATTCCTGAAAGCTAGAAGCTATTGCAAGAAGGCAGTAAGTGCATGTTCTGCTATTTTTGGCTTGGCTATCGTTCGCGCTCTTACCTTCTTTATTGATAGGGCCAGAATCTGGCGGTTTGAGCTGATGTATAAACTTCATCTCAAAGTTCGTTCGGTCCATGACAACTTGGTAATTAAGAATGTAATCTATAGAAAAGTCACTGAAAATAGGTATGCCATACCGGTGCGAAACGCCTCGGTCTCGGCTTTCCTAGTTTCTCTGCTTCTCTTTACCTCTTTGCAGTACTTGTTGCCACTTCTAAATCCATTTAAGGCGACAGGGGTACAAGCTGGCAGTACAACTTATAATTGGCCGACAAACTCACCTTTTTCAAGCGCAGTTACCACCCCTAATATGGATTTTTCTACAACACCCAATAGCGCACAGCTTACCAGAGGTTTGGATCACTATCTCGAAACCGGTACTGGTACAGATGGTTCTCTGACTGTCTCTAACCCCATGACAGTATGGAGAAATGGCGTTCAAGTCACTAACGTTACAAGCTACAACATTAATACAGACAAATCTACTCCTAGTAGGGTTTGTAGTGAAGGCGGAGATGCTGTCAATTATTCTGTGACTGCGATTACTCCTACAAGTGCAACACTATTAAATACTCCTGCGGCAAACTGTTTGGCAATGGGTGACGAAATACTACTTATTAATCTTAAGGGTACGCCCACTAATTATGCCAATGTAGGTAATTATGAAACTTTTACTATTTCAAGTATATCGAGTAATGTAATAAACTTCTCAAGCGTAAAGACAAAATACTATGGAAATGATGGTGGTGATGCGAATATAGGCTCCACCATAAATGTCAATCAAATTGTAATGCTGCAAAGAGTACCAAATTATAGTTCTGTAAATGTTACTGGTACGTTAACTGGTAGCTCCTGGGACATAACTTATAAGAAAAACGGTGTTTTATTCTTTAGAAATACGGGTACAACTACAGTGAGTGGTGTTATCACTATGGATGGCAAAGGGTATTCTGGAGGTACGGTTGTAAATGGAGGCGAGGGATATAATGGAACTGGCGGTAATGGGGGCATTTATAATAGTGTTGGAAATATTGGTCAAGGCGGCGGGGGAGGAGGAGGTGGAAATACAAAAGCTGGTGGTCAAGGCACTACTGGATCAGGAGGTGGTGGGGGTGGTATAGGTCAAAATAGTTCCACCTGGTTTGGCGGCGGCGGCGGCGGTGGTGGCTATGGCACAGTGGGAACAGGTGGTTATTATAGTAATAGAATAGGTTCGCCTGGAAGTGGGAATCAGGGTGGTGCAGGAGTGTCAAGTAATAGTGGAATTGGCGCCAGTGGCGGTGGCGGAGGAATTTATGGTTCCTCAAGTACATTGAATAGTAAAATCTATTTTGGTTCGGGTGGCGGTGGAGGAGGAACTAGTGGTACCAGTGGGGGTCCCGGATACCCTGGTGGTTCGGGTGGTGGTATCATTCATATCGGTTCAAACAATATTACTGTTTCTGCTTCTGGGAATATTTCTGCAAAGGGAAGTAAGGGGGGTGATAATGGCACGGCCTATTGGTATGGTTCAGGAGGCGGGGGCGCTGGTGGGTCAGTTTATTTTTCTTCAAATTCTGTTAATAATTCTGGTACCGTGTCTGCTTCTGGTGGTACTGGGGGCGTAGGAAGTGCTGCTGCTAGTGCTGGTGGCACCGGTGGTTCAGGAAGAATTGGGATACAACATATTTCCACATCAACTTTCGGGACAATTTCACCCACCCCTACAAATATACAAATTGGTTCATTCACGGGTGTATACCAATATGCGTCAAGCGGCAATATTGGAACGGCAGCAACAGATGCTGGTGGGTTGGTTCTTGATGCTGGTATTGGTAGGGCAATAAAGCCCTTTTCTCTCGATTGGTCTGCCGATACTACTATTAGCGGACAAAAAATATATTTTAAAGTTAGAACTGCGGCCCAATCTTCGGATCTTCACTCGGCGTCGTGCTATGGACCTGCGGGTAGTGATCCTACCTGCTCAGACTGGTCTACAGTTGGCACATATTTCTCTCAGGTAAACAGCGATGGTTCTATAACTACAAGCCCGTCTGAATTACCGGGATCAATTTTAAGTACAATATTGCCGAATAGATATGTTGAAATATTAGTGTATATGGAGGTCGCAGAACGCTCTAGTAGTCCAGTTTTAACTAATCTTACACTTTCCTATGATTCGTTAGATTACCCGTCTTATGACAAGTTATTACTATATAAATCTGATGCTTCTACGGTGCTTAAAAATTCATCTGGCTCAAATATTTCACTAGGTGCCGCAAATTCTGTTGGTGGGTATAACAATGAGTCGACAGTGGTACTTAAGGCTACAGATCTTACGTGTGGTACTGCTGCAAATGATAATTATTGTTCAGGTTCAGTTTCTGGCTCTACATCACGTAAGCCCCAGGTTGAAGTGAGGGAAGTAGGTGCTGCCTTTGATGACACAACACTAGTAGAAGGGGCAAATTACTTTGCATCCGAAAGCACTTCCACTACCTCTACAGGCGAGCTTCAGTCTGGTCAAGTCTCTATAACAGGACTACAAACAGGCAAGCAATATCATGTAAGAGTTAGAATAGTAGATGCACAAAGCCGTGTATCTGCTTGGACGGCCTATGGAAATAATGCCGAGAGCGTAGCGGACTTTAGTATAGAACAGGATTCACCCACACTGTCGACATTCACGATCAATTCAGGAGCATCCTACTCTAGCTCCTCCAATGTAACGCTAAACATTTCGGCTACCGATTCTGGTGGCTCAGGCCTTTCTCAAATGCAGTTCTCCAATAACGGAACAGACTGGGGTAAAACCGCTGATATTGACGGCAATATCACTGATACTGGCTGGGCAACTTATGCTACCAGTTACTCCTGGAATGTGGCAAAGGGTGTGGTAGATGGAGGTAGTGACACGGCTAGGACTGTGTATGCGAGAGTGAGAGATAATGCTGGGAATGTGAGCGGAAGGTTACACAACACAAAAGCTGATTTTGAGGGTAGTGGGTATCAAAAAGGCTTAGGAACAATAATAGCCGCAAACGGCACTCTCAGTTTACAAACCTTTAGCGGCTCGGAATCGGTTTCGTTAACAGGAACAGATGGGACAACTCGGACATATACGGGTGCTTCGGAGGTTAATGTTGGTTGGTCGGGTAGTTGTCCAAATATTTCCATTAACATTGGCGGTGCCAGTGCTTACTCTGGGGGCGATGGTTCGGGCGCAACTGGGTGGATGAGTGGATCAACAACAACGGTTAGTTGCTATGACGATACAGGTGAAAATAGTGCTTCAATAACCTTTAATATCTCGTTTAGGTCAACTCAGCTTCCTGTTTTTGATACCTATTCTTCACCAACAATAGCCTTGGGTACAGGGTCAACAGCAACCCAAATCGGTTGGGTTAACACTTCCGTTCCCGGTGATTCCTCGGTGAAATTTAAAGTCGCTACAAAAGACTCGGATACCGGTTGGCAGACCTCCGACTTTATCGGCCCCGACGATACCGAAAACACCTTTTACGATATAAGTAGCGGCCAGAATCTTTCAACTCAGCATTTGAATAAAAGATATTTACGCTACAAAGCATTCTTATATTCGACATCAGATCGACTCCAAACACCTATCTTAGATTCAGTCAGTATTTACCAAGCTTTAGTCGCCACCACTATTCTTGATACGCAGACACCTACAGGCACGGTGGCTATACGAGATTCTTCGTCTGGTTACGCCTTGAGCAAGAATGTGACCCTGAATCTTGAACCGAGTGACGCCGCACCATCATCGGGGCTAAAGGATTTTGCTCTTTCTAATGACGGAATCACTTGGTCCGGTTGGACAAATTGGAGTGAAACTTATCGGGCTGCAGGTGTGGGATATTCATGGACTTTAGCCGCTGGTGCTGATGGAACTCGAAATGTTTATGTGAAATATCGTGATAATGCTGGAAATGTAGGAGGTGTTAATATACCTGGGGATAATTGGACGCCTGGACAAGCTGAAACAGGGTACGCTACGGAGTTAGTGGGAAAATATGTTTACAATTTTGATGACCAATCATATCCGTATCTTAAATGGAAATCGGATAGAGCTGATTGTAGCGGCAATCAATGTAGCAAGACAGCTTACCCTGCTCCTGATAGTTTTAATTCTCAAGCCAATGTACTTGTAAGTCCTCAGTTTAATCCAGGGGTTACATTTGGGACGGAATACCCAGCGCAGGAGGCTTGTAGTCTGATTGGTGGCCGTTTACCGAAGGTTAATGAACTCAGGGCAATTTATGCAGGCAAGGTTGCTGGTCACTATAGTAACCTTGACGATTATTCATATTGGACTGCGACAGAGGTCCCTTGGAGCAGTGGCAATAGAACTTCGGCCTACTTGGTTCAATTTTATAATAACGGGAATCTTAGTTTCGATGTTAAAGATAGTACTATAGCAAGAACTAGGTGCGTTGCAGACGTTACTCCTACAATAGGGGTTTCTGTCACACTTGACGTTTCCGGACCTGCCACCACTCTAAATATCAACCCGGCCACCCCAAATGGTGACAACGCTTGGTATAAAATTGGTAAACCTACGGTTGCCTTTTCGTCCTCGGACAGTGCCTCGAAAACCGATAAAACATATTATGAATTTGTAACAACTGGCGCAGCTGCGCCAACGGTAGGTGCTTACACCAACACCCTAACCAACTCCGGGCAGGTTGACCCATATCAACCGTCTATACCTGTTGGTAATATACCAGAGGGGGATAACACACTGTACTGGTATGCCGTAGACAAGGCGGGTAATGTAGAGAGCGTTCATAATCAGCAAATAAAGGTTGATATCCAAACACCTGCCACCACATATGTAATAGATCCTGAATTACCAAATGGCGACAACAACTGGTATACACTTACGGCGCCTACAATTACACTGAGCAGTAACGATCCCGGCACACCTAATTATTCTGGAGTGGCGACACTTTACTACGCCTGGGAAACAGATACCAACCAAGCAGGTTGTACAGCACCGAAGTACTGGGAATCAAATGTAGGACGTTGCTTTAACGTCTACGCGGGAGCTTTTTCTCCGAATGATGGGAGCCACACACTGTATTATTTTTCGAAGGATAATGCTGGAAATGCCGATGCCGTTACTACAGAACAAATTTCCTACATTTCTCAGTTACCAAGCGTACCTTCGAATTTTCGGGCACCTGTGGGCGATCCAGAGACGGACGGCTCACACATTAAACTTTATTGGAATGCTTCAAGCTCGGTATCTGGCATTGTGGCTTATCAAATATTGAGGAAAAGGGAGATTGATAGCTGGGGCCAGCGCGATGCTACAATTGACTTACCGCTTCCGTTGAGTAATACGATATACTTAGACTCGAACGAAACAACCACCCCAAATGGCTTGAATATTTTGGAAACTGGGCAACGGTATAACTATAAGATAAGGGCGCGTGATAATGCGGGGAACTGGGGCTCTTTCTCTACAGATAAACTGGGGTATACTGCAGACTTTATATCTCCGACACCAGTTACTGGAGTTTTGGCGGAAGCCTGTGACGGGACACTTTATGACTCTCAAAATAGCCCAAATGGAAAATGTAGCGATATTGGCAACGAAGGGTTTGAGGTCAAGCTTACTTGGAATAGCTCAAACGACACTGGAGTTGGTATGTCCAAGTATATCATTTATCGTTCTACAACCAATTCGGCAGATGAAGCTGAGTGGCCAGTAGTGGGGGTGTTGGAATACGCTTCTGGGCAGGAGACCATTTGGTTTGATAATGACACCAATAACGCTGCTACTTTTACTACTGACAAACCTTCTGCTACCCCGATACTGAACGATTCAACCGATTATTATTATCGTATCAGAGCTTTTGATAATACTGAATCAGGAAACCCAACAGCATTATTTCCGTCTGATCCTGGGCTCTTTCTTTCTAACTTTAGCTCTACTACAACCCCTGATGTTACTGCACCGACCGTTCCAAGTAATGTTGTTGCTTCACCGCTTGGTCTTGACTCATCGGGCAGCCATCAGAAGGTTCATCTTACTTGGAGTGAGTCGAAGGATTACAGGCGACGCTCTAGTGATGAGGTAGCAGGGATTGTAAACTATAACGTTTACCAAGCTACCAATCCCGCAGGACCATATACCTTGGCGAGAACAACATCTGAGATTGTCATTGACCTAGATGGGTTAGATGAATTTACTAACTACTATTATGCAGTGGAATCATATGACAGTGTTCCGAATACCTCAGCTCGTTCTGACTCCGCTACGGCCCGGACAGCTTCCAACTCGGTACCAACAACTCCGACTGATGTAACAGTGACAACTAAGACGGGTGACCCTGCGACGGATTCACAGATCGGCCACAAAAACACCATTAGTTTTAATGGGTCTTATGCTAAAAATTGCCTGAACTCAGTTGGTTGTTTGACAAAGTATGAAGTCTATCGCTCCACGAATAATTATTCTGATTATCAGACATGGCTTACGAATGGAACAAAAATTGCTGAAGTAGCACCAGCTGATCTTCGGGATGACCGCACGGCGACAGTACAGAACAATCAGGGTAATGTGGTTAGGAGCGAGCCTTATCAGGTGGTAGATACCGGCCAGATTTATCCGGCAACTTCTGCGAATGGGCTTACCAACGCCACTACTTATTACTACAGGGTTTGGGCGCTGGATAATACACCTGATCCAGTAACTGGCGGAGTTTGCCCCGTGACCCTAGTAGGGGTTCAGTGTAATTACCATTCACCAATGACGACAGTAGAAGTTGGTACACCACACGCTGGTTGGGACACGACTGCAGATGATGAAGCTCCTGCCTTACCGACCGAACTCAAGGTGAAGGACATTCATGATGACGGATACGCCTTTAAGCGCAATATTATTACCTGGGCGCGTATCGAAGACCCTCTCAGGAATGGCACGAATGACTTTTATGAATACCGAATTTACCGATCAGATGATGGAGTTACTTGGGAACAAATATGTACCGATGGCACCAATCAATACCTGCAAGCAGAATGCGGCCTGCCGAATGAAAGTCATTACAATCCTCTTTTTAATGCGGATCAAGAACTAGGGCTCGCCACGAACTATTATATGGATTTGATACCAAATTCGTTGGCAAACCAATATTATTATTATCACGTAACAGCAGTTGATAATGCTGGATCTAGTTTTCGCTATTCAAACGGCCAGGTGATAAATAAAGTTGGTAATGTGACTTACTCGAACGAGTCTGAACCTGCAAGAGACGGAAATGGTAACATCGTCTCTGAGTCGCTAAATCCGGCAATCGCAAAGCCTACGATTACAACAACGGGTGCCTTTGCACCAAGGATGGTGAATGTAGGAGTCTCCTCGGCGAGTCTTCAGTGGTATGCCGATCAGCCGACAGACTCAGTGGTAGAGTTCAAGGCGGTATCAGATACAGAATGGATTACGATAGGTGAGCGAGAGAAAAAGAACCCAGATACACCTCACGTTGTAAATCTTTTCGGTCTTAGACCAGCTACGGAATATGAATATAAACTCATTTCTAGAAATAGTTTAGGCAACGAGGACGTTCTCGGTGACCGGCAAGAAGAAAAGGTGACGGTCCCGAACTTTACAACCAATTCATTCACAGTCAACTATCAGGCCGATAAGATAGAGAAGTCCACAGTATCTATTAAGCTTTTCTGGACCACGAATATGCCTGCAAATACAAACATTGTCGAGTATAAGCTTAGCAACGGTGACCAGACTGGTTCGACAGCGGAGACGCCAGTGAATCTAGATGCAATACCTAGTAACGGACGAAATTGTGCAGCGACGCCGTCGTTGTGTAATCACACCGTTACTCTATCTCCACTCCGCGGAGCTAGTGAGTATACTTTCAAGATAAGGGCGATGTCACTTGATGGGTTCAATACCGAAACCTCTTTTCTTTCGTTTATCACTGATAACGCCGATACTAGGCAATTTACGATGGTGCCCTCATCTTCGAACGTAGCTGATCGCAACATCACTGCTACTTCGGCACAGATTGTATGGCAAACTGCAGTTCCGACCACGGCAATTGTTCACTTTGGGACTTCTAAATCTGGTCCATATGCTAGCACCGCTACAGACAGCGTCTTTAGCTCCTCACACGTGGTTGTTCTCGAGGGGTTAACCCCGGGCGAGACATATTACTATTGGGTGGAAGCTAAGGACATCAATAACTTGGTTTACTCTTCTCCGGAATACTCCTTTAAGGCTGTGCTTAAGCCAAAAATCTCTAACATGCAGCTCAAGAATGTAACACCATACGCCGTAACGATTGCCTGGGACACCAATATTGAGACAGAGACAGTTATAAACTGGGGCAAGACAGCTGTTTATGGCGAGAAACGAGGGGTTTCTGGTCTAAGTAAAGTACATCAAGTGGTGATAGACAATCTGGAAGACAATCAGGAATATCATTATCAGATCCTGGCTAAGGATGAGACGGGCAATGAAGTTGCAGATACTGACAAGATTGTTCGTACCCCCCTCGACACCGAGGGACCAAAGATTACCAATGCCAAGACTGATATTCTCCCTATGGGTGAGAATGACACAACCGCATCAGTGATCATCTCTTGGAATACCAATAAACCAGCTACCACGCTCGTCGAGTATGATGAAGGTATCATCGGCGGCGGCTATGGTAACAGGTCTGTGGAGGACACTTCGCTAAATACTTCACACACCGTTATCATAAAGAACCTAAAGCCAGCATCCTCATTTCACTATCGTATGGTCTCTGCTGACAAGCGTAACAACATCACGCAGTCGCAGGACTACACCTTCGTCACACCGACGAAAGAAAAGTCCATCCTACAGCTCATCTTAAAGTCACTCGAGGAAACCTTCGCTTGGACAAAGAACCTCAATCAATTCTTTGGAAATATTGGCAAAAGAATCACTGGTAAAAAGTAACAATCAAGAATCTCTAAAATAGAGCTAAAACAAGCACGTTTTGTGCTTGTTTTAGCTCGGGCAAAGTATTACAATTTATCTATAACTTGCGAGGGTGATGAAACCTAAAAAAGCTCAGCTAAATTCAGTGTGGAAACGAGCTACAAAGCTACTATCGAAAAGTAGTAATTTTAGGTTACGCAAAAGTTTTTTTACTCAAATTCCGTTGCGTTCACTATCCTTCGTCTGGTCACTCTTCAAACATATTATTTCTTTCCTAGCGAAGAACGTTATCTTGGTCCTTATAAATTTTATTGATTATCTAGTAAAACTGCTCCAGATATTACGCTATGAGCTGACCTATAAATTCCACCTCAAGGTTCGCTCGGTACATGACACTTTGGTAATACGTGTGCCGGTTTACAAGAAGGTTACAGAACATCAGCTAGCTGTCCCAGTACGCAATGCAACTGTATCGGCTTTCTTCTGCTCATTAGCAATCTTTTTATCTCTCCAGTATGTACTGCCTCTTTTTAATCCGTTTGCCCCACAGGGAGCTCACGCGGGATCAAATAGTGCGACCTGGACCACAGATTCTGACTTTAATAACAATACAATTACAACAAACACACCTACAACCAAGAATACAACAAATTTTGCAGGTACAGTTCTTGCCACAACCGGTAGTACTTCAGTTGTGGGCACGGGTACATCTTTTGCAGATTATCTGGATCCTTTTAATACTCCTAAGGCTATTAATATAGACGATGTTTCTTATGGTGTGGCTAGTGTGACCGACAATACCCATCTGACACTTACTGCAAACTATCAAGGGACTACTGGCTCGGGGAAAACATTCACCTTTGATAATGTTGTAGTGAATGATGATGCCATAAGTCTACGTAAATATGGTCTCCCTGTAACTAAAACTTCAACTTTTACAGTTCCTAGCGGTGTCACGAAAATATATATTGACATGAAGGGTGGCGGAGGCGGTGGTGGTTCTACTGTTTATTCTGGAGGGAATTGCGGACAAGCCGGAGGCGCCGGGGGATACTCAGCGCTTAAGATTGATAACGGACTAGAATACTGGGCATTCGGCGGCGGCGGAGGTGGAGGAGGTTGCCCTAACTTTGTTGGGGCAACAGGCTCTCCTGGAACCTATAATCACCGAAACGTTCCCACCTTAATACCCGTTGATGGAGGGGCAAATAATGGAGGTATAGGGGGTTACTATGCAAGTACTAGCCGTGGAGGTAATGGTGGTGCGGGGGGCAGGATCACGGGCACATTGGCAGTCACTGGGGGTCAAGTTGTCACAATAACAAATGGTGCTGCAGGGGTTGGTGCTACTGGCCCAAGCGGATGGCCAAAGGTAAACGGAGCGAATGGATCCGCAGGCTCTGTAGAGGTACTGTATTACATCCCTGCATTTGCAGGAAATGGTAATATAACTGGCTTTAAAATTGATGCAGGGGCAGGACTTAAATATAAGTGGAGTTCCTTATCATGGGTTACTGATGCCTTACCAAGTAATACATCGGTGAGGTTTAAATACAGAACATCAGACGACGGTTCCAGCTGGTCTGATTCTACCTGGTCACAAACAGGAACGGCACAAATAACTGGTAGTTCAGGAGGAGCTTCTTTGACCAGTTTGAGTGCTTCCAGATACTTGGAACTTCAGCTGCTGCTGTATTCCGTAGACGGAGTCTATTCCCCTAAGCTAAATGAGTTTATAGTACAGTACGATACCTTGGAAGCACCCTTAAATGAAAACCTATCGTTAACTGACATAAGTAATAACTCATTAAGAACCACAACGGGTATGATTACAGACGTTCCGATCGAGACCACTTCTATACCGGCGGGGCATTCCAGATATGGAACTCCAAACACTTGGACAAATCAAGCTACAGTAAGGCTTAAGGCAAACAACCTTACCTGCGGGAGTGGTGTGACGGCATGTACTGTTACTTCTACAAACCTAAGACCAGAAGTGGAGATAAAGCCTATTGTTAATGGGGTTCCAACGGCATTTACGGGCAGTGGAGTGACGGCAGATGAAGGCAAGACCTATGTCGATATTTCTGGTTTAGCTACAAACTCAGCCTACCATATCCAAGTAAGAGCCGTGGATGGTCAGGCCAGAGCATCTGCCTGGGTGTCGTATGGAAATAACGGAGAGTCGGAACCAGATGTTACGGTAGAACAAACGTCTCCCACCCTTCAGCTTAATGGTTTTGCGGATCAAGCTGGCAGTGATATTTTGGAAAAAGGAGGTGTGCTATACACCAGGAGTAATCAGGTAAAGATGAAGATTGGAACCTCTGACAATGGGGGTATACGTTCGAACCTTGCAAAAGTAATGATAACTAACAACCTCGACGACACAGGGTGGCAGGATGTTACGAATCAAATTACAAACTATCAGACACAGTATCTTGGACAATCATCGTTTACTGGGCTAGTACCCTGGACTCTTGAGGGCACGGACGGAGTAAAGACCGTTACTGTCAAAACTGTAGACAATGCTGGCAACGTCAGTGGACAGAGCATTGTGACTTCAACGGAGCTATCTACTACCGATAGTACTTTTGTGGTTTCTCCTGCAGGTAATGCGGGCGGCGCTGTAGTTGTAGATAATAAACTTCAGTTATCATCGACAACTAGTGGCGGAGTGGGTAGTTCGACTACCTCTGTATACCCAACAAATGATGAAACTACATACTGGGATGAATGGTGCGGAGGCTGGTCATTGGATGAAAACCCAATGGGCACCAATTCTGGCTACGATAATGACTGTGGGAGTTGGGGGCAAGATGCGCACATTACCTTCAATAACGGTTTAGTTTCTGGTCTAACAAATGCAAGTATAAGGATTACCAGTAATGGTGATGCACTTACCTGGGTCTGGCATGATACGACAGGTACTTCTAATAGTGTTAATCTGACTACTAATACACCAAATTCACTAGATATCACGGCAATGGTCCAGGCAGATATTGCGAATGGTGATACCTACACTGACGTGTGGGTAAACAACGGAATGGGTGTATATTCAATGGAGGATCCGATTCCTAGTTATAGGCCCCAATTAACACTAACAGCAAGTACTCCAAGTACAACTACCTTTGACACACCAGAAACATTTACCTCTCGTATTCTCTATAGCGGTGCCACAAGTCCAGACTATAGTGCATTTACCACTAGTCAGACAAATAACGGACAAACCATTTCATATCAGATGCGCTCGGGTAATAATGCCACTACTATCGATGGTTCGTGGGGCAGTTGGTACTCGGTAACGCCTGGTAGCTCTATAAATGCAAATCTTAGTGGCACGAACAGGGGTTATTTCCAGTACAAGGCAACTCTATCCACATCTAATCCGGCAGTTACACCAACTATCAGCAGTGTAACTGTGGCTGGTGCATATACGCCTCCTTCTGAAGGTACGGTGTATTCGGCGAATATCACTCTTGATCTTATTGGTCCGGCAACTTTTGATGTTTCTCTGCCAGCCGACAATACTTGGAGTGGCTCCAATAAGCCGACCCTAACCTGGACGGCCTCCCAGGATAATCCAGGGTCGGGACTGTATAAATATGAACTCTACATGGATGGGGTACTTAAGAAAACCATTGATGACACTACCGTGGGGGCAACGGCAAACATCCTTAGCGCTACTCCTGGGAGTGACGTGTCATATACCTTACAAACTGGCGAGGAATTATCGGAAAAGATGCATACTTGGTATGTGAAAGCATATGACAAGGCACTAAATACCGCCGATTCTACCAGGGGAGTCAGCAACCCTTTCCATATTGGTTATGATAGCTCGCTTCCGAATACCGTGCCAACTACAGATATCTCGGCTCAGGCGTCTGGGTGGTTTACCACGAGCCCGCAAATCACTCTTACGGCTACAGATCCAGGCGCAGGTGATGGTTCTGGTATCTCCGAGATTAAATATCGTTGGGATAATAGCGATCTGTCAACCGGTGCCACTACTTATGCTTCGGCGATAAACATGTCGGCCACTATTGGAGACGGCACGCACGTTTTATATTTCCGCTCCAAGGATACTGCAGGAAACTATGAATCAGTAAAACAGCAGACCTACAAACTCGATACTATTAACCCAAACACAGATTATTCTATAAGTAACACTCCGCCGAACGGTGACAATGACTGGTACGTAGGAACTGCGCCTACTATTTCGCTTACCCCGCATGATGAAGGAAGTGCGAACGCTTCGGGTGTGGCCACTACAAAATATCAGTGGGTCAACCATGGTGCTCAGCCAGGGGCAACATGGCTTACTGGCACTAGCTTTGCCGCATCGCTTGGGGATAAGACACTTTACTACTACTCTACAGACGTAGCTGGGAATGATGGTGCACAGTATGAGCAACAACACGTAAAATTTGACAATGTGAGCCCTATTTCTCCGACTGGCTTTGATGCTCCCACAGATAGAGCGTATACGGATTCGATCTACCTCAAATGGAACGGCGTTACTGACACTTCAGGTGTCCAGACCTATCAGTTGAGAAGAAAAAAAGATAGCGATACCTGGAGCGGTTTGTCCGTTGTTGATTTGGGAGCTGTCGGGAATATAACCACCTATACAGATGCTAATGGTCTAGAAGCTGGCTATAAATATACTTATCAAATAAAAACCCAGGATAATGCAGGCAATTGGAGCGACGGCTGGTCGAGTGGTAACCCAGACCAGGTAGTTGGCTATACTATCGATACCGTAACGCCGACAGTCCCTAGTGGCGTCGTCGCGGCAGCTTGTGATGGATCCGGGGCTACGCTTGCGATCCCAGATACTGACCCGGCAGTGACCACGCCAATATGTACTAGTATTAGCAATAAGGGCTATGAAATCACGTTATCTTGGAAGCAAGCGGGTGATACGGGTGTGGGCCTTGGCGGATACAAGATCTACCGTTCGGCTGACGGCGATACTGCCGATGAGACCAAGTGGGTGATGGTAGGTGTGCTTCCTTGGACTGGCGCCGAGGTACTCAAGTGGAATGATAACAATACAAACAACTTAGCAACCTGGGACATTGGAACGTACCCAAGTACGCATCAGAAATCCGGACAACAGGCAGGGAAGACGGATCCTTCAGATCCATTGAGCGACTCTACCACTTACTACTATCGAGTCACCGCCTACGACGCTGTTAATAACGAGAGCGCACTGTTCCCACCAATTTTCCCAGATCCAGACATGAACAGGACGGCTGCTGTGACCCCAGACGTTACCGCGCCTGGCTGGTTTGATGTACAGGGAAACCGAATCAGTGACGCTGGCGTTTCTGCTGTGGCACTCGGCCTTGATGGTAGTAACCTCGATGACGAAAACATTGGTCATCAGCGAATAGTAGTAAGCTGGAACACTGCTATCGACAAAAAACACAACGGGGATGTTCTCGAAGGTTCGGTACCTAGCTACGAACTATACCGCTCAGCGACTAGCTACCAAACTGACGGTGAGTGGCTTGCGAGTGCTACCAAACTTACACTGAGCCCAACTACGGCCGTGACCTACGAGGACAACGGGCTCGCTGACTCGACAGTTTACTATTATCGAGTGCTTACCTATGACGTGAGCGCCAACAAATCAGACCTCTCCAGTCGGGAGGGGAGTGACCACGCCACTACCTATGATTCTAATATCCCATCAGCTCCGAGTGAGGTCCGTGTGTCGACGGCAAAGGGAGATCCTAACGTCGCAGACTCCCAAGTGGGAAACACGATAAACATTAGCTTTAAGGGAAGTAACTCCAAATATCGTGAAATTGTGAAGTACGAGGTTTATCGTTATGAAGCGGATACTAATAATCTTAGTAACAGCCAGTGGCTTGATAGTACGCAGACCACGAAACTCAAGATTTCCCACTCAGATAGTTGTGGTAGCAAGTGCGAGACCTATACGGCTGGGTCCTCAGGCGGCGACATCGAGATTACGGCGAATCAGGATGACCGCGATAATGAGTACCGGATCCTAGATACGGGGCTTTCCGACGCTCATACCTACTTTTATCGAGTGAGAGCTCAGGACAACGCCTATGTTCCAAACGAACCAGAGCAAAGCTATCGTTTCGGGCCACTTTCAAACATTTCTCCGCTGGATTCGAACGAAGCGGCTAGATTCGGTTGGGACACGACTCCTGACGCCACTGCTCCAGACATCAGTGCGAGCGACCTTGCTCTTTCCGTAAAAGACACACACCCTAGTGACACTTGGCTCCGTAACGTTGTCACTTGGAGAGTGGCAGACAAGACAAAAATCATTCGCCGGAAACAACTTGGCTCAGGATGCACGACCGTACTCACCGTTGGTAGCACGGAGTATTGCACAGATTTTGCTAGATATGAAATTCATCGTGAGGTTTACGATCAAACCGATGTTCTTATCCCTGAGATGAATGAGACCTTTACATTTACCGATATTAATACCAATATTTTGGTGGATTCCGTTGCGGTGGCATATAAATCTGACAAATTTAAGTATTATATGGTAATAGTCGATAATGCAGACACAGAATATAGGTACGCAAACGGTACGGTGATTAATAAGAGTGGGTCTACAACGAATGTTCCAAATATGACCAGTAAAATATATTGGAATGGTTCTATTACTCCTGAGAAGTCCCATGCCGTGATTGACAGTGTTGCTCTAAGTGGTGTTGGGGTATCAAGCGCCACGGTTACCTGGCATACTGATCAAAGTACGGACTCGTTGGTTGAATATAGGCCAATGAAAAAAGTTTCGGGCAATTGGGTCGTAGATGATAGCTCGAGTAACCAGTTTGTAGCAGTAGGCCATAGGGAGACTGATGTAAACCATTCGGTATATATTTTTGGGATGAAACCGGAAACTAGATACGAATATCGGGTAATCTCGAAGAACTATCCATTTGCCAACGAAACGGTGGTTTCTACTGGTTTACCAGAGCTAGTGACGAAGGGATTTATCATTACCTATATTCCTTCGCCAGAGAATGTTTCTACTGTATCGGCTGACATTCGTTGGACGACTAATATGCCTTCGAATTCGAATATGGTAGAGTATCGCGAAAGTAATGGTAGCCAGAATGGCGCCATGGCAGAGACTCCTCTCAAGTCCGAAGAGATTACGAATGAGATGAAGGATTGTGTAGCAAATCCGGCCTCGCCGCTCTGTACGCACTCTGTAACGTTGTCACCTTTGAAGAAAAATACTGAATATACAATAAATATTGTCTCGATTTCGCTTGATAATTATACTTCAACTTCTGGTTTACAGCGTTTTACTACCGCCAATTCTGATTCAAAACAATTTACAATTGCTCCATCTGCTTCTAATGTTGCTGAACGAAACATCACCTCTACATCAGCCCAGATTGTCTTCCAGACTTCAGAGGCAACGACAGCGACTCTGTATTATGACACAGACAGTGGTGCACCAAACTATGATCCAAAAGACTACAAACAGACCGCTACAGATGCAATGAAGGGAACTACTCATGCAATTCTGCTAGATGGTCTAGAGCCGGGGAAGAAATACTTCTACGTTGTTAAAGTAGATAATGGTCTCTTGTCTTACACCTCTCCAGAGGCCTCATTTACCGCCGTCCTTAAACCGAAGATTTCGAACCTAAAGATTTCTGATGTGAAGCCATACTCCTTTAGTATCACCTGGGATACCAATATTGATACCGAGACCCTGATAAACCTAGGTACAAGTGCTAACTACACCGAAAAGCGCGGCAAATCTGGCCTTACCAAGGTTCACGAACTCTTAGTTGACGGCCTACAGGATAATACTGAGTACCACTACCAAATTCTAGCCAAGGATGAGACGGGTGAAGAGGTAGCTAGTGGTGATTCAGCAGTCCGTACGCCACTTGATACCGAAGGCCCTAAGATTACTGGAGTGAAGGTGGATATCTTGCCAATGGGAGAGAGTGACGCCACTTCTTCAATCATTGTTTCATGGCAGACTAACAAACCGGCCTCAACACTGGTAGAATATGACCAGGGTATCATTGGCGGTACCTATAATAGTCGCTCGGTAGAAGATAGCACTTTGAATAATTCCCACACTGTAATTATCAAAGGTCTCGCACCAGCCTCCTCTTATCGCTATCGTCTGATATCGAAGGATAAACGGCAGAATACCACTATTTCACAGGACTACACCTTCGTAACGCCGACAAAAGAAAAATCCATCCTACAGCTCATCTTAAAGTCACTCGAGGAAACCTTCGCTTGGACGAAGAACCTCAATCAATTCTTTGGTAATGTTGGTAAAAGATTAACAGGTGGGAAGTAATTATGCAGCTCGATTCTAGTAACATACAGCCACAAAATATCGAAACCCCTGTAGTGAGTGGGGAAAATAATGTAGATCGACCCCTAGGGACACAGGTAACCCCAGAGATAGCTGCCGAAGCAATACCGGCCACACCGGCGCCAGTAAATCCGGCTGCGGCCGCAGCTCCTATGGACGATGCAGCCATATTGGCGAGTGATGACATTAACCCGAGTGACGACACTGCTGCTATTCCTCCAGTTGCCGAGCCTCAGGAGTTTGATGACACGGTGGAACTTAAGGGGGATGAACAGTATATCTCGGCGATCAAGAAAGTGATTCAAGAAGAGGCCGAAGAGCCTTTTCGAGAAGAAATGGATTCCGAAAAATTGCAAAAAGGTTATTTGAAGGAACGTTTTGGGGTCGATGTTGATATCGAGGAGGAGGCGAAGTAACTTTGGGAGTAGCTATACAATTTCTGTTATTTGTAATAGTTGGCGGTTTGGCCTTGTGGGGGGTATTTTTTATGGTGAAACATACCACTTACTGGAAGAAACAGATGGAGCGCTCACTCAAGATGGTTCCTCTCCTTTTGACCATTCCTAGAGATTCTGGGTCCAAGGATTACGAAGCTAAAAATCGTGATGATCGTGATATGATGCGCGAGGTTATTTCGGTGGCAGAGACTTTTTACTCCAATATGACAGTGCTCTATAATAAGTATAAGTTTGTAAAAAACCTGATTGTTGGGCCACCTCACCTTGCGGCAGAAATTGTTGCTAAGGACAAGGAAATATTTTTCTATCTTGCAGTACCCTATGCTTTTCTCGAAATGACCGAAAAGGCGCTTTCCGCACAATATCCCGAGTGTAATCTAGAGCGTGCCGAGGAGCACAATATTTTTAGTGAAAAGTGGGGGATAGAGAACATCGCTGGCGGTGAGATAAGGGCTAGTAACTCATATTTCTTCCCTTTTAAATCATATGCAGAGCTTGACTCGGAGCCTCTGGAGAATATTACAAATGCTTTTGCCAAGATGCATCCCGAGGAAGGCGCTGCGTTGCAAATCCTTTTCCGTCCCGCAAAGCCCAGTAAGGCGAAGAAGGTTAATCATGTCGCTAAAGAGATGCATCATGGGAAGAGCCGAGATCTCTTTAGTGCGCTATGGCGAATAATTGATGCCATGAATGCCAAGGGGGATCAGGCTGAGGCCAATCGCCTGACGCCGATGGAAGAAGATGCGGTGAAGGCGGTGGAGAAAAAGGCTGCAAAGCCACTTTTCGATACGATGATACGCATCGTTGCCTCTACCGACAGTAAGCAGCGTTCAGAAATGTTTGCCAAGGAGATTGCGAGCACTTTCGTTCAGTTTAATGATCAGAACTTAAATTCCTTCCAATACGTACCGGCTCGCGATACAGAAGAACTAGTTACGGATTATATTTTCCGTTTCTTCGCCCACAAGATATTCAGCATGAATCGTCTTTTTCGTTTACACCGTGGGCACGAAATCGTCTTAAATACGGAGGAGCTCGCTTCGGTTTTTCATTTACCAAACTATTTGGTCAAGACCCCAGGAATTCGTTGGTTACCATCAAAGAAAGCGGCGCCTCCTACCTTTATCTCTGAAAACGGAGTTGTTATTGGACACAGTCAGTACCGAGGGGATGACAATATTATCCGAATCGACGAAAACGATCGACGAAGACATCTCTATATCCTGGGTCAAACTGGTACCGGTAAGTCGACCAGTATGATTAACATGATTATCTCGGACATCCGCGAAGGTAAGGGGGTTTGCTACATAGACCCACACGGCCAGGATTTGGAAGAGCACGTTTTACCATATATTCCCAAGGAGAGAGCCGAGGACGTGATTATCTTTAATGCCTCGGACACAGAGCGTCCGATAGGCCTTAATCTCTTTACGGCCAAAACCCAGGAAGAGAAAGACTTCGTAATCCAAGAGGCGATTGCGATGCTTTATCGACTTTACGACCCAGGTCACACCGGTATCATGGGGCCGCGTTTTGAGCACTGGTTCCGTAATGCAGCGCTTACTCTAATGGCAGGGCCAATACCAGGAACCTTTATCGAGGTACCAAGAATATTTACCGATGACAAGTTCCTGGCCGAAAAGCTGCAGTACGTAACAGATCCTGTAGTTCGTAATTTCTGGATTAACGAAATGGGACAGACTAGCGATTATCATAAAAGCGAAATGCTTGGATGGTTTGTCGGCAAGTTTGGCGCTTTCATGACTAACATGACGATGCGAAATATCTTGGGGCAGCCAGAATCGGCAATCGACATTCGCAAGATTATGGATGAGGGTAAAATCTTGCTCGTTAATCTTGCCAAGGGTCAGACCGGTGAGATGAATATGCAGCTTCTCGGCATGATGCTGGTGGCAAAGATTCAAATGGCAGCAATGAGCAGAGTAGATATGCCGGAAAATGAACGGCGTGACTTTTACCTTTACGTGGATGAGTTCCAGAATTTTGCTACCGATTCGTTTGCTTCAATTCTTTCCGAAGCTCGCAAATTCCGTCTGAACCTTATTGTGGCGAATCAGTTTATTGGCCAGCTCAAAGATGAGATTCGCGACGCCGTCTTTGGTAATGTTGGTAGCCTGATGTGTTTTCGTGTCGGCAATGACGACGCCGAGTACATGGCAAAGCAGTTTGTGCCTCTTTTTAATCAACAGGACCTCATCAATATTGAAAACTATAACAGTATTGCAAAGATTCTGGTGGATGCGAAACCGTCTCGACCTTTCAGTCTAGAAGGATACAATTACCCACCTAACAAAAGTGTTGAGATTGGGGAAGCGATAGAGCAATTGTCTCGTTTGAAGTACGGTAGACCGCGTGATATAGTAGATGCAGAAATACAAGAAAGAATGAGTATAAAACTTTGAAAAAAATAGATGACACAAGAGAAAAAGCAAAGGTTAAACAAGCTAGAGAGTGTTATTTAGAATTGGCCAAAGTTTACGCTGCAAAACTTTCTGCTGCCGCAAAGCTTGACCCCAAAGTACTCTCAATAGCTCACGATATCGCAAATATTGGCGTCAACCTCGCTGCCATTGATTCGAAGGCAGTAACCGATTTTTATTCCAAACTATTAGCAACCTCAAGAATCGACAAGAGATACCACGACGTAGTAATAGAGACCAAGAAGGCTAAAAATGCGCTCGATATAGCATCGCATAAGCTTTTCAATGCTCAGGTGGACCTAGCGCTCGCGACTAGCGGACTGCCCAAAAAGAAGCATAATCTAGGAGTCGCCAAAACTGCCGACTACATAAACGATAAGAAGACTACTCTGATCGAGAAAATTGCCTACGCCTCCTCCTATATCCAGGACGAAATCCTTGCACTTTCAGCAATGGCATCTCGAGGTGAAGTGGTGATTGATAACGGAAATATTGAAGGTACTTCCAAACCAGCAAGGGCATATTTAAAAAATTTGGGGAAACTCATTGTTGAACGAGTTAATGATCATTATTTTGGTCCGAAATCACTTGACATCAAGCGAATATATATTGATTCAAATAATTCAGGGATGGGACCGTTGCAGCTAATAACTCATCTAGGTGATGCAGAGCACCGCAGAGAGCTAGAGAGACGAATTGCTGACGGCGATGTAGTGATGCGTCTTGGGGAGATCGAGCCCATTACTACAAAAGGTGAAAAATACTTGCAGCTCCTCTCCGAGGAATTGACAGCAATACTTGATAAGAACCTCGAAGAGCAGCTTCTAAATTCTAGCCAAGAAGCCCTAAGGGGGGATGACTTACTCAATACAATATTTGGGGTAGTGGATCAGTTCGAGGACAGACTTGCGAAACACTTACAAATTACCGCAAGGTATGATTTTGAGGGTGACTATTCGGGCGCAGTCGAAAATTACAGAGAGAACATTTCCCGGTTTGTGAGTGATAAGAAGCAAATACAGGAAGACATTGACCATATTTCTCGAGCAGCTCTATCGATCCGAAAGAAGCTTATAATTCTCGCTGGGCATGATGAGGTCTTGGTGGAAGATTCTTTGCCGGTCCTTACGGCTCTAAATTTACTATCTAAATACGAGCAACAACTAGACCAGAGAATCGCAGCTTTGGCGGCACGGGCTAGCCTTCGCTTACCAAATACCCACCACGCCGCTGCTAGTCTTTCTGACATTTTAGAAACCTATAGTAGTAAAGACGATGCGGATTCACTAGCTGTTTTAGAGTCTGAGATTTCGAGTATTCTTTCGTCTCGTGTAAACACTAGTGATGATCTTGAGGCAACGATTCGTTGGGTTCTGGGTCATTCGGAGAACATCCAGGCATACCTTTCAGCTGCCAACGAACTCGATTCTCTTAGGGCATATCTTTCTAGCTATGTAGGTCGTGAAGACCGTCTATATAGAGGGAATGAAATTGTTGAGACCGTGCTCTCGGAAATTGTTGAGAAGGAAATTGAACGCCGTGAGTTACTCTCAGAGATTATTCATGAAGTGCAACTTTGTCACAAGAAGTTGTGGCTTGCAAATATTCGAAGTGGAAACAATGAATATCTGGACAGAAATTATTCAGGGAAGAAATTACCACTTAAGCAAGCCCGGGATATAAATATTCAAATTATCAAAGAAATCGAGGGCGAAATTTCGGCGATGATTCAGTCTTATCGAGAGCGTCATGACGCACACGCGAAGGAGTTTCTTACCACACTAAAGCAACTTTCAGCCAAGGTCGCAAGTGGTCAGGACGTCTCAGTAATCGGTGCAGAATTACGACGTGAATACCGTGAAATGGAGCAAGCACATCGTGAGGACTTATCTCGCTTGGAGCTAGAAATGAAGCGACTTGATAGGCAGCTTATAATGCTCCCAGAAAAGTCACGAAAAGCAATCGAAAAAAGCCTAATTTCAGACATCAAAAAAAGGGTAATTTCGTAGCGCTTTTTGCTTGTATTTGTGCTTAAAGTAAACTAAAATATTAGTATAGAAACTCACTGTTTCTGGTCTTTAAATAAATCAGTTTTTGGGTAGCTAGTACTGGAAGTATTTCTAGTGCATTTTATTGAGTATTTCAAAGAAAAGGGAGCATATGGTTGATAAATCCAAAGGCACTTATGACGCCTCCTCGATCCAGGTCCTAGAGGGCCTACAGGCCGTCCGCAAACGTCCGGGTATGTATATCGGTGGTACCGGTAAAGAGGGTCTACATCATCTTATCTGGGAAATTGTTGACAATGCTATCGACGAAGCGATGGCCGGGTTTGCTGACACCATTGGTGTCATAATCCATGCCGACGGAAGTGTCTCTGTCGCCGACAATGGTCGTGGTATCCCGATCGATAAACAGAAGCAGACGGGCAAGAGTGCTCTAGAAACAGTGATGACTATTCTCCACGCCGGTGGTAAATTTGGCGGCGGCGGATATAAAGTTTCTGGTGGACTCCATGGTGTGGGTGTCTCGGTTGTGAATGCCCTTTCTACTCATGTCCGGGCAGAGGTTCGTAAAGACGGTAAGATTTGGGTTCAGGAATACAGGGATGGTGGTGTTCCGGTTGGGCCACTAAAGAGTGTTGGAGAAACCAAGGAAGACGGTACGACAATCACCTTCACTCCAGATGCTAGTATCTTTGACACCACTGAATTTGACTACAACGTGGTTTTGGACCGTATTCGACAGCAGGCTTACCTTACTAAGGGCGTAAAGATTAAGCTCACCGATGAGCGTGTCGATAAAAGCTACGGGTTCTACTTCGAGGGCGGTATTAAATCGTATGTAGACCATTTGAATCGTAGTAAGAATTCGGTAAATGAACCGATATTTTATGTCGATAAATCGGCAGATAACGTTAATGTAGAGCTTGCAGTTCAGTATACGGACGGCTATACCGATAATGTCCAAACTTTTGCCAATAACATTCATACACCAGAGGGTGGTACACACCTTACTGGTTTTAGAACTTCACTTACTCGTACGCTCAACGATTACGCTCGTAAAAATAGCTTACTCAAAGACAACGAAGGTAATCTCACGGGGGATGATGTTCGCGAAGGTCTTACGGCAGTAATCTCGGTAAAGCTCGCTGACCCACAATTCGAAGGCCAGACAAAGGCCAAGCTTGGTAACCCAGAGATTGCAAACATTGTGCAGACTATTTTTACTGAATATTTCTCATACTATTTAGACGAGAATCCAACCGAAGCAAAGAAAATCATCAATAAATGCTCCCTCTCTGCTCGTGCTCGTATGGCCGCTCGGGCCGCACGCGACACCGTGATTCGAAAGGGCGTACTAGAAGGGATGACACTTCCTGGTAAGCTCGCTGACTGTTCTAGTAAGAATGCCGAGATTTCAGAAATCTATATTGTAGAGGGAGATTCGGCTGGTGGCTCTGCAAAGCAGGGACGCGATCGCCGCTTCCAGGCAATTTTGCCTCTTCGCGGAAAAATTCTTAACGTTGAGCGAGCGCGTATGGATCGTATGCTTGCTTCTGACGAGGTGAAGAATCTTATCATCGCTCTCGGTACTGGTATTGGCGAGCAGTACGACCCGGGCAAATTACGATATCATCGCATCATCATAATGACTGACGCGGACGTTGACGGTGCACACATTCGGGCATTGCTACTCACTCTTTTCTATCGTCACTTCCCTGAGCTTATTCTAAACGGTAACGTTTATATTGCTCAGCCACCACTATATAAGATCCAGAAGGGCAAAACCAAATTATATGCACACGATGATGCCGAGAAGGAAGAAATTCTCGCTGAGATGGCGCAAACCATGAAGGATAAAGCGCAGAAAACCGAGGATGGACTCTTCGCAATCACCGAGGTTGGCGCTGAGGGTGAGGTTCTAGAAGGCGAGAATGAAGAACCAGAGGAAAATAATGATCTTTCGGAATCACACAGTGACGACGGAGTAGATTCTGATCTTAAGATTCCTGGGGTTTCAATCCAGCGCTACAAGGGTCTCGGTGAGATGAACCCAGAGCAACTCTGGGAGACCACTATGGATCCAGAAAATCGCGTTCTTTTGCAGGTCACTGCAGATGACGCCGAAAAAGCCGATGAAATATTTACTATCCTTATGGGTGACGAAGTAGAACCTCGTAAAAGATTTATCCAGACTCACGCTACAAACGTGAAAAATCTGGATATCTAGGAAGGCGAAAAGATGGCAGGAGAAAGCCAGAGTCCTATCAGATTTGAAGAAATTAAGTTCAAAGACAGCCCGAAGAAGACAGGCAGTAAATCTGTGCCAACCTCTTCGAATACTACAACTTCTCGTATGCCATATACTTCCGCGACAGTCCATGAAGGCACTGGTACGGGTGGAGGTTCAGGAAGTGTCACAGAGACATCAGGTGGAGGTAAACGGGATGGAGACAAGCCAGAGGAAGAACAGGCACCGGTAATTCCAACTCCAACCAATGAAGAATTAGGACTTTTGGCAGAAGATAGATATGTAGATAATGAAGGCCGCATGGCTTACGATGTCGAAACAGCTCGTAAATACGCAGATCGAGTTGCCGAAAGAGCAAACTCGTACTACGAACAGAGAGCGCAGGGCAGTAGTGATGAAGTTCATGGATTTGCAGACCAGGTTGCCGCTAGAGCCGCAGAAATTGCTTCTGCTCGTGTTAGTGAAGAAGACCAGACCGATGAGGGTAAAACCATATCTAGTGCTGCTGAATTCCAAGAGGCTTCTAGGCAAATTAGTCGTGAAGCTTGGAAAATATTCAAGTCGAAAGCCAAGGAGCGCAAAGGCGAGAAGAAACCTAGCCTAGAAGATTACGAAGCCGCCAGGGCTAGCTATTTTGCAGCTACTGAGAATCAGGAAAAAAGCTTGGATATCACAGCGGCCGATTATATGGAAGCCGATACTGAGCTTGGAGACGAATTCGATGCTTTAAACCAGCCAGAAAACCTAAACCTAGATGGAGGCCCTACCACTGCCGATTATGCCCGTGCTGAAGCGGAGCTTAGGCCATTATTCGAGTCGGAGGCGAGAGCAAATGCTGAAAATCACGCTGAAACCCTAAAGGCAGCAAAACGTGCGGGCATCGAATATCGTGACGCAGATATGCTTAGTGATGCCGAATCCATAGACCACGGTAAAATGCGCGTGGAGAATGCCTTGCCAGTGGAGGAAATGTTAAGACGGGTTGGAATCAGTGAGGCTAGTATTCCTGGTATTGTTGAACAGATAGAAAAGGGAACACTTAGTGCTGATTTTTACGATAAAATGCCAGAGACGATCCCCATTCCCCCCGAGAATGCCTTGCTTGCTGAGCTAGACCGTCGAAATGCCCTCAGGACAGTCGATGAGAATGACGAAAACTCTGAAGACCGTTGGTCCGAAGAGATTATTCGTCTTCATGGTATTGCTTTACAGAGAATTGAAGACTCTGGGCTGGGGCAGACATTAAACGCAAAGATAGTGGCCGAAAGAGAAGCCGGCGCAAAGAGAAAACGTGCAGAAGCTCTAAAAACAGACTGGCAAACTACCGAGGAGCTTTTGCTTGAGACCCTAGCAGATGCAAGGGATGTTTTAGGGGAATTGCAGAGGACCCAGAATAGCAGTACAGAAAGAGCGGAGCTAGAATCTAAACTCTTAGGACTCGCGGCCTTGCTTAAATCCAGGGAAACGGAAGTCAAAAAGGCAAGAGCTAACGTAGCAAGCTATCTTGGTGTCGAACCTGGAGCTTCCCAATCTCCAAGCGCTGAAGTCGAGAGTAGGATTTCCACAGAGATTGATAGGGCTATTGCTGGGCGTCATTATGATGCCGTATTACGCAGCCTCGGTGAGGCTTCTCTAACTCAGGAGACCTTAGACTTCTTTGAACAAGCCGGCGTCTCGGGGCAGGTAGAGGCAGCATTTAAGCGCATGCAAGGCAAGAACTTGTTAGCGCGTTTAGGTGAAGCTGTTCAGACGCTTGGCCCTGTAGGAGGTGAAGGCAACGAATACGATATCAATCAGTTAGTCAGTGATCCAGATTTGTTACGTAATTTTGCCAAAAGTGAAGCCGGTAAAGAAATCCTGGAATCCCTAGTGAAGAATATGAGGGAATATGAACGCTCCGCAATGAAATTAAATAGGGTTGGAGCAGGAGACATTGGCAACCTAGACGGAAACCAGCTGGCTGATCTTATTTATCAGAGGCAAGCATCTAGACTAGACCTAGTTTCTAATACTCATCGACTTGCTATAGAAGTACGTCGTGGCGGTGCGCGAAGGTCTTGGGCGGTCGCAGGCCAAGAGATTGTCAGGCAGCTAAAAACTCAGGTCGCAGCGCGATTCGTAGGTTCTGACGTAGACGGCAGGGGTATGGACGATGAAGCTCGAGTAAGTTACGACACAAGTATTGGTGAGATTGTTGAGAACGGTAGTAATCGTCGTGCATTAGCCCTTCAATCTCTGCGGGTTGCTGGTTCATATCTAGGAGGTGCAGTAATCCCTGGAGTAATAGTCGGCAGAGACATCTTGCGTCATTTTGGGATAGAGCTCGATCGCTCTCTACTGGATGAAAATCGAGCTATGAACGCAGAACATACTGTCATTGGGCTAGAAGAAGGCAGAGACAGTGAGAGATTTAGAAACGTTGAAGCCAGAGCCGAGCGCCAGAAGCAATACGAAAACATTGGTTTGATCCGCAGTAAAATAAGGGCGAGGGCTGACAAAGAGTATGCAGATTGGTCGGACACCCATTACCAAACTATACGGGATCTAGATATGAGGCCGGAGGATAATGATGGAGCTGAATAAGAACGATATTGACGAAATACAGAGGGTTATCGGAACCTTAAATTTAAATGAGGCGCAGCAAGAAGAGTTGAATGACTTGTTACGTGAGAAGGACTATCTGGGTGCTATTGATAAGATTGATTTTTACCTCCAGTTAGAGATTCGCAACCTAGACACGCTTGAGAGGTTTAGGGTAGAGGCGGCGGATAAGGTTCCAAGGGATATCGAAGACGGTAATGCGGTCGTTCAGAATGTCCAGAAAGCAGCCAAGCTAGCAAATTACTATCTTGAAAATGCGTTGCAACAAGAAGAAGAGGCCGAAGACCAGGCAATTGTTCTGGCGACAGAGCAGGTGGCGGCTGACTACCTCAAGTTACGAGAAAAGATATTCAGAGATGCGGATGAGGCTGAAATTGAAAAAGTTAAAGATAAGTTAAGATAGGTGAGTTATGGCAAAAGAGAAGAAACTGTTAGACGAAAAAATGTTTGGTGAAGAGATCGGTTACGTTCGTGAGCGAGATCTTCGGACTGAAATGCAAGAGAGCTTTCTCGACTATGCAATGTCGGTTATTGTATCCCGCGCACTACCTGATGTCCGCGATGGCCTAAAGCCGGTACATCGTCGTATTTTATATGCAATGAATGCCCTGGGCATTCGCTCCAATACTAAATATCGTAAGTCTGCGATGGTCGTCGGTGAAGTGCTCGGTAAATATCATCCTCACGGCGATACTGCGGTTTACGACTCTATGGTCCGTATGGCCCAGTACTGGTCAATGCGTTATCCGATGATTGACGGTCAAGGTAACTTTGGCTCGATGGACGGAGACGGTGCTGCCGCGATGCGTTATACCGAGGCTCGTATGGCAAAGATGGCAGATGAAATGCTCGCCGACATCGATAAAGACACTGTGGACTTTATGCCAAACTATGATGGTAGTCAGAAGGAGCCAGCGGTTCTTCCTGCTAAGCTTCCGTTACTACTACTCAACGGTCAGCTCGGTATTGCTGTGGGTATGGCAACTAACATCCCGCCGCACAACCTAGGAGAGTTGGTTGACGGTATTACCACCCTTATCGACAAGCCAGAATCTACGGTCGAGGATCTAATGGAGTTTATCAAAGGCCCTGACTTTCCTACTGGTGCTCAAATTTATGACCCCGAAGTAATTAAGCAGGCGTATGCTACGGGTCGTGGCTCGATTATTATGCGTGCGGTTGCAGAAATCGAGGAAGATAAACGTGGCCAGCAGCGCATTGTAGTTGCTGAAATTCCATATCAGGTAAATAAGGCCACTCTTATTACTCGTATCGCAGAGCTAGTAAAAGAGAAAACCATTGTCGGAATCTCTGACATTCGTGATGAATCTGACCGCAAGAACCAGGTTCGTATTGTGATAGAGCTCAAAAAGGAAGCCTTTGCGAGTAAGATATTGAATCAGCTTTACAAGCTCACGCAAATGCAAAGCAACTTTGGCGTCAATATGATTGCCCTTGTTGATGGTATTCAGCCACGAATTATGACACTCAAGTCTATCCTAGAGGAGTTTATCAAGCACCGCCAAGTAGTGGTTACGCGGCGGACCCAGTTTGAACTCAAGAAGGCCAAGGATAGAGCTCACATCCTAGAAGGATTACTGAAGGCCCTCGATAATATCGACGAAGTTATCGCTACAATCAAGAAATCAGCGACTCAAGACGAGGCAAGACAGAACCTGATCAAGAAGTTTGGTTTATCCGAAGTCCAGGCGAATGCAATTCTTTCTATGCAGTTACGCACCCTCGCTGGGCTTGAGCGTAAGAAGATCGAAGACGAATTTGCTGAGCTCATGAAACTTATTGCTTACCTCGAGGATCTGCTTGCACACCCAGAGAAAGTCCTCGGTGTTATCAAGGGTGAACTTCTGGAAATCAAAGAGAAGTATGCAGATGAACGCCGCACCAAACTTGTTGGTCACGCTCTAGGGAAGTTTAACGAAATTGATCTGATTCCAAATGAAGATGTGATCGTCACAATGACCGAAGGTGGCTACATCAAGCGTATCCTCAGCTCTACCTATCGAGCACAGGGCCGTGGTGGCAAGGGAATCTCTGGCACCAGCCTCAAGGAAGAGGACGTCGTAGAGCATCTTCTGCACGCAAGTAATCATGACACAATTCTTTTCTTTACCAATCAGGGTAGGGTATTCGCCAATAAGGTCTACGAGCTTCCAATGGCATCGCGTATTGCCAAGGGTTCCCCAGTGATTAATGTTGTCCAGCTAGCTCCAGAGGAGAAGGTAACGGCAATCTTGACTCTTGCGAAATTCGAAGGTGAAGGCAATCTCTTTATGGCCACGAAGCTTGGTACTGTAAAGAAGACGCCACTTTCAAACTTTGCAAACATACGTAAGACCGGCATTATCGCCATCGGTCTGGACAAGGGCGATGAGCTCAAGTGGGTCGAGGCTACCAGTGGTAGTGATGACGTGATTATGTCCACCAAGCAATCGATGGTGATGAGATTCAACGAAAAAGACGTCCGCCCAATGGGACGTAATGCTCGTGGCGTGCGTGGAATCCGACTAAAGAAGGACGATGAAGTAGTCGGAATGGACATTGTCGTTGAGAAGAGTGAGCTGATGGTAATCATGGAAAATGGTTATGGTAAGCGTACTGCGATAGAGCAATTCACCCCTCATCATCGTGGTGGCGTCGGCATCAAGGGCGGCGTTGTGACCGCAAAGACCGGAAGCTGTGTTGATGTTCGGGTAATTACCTCTACCGAGGATGATTTAATGATCATTAGTAACGGGGGACAGATTATCCGTGTTCCACTCTCAAGTGTTTCCAAGATCGGACGTGCTACCCAGGGAGTTCGAATCATGAAGCTTCCAGATGGCGAAACAGTTTGTTCCGTAGCTCTGGTACATGAACCAGAAGAAGAAAACGAACAACTCACTATAGCAACCGAATAACCAATAAAAAGAGACCCTACAGGGTCTCTTTTTATTACCGTGAAACAAAAATGTTTCACGGTAATGTATATTATTTAGCCATAAAAGGGTAAAATATAGCTATGACATGGCAATTATTGGTATTAATAAGTGTTATTGCGGGATCCTCATCGGTGATCTTGCAAAAACGATTAGCAGATAAGCGGCTGGATCCAATAGCCTATGCAATTGCCGTACAATTTCTCTCAGCTGTAATATTAGCCGTAGTCCTGGGCTTTACCGGTTTTGATTTTGGTGGAATGCTACGTTTCTGGCCAAATCTGATATTAATGGTGCTTTTGTGGTCTGGCTTCAATGCCTTAAACCTTTTTGCTCTAAAAAAGGTTGAAGCTTCTCACTTTATAATCCTTTTTCAGACTAGGGTTTTCTGGACATTGCTTGTCTCGTTGCTCATTATGAACGCAAAGTTCACCGCTCTCAACCTAGCAGGATTAGTTTTGATCACGGTCGCAGTTATTATTGCAACACCGAAGGCAAATTTTGGCACCCTAAATCGTAACGATTTCTATGTATTTTTAGCTGCGATGTTCTTTGGCCTTGGGATTGCCAATGACGTCGTTGTCCTAAAGGGTGTAGCTAGTCCGATTACCTATTCATTTTTGACTTTGATTTTACCCGCAATTTTCTTGGCAGTTGCTTTCCCAAAGGCGCTTAAGAAGTTTGGATTTTTGACAGACAAAAAAGTAGCGGTAGAGTTTTACGTTACGACAGCCTTGGCTGCCCTGACTCTAATGGCAACTTACACCTCTTTCAAGATTGGTAACCCGGCGATTATTACATCAATTTCACAGATAGGTTCCGTGGTAGTGGTTCTGCTTAGTATAGTCTTTTTAAGAGAAAGAGATCGGATCCCGCTAAAGATATTCGCGGCCCTGGTTTCTTTTTTTGGTTTATTACTACTAGTTTAATTAAAAGGCTGTCCAGTGCCGCGCATATCATGCGCGGCACTGGGTCTTGGACAGCAGCTACTTGATGGCAGCCTCGTAGAGATTGCCGATACCTACGGCTTCCATGATGGAACGGAGAGCGAGCATCTGCGTCGCGGAGGTCATCTCCTCTTTGCGCCAAGATGCCGGGAACTCCGAGTAGAGCCGGGAAGCATTGATCCCGTCTGCGATAGAGCCTACGGCACAGGCGGCGATAGCACAGGTGTCGTAACGCCCGAGGAGTGCAATCACCGGACGAGTGTTCGCGCTGGCGATTGCATCCCCGATTACGAGGCCAAGCATGAAGCCGTCTTCGTCTTTGCTGTAGCTCTTCTCGTGGATGTGCAGTTTCTTGTAGGTGTCCAGCTTCTGCTTGTAGTACTCGCTGATGCTTGCGTAAAGCTCATGGATCTCGGCTTGCAGCCTTACAAGTCTCTGGTTCATTGCAACCCCTCTCGTGAAAGCCGGTCGGCTTGTCTCCACTGTCCAAAGCCCTTTCGATTTACGACGTAAATCAAAAAGGCTTTCCAGCGGAAAGCCTTTGTAATAGTTGTGAAAATTCAGCAAATACTAACTAGACTCTCCGAGAAGAAAGCGGCGGCGTGGGCGACGAGTTGTTGACGTAGTATTTTGCATTTGATTTAGTCTATCAAAGTTTGGCGGAGAGGTCAATATTAAGTTAGAAACACTGGATAATACTGTTGACATGCCTCACTCCTTTGCTATAATTTCACTACGCCTTTTGCGAAAGTAAGGGGTACGGAATCCGAAATCCTGTTTATGCCAAATCAGCATAGAGGTTACAAAACAAACAAACTATTCTGATACGAACAAAGTAAGGGAGTGAATGCTTTGACCTATGGGTGCGCACACAGTACTGCTACACGGTTGACACAAGTGCCTATGGGAAACAGCAAATGGTGAAGCCGGTCACATTTCCTCGAAGTTTTTTATGGTAATAAATATCAAACTTGGAGGGAGGGTGATCGGTTTTTGTTTTGTCAAAATTATGGCAACACCGATCAGAACTCTCATAACACAAACACAGAATGACAGAAGCGTAATTAATCAGTAATAATAAACGTAAGCCCCGACGTTTCGTTGTTCGAAAGTCGGGATCCCGACCGCAAGCGTCGGGGGAGGTAAAAAATGTTTCAAAAGTTAAAGAAAAATTTTGCAAAGGTAGCGCTTGTGGCGCTCACTATGCAAGTGGTAGCAATGTTAGCTCCAGCTGGCGCTATGGCGGCTTTTAACCCAAGCGTTGCTGTCGACAAAACAGAACTCTACAAAGACGAGCAATTGACCATTACTGCGAACCTGGAGAATACCGGGGATTTTGCTACATTTTTTGTATCGAACGATGGTACAAATTATAGTTTTGTAAAGTCGTATCAGGATGGTGGTTCCGATGACCAGGATGGTTTAGCAAATGGCACCTTCGTAGGTGAAGTTGATTACTCACAGTTTCCTGCGACAGCTACACCAGTAGAATATACAACCCATGTGTATGGCTCTAGCGCTGCACTAACGGCCGTAAGTGACCTCACTGGCTTAATCTTTGGTAGTACAAAGGTTACTGTCGAGGTTGGGTATCGAGCTCCAATTGCTACAATCACTCCGAATGTGATTGACCAGGTAACAACCAGCGACCTTACAGTAAAATTAACAACTCCAGGAAATTACCTTTCTTTTTGGGGGAGCAATGATGGGACAAACTACAACTTCATTGGTTCTTATCAGGAAGGCGGGGTTGATGATTTAGACACCCTAACCGATGGGGTCTTCACTGAGCAATACAGTTTTGCTTACTTTACGGCAGCGGGTGATTATCGTTTCCACATTTACGAATCTGCGGCTCCAATGACAGCGGTTTCCGATCTGCAGTATCTTGCATTTGCAAGTACTGAACAGGTTGTAATTATGGACGTTGCTGCTCCAGAAGTAACCACTACTTTTGCTCCTGTAATTGTCAACAATCTCGGCAAAAGCATCAATGTATTCTTCTCTGCAAATGAAAATATGACCGTAGATTCTTTTACCTACGAAGTTGATGGCGCACCTTTTGTGCCAGCGGACCCAACCTTGGTAAAAGCGGATACCACTGATTTTGCACTTTTCCACTCTGTACAGATTCCTGCAAATTTCTTTGCCGGTGCTACTACAAGCCTGACCCTAAATTACGTTGCCAAAGACAAAGTTGGTAACCCATATGTTGGAAAGGTGGTAATCCCAGTAGACTTAGTCGCCCCAGGAAAAGTAGAAAATCTAGTAGCTACCACAAACGCCGATGGATCGGTTGTCCTTTCTTGGACAAACCCAGCGGGTGATTATACCGGTCTTCAGGTAAAACGCGATGGCGTCTTCCTTACTACTTTGCCAGTAGGAACAATTACTTATACCGATACCTCTGTCACTCGTGGAACAACCTATAGCTATACCGTTACAGCTTTCGATGCTGCTGGCAACGAGACAGTGACGGCTCCTGTTCAGATCACAGTGCCTGGGCTTCAGGTTGCAGCTGCTGTTTCTGACTCAACAAACTACACTACCGATTCTACAGGCAAAGATGCTGGCACCGTTACCTCTGCTGCAAACTCGGTAGATACAAAGGGTGACAAGGACGAAGATAAGGAAAATGGCTTGCCTTTCTGGGCGATCGTCCTTCTAGTCGTACTTGCAGCCGTCGGCGGATATCTGATCTATAATCAGAAGCCAGTAGCTACTCCAGTAGTAGCAGCTCCAAAGAAAGAAAAGGCAGTAGCTCCTAAGAAGACTACACCAAAGAAAAAACCTACTACAAAAACCAAAAAATAAATTCTCAATATAGAAATAAAAATAAAGGGTGGCCAAAATAGCCATCCTTTTCGTTTCGCTTAAGGTAAAAGAACTTTTTACTTTTCCTCTTTTCCTTTATACTGTAGCTATGGAAACAGTTGATTTTTCGAGAGTAAAACCAAAGTTTATCTCACCAGCAAAAGTCCTGGACGATCTAGGCCTGCATGCAGGAGAGTCCGTAATTGACTTTGCAAGTGGTGCTGGCCACTGGTCGCTCGCAGCTGCTGAGATCGTCGGTCCTAGTGGCTCTGTGTTGGCGCTAGAGGACGATATCGAAATGCTTCGCCTGCTACAAGGCAAAGCAGAAATTCAGAAATTTACAAATATTGACGTTGAAGAGATAGATTTTCTAAAAGGGCCCAAGAAACAATTGGAACCGGTAGACTTGGTGATTGTGGCTAATGTTTTTCATCTTATATCGGACAAGGCGACCTTTGCTCAAAGGGCAGCTGGGCTCGTTGGTCCGGATGGGAAACTGTTATTTATCGACTGGCTACCGCGGAATACCCTTATCGGGCCGCCTCTGAGACTCCGAGTTACCGAGGAGCAGGTGATTAAATATTTTGAAGACGCAGGCCTTAAGCTAGCTTGCACGGTTGATACCGGATGGCAACACTTTGGTTTAGTCTTTGACCGAGTAGGAGAAGGTTGTGGCTGGAAAAAGTAGTGAAGTGGAACCGATTATAGAACCAGAGGATCTCTGCCCAAAGTGTGGTAGTAAAATGGTCTACGAGGATGGCGAATTAGTCTGTCCGCATTGTGATGGTGAAATTGATTATTTTGGAGAAGATGAAGATGAATCTTAAACCTATTTCTGATTTTTTCGGAGCCTTATTTGATCGTTTTGGGATAAGCTACTTTTTTGGGCAGCCAGCCGATACTATTACCTTTTGGTTTTTGCTCGCTTTCTTTGTGGTGGCCCTTGTATTTGTAGTTGCCTTTTACCTTTCACTTAAGATAAAGGCACGCTCTGTAAAGCCGTACAAGGCTTATGGTAAAGTCTTTTTTTGGCCAAACCTGACCATCTGCCTCTTGGGCTTTGTGAACCTTTTTGGACGCTATGAGAATCTTACCTTGATTTCGTGGCGTTTCTGGATGTATCTAGCCCTTGCTATTTTGGTAGCCTATAACGGTTGGTTTTTTGTGAAGCGCAAGGAGCAACTAGACGAAGAGCTTCTGATTCTTGCAGATACTAAACGTAAGCAAAAATGGTTAAAACCTAGGAGGTAAACATGAACGTTTGTCCAGCGGTTTGCACGACAACCTACGAGATAGTATTGAACTTTTATGTCTTAGGGGCACTTGCGGTTGGATTGGTTGCGGGTACGCTTATGTTTCTAAAGAAGATTAAGCCATGGCTGGGGATTTTGCTGGTTGTTGTTGCGTTTGTTTTCACCTTTTTGGTAGCCATAAAGATCAATGCCTGCGACTCGGGATGTGCCAAGGATGGTAGCATAAAGTTTGAAAACGAACTTTTCGGAGATAAAGACTAAAAACTTGTTGACAGCGCCCTCGAAAATTGTTAAGATATTGAGGCTTTTTACAAAGCGGAATCATGCGTGAAAATTAAGCGCCTTCTAGGAGCTTAGAGATTTTCTTTGCGCAAAGTTCAAAGTTCTTTGACAGCAGAATAATAGCAGAAACAAAACCAAACCCTTAAATTTCTTTAGTAGAACATAACTACTCAAAAAAAATGAAAACAGAGCATTAAAACTCTACTTTTGGAGAGTTTGATCCTGGCTCAGGATTAACGCTGGCGGTATGCCTAACACATGCAAGTCGAACGGACCTTCGGGTCAGTGGCGAACGGGTGAGTAATACATTGGTACTTGCCTCAGAGTAGGACATAGCCTGTCGAAAGATGGGGTAATTTCCTATAGTCTAAGCAATTAGTAAAGCAGTAATGCGCTCTGAGAGAGACCTCTGTCCTATCAGCTTGTTGGTGAGGTAAAGGCTCACCAAGGCTATGACGGGTAGCTGGATCGAGAGGTTGACCAGCCACACTGGGACTGAGACACGGCCCAGACTCCTACGGGAGGCAGCAGTGAGGAATTTTCCACAATGGGCGAAAGCCTGATGGAGCAATACCGCGTGAAGGATGAAGGCCCTCGGGTCGTAAACTTCTTTTATATGTGAAGATTATGACGGTAACATATGAATAAGCATCGGCTAACTACGTGCCAGCAGCCGCGGTAATACGTAGGATGCAAGCGTTATCCGGAATTATTGGGCGTAAAGAGTGTGTAGGTGGCGTGTTAAGTTAAATGTTAAATCTCAGGGCTCAACCCAGAGGCTGCATTTAATACTGGCATGCTTGAGGTATGGAGAGGTAAGCGGAATTAGTAGTGTAGCAGTGAAATGCGTAGATATTACTAGGAACACCAATGGCGAAGGCAGCTTACTGGCCATATTCTGACGCTGAGACACGAAAGCGTGGGGAGCGAACGGGATTAGATACCCCGGTAGTCCACGCCGTAAACGATGATCACTAGCTGTGCGGGGAGTCGACCCCCTGCGTAGTGTAGCTAACGCGTTAAGTGATCCGCCTGGGGAGTACGGTCGCAAGGCTAAAACTCAAAGGAATTGACGGGGACCCGCACAAGCGGTGGAACGTGTGGTTTAATTCGATAATAAGCGAAAAACCTTACCGAGACTTGACATCTCTGGAAGGCCCTAGAGATAGGGCTGTGCCGAAAGGAGCCAGATGACAGGTGTTGCATGGCTGCCGTCAGCTCGTGTTGTGAAATGTTCGGTTAAGTCCGTCAACGAGCGCAACCCTCATCGTATGTTGTATTTTTCATGCGAGACTGCCCTGGTCAACAGGGAGGAAGGTGGGGATGACGTCAAGTCAGCATGACTCTTACGTCTCGGGCTACACACGCGTTACAATGGCCGGTACAATGGGCTGCCAACCCGCGAGGGGGAGCCAATCCCAACAAAACCGGTCCCAGTTCGGATTGGAGGCTGCAACTCGCCTCCATGAAGTCGGAATCGCTAGTAAACGTAAATCAGCACGTTACGTTGAATACGTTCCCGGGTCTTGTACACACCGCCCGTCACACCACGAAAGTTGGTAACATCCGAAGTACGCGTATGCGTCCTAAGGTGGGATCAGCGATTGGGGTGAAGTCGTAACAAGGTATCCGTACCGGAAGGTGCGGATGGATCACCTCCTTTCTAAGGAGTAAGATGTTGTTTATTCAACAATCTAGGCCGAATCGAGACTTACGTATGTTAGATATACCCTCAGGGTTGATAATATATTAAATTATCTTGAAGGTTTGGTTCCCTGTTCTGCTATTATTCGGCTGTCAAAAGTCGGCAAGAGACTCCACTTCGGTGGTGTTTTTTGTTTCTATAAAGTAAGATTGAGTGTGATGAAGATAGAAGCCATAAAAACTGAGATTATCACCCCTTCCTCTATTTCGCTGGAAGCATTTTTGGATAAGTACATTACTGAACTTCACGAGGAAGTTATTGTCGTATTCTCGTCAAAAGTAATATCGCTCATCGAGGGCAGGGTATCTCGGGAGCTAGAAAAGCGAGAAGAGCTGGTTCGCAAAGAAGCGGATTTTATTTCTCGAGAAGAGACCAAGAATGCACATCACATAATCATTAAGGAACATGCATTTATCTTTGGCGCTGGCATTGACCTTTCAAATGCTGCTGGCACCCTGGTTTTGTTACCGGAGAACGCGATGCAAACTGCCCGAGAGATACAACAATATTTGGCTAACAAATTTAAGTTAAAGCAGTTTGGGGTAATTATTTCGGACAGTAGGTCGTTGCCGCTTCGCAGAGGCACCGTTGGCGTTGCCCTCGGGTTTAGCGGGTTCTCCCCACTCTTGGATTATCGCGGAACCCCGGATATTTTCGGTAGGAACTTTGAAGTAGAGGTTTCGAACATCGTTGATTCCATAGCAATTGCCGCGAATTTGGCGATGGGCGAGGGCACAGAACAGACGCCGATAGCTGTGGTTTCTGCCGTGCCTTCCGTTAAGTGGGACGACTCCTTCCCCACCGAGGAACAGCTGAATGAGCTCTTCTTGGATCTAGAGGAAGACCTCTTCTATCCTTTTTATAAAAACATATTTTGAGGTGAGACCATGAAAGACATTGAGATTGAAATTCAGGTACGTGTTCAAAACGTAAAACCGCTTATCGAGAGGTTGGAACGCGAGGGAACCTTCGTTTTGGATGATCACCAGAAGGACGAGTACTTTACACCCCTACATCGTGATTTCTTTAGTAAAAAGCCAATAGATGAATGGCTACGAGTACGTGAATCAGGAAAGAATTCTATCACCTACAAGAATTGGCACCATCGAGAAGATGGAAAATCTAATCATTGCGATGAATATGAAACAGAGGTTGTTAGTCCCGAACAGGTGAGAAATATCTTTCGCGTTCTAGACATTGAGCCACGGATTGTTGTAGATAAACACCGACGTAGCTGGAACCATGGCAAATACGAGGTATCAATTGACGAGATAAAGGGGTTGGGTACTTTCGTGGAAGTAGAATATAAAGCAGCAGGTTTAGTAGACCCCGACCAAGTTGCTCGGGAAATGATTGAATATTTAAAAGAGATAGGGGTCGGAAAGATTGAGATGAACTATGTTGGGTATCCATATCTCATACTCTATGGCACAGAGGGATATTTTCAAGAAGTTTAGCCAAAATTATTGATAATATCAGGGAAATCTGGTAGAATATTGTCTGTTAGTTGCTTGTTATTTGTTTTTGGTTCTTAGCTAAAAACGAATAGCCAATAACTAAGAACGGGTTGCGGGCGATTAGCTCCCCGATGCTTCGATCGGGATCCCGACTGTATACGTCGGGGCAGATGGTTGGTTCGCTAGGGCGATTAGCTCAGATGGTTAGAGCGCGTCACTGATAATGACGAGGTCCGAGGTTCAATTCCTCGATCGCCCACCA
>CAZCRI010000002.1:0-127500 GCA_964501135.1 uncultured Candidatus Saccharibacteria bacterium
TCCATGGAAGCCTGCGCGATCGCTGCCGTTGCCACACTAGAAAAATCTCCGATATTATTTACTAGAGCTAGGACAGAGAAAGTCTGCAGATTACCGTCGTACCAGCTAGGATCTTGTTTGTAGATGCCTTCGAATTGCTTGCCCCACTCCTTCTCGAGGCCAAAAATAATGGCGTATGGTAGGAGCTCCTCGAATTTCTGGGGGTCTTTCTTGGGTGCGTTATGAAACTTGATCCTATCTATTTCTGCGGTACGAATGTACATTTGTAGACCAAGGAGATTTTCTCTGGCAAGCATCCCTTCCCTTGTCTTTACGGGTAAGACGAGAGCGAATAGCAACCCTATGATTCCCGGGAGGGCTAAGATGAGGAATTGAAGCGTTGTGCCAAGCATATAGATAGCAACAAGTATTCCCAAAACAAGCAAGATTATTCCAATGGCAGCAAAAATACCTTTTGTGAACCACGGGTTGATTGTGTAGTAACCCTTCTTAGTAACATCTTTGTAAGCAGCCTGGTGAGCTGTGTAATTTTGCGTTACGAAGTCGCCGGAAATGTCGGACAATTTGGCTATGCTGATTGGCTTAGCCTCTGGCTGTAGTGACCTTTGGATGGCCTTTAGGTCGTCGGTGTTTAGCTCGCTGGGTAGCGAAAAATTTGTGAATAGAGCCGTGAGAAGTAAACTCTGGTTGGCGGAGAGTTTGTCGTCCGGTTTCTTTAGCTTAATCAGCTGGTAGTCGTCTTTTGCAAAGGGAAGCTGGAAGCCCGTCTTCTCGACACGTCTGATTTTGATATAGCCCTTTATCGCGAGATAGATAATCTCTGCCGCAAGTGCTTTTTTCTCGACATAATCGTGTAAGATAATCGATGCTTCTGTCGGTGGCAAATTGTCTGGTGCGTCATAGATTGGAACTATTGTGCCTCTACCCCTTGCATTACGTGCTTTTCTTGTCCAAATAGTAAGGTAGACGATTAGTGAAATGATGGGGAGAGCGTAATACCATGGTTGTTGCCAAAAGAATCTCTCGAACAAACCAGGAGCCGGGAATGTGCCTGATTTATAGGTGGCGTCTATTGTGACTCCCTGGGAAGGAGAAAGCTTATTCAATGTCAGGGTAATCTTGCCATCATCTCTTGCTAAGTTGCAGTTTACAGAGCTTTCTTGGGTCCCTCGGAAGCAGTTTAGGCCACTAAGCGCTGCGGCAGTTTTTGGTGACATGTTCAGCTTTACAGAGACATTGTTTAGTGGCACCTTCCAACCAGTACCGATGGCATCCCAGGCAAATAAATCCACTGATGAGTTGCTGCTGACAACATTTTTCACTGAGTAGCTGATATTGTATGTCTTTACCCCGTTTACGAGTTTGTCTGGGTCTCCAATTACTAGATTGGTGTAATAATTGCTATCTTCCAGGTTGACTGGCTGTGAAGTGCCCTTGGAGTCCGTAACTACGATGTTTGAGATTGGTTGACGTGGGCTGCCGTGTCTTGCTCGATATACTGTGGGTACATAGCGATAAATACCATGTTTCTGATTATCGCCAAAGTCATAATCTATCACCTCTCTGACCGAAAGAGTACCATTATCGTTTAGTGTCATATCAACCGAAAATCCGGTGATGCGTTCGTTGTAGCCGTTGTCTATAGGCTCAACAGACGCGCTTGCCGGTGCACCAATCAGGAGACAAAAACCGATAGCTAGAAGAAGTTTTAGATATTTCATGTATCCATTTTAGCACCGGCAGGAAACAAAAAGAAGTTTCTCACCGAGTGAGAAACTTCTATTGTTTTCGTATATGGTTCGGGAGGAGGGATTCGAACCCCCGAATGCTGGTACCAGAAACCAGTGCCTTACCACTTGGCGACTCCCGATTATCGTTACTAGGTGCGAACAACTAGTGCCTAGTACGGGGTAAATATTACCATTTTACGACAAAATTTTCAATAATAACGTTCAACGCCGCCTTCCCCATGTGGGTTAGGCGGCGTCTGATTGTGCGGCAGGCTTCCCTAGCGGAGGGAGTGGATGCCGAGGAGTGCCTGGGCGAGCGCTGCTGTCATGGACTCGGGGATGAGCTGGAACCAGGCCAGCAGACCCTCGTACTCGTCGTCACGAGGGAAGTCCTCACATCTCGTGAGGGCGATGGCCACGTTTACCTCGATATCTTCAAGCCCACGGAGTTCGCTCACGAATTCCGAAGACGGAACGTCCCCGGTTTCCGAAGCGCTCTTGATTGCGTCGAGGAGCTCTTCGTGACGAGCCGAAAGGATTGCACCTTCTTCAGTTCCCCGCGAGTCGGTAACACGTACTTCGACAAGCTCGAGCAGAAGGGCCGTTCGGGTCATGACGGCTTCCAATGCATCTCCGCGCATCGTACACCTCTTTCTTGAGGAAGGAACATCTTTTGACAAGCGGTATTATATAACAAAATAGAGGATTTGTCGAGCAAATCCTCTATGGGAATGTATTATTTTGTGGTTTTTAGACGCTTGAGGGACTCTTCCATACCAAGAGCCCAGAGAAGCTCTGCGGGACTCGCTGACTTCTCGCAACCCGAGAGCGCCACGCGTACTGGCCAGAAAACGTCAGCATTAGTAAGTGAGTTCGTGCTAACGACTTCAGTAAGGAGTTCATTCCACTCCTCTACTGTCTTTACTGTCCAATCATCGTTATTTAGGGTTACAAGGATAGACAAAACGGCCGTAAGGCCCTTTTGGGTGGCTTCTGGCGTGCTTTTTTTGAAGGTTAGTATATCTGGGCTGTATGCAGGAATTTTCCAGTAGGAGGCCGCAATATCGCCAAATTCAGCCAAGGTTTTAATCCGGGTTTGTTCGACAGCTACCACACGCTCTAGGAGCCCGCGTTCTTGTTTGACTAGATTTGGATTAAAGGCGATAAGGCGGTCCGTAAGTTCGAGCACAGTAAGATTGCGAATATAGACCCCATTTAGATAATTTAGCCTTTCTATATCAAAAACAGCAGGAGCTCGACCGATACGGTTAATTCCAAATGCTTTTTCTAGTTCTGGCAGAGAGAAAACCTCCTCCGTTGTCCCCGGATTCCAGCCCAGAAAGACCAAAAAGTTGAGCAGCGCTTCTGGCAAGTACCCCTGTTCCTTGTACTCCGTAAGCGAGGTATCGCCGTTTCGCTTAGAGAGTTTCTTCATATCAGGACCAACAATTACTGGAACATGAGCAAATTCTGGATGTTTCCACCCCAGCGCTTTATAAACTAGGATGTGTTTGGGAGTCGAGGGCACGAATTCGTCACCACGAATCACCAGATTAATGTTCATCTCATGATCGTCAATAACATTGGCAAAATTATAAGTAGGCCAACCGTCTGATTTGATAAGAATGAAGTCTTCCAGCGGACGTGTAGGGATGGCAATTTTACCCCGAACCTTATCATTCCAGCTAATCTCGGTCGGGTTTGCGGGTATTTTGAAACGAATAACGTACTTTTCTCCAGCATTGGTTTTGGCCGTGACCTCGTCCTCAGTAAGCGCTAGGCAGCAACGGTCATATACGGGTGGTAGTTTGTTGGCGATCTGCTTTTCTTTAAGCTCTGCCAAGCGCTCGGGTGTACAAAAACACTTATAAGCCGCGCCGCTAGTGAGTAGCTCTTGCGCGAATTTCTGATAGGTTGGTACACGATCAGACTGTGAGACAACTTCGCCGTCGTGGCTTAGTCCAAGCCAAGCAAGACCCTCATGAATTGCCTCAGTCGCACCTTCGACAAAGCGTTCGCGGTCAGTATCTTCGATACGAAGGTAGAACTCTCCTTTTGAGCCTCTGGCTGCCAGATAATCAAAAAGAGCGGTTCGGACTCCGCCAATGTGTAACATCCCAGTTGGGCTGGGAGCAAAACGAGTTCTATATTCCATGTGTATATTTTAGCACGAAATCGGCGCTATGTCACATGGACAGCTTCGCTGACTTCGCAGGGTTTTAGTTCTTCTTGCCGAAAAAAATCTTTTTCTTTGGTTTCTCTGCGTTTACAGCAGCTATCACCTGCTCTTCTAGGTTCGCTGATTTAGTAGTTAGTGGTTGTTCTAGGGCTTCTTTAGGGCTAGCTGGTTCTGCCTTTTTGATTACCTGTTTGTTGTTTCCACGATATCCTAAAAGATAAGTATTTGAGTCCTGGTCCATGTCGACAAAGTCGTCGGCTTCTTCTTGGAGCTTGGCAGAAGTGCTCTTGCCAAAAGAAATGACCTCGGCTCTACAGCCCTGACTCTTTGCGTGATGCAAAAGAATCTGGAAGTCACCATCACCGGAACACAGGACGATAGCGTCGACTTTTGGGGCCATAGTGAGCACGTCTACCGCAATTCCAACATCCCAGTCCGCTTTCTTTTGACCGCTCACAAAAGTTTGGAGTTCTTTGGTTTTGACTTCGATCCCGGCCTTTTCTAGAGCATCGAAGAAGTTTTGTTCTTCTGGCATCTCGGCTTTTACAGCATAAGCGATGGCACGAACTAGCTTCCGGCCCGAAGTAGCCGTTTCTAGAATCTTACTGAAGTTTACTTTGTTGCCATAAAGCGCCCTTGCAGAGTAGTAGAGGTTTTGGACATCGATGAACACGGCAATTCTTTGGTCTGGATTTTTTAAAGTCATAATAGCCTTTCTAAAATGCTAAGTTATCGGTTTTAATTTCACTCCATTCACCGTCGTCATCTTCTCTGAGGACGCGAATTTTGCTAGTGGTTTCAGTCTCAGAGAGAACGTACTCAATCGAAGTGTGGTTGCCACTACTGTGTGAATAGTGGGTCTTTTTGTCGAGAATCATTGGCGAAGTAACTTTTTCGACCCGAAACTTGTTGCCCTCCATCTCGAAATCAACAAACTCGATATTAGAAACCAGTTCGTTTCCCAAGTCGTCGGATCTGCTCTCTTTTCGTTTTTGAATCTCGACCTCACCGTGTTTCATCTCTAGCCGGTCAAGTAAGTCGTTCCATACGCGGTCTTGCATAATTATCCTAGCGACAGCGCCATCTTATACAGAAGATCCTGCGCAAAGTCATATTTTACTGTCTCAATAGTAAAGAGGAAACCATCTTTTGTCCATACCAGGGTACCGGTGGAGAGTTCGGTAAAAGTAGTGCCATCTTGTTCATGGGTGACAAAGGTGGCCTTATCATTTGATCCAATGTATTCGGCAAGGGCAGCGGCCGCATCGTTTGCTTGTGCTTGAGTATAGGTAAGTGTTTTTGATTTGTCGTTTACAAAGGCGTACTTAACGGTAAGCTTCTTTTTGCCTTCATCGTAGTTGCTACTAGACATTTCATAGCCAGGAGGAAGCGTTGCTGGGATCAAGGAATCAAAATTTGAGACCTCGGCGGCTTGTTGGGTTCTGGCTTGCTGTTCGGCAGGTTTAAAGAAATAGATTAGAGAAAAAGTGATGGTTAGAACCAGGAAAAGTCCCCCAACAACTCCGAATGACACCTTTAGCCATAGGGGTAATCTCTTTTTACCTTTTTCGGGAGCTATTACTTTGGCAGTTACGCTTTCTGTCCCTTTTTTAGGTGACTTTTTCGGAGATTTTCTCAGTAGATTATTTAGAAAATTTACTTTCTTTTGTTTTTTGGGTCCCTCTATCTTCTCCTTAAAAAAAGATTTAATTACCTCTTGCTTTACGCCGGGGGTCGCGGGAGCTGCCGGGGAATTATCTTCGGCGGATGTGTCTACGAGGTCTACGGACGGTTTGGTTGTTTCTGAAGTGGTCTCTACCACCGGTTTGTAATTTTCAACAACTTCTTTTGCGAGAGGAGCTACGGCGTCTGGGTCATAATCTTTAGAGGAAGTAATCTCTGGATCAACAATTGGGTCTTCAAGCGAAGCAAGCTTTTCTTCGACCATCTCAATTTCATCGGTAACTTCTTTTGTGGGAGCAGGATTCTTTGATTTCTCGATTTCATGTGGGAGCATGTATAGCTCATCGCTATGAGCTGGTGTCTCTTTTGGCTCGCTATCTTCAACTTCTTCTTTATGAGTGTGGGCTACAACGGTTTTGGTGGGCTTAGCCGGTTCAATCTGTGGCTCAATGTCTGTAGTATCAACATGCTCAGGTGCCTCAATCTCGGTAGTTGAAAGAGGAGCAGCTATCTCGGGATTCTCGATAGGATTCTCTGGCTTATCAAGGAGCACACCAGCATGTGCTTCCGCCTCCGAAGGAGTAGAAATATCGTCTATTAGCTCTTCGGCTGCTTCTAGGGCTTTTACATTTTCTTCTCTTCCAGCAGCTTGGTAGTTTTCGTTAAGAATATCTAAAAGAATGCCACTAGCCCCAAGGGTGTCGACGTTTTGAACCTTTTCTTCAAGGGATTTGTCGTTTGTTGCGTCTAGACCAGGAGCTTCGAAGTCATTTTCATTAGGGATTTCAATGGTCTGTCCTAGCGGAGGAATTGACTCTTCGGTTTCTGGATTTGTATCTGATACTTCTGGAGCGACAGGAGTATCTTGCGGAAGGGTCTCCGGATTTGGTGCGGAAGTATAAAATCCGTCATCATTCGTGAGCGGTTGTTTCTCGGTTTCGGTAGTGACAGAAAGCTTTACTGGTTGTTGTAGCTCGACTACGTCAGAAACCGCGGGCTCTTCTGGGGAGCTATTTGCGATGATAAGATCATCAGCTTCGTTTACTGGAAGGCCTAGATCGGTCTTGATGCCATCTTTGATTGGTGTTTGGGGGGATAATGGCGCAGGTGGAGCGTCGTTCAGAATTGGAGTAGCTGGTGCAGTTGTCTTAGCGAAGCTTGTATTGATCATTACCTTCGCTTGGGGACTAGCAGCGCCTACAGAGAGACCACAATTAGAGCAGAATGTTTTACCACCCAGCTCAATCGGTTCCATATCGGTACTGCAGTATGGACAGACCAAGTAATTCCCTCCTAGTTGTTCTGATTATAAAATATTTTTGTATAACTTGCGAGTTAAAAAGGTAAATCTTCGTTTATGAGTGTGTCAAGATAAGGTGATTTATAAATTTCCGTACCTAACTGCCGGTGGTAGCCGCTGAATTCGACCCCGTCTCCCAGTGTCTGAATCATGTGATACGACGCATTCGTCTTTGCCGAAACGTTGTCTAGCATCGCTACTGCAAAAGCTTCAGGTGTCTTAGGTTTTACTGGGCTGCCAAACTCGAGTTCCCCATGGTGTGAAAGCACAACGTTTATGAGTTCGTTTTGCAGATCTGCTGGCATTCCTGCCGGGACGTTCTTGGTAATGTAGTTGGCTCCAAGAAAAATGTGTCCCTGTAATTTGCCTTCTGTAGTCATTTTAATTGTAAGGCCAGTTTCATACTCGAAGATTTTTCCTAGATCGTGAAGGATAATCCCAGAAATGAGTAAGTCGGTGTTTAGTTTTGGAAATGTTTCCTTGAGGCCATCACTCATGCGTAGCATCTCTAGAGTATGCTCAAGTAATCCACCGTTGTAAGCGTGATGAACGGAAAGGCCGGCAGCAGAAAACTGGAACTTCTTTGCAATATCCTCGCTAAAAACGTTATTTAAAACCTGCTTGAGGTGTTTGTTTTTCACTCTTTCCATGTATGCAGTGAGGTCTTGCCACATTTTAGCGCTGTCGAATTCACTGCTTGCCATAAAATCTGCGTCATTGTAGTTTTCAGAGACAACCAAAGAAGTTACCTTGATTTGAGGTTCGTCTCGGTAGCTTTCAATGGAAGCATTGATCGAAGCAATCTTACCCTCGGATTTAATATCTGTACTCGCTAGTGCGTCTGGCCAGATTTTGCCCTTGATGCCGCCGGTCTTATCGGTAAGTTCGATGTTGTAATAAGTTCGGCCGTCCTTAGAGGTAGCAGCCACGAGGCTTTTGACCGCGAAATCCTCTCCGAAGACGGACATGCCGGGTTTTAGGTCTGTAACAAATAAATTCTTCATTATTTTGCTAGTACGCTCCTCTTATAATCATCTAAGTTCTCGAGTGCAATTCCGGTGCCCTTAGCAACACAGTATAGGGCGTCGTCTGCAACATAGCTTGGGATACCCGTTGCCTTGGTAAGGAGCTTGTCGAGGTTACGTAGTAAAGAGCCACCACCGGTCATAACCATACCGCGGTCAATGATGTCAGAGGATAGTTCTGGTGGGGTTTCGGTTAGAACATTGCGAACGGCGAGGACGATTTTCTCGATCTCGTTTTGCATCGCTTCGGTAACCTCATTGGAGGAAATAGTGATAGTTTTTGGTAAGCCCGCAATCATGTCGCGGCCCTTGATCTCCATGGTCTTCTCTTTTTCTGTAGGAAGAGCGCTACCAAGCTTAATCTTAATCTCTTCGGCTGTGCGATCTCCGACTGCGAGACCATACTTTTTTCGAATATAATCGGCAATTGCCTGGTCTAGCTTGTCGCCACCAATACGGACAGAGTTCTTGGCTACGATGCCTCCGAGTGAGATCACAGCAATCTCGGTGGTGCCTCCGCCAATATCGATAACAAGATTTCCGGCAGCAGTGTCTATAGGGATGTCAGCGCCAATCGCAGCAGCGACAGGCTCAGGGATAATATATACTTCTTTCGCTCCAGCGGCTTTCGTGGCATCAATGACAGCGCGGCGCTCTGTAGAACTCGCTGTAACCGGTAGGCAGACCATAACCTCTGGTCGGAAAAGACGAATGTTGCCGCTAACCTTATTGATAAAGTAGTGAATCATGGCTTCGGTTACACGATAGTCAGCAATTACACCGTCACGAATTGGACGGAAGGCGGTGATAGTATCGGGAGTACGCCCTACCATTTCCTTGGCTTCGTTACCGACGGCAAGTACCTTGTTATCTTCGGAGACAGCAACTACTGAGGGTTCATTAATAACAATCCCTCGCTTTGGTACATAAACGAGGATGTTGGCAGTTCCGAGATCAATTCCGATACGATTATTTAACATATTGGCCATATTCTAGCACGAAAAGGCCCTTCTAACAAGGAGGCTACTCTTCGTCGACTCGGACAATATTGGCGCCAATTGCATTAAGACGTTCGTCAATTTTTTCGTATCCCCTGTCGATTAATTCAGCACGCTCGATGACGCTTTCGCCAACAGCGATAAATGAAGCAATTAGTAGCGTCGCACCTGCACGTAAGTCGTAACTTTCGATGGTGGTCCCATAAAGTGGCGTAGGTCCAGAGACTATTGCTTCATGGGAGTTTTTGATGACGCAGTCGGCCCCCATCTTGTTTAGCTCATTGAGGTAGTTTAGCCTACCCTCGTAAACTGTTTCGTATATCTCACTAATACCTTCTGCTTGTGTCATTAACACCCCAAATGGTGCCTGGATGTCTGTTGGCAACCCAGGATACACGGCTGTTTGGATGCTAATCGGCTTAATCGAGGTAGTTTGTTTAATAAGAATAGTTTCGCGGTCAATGAACTCGTAATTCACGTTTGCCCTATCAATTTTAGAAAGAAAGGCAAAATGATCGTCCTTAACAAATCCTTTAATCTTCAGCTCTCCTCGTGAGGCAGCAGCAGCAAGAGCAAAAGTCTCGGCTTCTATCTGGTCGTACGCCACTTTGAAATTTGCGGGCTTTAGCTTCTTCTTGCCTCGAATTAGGAGATTATGGGTGCCTATACCGCTTATATCGGCTCCCATTTTCTTCAGGAAATAACATAAATTAATAACATGAGGTTCGCATGCTGCAAGATTGATGTGTGTATATCCCTTGGCCATTGTAGCTGCCATGATAATGTTTTCCGTTCCAGTGACGCTAAAATCGGCCGGTATTTCACAGCCCGTTAGTCCCTTTGCCTGGAAAAGATAGGTTTCGTCATTTTCTTCAAAATTTGCGCCCAATCGCTCAAAACCTTCAATAGTGACATCTATTGGTCTGGCCCCAATAAAACAGCCACCGGGATGAGCTAGTTCTGCCTTGCCAAAACGGGCGAGAAGTGGACCAACGAGCAGAATTGAAGCTCGTAAATTTTTTACGAGTCTTTCCTCTGGTTGCCAGCTAGTGATCTTAGTAGTATCTATCTCACAAACATGGTTTTTGAGAACTACCTTGGCTCCTAGTCCTTCGATGATTTCGAGAAGGTTCTCGATATCTGAGATCATAGGGACATTCGATATTCTAAATTTTCCCTTTGCAAGTAAAGTAGCCGCCATTATGGGTAAAGCGGCATTTTTAGAACCGCTTACTGTTATCTCGCCTTCTAGCTTGCAGGGACCTTGTATAATAAATTTACTCATAGGCACATTTTACCAGAGCGTGATACACCTTGGCAATATCAAATAAATGTTCTATAATTGCTACTTAGAAATGGCAAAAAAATCACCAAGCAAACAGCCTTCAAGAAGAGTACGATTGATACTTTACCCTATCATCGGTACTTTTTTTGCACTTTTCTTGGGTGCCCTCCTTATGCTTGCCAACGGTTTTTGGCCAGAGTGGAATGGTAGCCGAATTACCTTTAAGAAAACCGGTATGATAATCCTTGCGGCACGACCTTTGGATGCAAGTATCTATATAAATGGGAAATACAAAGAAAAGACCTCTTTTTACTTATTGCCAAATAAAATAAACAATCTTTTACCCGGTGAATATAAGGTTCGAATCGAGAAAAAGGGTTATCGCACGTGGGAGAAAACTATCAAGGTTGAGCCCGGTCTTGTTTCCTGGGCAAATTATGTCCTAATGTTTGCGGACAAATTGGACATTCAGCCAGTAAAAGACCTTACTGGTACCCCGACAGCAGTTTCCGAAAGCGGTCGCTATTTGCTTTATACTGGCCTCAAGGACGGTAAATTTTTTGCCACCTCTCAGGAAGCAAATGGTCTTTCGACCCGTTCTTTCTGGCCGAAGGATACCTCTACTCAGCCCGAGTGGATAAAAACTCCTACTGTGCTGGCCGCTGCTTACAGCCAGAATGGTGACAAGGTACTATTTACGCTCAGAAATGGCGACGTAGCTCAATATGTTATTGCCGAAACAAACGGCAACGATGTAAAGTTCGTTAACCTCAATGAATCGCTAAAGGTGGCACCGAGTAAGGTGAGTTGGAACCCCTATGATAACGAAGGGGTGTTTGTGACTTACGCCGAAAAGCTCTACCATACAAAGTTAACTGCAACGGCACTTGGCAGCGCCATAGCTTCAAATGTAGTATCGTACAAATATGAAGCAAATAGACAGTTGTACTTTGCTGTAAAAGCAGCGAGTGGCAATGTCCAGGTAGAGAGATCAAATCTTGATGGTGGGAACAAGGCCATAATTTTAGATTCGATAGTCCCGGCAACTGGTTATCAGTTTGCGCATACATCACAGGGTGATATGCTTGCTGTGCGTAGTGCAGATTCTGGAGATTTGCTCTTGATCTATCCCGCCAACGGTGAGAACAACGCTGTCCTACGTTTGGGAAAGTCATACAAGGACATCGCATGGTCTAAGAATGGCTTAAAGTTACTTTATTATGACGACAACACAATCTATCGGTACGATTCGGAGAAGAAAAAAGAAACCCACTTTGTTTCCTTGGGGAAAGTGACTTCAGTTGATTGGTACTATGACGACTGTCACTTTCTAGTTAATGGAGATGATGGTATCAGAATTAGTGAATACGATGGAGCGAATCCCCTGGTCCTCTCTTTTGCACCCCAAAAGGTAGTGGCTCTTGATATACAGAACTTTAGTTTGGTTTATGGCGAAGCAAAAGAAGCGGCAGTTGAATATTATCGCTTTACAAGCCAATACTAGTTTTTAGCAGTAAAGAGGCTAATCAGCCAGTCTACAATAATGTTTGAGTCACTTGCGGGGAGTTGCGCGGTGTTTGCTTTGCTTGTCTTGTCACTACCTGTGGAGTCCTTTGGTTCACTTTTTGTAACAATCGTTGCCTTGTAGACTGGGGCGATCTGTTCGAAACTTACAATCAGTCGTTTCCAGCTAGTTCCGGGGGGCGTACAGGTCATCAAGGTCATGGTCGGTTTTATGGTTTGATCAAGCACGCTCATTTCTGTGGGCTCTACGACTTTGACATTGCTTACCTGGTAGAGATATTTATTTCCGTTGTAGTAAATTTTTGCCTGATCCCCCACCACTAACTTGTCTAGGTTGGCGAAGATATAGTTGTAGGCTCCTTTGTCCCACCAGTAGTTGGAGCTATGACCGGTGATAAAGCTATTTCCTACTTTTCCTGGTTCCGCAGTCTGATAGTAGTGTACAACGCCATCATGTAAGCCATTCTGAATGTCGGCCTCCTCGGTACTGTTTACAAAGATGATTGGAGCGGTAACTCCGATTTTCTGAACCACCAGGGTAGGGGTTGACGGAATTGTTTCCCCTGGCTCTAGGGGGGCCGTAGTCAGAGAGGCGGTTTTTTTGAGTTCGTTAGGAGTGACAACCTGTTTTTTGTAGTCGAGCGGCTTCGATTTGGTAAAATATAGCGGTAGATTTGCTAGACCAAAGATTATTCCAAATACACAGAGAAAGACAATTGGGTACTTTACATACCAACGCCGCCAAGTGTTTGAAAGAGCTTGATGAAGAGGTTTCTCCCCATCATTTTTGAAGGTAAATATTTTCTCGATACTAGCATGGTTTTTCTTCTCAAACACTTGCTCTAAAGGACGAACCTTTTCTGGGCAGTAATCACGGATAATGTCTTGTGCTAGGGCACTAATCTCCGCATCGCTGCCTCCCTGAAGACGAAACGAGTGCAACAACTCTTCAATTTGGTGGATTGTGGGCTCGTCTAACATGTACTTATGATACCGCACTCATTGACCAAAATCTACATCGGCGCTATAATATCAAAGTTGCTGGCGCAGTGTTGGGCTCCCAGTTGAGATGAATAATTTGATGCGCCGCTGTGGCGGAACTGGTATACGCGCACGACTCAAAATCGTGTGGAGCAATCCATGTCGGTTCGATCCCGACCAGCGGCACCAAATTACAAAATACCGAGGTTATTCTTCCTCGGCTTTTTTAATAGCTCCCGGTAGATAGCGGATGATATCAGAGGCAATTACGCTACGCTCGCCTATTTCTTCCTTGGCGATCTTCCCTGCAAGTCCATGTAGATATACGGCCGTGGCAATGGCTTCTAGGTGATTATCGGGGTTTTGCCCAATAAAGGAACCGATAATCCCCGAGAGTACGTCACCAGAGCCAGCTGTCGCAAGTTCTGGGCCTCCTAGGCGATTGATTATGACATCCCCCGTACTTGTAGCTATCGTCGTATCATGCCCCTTTAGAACGACCGTACAGGATAATTTTTCAGCAATAATCGGCGCTATTTCCTCTTTGTGGTTTTCGATGTAGTGAGAAGTAAATTTTTTATCTAAACCAAGGGCGTTAGTAATTCGGGCGGCCTCTCCCGGATGCGGTGTAATGATAAGTTCAGATGATTTACTTTTGAAATAATTACAGAGGTATTCTTCACTATCTTTGGAAAGCATTACCTCAATCCCTTTGGCTAGGGCTGTAAGGCCGTCCGCATCGAGTACTACCGGCTTGTTGAGCGCAAAGACCAGTTCCCAGACCAACTGAATAGTTTCTGCATTTTGTGATAGCCCAGGACCGATGACTACTACATCACAAGAGCTGGCATTATCTAGTATCAGGTTCTCTGCTTTTTTTGCCAATGAATGTCCCGGAGTTTCGGGAAGCTCAAGGGTCATCGCTTCCGGTAGAACCCCTTTATAGATAGTCTTTAGGCTTTCTGGGAAGCCAAGTAATAAGATGCCCGTTCCACTACGAAAGACAGCTTCACAGGTCAGAATAGCCGCGCCTGTCATTCCCTTAGATCCAGCAAGTACTAGAATCTTCCCGGCCTCAGCTTTGTAAAAGTGAACCGGTCGAGACCAGAGAAGTTTGGGGTAAAGTAACTTGTCTTGGTAGATTGGCTTTGCCATTTTAATCTTTTCTGAGAGAACGGATATGGTCTATCATCCCCCTAGTTCCGGTGCCATCTTTTATCTCTGGAGTTTCCATTACAAAAGGAATGTCCTTGAAGGCTGGGTGATTGATAATTCTTGTTAGTCCTTCCTCTCCAATGAAGCCCTGACCGTAATTTTCATGTCGATCGCGACAGCTTCCCAGCTCTGTCATGGAGTCGTTTAAGTGAATTGCCCGTAACTTTGAAAGCCCCACACACTCATCTATTTCGCGGACCATCTTCTCGAGACCTTCGGTTGTATGGAGTTCATAGCCTTGCTCGAAGGCGTGGGCGGTATCAAGACAGATGCCAAGGCGGTCAGAACCAACTGCGGAAATAATATCCCCTAGTTCCTTAAAATTCTTGCCTACTAGGTTTCCTGCTCCAGCAGTGTTTTCCAGGAGAAGCATAGCTGTAGAGTTGCTATTCTCTAGGATCTGCTCAATCGCTGTAATTACTCTTTGGGTGCCAGTCTCAATTCCATCGCCTTGGTGAGAACCAATGTGCGTAACAAGACCCACAAGACCGAGACGCTCGACGTTGCGCAGGCCAGAAATGAGCGACTCTATTCCCTGTTCACGTAGAGTTTCATTTGGAGAAGCCAAGTTGATTAGATAAATGCTGTGGGCAAAAGCATCCTCTATCTTGTATTTATCGTATTTCTCACGAAAAGCCGCTACATTTTCGTCAGCTATCTCGGTTACTTTCCAGCCTCTGGGGTTTGAAATAAATATCTGAAAAGTATTACAACCGAGTGCTACCGCTCTGTCGACTGCTTGATCTATTCCCCCGGCTGTTGATACGTGTACTCCTAGTTTCATAGTAACAGTATAAAGTAAAAAGTTATAAAGTTATAAAGTTTTTACGGATCCTGAGTTCCGCCTCCAACCAAGAGGACTTTATAAACATTATAACTTTTATACTTTTAACTTGCAGCCCAGCTGCTACTTTGTGTATTTTCCGCGAATCTGGAAAAGGACGTAGAAACCGATTAGGGCACCGATTAATGCTCCGACGATAGAACCGCTTACAAGGCTGTAGACGAGACTAACGATTTGGGAGTAGAAGAGCAGTGTCCATCCGGACATCTTGCGTGCAAATAGCCCTGGTAGAGCGGCTACTTGTAAGCCAAGCTGAACTGCCATGACGGCAATTCCAACCCAATAAAGACTGGAAAGACCATAGCCACCCATCATGGCGTATGGTGAAAGCACGGCGGTAAAGCCTAGTGCTGTAAGAATAATTGGTAGTGAGATAACAAGAAGGACTACGTCAATCCATGGACCCCACTTTACAATCCATTCCTTTGCCCCTTCAGGAATCTGAAAAGGTGCCTTTTTTACCAACCAGAACTCCAAAAAGCCCATAAGATCTTTTGGTGCTTGGTCATTTTTTACTTCTGCCATAACATCCCCCTATGACTTAGTTTGCTATTAACTTTACTATACGCCTGCCGCCTATGGCTTGCAAGAGCTCTTCTCTAACAGGTAGTAAAGGGTAATTCCGGTTGCAGTTGCGACATTGAGGGATTCCTTGCTCCCCAGCATTGGAAGATGGACAATAGTGTCGCACAGAGCCTGAATTTCTGGGTCAATTCCTTTGATTTCATTGCCAACAACCAAGACTGCAGGATAACTTGGAGTTACCTCCCAAAGACACCTAGAGTCAGTGGTGAGCTCAAGTCCATAGATCGCCTTACCCTCTGCTTTTAGCTTCTGAATTAATTTTGCGGTATCGGAGACATATTCCCAGGGTACGGTGTCTTCGGCGCCGAGAGATGTTTTGGCAACTTTGGGATGTTCTGGAGTTGCGGAATAGCCGGTGAGATATATCTTTTCGGCGCCCATGGCATCTGCAGTCCGAAAAATTGCGCCAATATTCATGGCACTGCGGACGTCGGGGAGGATAATTGTCACAGGGGTCTTGGTTTTCATATATTCATTCTATCAAAAAATCCCCCTTTCGGGGGATTTTAGAAATTACTCAGTGATTGGGTCGACGTGGACTACAGTTTTACGCGCGCGGTGTCCAGTGAATTTCATGACACGTTTTTGGGTGTAGCGGATAACTCCGGCAACCTTGGCGTAAAGTGAATCGTCACCAGAAACGGCTACGTTTGTGCCTGGTTCCCATTTGAGACCACGCTGACGAATAATAATCTGTCCAGCATTTGTAGTCTGTCCACCGTATAGTTTTACACCTAATCTCTGTGATCTAGAATCGCGGCCATTTCTTGTGGAACCGCCTGCCTTTGTATGTGACATCTTGGAGTCTCCTTAGTAGCTTATGTGTGCACTCTTGGTGCGAAATACCAGAAAATTATACCTGAAAATCCACTTCGAGTCAAGGATTATTATGCGGCTCGTTCGACGGTAACCTTCATAGTAGCGTGAACCCCGTGTCCAAGTTTTACAGTGGCTTCGTGCTCACCTAAGTCGTGAATTGGTTCTAGGATTTCAATATCGTGTTTGTCGACTGTAAATTTCTTGGTTGCAAGAGCTTCAGCAAGGTCGCGATTTGTGACCGCTCCAAAGAGCTTGCCTTCATCCCCTGCTTGAGCTGAAATTACAAAAGTAGAGGCCTCGATTTTTTCGGCAAGTGTTGATAGTTCCAGAGTCGCCTTCTCTTCTTCTTTCTTGATCTTTTCGATTTTTGACTCGAGTTCCTTTACCTTGTCTTCACTTGCAGGCACCGCAATCCCCTTTTTCAAAAGGTAGTTTCGCGCGTAGCCATCTGGAACTTCCTTGATATCGCCAACTTTGTGGTGTTCTTGGTTCTGTAGAAACAGTACTTTCATGATTTTCTCCTATTTTAGCTTATCTAATAAATAACTAATTGCCTTGTCCAGCTGCGGATCTTTCTCTGTTTTGGCGTCATCCTCGGTGAGCTTTACCTCAATATCCGGACTGATTCCTTCCTTGCTGATATTCTTGCCCTTGGGAGTAAACCAGTGTGCGACAGTTATGCGGATGCTAGCTCCTCCGGCCAAGGTATCGACGGTTTGCACCGAGCCCTTGCCAAAGGTCTTCTCACCTATCAGCGTGCCTCGACCATTATCTTTTATTGCGCCGGCAACTATCTCTGAGGCTGATGCCGATCCACCATTGGTTAGAATCACTACAGGAATTTTTGTATCTGTCAGATTTCCCTTTCCGGTGGCAAAATACTTTTGCTCCGTGCCACTTTTTTCGGTAGTCTTCTCGGAAACCACAATCCCTGATTTTACAAATTCACTAGCGACATCAACAGCGGCGTCTAGGTAGCCACCAGGGTTGTTACGAAGGTCAAGAATTATCGCTTTTGCATTCTTGCCCGCTAGGTCCTGCGTGGCCTCTTTTATCTGTGATGAGGTGTTGGCATCAAAGCGAGTAATCTGAATGTACCCAACATTATTGGCTTTAATCTCCCATTTGACGCTTTTGGTATCTACTTTAGCTCTGGTAATTTCATAATCAAGTTTTGCCGTACCGCGTTGGATAGAAAGCTTTACTTTGGTACCGACTTCTCCACGAATTTTTGAAACTGCCGTTCCGAGATCCATTCCGGTGGTGTCCATGCTGTCGATGGTAAGGATAACGTCATTTGCCATAATTCCAGCCTTGCTTGCCGGAGAGCCATCAATAGGGGCAATTACTATAACTCGATTATCTTTAATCCCTACTTCTGCCCCGATGCCGTTGATGCTTCCCTCGAGTTCCTGGCTAAAGGATTTTGCCTCGTCTGGGGTCATGAATACAGTATAGGGGTCACCCAGAGACTTCACCATTCCGTTAATCGCCCCATATACCATTTTTTGGGCATCAACTTTCCCGTCAAAATTCCTGGCAACACGGTCCCAGACTTGCCAGAAAAGCGAAAAGTCTACCGAGTTTGTGCTGGTGGTTTTACCGGTGATATTTACCGAATTTACCCCTTGAGTTTGAAAGTCCATATGGCCAAATGCCCAGCCAAAAATAAATGAGATAAAAATAACGGCCCCGACCAAGATTTTGGTATTACGCTGGTCGTTGCATTCTTTGGTTTGTTTGGCGGATTTACCAATCATAAAAGGCACCTTATTTAGCACCTTTTATTGTAACTTAGTTTGAGTGTGGTGGCAATTTGTTCTAGTGAATAAAGTAAGCACCATAGCTGTATGGATTTACGGTTCTCATTGTGAAAGAATCCGGTGTCCAGTTATATTCTGAAATATTTACCGTGCCATCTCCATTTACAGAGTCAACAAAGGCAACGTGGCCGTAGCTACCTAGGTTTGGAAAGACCATGGCGTCTCCAGCTTGAGGTGAGTAGCTCTGAGGATAGCCAGCGGCGCCTCCTGTCCACTCGCCACCATTACCGATAGCTGGAGGAATTGGTTTCCCGATTTTACGTCGTTTCCAGGCAACGTACGATGTACACTGACCGATGTAATACCCCATGCCATCCTCGGTACAAGTGCCATAATTACAACTCAAGGACCTTGGTACTGGACTGCCCCAGGGATAGTCACTAGAGCCGTTTAGGATGGTTTCACCATAAGCGGCTGAAAGACGCGCTTTCTTTTGGTAAAGTGCATCTTTTTGGCTTGCAAGGTCGTTATTGGAAGCGTTAACGCCAGCTATTATTGAGTTTCTATAGGCTTGTTGCGAGGCAAGAGCGTTCTTTTGTGCTGTCTGCGAAGCAAGCAATGACTCAGCGTTTGCCTTGGTCACCTCTACTTCATTCTTTTGCTTTGTCAGCTCGTCTTTTAGTGCAACAATCTTCTTTACGGTATCGGTTACTTTGGCTTGCATTGTATTTAGGTATTCCGAACGGTCCACAAAGTCAGAAAAATTCTTTGCAGTTAGAACAAGCTGAACCTGGGAAACTTGTCCATCTATATACATTTGGCGAATGTATTGGCCAAGCAGTGTCTTTTGTTTTGTAATGTTGTCCTCGGACTCAGTAATCTTTGCTGTAAGCGATGCAATTTGGGCATTTGCCTGATCTAGTTGCAATTGAGTCGAGTTGACTTGCAAGCGAATTACTTCTACCTGTGAATCAATGGTAGTCAATTCATTTTCTGCAGTCTGTTTCTTGGCTAGGTTATCGCTAATTGATTTATTAATACCCTCAATCTGTTGGTTGATCTTCTCAATTTCGGAAAGAGCTCTGGCTGGTTTTGCCTCATAGAGTGAAAAAGGAACCGCTAGGGTTACAATCAAAAATAATACGCCAATTGATTTGCCGAGTGCCCTGGTATTCTTTTTTATATTTAGAAGTTTAATTTTTGAGATAAGATGGTACATCTACCCTCCTTAGGATATTCTATCACTTTTGACAGCCCTGTCAAGATTGGAGCCGAAGGTGTTTACGAATAGCGAGCCAGCTAGAGAAGACCCCGATTGCGAAACCGATTACTAGCTGAGCAAATGTGATAATAACTACGTTGTTTCTCATGTAGTCCGTAAGACTAGTCCCCGCGTCACTAAAGTAGTTAGCTAGTGCTGGGGCCGCGAAGTACAAGAGCGATGACATAATTGTTAGTGAGATGAAGGTTGCAACAAACCCATAGATTGCTCCCTCAATAAGAAACGGGCCCTTGATGAAGTTTGGCGTCGCACCAACGAGCTTCATAATCTCAATCTCCTCCATACGTGAGAAGATTGCGATACGGACGGTATTGAAGATGATGACAAGTGAGACAATTGTAAAGACGACCGTAATTCCGATTCCTACTTCGCGGCTGAAGTTGGTTGCCTTCAGTAGATTCTGAATGATTGCCTTGTTGTCCTGGTAGCTAATCTTGTCGATTGCAATCTTGTACTTATTTTGTGCCAGAATGTCGCTAATACTATTTAGCTTATCTGGATTGTATACTTTAATTTCCAGACTGGCTGGTAGTGAATTGCCAATGCTGTCGATAGACTCGATCAGCGCCTTGTTATTGGCGTTTTGTTTCTTGAATTTAGCCAGAGCATCGTCCTTTGAAATATACTTAATAGATTTGACGTCCGGTAGATTTGCGAGGTCATTTTGCATGCCAATAACGACTGATTGCTTCACATCCTCCTTGAGATACACCGACATGTCGATCTTATCTTGAATTGTCTTAATGCCAGTGCCGAGGGCCATGTTGATTACGAAAAACATGGAGAGAGTTAGGAGAGTCAGTACCATAACAGTGATTGAGGCTACAGAGAGCCACCCGTTACGGAAGAAACTAGAAACGCCTGCCTTAAATACGCGAATAAATGCTTGCATTAGTTATCGTACCTCCCCATTTTTTCGTCACGTACTATTTTGCCGTCTTGAATTTTGATAACACGTTTTTTAAGTTTATTAACAATGTGTGAGTTGTGGGTGGTCATAATTATAGTAGTACCCATCTCGTTAATTTTGGTTAGGATCTCGATAATATCCCAAGACGTTTTGGGGTCTAGGTTTCCTGTCGGTTCGTCTGCAATGAGAATCCTTGGTTGGTGAACAAGGGCGCGTGCAATGGCGACACGTTGACGTTCACCACCAGAGAGCTCGCGTGGGAAGCAGTTTATCTTGTCCGAAAGTGCTACGAGCTCGATAATCTTCGGTACTCGCTCCTTGATTTCCTTGTTTTTGACTCCGGCAACCTCTAGCGCATAGGCTATATTTTCGAAAACAGTTTTCTTAGGAAGCAGTTTATAATCCTGAAAGACTACGCCTATCTTACGCCTTAGGTAAGGAATATCTCGTTTCTTGAGTTCCGCATAGTCTAGACCCCCAACATAAATTCGCCCCGTATCAGGGACAATTTCGCGGTTTATTAGTTTAATTAGAGTCGATTTTCCGGCTCCAGATGAGCCAACAACACTGACGAATTCGCCAGGTTTTATATGCATTGAGACGTTGACGAGAGCATCGGATTGGGTACCCTCTTTTGTCTTATAAATTTTTGATACTTTCTCAAAATATATCATTGAGATGTGGTTTCCCTCTCTTGGTTGGTACGTTTACATAAATAGTTTAAACTTATCTCGCTTTGGGGTCAAGGTTGAATCCGTATAAGATATTTGCTCAAATGAGTTACTTTTTGCCGTCGCGTAACCACGCTTCTATGAACTCATCAATGCCACCTTCTAGTACTTTTTGGACATCGGCAGTCTCGTAGCTTGTGCGGTGGTCCTTTACCAGCGTATAGGGTTGCAGGACATAGGAACGGATCTGGTTTCCCCACTCTGCGGAGATGTTTTCGCCTTTGATCTTAGCCAGTTCGGCAGCTTTCTCTTTCTCTTCGAGGTCAATAAGCTTGGCAACTAGGACCTTCATGGCAGTTTCTTTATTCTGCAGTTGGCTGCGTTCATTTTGGCAGGTTGCCGTAAGTCCGGTTGGGAGATGAGTAATACGAACAGCCGAGTCGGTAGTATTGACGCTCTGGCCTCCGTGGCCACCTGAACGATATACGTCAATTCGGAGTTCCTTCTCGTCTAGCTTGTAATCAGCAGCAACTATCTCTGGGACCACCTCCACTAAAGCAAACGAGGTATGCCTCGCCTTGGCGGCGTCATATGGTGAAATCCTCACCAACCGGTGGACGCCATGTTCACTACGTAGATAGCCATAGGCCTGAGGGCCCTTAATCTCAATGGTCATCCCCTTGATTCCCGCTTCGTCTCCGGCGGTCTCACTGATAATAGTGACACCAAACCCTCTTTTCTCAGCGAACTTGAGATACATCTTCCCGAGCATTTCGGCCCAATCTTGGGCATCGACTCCCCCACTTCCGGCACTGATAGAAAGAATTGCGTTTTCATGATCATGGGGTCCCTTAAAAAGTAATTCAAACTCAAGCGTTTCGAATGTTTTCTCGGCTTTCTCGATGCCACCTACAATCTCGGCTACCATCTCATGATCATTCTCTATAGTATCGGCAGTAAGTTCAGTCAGGTCATTGATATCAGCCGTAATCTGATCCCAACTTTTGAGTCGATTCTCGATGTTTCCAATTTGCTGCATGGTTTCCTGGGCAGCAGAAACATTGTCCCAGAAACCTTCTCGAGAAGCCTCTGCTTGAAGGGATTCTAGCCTGGTTCGATCTTCTTCGAGGTTCAACATCAAAAACGCCTTTTCTAGACGTTCCGATAAGCTTTTTAGCCGTTCTCTAATTTCGTTCATGAGGGTATTATACGGGAAAAGTGTACGTATTGCGAGCGCGTAGATAGCAAAAGACCCCTCATGCGAGGGGTCTTTTGGCCTAAAGATTATTTAATCTTTTTGAGAGCACCGAGTAAGTTCTTCTTACTTCTTAGGTAGGCCCAAGCGGCACCGCTCATACCGGCGATACCTGTAGCTCCAGCTGCGGCTTCTGCTGGACCAGAGGTAGGCATATTGCCCTTACCAGTGGTTACTACGACAGGAGGATTTGGTGTGTCCGTTACACTAACCGTACTATTACAGAGGACGGTATCATCCTGACCATGTACTGTAAGAGTGTATGTAGTGCCAACAGATGGCTTAACGGTAACTGTACCAGAAGGCAAAGCTACGTTTCCTACTCCATTGTCGATCGAAGCCGATACGGCATTGGTTGTAGTATAGCTAAGAGTAGAGTTCGCACCCTTGGTAATTGTGCTTGGATCTGCACTAAGAGTACAGGTCGGAGCTTCGGGCTGAGCTACTACTAGCGCTTCGAAGCGTACCCATTTTTCGTATTCCCAACAACCGTTTAGGGTGTTTAGGACTGTAATACCACCAGAAGTGATACCGTCGGGTAGGCTTGTTTCTACCTGCGCGTTATGGTTATACAGTACTGTAGAACCAGGCACATAGACTAGCTTTGCTGATCGGGTCAGATTTAACTGGGTAGTAGCGCTAACAGACGCTGTATTGCTAGAGCTTACTGTGGCTGTTGAGGTGTAACTTGTGAAGTCGTCCAAAGGCAGTGTTACCTGGGCACGAACATTAGAAGTTACGGTATCTATGGTTCCATTGTGGATATGGACATAGAAAGCCACTTTCTGATCTGGGCTCGCAGTAACACTGTTGCTCCACTCGCCGCCGTTAGTTTGGTTTTTTACTTTATATAGGTTAGCAGCGTCTAGTACTGGACTAGGTGCAGCTAATGACAGGATTGGGACCATTAGGGTCGCAATTGCCAATAAAGCAAGGTATTTTAGTTTCTTCATTTCTGTACTCCTTTTATATTTTGCTCCAAGTATTAGCTCTTCACTGATACTCAGGGTTTGGGATAAAAGTGTCTTGCCAGGGTCGCGCGGTTGCGCGACCCTGGCTTCGACGATTCGAACTTGTTTTTGCCGCTACTGCGGCGGAGTGCCGGGGCTCTCGAAGAACCTCGGTGCCAGGGTGGCCGTAGCCTGGTGGCCGGCGGTGTCCTTTGCGGTCAGCGTGATGTTGTACCACACCTCGTACTGGAGGTCGAGCGGGAAGCGCGACTCCGTGGTGGTGTAGTTTGTCCCGTTGACGTTCCAGGTGTAGGTGACGGCGTCACCATCACTGTGCCCAGAGGGGGTCGCGATAAGCACCGCGTTTACCTTCTCCGGAATCAGGCAGCTGTACTCGCCGCCTGCCAGGACCGCGAGGTCGTGAGTAGGACTGGGAGGTACGAGCTTGAGCTTCGTCGTCTTGTGGAAGACAAAGACATTGCCGCACTTCTTTGCCATGGACACTCTGTACGTCACTGTCTTGCGGTACGTCTTGCCGTCGATGGTGACCGTAGTCGTCTTCGAGGCGTTCACGTAGTAGTAAGACAGGTGCTTGTACTGGCCGTGGTAGATGGTGTTCTTCATGACACGAACCACCTTGCGACCGTACGACATGGCACCAACCTTGGTACCGATGCCGATGGTACTCGAGTGAATATCGCCGTCCTGGAGCTCGCTCTTGGCGGACTTCATGACCCAAGAGGGCAATCCGTCTGCTTTGGCAACGAGCTTCTGGGCCGTCGCGTACTTCGAGCTGTTCAGCATCAGATAGCTGAATTCACCCGCCGTGTTGACGTTGGCGTGCAGGGGGTCTCCCCCTACGTGGTGCCAGTAGTGCCATGTGGTCGCCTGTGCGGCGGCCGGGGCCATCAGAGCTGCCACAAGGACAACCAGAATGACCGCAAGAAACGTTCGCTTCATGGTGGGCTCCCTTCCTGGGAATTGTTCGAACCGTGTAGTCAAGGTGCACGCTGAAACGATCAGCGGGAGTTTGTTTGATGCCGACTCATCTATTTCTAGTCGACTGAACAATATATCACAAATATATAAACTTGTCAAGTACTTTTCAGTCGGAAAAAATCTATAAAGAAAAGAGAGGTGTCCCTCTCCTTACATATATTATAGCACTGTAGTCAAAGAAAATCGGCTTTGACCATCTTTTGAATACGGTTTATTTGGTGAACCAGAGAATTACGACGCCGAGTATTAGCATCATAAAGGCGAGGAACAGGTGGAGTTTGCGGCCGTGTTTTTCTTGAAGGTTGATAAACTTCTCGGTGGTGAGCTTGTTGGTAGTTAGGGCGAAAATTCCAATCAGAGGAAGTATAAACATTAAATTATAGAGTAGTAAATAGCCGACGCCGACAAAGAAATTTACCTGGGTGTGTAATAGACTGATAATGGCGAGATAGATAGCCCCCGAGCAAGGGAATTCGTAGATTCCGATTAAAAAACCAACCACAACCGCGGAGGTAATGGTCGCCTCGTAGGCGTATTTACTGACGTAGCCGCGAACTTTAAGCGGGATGCGGACACTAAATGGTAAATTGGGAAAGAAATATTCCTTGATATTCATGGCGCCAAAGAAAAAGACTAGTGCTGCACCAAGCTTTGCCACTAGGTTTGGAATTGGCAGGCTAGAGGCGCGCATAAAGTCGAGGATCTTGAGCCCAGAAATTCCAATCAAAAAATACGTAACATAAATTGAGATTATGTAGGCAAGAGCAAAGGCCATAATGTCTTTGCGGTCCTTCTTGAGGGTAAACATTAGGGAAATATAGATGAGCAAAAGCGAGATTGCGCATGGATTGAAGCTGTCTACGAAGCCCGAAGTTAAAACGACTGATAATAGTGGTGGCTGGATCATAGTAGCTCCTGTATTTTCTCAAGTGAATCAATTTTACATATACTATCATCGGCTACTTTGTGTTCTCGGTCAATAAGGACCGCCTTCATTCCAACTGCTTTAGAGCCAAAGTAGTCACTAATGAGGCTATCGCCGACAAAGAGAACCTCGTGAGCCTTGAAACCGGAGATTTCTAGAGCCTTTTCAAAGATTTCAGGTTCGGGTTTTTCGAAACCGATTTGTTCAGAAGCAAGTATGAAGCTAAAATCCTTGTCAATCCCAAAGTGGGTAAAAAAGTCAGGAAGCCAGCCGTCCTCGTTTGAGACACAACCAACAAAAATACCTTGTTGCTTAAGGACAACTAGAGCGTTATTTACGTCGCTGAATAGTCTGTAGTTTTCAGGGTTTCCCCAGGATTCAAATTTTAGACGTTCCCCCATTTCGGCAGCGCCTTCGGTAATCCCTAGTTGTCGGAGAAGATTAGCATTAAACCCTACCCAAGCCATATTTCTACCTTTCCCTCGAGACTCTATCAAACCAGCTTTTTCAGTCTCCTTAAAAACGACTGCCCAAGCTAAAGATACTTGCTTTTCACTGAAATTTTTACCTGTAACTTTCTTCAAAATCCTTACATAAAGACCCACCTTAGATGGATAGGACATAAAGAGAGTGTCAATAGCATCAAAAAATACGGCTTTTATCATTCTGTAAATCTTCCTAGGTAAATTTTATTCTTCTTTAAATAGTCATAGATATCAGTAACAGTGGTGGCGTCTTCATCGATCACGGCGCGATATATATAATAGGACATGCTATTGCGCAGCATTCGCTTCTTAAGAAAGTACTCTTTGAGGGGCAATATAATTCTTACTATCTCAGGAGTGAATTTCTCCTTGTAGTCTAGGTAGAATTGATAGGAGTCTGTGAGGTAACTTTCTCCCTTTTGGGTAAGGGTAATATCAATTGACCAAGGGTTACTACCTTCCTGGTGTTCAAATGTAATCAGGTATTTGCCACTTTGCTTTAGCTCGCGCTCTTCGTACTTGTCGTGACCAGTGGCTGAAAATGCTGTTTTTAGTCCAGAAACGATTGCCTCCCACTCCGTGGGCTCGCAATAGATTACAAAATCAATATCTGGCTTTACGGTAGTATGGAGGGCGATGTTTCCTACCAGATGAGCTTCCCCAAATTGATTCAAGGTTTCTGGTAATCTTAAATTGGCGACGATTAGCTCGCCCTCCTCCTGTAGCGTCATCTTATTTCCCGTGGCACTTTTTGTATTTTTTACCACTACCGCATGGGCAGGGATCGTTTCGCCCGACCTCATGCTTACCCCGTGATGCGGCGGCCTTGTCTTTTGCTGCGTTATTCTCGGCTTCTTTTGCCATCTTAGTGACTTTGGTCTCTGCAACCGGTGCATTGGCGGTGATCTCAACTTTATAAACCATGTTTACGATCTCACTATTGATTGCGGAAAGAAGAAGCTTGAACATCCTATATGATTCGTTTTTGTATTCAATTAGAGGGTCTTTCTGGCCATAACCTCGAAGTCCAATACCGTCGCGAAGTCTGTCGATGGCATCCAAGTGGTCAATCCAGAGCATATCGATGGTGCGTAGGTAGAGGGCCCTCTCGAGAATGCGCATCAAATCTGAGCCGATGCGTTTTTCTTTAGCGTCATAAGCCTGGATAAATACCTCTTGGATGGCCTCTGCAAGCTCACTTGGTGGCCCCTGCAGTGTTTTCTTGTCGATAGTTACCTTGGAGCCGATGATCATCACAAGCTCTTTCTCGAGGTCGCTAGCTATAATTTCACCGGTTTCAGCGTGAGTATTCATAGCCACAAGGTTCTGTGCAGTGTCTGCCAGGATTTCTAGATAATTATCCCTGAGACTTGCTTCGGTAAGTACCTGACTGCGAAGTTTGTAGATGTAGGTACGTTGCTTGTTCATGACATCGTCGTATTCGACAAGATGTTTGCGGATGTCAAAGTTATGACCCTCTACCTTTTGCTGGGCGGATTCTAGACTTTTTGAGATCATGCTATGCTGAATCGCTTGATCTTCGGGTAGGCCAAGTTTCTCCATGATACTACCGACACGTTCGCTACCAAAGATGCGCATTAGGTCGTCCTCGAGGGAGACATAGAATTGGGTGGATCCGGGATCGCCTTGACGGGCACAACGTCCGCGGAGCTGGTTGTCGATACGGCGAGATTCGTGCCTCTCAGTACCGATTACGTGAAGACCACCGAGATTAGCTACTCCATCTTCAAGCACGATGTCGGTTCCACGACCGGCCATATTGGTAGCCACAGTGACGGCACCTTTTTGTCCGGCACTCTTTATGATCATTGCTTCTTTTTCGTGATTTTTAGCATTTAGAACTTGGTGTTTAACGCCATTACGTTTGAGAAGATCCGAGAGAAGTTCATTTTTTTCAATACTAACTGTACCCACCAAGACTGGCTGTCCTTTGGCTTGTCGCTCTTTGATATCAGCGACAACAGCATTAAATTTACCGCGTTCATTCTTGTAAATTAGATCAGCCTCGTCGATACGAATATTATTCTTGTTAGTTGGGATCTTGATTACCTCAAGTTTGTAGATTTTGGCAAATTCCTCTGCCTCAGTCGCTGCTGTACCGGTCATGCCGGCAAGTTTTATATATAAACGGAAGTAATTCTGGAAGGAAATTGTTGCCAGGGTCAGCGACTCTCGATTTACGGTTACGTTTTCCTTGGCTTCAATCGCCTGGTGTAAACCCTCGCTATAGCGGCGTCCAAACATCAGACGTCCTGTAAATTCATCGACAATTACAATCTCGCCATCGCGAATGACGTAATCTTTATCAATTTTGAACATCACATTCGCCTTCAAGGCTTGCTCGATGTGGTGAACGTTTTCGATGCCGAATTCTTCATAAATATTCTCGACACCGAGAAGCTTCTCCATGTGGGCAATACCCTCATCAGTGAGAGAAACGGCTTTTTGTTTCTCGTCGAGGGTATAGTCGGTTTCTGGCTTTAGTTTTTTTACCAGCTGGTCGATTTCGGTGTATTTGTCGGTACTTTCCTCGGCTGGAGCGGAAATAATCAGTGGTGTCCTGGCCTCGTCAATCAGGATTGAGTCTACTTCGTCGACAACTGCATAGTGAAGCGGTCTTTGTACCATTTGTTCAGCGGTTTGGACCATGTTGTCGCGCAGATAATCAAAGCCGTATTCGTTGTTGGTGCCATAAGTAATATCGGCGGCATATGCCTCTTTGCGGCTAACTGGGCGAAGATTCTCGGTAGTCTCATCAATAACATTGGTGTTTTCGTATTCTGGGTCGTAGACAAAAGCGGCATCGTGAACAATGATACCAACGCTAAGACCAAGGGCATGGTAGAGTTTTCCCATCCAGCCAGCATCACGACGAGCTAGATAGTCATTTACGGTTACTACATGGACCCCTTTTCCTGTAAGGGCATTCAGAACTACTGGTAAGGTAGCTACCAGGGTTTTTCCTTCACCGGTCATCATCTCAGAGATGTTGCCTTCATGGAGAACGAGTCCACCGATAAGCTGAACATCAAAGTGGCGCATTCCTAGTACTCGCTTTGAGGCTTCTCGCGTTAGAGCAAAAACCTCAGGGATGTGGCTCTCCAGGGCATCATTTTCTATTGTGCGAATGCTGTCCTTGTCGGTTTCCTTTTCGAGCTCTTTTGTAAGTTTTGCCTCGACCTCTTTGCGAATCTCGGCAATTCGGGTCACAATTTGCTCGTCACGAAGTGAGCCAACCCTGCTTTCCAGACTGTTGGTAGCGTCGACGTATTTCTGTAGTTTGGCAACTCGCTTTTGGTTTGGGTCGCCGATAATTTTACTAAGTAGTGACATCTACTGGCGACTTTCTATTTTGAGGATCTTTTTTAGAAGATTCTTGCCTTTGGTAATTCGAGAAACTTTTGGACTATGTGCCGCCTTGTTCTTTTCGAGGAGGCGAATAAGCTTGCGTTCTAGTTCATCAACAGCAGCAAAAAGTGTCTTGGCCTCAGCAGCCGCAGTAATATCGGGTCCTGCAACCTGAACGGTAGTCTTGGCAGAAGCAAGCTTCTTCTCGGTCTTCTTTTTACTTTCTTCAACTACAACGTCAATCTCAAGGACAGCCTTGTAGTGTTTGCAAAGTTTGTTCATCTTTTTTTCAATATATTTTTTGAGCTCAGGGGTTACTGTGGTTTCATGACCAGAAATGTTGAGTTTCATGATTTCCTCCTTATTTTATAATTTCCTTGCCTACCCATTTTTGTAAGACTTTTGGAATCTTGATACTGCCATCGGCTTGCTGGTTATTCTCGACAATTGCGATTAGTGCCCTGGTTGTGGCCACCGCAGTGCCGTTTAGCATATAGACAAAGTCTTTTTTGTCGCCGTCTCTATATTTGATGCTGAGGGCACGAGACTGATAGTCGGTACAATTTGAGGTTGAGGTCACTTCTGCCCAGTCTCCAAGAGAACCATTTTTATTTGGCTTACCAGGCATCCAAGCTTCGAGATCGTAGGTCCGAATGGCTGGAGCCCCGAGATCGGCAGTGCAATGGTCGATTACTCGATATGGAATCTCTAAGCCAGAGAATATTTCCTTCTCGATTGAAAGAAGTTCCTCATGGGCTGCCTCCGCCATATCTGGTAGAACGTACTGAAACATTTCGACTTTGGTGAACTGGTGAACCCGGAAAATCCCTTTTGAGAATTTGGAATAAGAACCTGCTTCTGTTCGGAAACAGTGAGAGAGGGCGACATACTTTCGAGGAAGCGTTTGGGCCTCTAGAATTTCGTCCATATGGTAGCCCCCCATCGTAATCTCGGCAGTTCCAATGAGAGATAGGTCGGTATCTTCTAGATTGTAAACTTGAGTTGAGTCTCCACGCGGATTGAAACCAAGCCCATAAAGGACCTCCTTTTTGGCTACGTCGGGGGTGGTGAAGGGGGTAAAACCATGTTTTACTGCAATTTCCATCGCATAGCTAGCAAGCGCTAGTTCCATCGTTGCTAGTTCATTTTTGAGATAGTAAAATTTAGCGCCCGCAACCTTGGTGGCACGGTCAAAGTCGATTAAGTCGTGTTTTTCAGCAAGCGCCAGGTGATCAAGCGGCGTAAAATTAAATTTGGTTGGCTCACCTACTATTTCAAGCACAGGATTGTCATCTTCATCTTGACTGACGTGAACTTCGGGATGAGTAAGATTTGGCACGCTAAACCAAATATCTCGATATTCGGTCTCTACCTTAGCTAGTTTTTCTGCTAACTTCTCTTCCTTGGCTTTATTTTGGGCAAGAAGCTCGATCTCGGCTGCAGTTGGTTTCCCTTTAATCTTGTTTCGTTCAGCACGAAATTCATCAATCTTGGCAGAGAGTTCGTTCTTCTCTTTATCGAGATCGAGAAGCTTTGGGATATCGGCTTTGGAGCCACGATTGCGGCAATTTGTTGCCACTTCCTTGGCGTGTCCACGTATATATTTGATGTCTAACATGTTATCTCCTGTCTCTATTATAGCAAGGACGTGCTATTTTGTAGCTTTGGTGAGTCGATCTTCAACAAATTTAGGTTCAAGGGAGGCAAGGAGCCAGCCAGCCTGCGGTCCGGATTCTTTGCCCAGGAATGACAGGTAAATGGCCGAAAAAGCTTCCTTTGGCGAGATCTCGGTTTGTTTTTTGATTTCATGAATTTCGCCGTGCAATTCTTCTCCTGTCCAACCACTCTTTGCCTTGAAGCTGAGAAGCAGCTGAGAAAGAAAGTCACGTTGAGTGGTATTCAGGGTAATCTCTGGCATAGCCTCGGCAACCTTGAAGATAAAGTCAGCTGGGGCATACTTTTCGAGCCATTTCTTGGCATAGAGAATTCTCTCCTCCAGATTTGCAAGCTCGGATTTACTGAGTGCACTTCCCTTTTCAGCGGCAGCTTCAGTGTAGATATCAACCCGTGGCATTTGTACTGCTAGTGCTACCTTCGAGAAACGCATTCGGTAACCAGCTTCGAAGCCGGCATCTTGTACGATTTCCCACGCTCTGGCAATGTCAGGGAAGTCCATTTCGCCGAGGTAGGCCTTCATGGCTCGATCATAATCATCGAAAAGATTTGGGATAGTAACGCCTGCAGGGTCAAATTCAATCACTTTCTTTGGGTTTTTGGCCATCAGGTACCTTACTAACTCAGGTGGTAATATCTCCGACATTTCCTTGGCGGAGACCCCGAGACCCTTGGAAGAGCTCATTTTCTTTCCACCGATTACAAAAAAGTCATAACGAATGTCGGCTGGACTTTGGTAAGCAAAAACTTCACGCGTTAGAACATCTGCCATTTCGCGACTTCCACCTGCTGCCCAGTGGTCTTTACCTTCACCTTCAACGGTTATTCCGAGCGCTTTCCAACGAGCTGGCCACTCTACACGCCAGTAGAGCTTACCGGTGCCATTGTAGGGCGAGACTTTACCGGTGTGACCACAACCTTTGGCCCACTCTACTTTCGCTTCTTCACAAATATAGGTTACGAGTTCACCATCCCAATCGGTAACAGTGGTGCTTCCAATCTTGCCGCACTGTTCGCAAATTGGTTGGAAGGGAAGCCACTTTTCACCCTTGTCTGCGTGGCTGACGCGTTTGTAGATCTCTTTGATCTCTGTAACGGCGGTAAGAGCCTCTTTGATTACATCATTCATTTTACCGCTCTTGTAGAGCTCTGACATGCGGAGAAACTCTGGTTTTGCTCCAACTCGGGTAGCAGTAGCGATAAATTCTTCGCTAAAATACTCCGAAAGTACCAGACCCTCAGTAGGTGAAGGAATTGTAAATAAAGGTTTTCCCATCTCGTCAGCATATTTTTTACTGTCTAGGTAGACTGGCATGCCATCCATGGGGTCAAAATCGTCTAGGATAAAGGTATAGCGCGATTTTAGGCCATCGTTAAGTAGGGCTCGGTTTGCAATATCGTGGACCACAAGTCCACGTAGACTACCGACGTGAGCAAAGCCCGAGGCGCTCCAGGCGTCATCTACGAGTTGAGGTTTCTTTTTATCCAGTTTAGCGGCGATTTCATCTGCCCAGAACATGCTGTTTCCTTCCTGTCTAACGGTATAAATATGTACTAATTTTACCGCATTATAGGCTATTTGGCTATTAAAAAACCCCTTATGACGTTGCCGCAATGGGCTTTTGAAGGGGTTTCATTAACAAATTGTTTTGATTACTTGATCTTTTTGATCTTGTACTCAATTTTACCAGCAGGTACCTCGATCTCTACGGTCTCCCCTGCTTTCTTGCCTAGAAGTGCTTTACCAATTGGTGATTCATTTGAAATCCAACCTTTTTCTGGGTCTGCTTCGGCGCTTCCAACAATCATGAATTCCATCTCGCCCTTGTTGACTTCAACGTGTACGGAACAGCCAACATTGACTTCGGTACAGTTGTTGTGTGACTCGTCGATGATTACTGCACCCTTGAGGATGTGTTCTAGTTCAGCGATACGACCTTCGATGAAGACCTGTTGATCCTTAGCGTCAGCGTATTCCGAGTTTTCAGAAAGGTCACCATACTCTTTGGCGGTTTTAATCATATCAGCTATTTTCTTACGGCCATCGGTAGTAAGTTCGTCGTACTCGTTTTGTAGTTTTGAAAGCCCCGCTTTTGTTAGGTAGATTTCTTTTGTATCCATGACACTCCTAACTGTGTTGTTTTGGTTTATTAATCTTCATTTTGAGAGTAAAAAGATAGGAGTTTGGTCACTCCTAGCCCTTTTACGTCCTTTCGGAACGCCTACAAATTCTAGTTTCTAGAGGCTCTTTTGTCAACCCTTTTATCTCAGTCCAGAACTGTGGAAAAAGGTACCTAGGTCGGCAATTTTTACCCGTTCCTGCTTCATGGTGTCACGGTGTCTTACGGTGACGCATTTGTCGTCTATTGATTCAAAGTCTACAGTAACACAGAATGGGGTGCCGATTTCGTCCTGGCGGCGGTAACGTTTACCGATGTTACCGTTGTCGTCGAATTCACACATATAGTCTTCGGCCAGCGTCTCATAGAGCTCTTTGGCAAGGGAAACAAGCTCCGGTTTATTTTTGAGCAGTGGGAAGACCGCTACCTTGATCGGAGCAATGCTCACCGGGAATTTAAGGACTACGCGTTCGTCGGTATCTAGTTTCTCTTCGGTGTAAGCAGAGCAGAGTGCGGCGAGAATCGAACGGTCTAGTCCGAAAGTTGGCTCTAGGACGTGAGGCAGAAATTTCTCGCTACTAGTTGGGTCGATATAGGATAGATCGACACCAGAGGCCTTTTGGTGTGATGAAAGGTCAAAATCACCTCTATGGGCAAGGCCAAAAAGCTCGGAAAAGCCAAATGGATACTGGTATTCAATATCAATCGTTTTCTTGGAGTAGTGCGAAAGCTTTTCCTTCAGGTGTTCATAGCGGCGCATCTGGGTGTCGGTAATACCAAGAGACATGGCAAAACTTTCTTGGGCAGCAAGCCAGTCGTCAAAAAGTGGTTCCCATTTTATTTTAGGGTCAATAAAATATTCAATCTCCATCTGTTCAAATTCACGGAGACGGAAAATAAAGTTGCGTGCCACAATTTCGTTACGAAAAGCTTTTCCGATTTGGGCAACACCAAATGGTACCCGGACTCTCATGGAATCGATAATGCTCTTGTATTCCACAAAGATTGCCCCGGCAGTCTCGGGACGAAGATAAACGTCTCCCTCGTAGCTATTCATCTGAGTTTTGAACATCATATTGAGGAATTTAGCTTCGGTCCAGTCGGTCTTACCACAATTGGGACACTTGATAGACGTTAGAGCATTGTTCAGAGCGTCTAAGTCCCCTTCTAGGTCGTTGCCGGTTGCTTCTTCGACAACATGATCGGCACGGAAGCGGTTCTGGCATTTCTTGCAGTCTACCATCGCATCGTTAAAGCCCTCTGTATGGCCGGATGCTTTCCATACGGCTGGATTTAGGAGAATAGGACCATCAATTCCGACAATGTCGATTCTTTTTTGAACGAATGTCTTCCACCAAAGATCCTTGATATTTTTCTTAAGTAGAGCGCCATATGGTCCATATGAATATGAGTTTGCAAAACCGCCGTAGATTTCGCTTGATGGGTATACAAAGCCGCGTCTTTTACAGAGGCTGACTATTTTTTCCATTTCATTTTGTGGCTTTGTGCTCATCTCGCCTCCTTAAAAGGTGTATAGGTCTTTGTTTAGTAATGCGGCTGCGTCTTCTGCTGTAAGCTTACCCAATGAGACTAGGTATTGCAAATCTTCGGTAAACTCTTGGAACAAGGTGTTGAATCGGTCTTCGCTTGCCTCACGTACTATACAAAAGGTTTTGTTTGTATCGATTATCCAGGCTTCCATTTCTTCTTGGCTCATCAGTTCCCCCTCGGTGTGTAATGTATCGTGGAGAAGCTTTTCTGGAATTTCTTCGCGCTTAGCGATGTAGTCAGCTTGGTTCCAAGCAAGCGGTGAAGTGGACTTTTTGCTCTTATTCATGGGTAAATCATACCAAATTACTGCTTGGTGGTCAATTTGATCCCACCGAGAGAAAGGTATTCTCGCCCAGTACTGCTAGTAAGAAAGTGTTCTACAACAGCGGCCAGGGAATCGGCCTGTTTTTCGGTGACCCTTAACCTCAGAATATCGTTAGCAGTTGCCTCTTGGATAAAGCGCCAAAGCTTAATTGTATCTCGATCGGCATGTTTTAGGCTCTCTGTTATCGGGTTACATTCAGCGCAGAATATACCGCCAGCAGTGTGGCTAAATCGGATATCGCCTTTCGGCTTCTCGTGGCAAACCAAACAGACCGAAAGTTCTGGGTAGCTACCCAATACCTTTAAAATTTGTGAAATATAGTAAACCTTGAGTATTTGGTGATTGATCTTGCCGAGGCTCTGAAGACAAAATGCTAAGGCTTCGTAAACACTGGGCAAGGGGTGCTCCTCAACGATAGTCTTTACGGTAAGTTCAGAAAAAAAATGTGCATCTGAGATAATGCCCAGCTCATTGGTGTTAGATATATAGTGGTTAATCGGGGCTACTTCCGTAATAATTTGAAAAGTTTTACCAGTTGAGAGTACAAATTCTGCCTCGGTAAAAAGTTCCACCGCCCCGCCATATTTACTCTTCTGCTTGCGGGAACCTTTGGCGATAGCCGATATTTTACCTAGTTCATATGAAAAAAGAGTGAGCACACGATCGGCCTCACCCTGGTTTCTTCTTTTGATTACGATAGCTTTGGTTCTATAAACTGACATTTCTAGTCTGTAAAGGCAACTCCAGCGATGTTTCCCTTGTTCTTTAGGGTTTCATTAACAATCTCTACAACGTCAGATGGGGTATGCTCTGCCTTGATTAGGTAATCGGTAGCACCGGCTGTAAACCCATTTGTCATCTGATCAATCTCTCCGAAGTTAGAAAGGATAATAACTGGGGTCTCCTTGGTATCATTGTATTTTCGGAGCTGTTTTAGTACTTCAAAACCATTCATTACGGGCATCATAACATCGAGAAGGATAATATCAGGGAGTTCTTTCTTGGCCAGGTCTAGTCCTTTACCTCCGTCCTCTGCCGAAAAAACCTCAAAACCGCTTTTCTCTAGTTTTAAGCAATACAAATCACGAATCGATTTGTCATCTTCTACTATAAGTAATTTTGTTTTAGCCACAGTTACCTCCGTTGAGACTATTATAAACGAGTCGTTCTAGTTTTAAAACTCTTTTAGGTATGAACGATCTGGATTCGTGGTTGGCACAGTTCCGTCCTTGAAATATTCTAAGATATTTGGGCTCCCCTGCCAAGTAGCAAGTGCCCCGGTATATGGGTTAATCCAAGCTTCCTTGATTCCTGAAGGCTTCGTAAAAGCCGTGTCTGCTCTATCGGCCATGGCGGCAGTGATGATATCGTGCCAGACATAGGCAGCACCTTCAACTCCGGAGACATTCTTCATCGGCGTATGATCATTGTTTCCCATCCAAACCCCCACTACAAAGTCTGGCGAGTAGCCCATAGTCCAAGAGTCACTGTAGTTATCAGTAGTGCCAGTTTTAACGGCGGTGGTTTTGTCGGTTTTTAGGGGACTTACGCTCCCGAATGTTACGGAACGAGCGTTATTATCGGAAAGGATACTACTGATAATGTAAGCGGTTTCTTCGCTAATAACTTGGTTTTTGACCCTTGTAGGCAGAGTAACGTTGTCTCCACGATTATTCTTGATAGAAAGGATTGCTGATTGAGGAGCTCTTTTCCCACCATCGGCAAAGGTGGAATAGGCCTCTACCATATCGACTAGTTTGACTTCTCCGGAACCTAGGGAGAGCGGTAGACCATAGTTATCGGCCCCCGCATTCAAGGAAGTAATTCCTAGCTTATGTGCCGTATCAATTACTTTATCGAGACCGGCGAGCTTGCCCATCTCTACGGCAGTTGTATTTAAAGACCTAGCCAGTGCGTTACGCAGAGTTACATATCCAGAGTAACCGCCGCTATAGTTTTTTGGCGAATAAGTCGGGTTGCTACCGAAGGACAAGTATTTATCAACCAGAATTGACGCTGCAGAGTAACCATTTTCTAAGCCAGTCGCGTAAACGATAGGCTTGAAAGATGATCCGGGTTGGCGTTCGCTAGTGGCTACATTTACCTTGCTTGTGTTCCAGTCTGAACCACCTACCATTGCCAGGATGGTGTTTGTCTTCGGGTCTGCAACGACCGCAGCTGCATTACTTGCTCCTTTATAGGCCAGTGTAACCAGTTTTTCCTTGATTTGTTGTTCAGTAATTGCCTGTAACTTTGGATCAAGGCTCGTGTAAACCTTGAGTCCTTTATCGGAGATATTATCGGCCCCAAGCTTATCGGAAAGTTCATTTTTTACATATTGAGAGAAGTATGGATATTTATCAAATGAATCAACCTTGCCAACCAGATTTAGGGGTTCGTTTGCAGCGGTTTTTGCTTCCTCTAGGGTAATCATTTTTGCTTCCAACATCTGTTGCAAGACATACTCCTGACGTTTTTTGGCCTGCAAGTAATTGACCCCAAGGGGGTCATAATATGTTGGCGCTTGTGGTAGCCCTGCGAGCATTGAAGCTTCGGCAAGGTCTATTTGAGCTAGGTCTTTATCGAAAAAGACGTGGGCCGCATTCTTTATTCCCAGTGCCTGTTCACCATAATAAATTTCATTGAGATACATCTCGAGAATTTGGTCTTTGCTATATTTCTCCTCTAGCTTAGATGAAAAGACAGCTTCCTTGATTTTTCTCTCGAAGCTTTTCTCGGAAGTAAGGTAGACATTTTTTACTAGCTGCTGGGTGATTGTGCTGCCACCTTGTGAATAATTACCCTCTGAAAATAGGTTCGTAAGTTTTTCGAGTCCGCTACCCTCGCTATTCTGCCAGTTTACATATGCAGCGCGTGCAAGCCCCTTGAGATATATTGGCCCGTGATTATAAAATTCCAAATCCTCGGCAGCTAACGTTGCTTTTTTAAGATTGTCAGGAATCTCAGTGAGTTTTACCCTACTTGGCTCTGCAGCACCGTAGCCACGGAAAATTTCCACCCCATCCTTGTCATAAATTACGAGCTGGGTAGAGTTACTCTGTGGTTTGATACGCGCAAATTCGGTCGAATATTTAAAATATAGCCCAAGTGTGCCAAAGAAAACTGTTAGAAATATACCTGTAATTAGAAGTCCAAGACCAACCATGAGCACACGGAAAAACTTTAGCGTTACCTTCTTGGTTTTTGCTAGTGCATTTGAGTAGCTCGTTATTAGTAGTTCTTCTTGTTCTTTCACTTATACTATTCTAGCAAGTTATAGTGAAGTCTGGAATATACAATTGAAAACTAGATACTAAAATGCTAAAATATACCCCGTACTAGGCACTATTCGTATTTACTATTGGGGAGTCGCCAAGTGGTAAGGCACCGGTTTTTGGTACCGGCATTCGGGGGTTCGAGTCCCTCCTCCCCAGCCATTTCTGAACTTTTGTGTTATACTATATATATCGAAAACAATGAGACTCAACTGAATAAATTTATCGAGGAGTATAACTCCCTTTTTAATGTGCCAAATTATAAAGCCAACGCTGCGATTTGTTTGCAATACCGCAAAGATCACGAAAACGAGTTTCGGACCTCTGACTGGGCTATTGAGAAGCACCGTAAGCGGTTCATGGATTGGATGTCTCGTCAAAAGGAATCCGACTTACAGACTATAGGAAAATAGAGACCCAAGCTCGGGTCTCTATTTGATCTTATCGAGTATCTCTAGAACATCAGCAAGAGTTCCAACCTTCATCGCTTCTGTACGTATTGTCTTGGCGCCGGGGAAATCTTTCAAATACCACCCGAGATGTTTGCGCAACTCCCTAATAGCAACCTCTTCACCAAGAGAGCTTACAGCGAGTTTTGCTTGCCGTATGATAATTTCGTTAATCTCTGAAGTCGAAGGTGAATATTCTTGCTTCTCCTTTATGGCTCGGAATATCCAGGGATTGCCTAGGGCTCCACGGCCAATCATAACACCAGCTAAATGGGATTTTTCGAGCCGCATCCAGGCAGACTTCTGATTTGTGATGTCTCCGTTCCCTATCACGGGTATATTTACGGCTTCGGCGATTTCCTCTATTTTTGTCCAGTCAGCACTGCCCGAATAACCTTCTTTTGTTGTTCGGCCATGGACAGTAACCGCATCTATACCGATTCGTTCCAGCTCTTGTACGAACGGTAGGACATCAAATTCACGCCACCCCAAACGTACCTTTACCGAAAGTGGACCTTTGTAGGCCTTACGAACCGTTTCGGCTATCTTTAGGGCTTTTTCGTAATCGCGCAGTAATCCTGACCCGCATTCGTTACCGGTAATTTTCGGCGCCGGACAGCCCATATTGATGTCTATCCCGGCGGGATGTAGTTTTGCGTCAATCATTTGTGCTGCCTGGGCGATAATGTCGCCATCGTAGCCAAATATTTGAACGATTACCGGTTGTTCTGTTTCTAGAAACTCAGCAATCTTAAAAGTTTCGTTTGGATTATAAACTATTGCGTTCGAGGAAAGCATTGGGGTAAAAACTACATCAGCACCCATCTCGCGGCAAATGGAGCGAAAAGGCAAGGTTGTAATATTTGCCATTGGTGCAAGGGCAAATATAGGTTTTTTGATTGTAGACCAAGAGAAAGACAAACTATATTTTCCTGATTTTTTGACCGTTAGCGGTATCTTCGACCTCATATCCTAGATCTAAAATTTCGGTTCTAAGCCGATCAGAAGCTTCAAAGTCTTTATTATTCCTAGCTAGCCCTCGCTTCTCCAGTAGAACATTCACTTCGTTGGGAGTTTCGATTGTGCCACTGTCGGAAAGACCTAGGCCAAGCACACGGTCGCATTCTAGTAGTAATTTAAGGGCAGCATTGGCATCTTTTTCTGAGACACCGTGTACAAAAGCTTTATTCAATTCCTTAATAAATACAAATATTACAGCTAAGGCTTTTGGAGTATTTAGGTCATCATTTAGAGCAGCCAAAAAGTCTTCTCCGGCTTTTTTAGTGGCTTGTGCAAAGCCGTTAGATGTCATCTGTGATTCCTTGACACCACGAAGTTCGGCCACGGTCATTAATAATTTCTCGCGAGTATTTCTAGCCTGGATGATTGATTGGTCGGTAAAGTTCATCTTTTCCCGATAATGGGACATGAGACAAAGCATGCGAAAATCCAGAGGGTCTATCTGAAATTTAGTAACAATATCCCCTAGGGTGTAGAAGTTCTTTAATGATTTTGACATTTTGGCGCCATTTATCATTATATGTTCAGGATGAAACCATAGTTTTGCAAAGGGTTTGCCGGTACTAGCTTCACTTTGAGCAATTTCATTTTCATGATGTGGAAAGATTAAATCTACAGCTCCAGCATGTATGTCGATGGTGTCCCCAAGGTAGCGCATACTCATGGCCGAACATTCAATATGCCAGCCGGGGCGCCCCTCCCCAAACGGAGCTTCCCATGATGGTTCGACCGCCTTTTTTGCCTTCCAGAGGACAAAGTCTTGAGCATTTTCCTTGTCATATTCGTCTTGATCGACTCGCGCTCCTTCTTTGAGTCCCGTAAAATCGAGATTTGCAAGCTTACCATACGCAGCGAATTTAGCGATTGAAAAATATATACTGCCATCATCTGACTTGTAGGCGAACCCCTTCTCTAAAAGATCAGAGATTAGAGTAATCATGGAGTCGATTTCCTCGGTTGCTTTGGGCATGTGCTCAGGAAGCTCGAAATTGATAGCTGCTAGATCATCAAGAAATAGTTTGGTGTATTTTTTACTAACTACGCTAATATCAGTTTGCTCATCGTTTGCCGACTTAATAATTTTGTCGTCAATATCAGTAATATTCATTACTTCGTCAATTTTGTAACCCAAAAACTCCAAGGTCCTACGAAGTAAATCCTCGTTAACGTAGGTTCTGAGATTACCAATATGCGCGTAGTTGTAGACGGTTGGTCCACAAATATACATCTTCACTGGATCGGTTTTCTCTTGTTGGAAATCCTCTTTCTGTTTGGTAAGCGTGTTGTAGAGTTTCATGTGAGATATCCTCCAGATTGAATTTCAAATAGTTTCGAATAGATCCCTTTTTGAGCTACAAGATCGCTGTGAGTCCCCATTTCCGAAATGCGTCCTTTGTCCATTACGACAATTATATCAGCTTTCATAACAGTAGATAGACGATGAGCGATGATTATTGTGGTTTTACCATCAATTAGGCGCCACAAAGCATCTTGGATTAGCTGCTCGCTCTCTGAATCAAGACTAGAGGTGGCTTCATCCAGTACCAGAATCGGCGGATTTTTGAGGATTGCCCGCGCTATGTTAATACGTTGCTGCTCGCCTCCGGAGAGCTTAACTCCTCGCTCACCCACTACAGTCTCGTATTTATTTGGTAGCTTGGCAATAAATTGCTCTGCGTTCGCCTGTTTGGCGGCTTTTTCAATCTCGCTCCGCTTCGCATTTGGCCTGGAGTAGGCGATGTTCTCGGCTACAGAGTTATTGAAGAGAATCGAGTCTTGTAAGACAACCCCAATGCCTTCTCTGAGCGATTTCTGGGTCACATCACAGACGTTTTGCCCGTCTATGGTAATTGTACCCTTCTGGGTGTCGTAGAAGCGAGAGAGCAGCTTTACGAGAGTCGTTTTGCCTGAACCACTTTTGCCCACAATAGCGAGAACTTTCCCAGCCGGAACCTCCAAAGAAAGATTCTTTACTACCTTGTGGTCCTTATAGCCGAAAGTAACGTCCTTAAAGCTAATACTACCCTTTGTAACATTTAGTTTCTTTGCATTTGGAGTGTCTGTAATCTCTGACTCGGTGTCCAGAAGCTCAAAGACACGTTTGACGCTGCGCATTTTCTTTTGAACATCGTCAATAAGGCGAGTAATGTACCATAGTGGCTGCATCGAGCGGTTTGTATATTGCCAGGCAAGGGTAAAGGCACCGAGGGTAATCTCCCCCGTAATAGTCCAATAAACGCCGAGCCCGATAATGGCAATTTGTGTAAAGTCCATCGCAAGTAAGCGGAAGACATTCATAAATATTCTGCGCGTAACATATTTGATGTCGAGAACTATTGATTCAAGTAATTGGCTCACGAAAGCCTTGAGGTGACGATCCTCGGTAGCATAAGACTTGATGGTTTTAATGTTGATTATCGATTCGGTCATGATACCGCTAAGTTTCTCGTTTGAGTCCCTTGATTTGTCTTGAATCTGTAGTAATAGCGGTGAAAACTTTAGGCTGATTAAGATAAAGATTGGGGCACTTGCCATAAGAATCGTACCGAAAATCCAGTTGACGGAGAAAAGGATACTGGCCGCAATCAGAATATAAATAAATTGAGGGATAATCTCAGTTAGGGTAGCTTCGATTATGTCGTTTAGCTCCCAAACACCCTTGTCGATGCGTTCTTTAATTTTACCAACGCTATTATTCTCAAAGTAATTTAGTGAAAGTGATTCAAGGTGTTCATAGACTCGACGGGATAAAATTTCACGTGTCTTGTTGTACCACAAGACGGTATAGTAAAAGTTGATCTGGCCAAAGGCGTCGTTTGCAATCCAGAGAGTCGCGTAGAGACCAATTGCTTGCCAAAATGCCGGCGGCACTGCGTTTGATCCAGATTTTGCAGTCTCGCCAATCACGTCAAATAACATCTTGAAGGCCAGAGGAATTGCAACGTTAAAAGCGATCGAGACCGATACGGTCGCGAGCGCAATAAACATTAACTTTTTGTCGCTGGCAGCTAGTCTTAGGGCTCGCCAAAAATCACGCATTTTTACTCCTTTGCATGGCCATTATATCTCAAAGTGGTCAGTAATTGTAGCTGTTAGTACTCTCGTCTACCCTCTAGGGCGCGGGAAAGAGTGACTTCATCGGCATACTCTAGGTCGCCACCTACCGGTAAACCTCGGGCTATTCTGGTAATAGAGACGCCATATGGCGAGATAATTTTCTGTAAATATAGGGCAGTGGTTTCACCTTCTAGGGTCGGGTTGGTCGCTATCACGAGCTCCTCGATGCCACCATCTTTTATTCTGGTGAGAAGCTGAGAAATAAAGAGCTCGTCCGGTCCGATGCCGTCAACTGGAGAGATTACTCCTCCCAGAACATGATACAGTCCTTTGTAGCTTCCAGATCGTTCAAGTGCAACAACGTCTAGTGGTTCTCCGACGACGCAGATCTTGCTAGAATCCCTAGATGTATCGTTGCAAATTGAACAAAGTTCTGAATCGGTAAAATTACAACAAACCTTGCAAAAGGTGATCCCCTCTTTTAGGTTGCTAGCCGCCGCTCCGAGGTCTTGCGCGCTCTTATCGGCTTTACGGAGCAGATAAAAAGTAAGCCTCTGTGCGGTCTTAGGGCCGACACCTGGAAGCTTTGCAAATTCATCAATTAGATTTTGCACGCTGGCGGGGATAATATTCAAGGCTTATCTCTCTGCGATTATTGCATTCCCGGGAAACCGCCGAAATCACCAATTTCCTTCATCAAGTTTGCGGAATATTCTTGGGATTTCTTGATTGAACTTTCTATCGCGCTCTTAATGTCCTTCTCTAAAACCTCTAGTTTCTCAATCTCAACGTCGTCTTTGTTTAGTACCACTTTTTGTACTTTTTGCTCACCATTGATAACAATCGTGACGGCGCCAGATTCGACGGTAAAGATTTCAGACTTCATTTTCTTCTGTATTTCACGAGCTTTTTTGATAAAATCAAGCTGCTCTTTTGCTTTTCCGAACATTGCCATAACAAAACCCCTTCTTAATAACAGAGTTTATTATACAAGAAGGGGTCGTGCTTGTAAATTATTGCTTTTTGAGGTCGTAGATTAGGATAGAGCCACCAATATTTGTAATCGGCTTTTCAGAGTCTAGCCAAGCATAATCCATACCGCCGTTAGCTTCCTTCTTCATCTTGGAATTTTGGTAAAAGGTAGCCGAGATAGCGAAGCAGCCGGTAGGTTTACCATTCTGGACGTGCCACTCAATCATGCGATCACGACCAATGTAGTAAGCTGCTGGCATACTGCCTGGGAAGACATCAACATAAGTCTGGTACTGACACTTGTGTTCCTTGCTCATATCACTGGTCTTAATCCATTCGGAAAGGCGTTTAACATCCTGTCCCCAATCTAGATTCGAGTCAGTGAGATATTTGTAACCGTTCTGGTATCCGCCTACAAATTCGTTGAAATACGAAAGGTAGTGTGGGTAGGCAGAGAGCGAACCTAGGACGTACCAAACCGTTAACACTGGGATTAGTAGGGCGACGCTCAGGGCTTTCCAGTCCTTTAGGCCATTCTTAATTGCCGTGAAATCGATGAGACCAGTGAGTCTGGCTACCGCCACGAAAATGAATGGGAAAATCGGAAGCATGTAACGGATACCGAGGTTAATGCTCCCCTGCATGCCCATTACAAGTAAGACTAGCGGAAGCACCCAGAGATAGATCTCTGTGAACCAGCCATTCCATTGCAGTTTCTTACGGAAGATAAAGAGAAATGCCAAGAAGAAGAAAATCGGGATAGCTGTTTTTAGGGCGAGAACTACTGGGTAGTAATACCACCAACCCTTATTGGAGGTCATTCCAAGTAAGAAGGCGTCGTGACCACCCTCAACGTGGCCGGCAACCATTGAGAAGCCTAGTAACCACTGTGCAAGAGGCTTTGTGACTTGATTCCCTGACATTCCGGCCAGAGTGTCTGCGACAACGGAATTACCTGGGATGGATTCATGGATAAGAGCACGTTGTACTTCTGCTGGCATATTCATTGTGTGGAAAAAGTAAAATCCCCACATCATAACAACGCCAGAGAGACAGATAATGGCAAATGAAACAAGAGCGGAAATAAAGCGCTTGGTAAGTTTCTGATCAAAAATACCTGTTAGTAGAGTAGTTTCTTTCTGGGTCCCCTTTCGAGCTAGCAGCATTAGGAAGATGATAATGTAGACTGGTCCCAGGATAGCGACAGAGAACTTGGTCACAAGGGCGATAAAGAAAGTGACCGCGGTTAGAAACATCCTCTTTTTGGTAGGTTTCTCAAGAAAATAGAAGAGTGAAAACAAATTAAGAAAAAGGGCGAATGAGATGCCGAGATCGGTGGTGACAAATCTAGAGTGAGCGATAATGCTGGCGTCAAAAGCATAGAGAACTAACGCGAACAGCCCTGCTTTGACCCCAAATAGCTTTTTCGCCCAAATAAAGACCAAGAGGCCGAGAGTTAGGCTCAGAAGCATCATTGGAATGTGAGCAGCCTCTAGAATCTTAGAGGGGTCATTACCGGCGGTCTCGTAGATGAATTTCCAGCCCATTTGCCACTGGTTATTGATTACAGGTAAATTAGCCTTCCAGTAATCGTATGGAAACTTAAGATTCAAAAATAGCAATGGTACCGCCGCCAAATCCTTGATCAGCGGTGGATGTTCTGGGTTCAGTCTGTAGTCACCAGTGGTGATATAGCTGTAGCCCGAAGGAATGTGCGCAATCTCATCGACAATTGCCGAGTCCCCTTTCGACGAGTAGAACATTGTAATAAACATGACCCCAAGAATCACTGGAACAAGCGCCCAGTACCAGTACTTTTTAAGTATTTCCATATTCCCCTCCAAGAGTATTATTTTTTATTTATTGATAATATATTCGTTATATGTGTTGCCGAGTTTACGACGAGCATGCCTTCTAGAGTACTTCCCCACCAATAGATTTCTCATAATGACTGCGATGTCAGTAAAAGAGCTCAAAATTGCCGAACTACCTACCTTTGAGCCTTCTTCATCAATCCACTGTACCGGCACCTCGATAATTTTTAGCTTATACTTTTGGGCAATTGAAAGGTACTCCGTATCAAAGCCGAACCCGGGGATGGTCTGTAGAGATGCGAGGAGTTTTGTAACATCTTGGCGATAAAGTTTAAATCCGCAACGCTGATCGATGTAGCTTTGATTTAGAAAAACCGTGAAGAGAAAATTGCCACCGCGTGATACAAGCTGCCTAAAACGACCCTGTTTGCCGATAGCTTGATAGTCTTTGCTGTGGCCGAAAACCAAAACCTCAATGATGCTTTTAATGCCATGGAAGACCCCCTTGAACCAGTTTGGCTTATATGGATGAGGATCTTTAATATACCTGGAACCCAAAACAATATCGTATTTGTCTACAAATTTTAGTAGTTTATCTATTTCCGTGATTGGTGTTGAGTTGTCGGCATCCATGAACATGACGTACTTACCCTTTGCGTCTGCAAAGCCACGTTGAATACCTGCCCCCTTACCTTTTGGTTCGTTGACTCGGGGTTCTAAATATCTAAAATGTTTGATTTCTTCCGCATATTTCTTTGCAATATCGATAGACTTGTCGGTACTCTTATCGTCACTTAGAATCACTTCGCAACTAAATTTGGCGTTTCTCGTATATTCCTCGATAACCTTAAGTGTTTTCTCGATTCTCGCCTCTTCATTGAAAAATGAGATGATGATTGAGAGATAGATTTCTTCTTCTGCCATAAGGCCTCCTTGATTCAAGTATAACTTGTTACTTTTTCAAATCTAGTGTTTTTGTATACATAGCTTGGACGGCTGGGTTCCCCTGCCAAGCGTAAAAGTATTTTTGAAAGTTGTAATAGACAGAAAGAAAGAGAAAAACTGAAAACAATAAAGTCATTACAACGCGTGCCGAGCGGTTGTAGGGGAAAGTTCGAACCCAGCTTGTTAGCAAGTAATCTAACATAATCGAGCTAAGGATAAAGATGGCCGGTAATAACAGAGCAACGTTAGCGATACTCTGTACTTTTGCAAATGAGATAATGATTACACCGAAAAGAACCCAAAGCAGGATGAATTGGTGTTTTCGCTTGCCACTATGAAAGAAGGCATAGACTATCCCGCAAATGCTACTAACGGCCACAAAAGGATCCAGAATAGGCTCCAAGGCTACATTAATCGGTGAAATTGTCGCCGAGCCAGAAAAGAGGGTTAGTATGTTCTGACCCACGTTAAGATAAAATGCTGCAATTGAGCCTGGTAAATAGGCTGTAATTATTGAACCGAGTGCGTTCAAGCAAAGAAAGAAATACAAGCCGATCGCAAATAGAATTGGTAGAGCAAGGATAATTAGCTCATATTTATAAAGAGTAAAAACCTTTTTGTTCTTTGCAATCATCGTAATGCTGGCGACAAAAATTAGAATTCCGGTAAGGACAAAGAGTGGGCTCAGAAATATACCCGCAGAGGCAAGTACGGCTGTGAGCAAGAACAACCATTTGTTTTTCTCCCTGAAAGCCGCTGTGGCCAAGTAAAGAATGGCCATTTGCAGTGCCAGAATAACGATTGTAATGTTTGTGACCCTCGAAAGAATCAGCATAGTGGTATTTGTGGCCATCAGAAGCGTCGCAATCAAAGCTACTTGTTTATTAAACCAGCTACGGGTAAATAGGAAGAAGAAAATAGAAGCGACGATTCCAATTAGGCTGGAAAATAATCGGAGATAGAGCGGACTATAGGCAGCTAAATGACCTAGAATGGCTACCTTATAGTAAAAAAGCGCTTCACTTACAAGCTTTGTCGGAGCAATCCAGTGGTTTGCAGCAATCTTCTGCCCGTTTGCAAGTAATGTTACCTCTTCGCTAGAAAAGCCTTTGAAGCTAGTGAGTCCCCAAAATCTCCAGAGGGCCCCCAAAAAAATCACGACCAAAGTGAGTAACAAGAATTGGTTTTCGGAAGCGAAGGTAGAGAACCTTTCGCGTAAAGAAGATAAATACTGAATTACTTTGTTCATAGCTATATTGTAGCAATGATTGCTCTTTTTGTGAATCAGAGAACTTAGACGTTAGGCCTTTTTGTCTGCCTTAAAAACCCAGATCTTATAGAGTACAAAGTTGAAAAGCATAGCAGAGAGAGAACCAAAGATTGTGGCGTAATTTGCCCAAACCTTATCGGCAATTCCAGAATATAGGGTTGGGCCTATCTGGGCAATCATATAGGCAAGAGCAACATTTACTGCCATACCAAGTGCTGTGGCAATAACGAATTTGGTGATCTCCTTGTTTCCCGATTGCTTATCACTCCCCTTGAAGACCCACAGCTTATTCCAGAAATAGCTATTTGTCGCAGCAATAATAAATGAAATTCCCTTGTAAAAGGCAAAATAGATACCAGTGCTAAAACCAGTAAAAAGGATCAGTAGGTTCACAATCCCCATGTCTACAAGCCAATTTAAGCCACCAGCCTCACCAAATTTTACAAAATTATATAGAAAGGGCACAAATTTACCCAAGAATCGGCCAACAACTATTCCTGCCAGACAGAGAAGTGTGAAGCCCACAACGATTATTGGCCAGCTTACTGTTACTCCAAAGAAAGTTTGTCCCAAGAAACCTAGATTACCAGCAACAATGGCTGCGAAAAATCCAGCCAAAAGACCAAGTAGTCCGGCGGCCGCAAGATCAAACGATAAAGTTGCTACAGTACTTTTTGATGACTTTGCCATCATACCCTCCTATTAATAACAAAATTATAGCACCCCTAGAACAAAATCTATATCTTTTGTGATGTTTCGTGTTTCTTATCAAGGTTTGTAAATAGCATTTGCTCTGGTTTGAAGTAGAGCTCTACTTGTCCTACAGGTCCATTACGGTGCTTGCGGATCAGGACATCTGCTATGTTCTTACGTTCTGAGTCTTTATCATAATAGTCATCGCGGTAAATAAACATTACCACGTCGGCGTCTTGCTCGATAGAACCTGATTCACGCAAGTCTGAGAGCTGAGGTCGACGGTCTGGGCGACTTTCCACGGCACGGGAGAGCTGAGAAAGAGCAATCACTGGTACATTAAGTTCACGTGCCAGACCCTTGAGCGAACGAGAAATCTCACTCACCTCTTCTACACGACTATTACTGGTATTACCCTGCATCAACTGAAGGTAGTCGATGATAACTAGTCCTAGGCCATGCTCGGATTGTAAGCGTCTGGCTTTGGTGCGCATTTCGAGTACGTTAATACCTGCAGAATCATCGAAGTACAATGGTGCTTCGGAAAGTTTGGCCATGGCCTCTCCGATTCGACCAAAGTCGGCATCGGATAGGTTAGCGTTTCGGAGTTTCCAGGAGTCCACATTGGCTTCGGAGCAGAGCAAACGGTCAACTAGCTGTTCTTTACTCATTTCGAGTGAGAATATCGCGACAGGAATACCTTCATGAATTGCTACATTTTGAGCAATATTGATCGCGAGGGATGATTTACCCATAGACGGGCGGGCGGCAAGAATTACCAAGTCAGAGTTCTGCAGTCCTGCAAGTAAGTTATCGAGATCTCTAAAGCCAGTCGGAACGCCACGAATCTGATCTTTGTTGTTGTGGAGTTCGTCAAGACGATCGAAACTATCGGTTAGAATGTCCTTGATTGCAATAAAGCTCTCTTTGGTATGCTTCTGAGAAACCGCAAAGATTGCTTGCTCGGCACGATCCAAAATCTCCGGGATCTCTTTTTCTTCGTGGAAGGCAATATCGGAAATTTCGGTAGAGGCGTGGATAAGGCGACGCAAAATTGATTTGGAGGCTACTATTTTGGCATAATGCACTATATTTGATGCCGATGGTACCGAGCTGGCCAATGTAGCAATGTAGCTTCCGCCGCCCACAACATCAAGCTTCTTCATCGCTTCTAGCTTGTTTGTAAGTGTAACGACGTCAATTGGTTCACGGTGCTCAAAAAGGTTGAGCATGGCCGCATAGATAATACCGTGAACGTCTTTGTAGAAGTCATCCGCAGTAATTATGTCTGCTACCTTAATCAGGGCGTCCTTGTCGAGCAGGATCGCTCCTAGTAGGGAAATTTCTGCCTCAACGTTCTGGGGCGGAATGTTTGGATTTAGGTTTGCCATCATTCTAGTATTTCTCCACCAAAAATATTTATTGCGTCATCGAGAAGGTCATCTCCCCCACTTTCCGCTTTTGTAATTACTGATTTTTGACTAAGTGAATTTCGAAGGACACATTTGACTCGGTACTTCTTCCCGTAAACCTTAGTCAAAGTATTCTCAACAACCTGGCGATTCTTAGCGTCTTCGATTCTTTCCTTATGAAACTTATAAGGAAAGGCCAAGGTTACTGTATCGGCGGTGAATTCAGGCTCACAGACCTTTAGTACAGCATGAATCGAGTTGTTAGTGCTTTTAACTTCTAGCAAGAAGTGCTGCCATTTGCCACGATCATCCATGGTGGCTGTGTCTACCATAGGCTTGTTCTCGACCTTTTCGTTTGTTGGTTTCGCACTAGCAGCTACAGGTTTCTGATGTATAACGCCTGCGTAACCCGTACATGCCTTGATTGTCGCTACTTCAAGTGAGAGCTGATGCAACCCGGAATACTTGTAGAGGGAGTCGTTTTTGATATAGGTATCCATAAGAGTGATGAGGTCTGCTGTAGTCGTTGTTTTTAGAATATCAACGTATAATTTCTCCGAGGCAGGCGAAAGTCCAATCTCAGAGATACCGGTAGCGCTTGCCAAAGACAGTCTACGAAGAACCTCTACAATATTTTTAAGAAATTGTGCCGGTTCGTAGCCGTTTTCGAGTGCTTTACCTAGGACTTCAAGGGCAGCTGCGGTCTCTTTTTTTACAACTGCAAAAACGTAATCTTCCACCAAGCTGTAGTCACTAATTCCTAGGAGGTTCTCCATATCAGAAGCGGCGATCTCGCCCTTTTTCATATCAGCAACTTGATCAAGCATCGAGATTGCGTCACGAAATCCACCTTCACTCGCTCGAACAATGAGTTCGAGTGCCTTATCGTCAATCATAATCTTTTCCTGGTCGGCAATGAAGCGTAACCGCTCGGAAAGAGCTTTCTCGTTGATTTGATGGAAGTCAAAGCGTTGGCATCTAGATTGAATGGTCGGAATAATCTTTTGGATCTCGGTGGTAGCTAATATAAACACTGTATGCTCTGGTGGTTCCTCGAGTGTTTTTAGGAGGGCGTTGAAAGAAGATTTAGAAAGCATATGCGCTTCATCGATTATGTAAACTTTGTACTTTAGATTTGTGGGGGCAAACTTGGCACGTTCGATAATAACTTCTCGAATATTATCTACTTGGGTATGAGAAGCAGCGTCGATTTCGATAATATCAACCGTAGAACCACTCGTAATGAGTTTACACTTTTCGCAGGTGTTGTCCGGGTTCCCCGCAACATTGTGTTCACAGTTTATCGCCTTGGCCAAAATACGAGCAGCAGATGTCTTCCCTACTCCTCTAGGTCCGTGGAATAAATAGGCATGAGCAAAACGCCCTTCAGCAACTGAATTCTTCAGGGTTTTTGTAATATGATCTTGCCCATAGAGGTCGTCAAAATCAACAGATCGGTATTTTCGATACAGGGCTACTTTGGCCAAAATCCACCTCAAATATATAATCAATAATAGTTGGCCTATGTATTATAGGTTAAAACAAGAGTCTTTTCGAGCCTAAAAAGACTCATTTTAGGTTATAAACAAGCTTTCTTGGTGGAAAAGCTGGGGAAAGCTAGATTTCTAGCTCAGCGATTGGCTGATCTTGCTTGTTTGGCGTAGGAGTTGAATCAACCGCACTAAGATCAGAGGCCACCATACCGTCTGGTGGGAGCTGAGCTGCAGTGGGAGAGACAAATTCAGGAGTGGTTATATTCTTGAGATTATTCTTGAGATTCTCTAGAAGTTGCTCATCGCTGAGGTTTTCATCGCCTTGGGAAAATTCAATCTTTGGTGCCAAGGGATCTTCTTTGACTGGTTCAGGTGCTACGGCTGGCTCAGTCGTTACTTCTGTCTCTGTTTCCACAGCTGGGGTAGTTTGTACTTCAGGAACTTCTATATTGGCTGCCGGCTCCATAATTGTCTCAGGCGTCGTGATTTCAGTAGGCGTAGACTTCTCTGAGGTGTCGTCAGCGGATTCAATGTTCGCACCCTTGGAAATTACATTCTCTAGGGCAGCCCAGCTTGCTTCTTGACCCGCAGGAAGGAGGACGGTTACCGAATCACCCGGCTCAGCTTTGTAGAAAGTGATGCTTGCAGTTAACACTTTGTACTTCTTGCCTTCAGCGAGAACTACGTAGCTGCTTCCGTCGAGGCTAAGTGTCCCAACCAGACTTTTTCTTTCTGCTGGGCGGATCTGTTTAAAGATAAAGCTACCATCTGCAGCTATTGTTAGTTTCAGGCCATCACCCTCGACAAGCTTTGATTTTGAAGCATAATTGGCAGGAACTGGATAATTTTTGCCGTCACTAGCTATCATTTCTTCGCCGTTAAAAACACCCTCAATAATGCTTTCATTTAGCATCTCAGGGGCGCCGCCAGCTTCTTCTTTAGTTGGTTCACTATTTATCGTGGCAGGCTTTCCAATATACTCTCGAAGCATATTACGGGCTGATGCCAGGTTACCTTCAGCGGCGTCCAGTAGTTTCTGGATTTTAGCTAATTTTTCATCCATGGGTCCTCCTTGTTTGTTTCTGTTTTACGATTTGATTGTATCACTTGCTAGGTAGGTTTGTAAGAATCCATCGCGAAAAACTTGAAAATCATTTTTCTCTATAGCTTCCCTTGCTTGGTCGACTAGATTTACCAAAAAGTGAAGGTTGTGAATACTCATCAGGCTGGCTCCGAGGAGTTCATTTTCACGTAATAGATGCGCTAGATATGCCCGAGAGTGATGTTTGCAGGTATGGCAACTACACGTGTCATCAAGTGGGGTGAAGTCCGTGCGAAAAACATTGTTTTTGAGCGTTAGTTTGCCTTTTCTGGTATAGGCAACACCGTGTCTACCAAGCCTGGTTGGAGATACACAGTCAAACATATCAATTCCGGCAGCAATACCGTTCAGTAAGTCTTCCGGTTCCCCTATCCCCATCAAGTATCTTGGCTTATCGGCCGGTAATAGTGGTAGGGTTGCATCTAGAGCTGCCTGTTGCTTGGCTTTTGACTCTCCGGCGTTTGCTACGCCTCCGATTGCAAAACCCGCTACATCAAAGCGTGACAGCGCGAGAAACGATTTTTCGCGAAGCGATGGAACAGTACCTCCTTGCACAATTGCAAACAGGGCAGGTTTATAGCCATACAATGGTTTTTTCGTCTCGTAGTAATGATAAGCACGCTGAAACCACTCTGAGGTCATATCTACGGCCTTCTCGACTTCGGCATCGCTCGCCTCCGCCGAGGGACACCAGTCGAGAGGCATCATAATGTCTGAGCCGATTGAAAATTGGATATCAACAACTTTCTCGGGAGTGAACATGTGCTTGGAGCCATCTTTGTAGGAACTAAATTCTGCTCCAGCATCTGTAATTTTTACCAAGGATTTGCCTTCGCGTCCCTGAGATAAAGAAAAAACCTGATACCCTCCAGAGTCGGTAAGGATAGGCTTATCCCAGTTCATGAAATGATGCAAACCACTGCCAGCTTCTAGAATCTCGGTTCCTGGACGAAGGTATAAATGGTAGGTATTTCCGAGGATAATCTGAGCCCCAAGCTCTTCGAGCTCATGATTATCGACTCCTTTTACCGTTCCTGCGGTTCCAACGGGCATGAAAACTGGGGTTTTAATTGTACCGTGAGCGGTAGAGATTTCACCACTCCTTGCTAGTCCGTCAGTCACGCCGAGTTTAAAGAAAAACTTACTCTCCATCTTATGCCACCTGCTTTGCGATTCGGGACATTAGCAAGGTTAGGAGTGCGACCAACATGAACATAATTCCAAAAAATACTGTCTGCGAAAATAGTATCGAAAGAATTACAAAAAGTGATAGCCCAACGACACGGGTGAGGTTAAAAATATTTTCGCTGGCTAGAATTAGCTGCCCGCAAGGTTTTGCTTTCTTGGTGGTAATGTAGAAAATACCCGACCAACCCACTGCCATCACGGCGTATAAGATTGATTTTATTGGGGTTGAGGTTAGGATTGTCATCTCCCCTGGTAGAAATACTCGAACTATCCATACAAGTGCAATTAATGGCACTGTATACTGGACGATTCTCCCATATCGGTTCTGGTTAGAGAATTTGCCTGTAAGAAATGAAACTAATGCCATCAGTAATGAAATAAAGGAATAAATACCACCTACTGTTTTGGTACTACTAAAAATCAAGAATATATATAATGGCCAAAACACGCTGCCAGCTGTTGCTTCCAGTGAGTAGCCAATACTCGCTAGGACCAGGTTGCGGTACTCTTTGGACATTACGAGTCTATATACAGAAGAATTCGTAATCGCATCAACTGCCATTGGATGTCCACTGAAAAACATCAATGGTACTAAGGCAACGGTAACAATTCCTGTCGCAATCCAAAATGTAAGCCCATATCCACTGACTGCGATCAAAAGGCCTCCTAGTAATGGGCTCGCAAATTGCATCAGGGAAACAAACATATTTCTTGTGCCTACTTCATCACCAAGATCTCCGTCATCGTCAGAGGCACAGCTAAAATCTGCATGATAGCCAACATTAAAGAGTAATCGATGTAGCGCAAGTAGAGCCGGCAACAAAAAAACGAAAAGCCCAAAACCTTTCGCTAAAGGGAGTAATCCGTAATAAAGAATCAGGAAAGGCACACCGGAGATAATCATTGTCTTATCGGTAATTCTATTGAAAAAGCGTGAAAAGATACTCGAAAAAAATACAAAATAGAGGGCATCAAGTAAATAGTAGCCGATTATCCAAGGTAAGCTGAACCCGAGTGACCAAAGGAATATCGGAACGAAAATACTGATCATTCCCTCTGCAAATGAAAGCAAGCTAAGGGCGAAGTAGAGGGCATCTACCTCTTTGTTTTCAATAAACCTACGACTGTGAGTATGTAGCATTGTTACATTATAACAAAAAAGAGACCCACAAGGGGTCCCTTTTTAGTAAGATAAGCGAATTACTGAAGTTCTACTGTAGCGCCAGCTTCTACAAGCTTAGCCTTAGCAGCTTCTGCATCTTCCTTCTTTAGGTTCTCTTTAACAGTAGCAGGTGCACCATCTACAAGATCCTTTGCTTCCTTAAGACCTAGCTCTGGAAGTACTTCGCGTACAGCCTTGATAACTGAGATCTTGTTTGCACCAGCAGCGGTGATAACTACGTTGAATGAAGATTTCTCTTCAACTTCAGCGGCAGCGGCGCCACCAGCGGCAGGCATAGCGCCCATCATCATTGGAGCAGCGGCAGAAACGCCGAATTTGTCCTCAAGTGCCTTTACGAGCTCAGAAAGCTCAAGAACGCTCATGGTTTCGATTTGTTTAATTAGTTCTGCGAACTTAGGATTAACTTCTTTTACTTCTTCAGACATAATGTCTCCTTTGTTTTTTTGTGATTAATAAATTACTTTTGTTCTGCGACTGCGTTTAAAACGTTTACCAGACCGCGGATGTTGCCAGCAAGGACGTTTACCATACCAGACATTGGGGCAGCAATGGTACCAACCAGTTGGCCCAGAAGCTGTTCTCTGCTAGGAAGACTGGCGAGAGATTTGACCATGATGTCACTGATCTCTTTTCCTTCTAGGACGCCGCCTACAATAGCAAATTTGTCATTTTTCTTGGAGTATTCGAAAGCGATTTTCGCTGGAGCAACCTCGTCTTCCATACCAAATGCAACTGCAAATGGATGGTTGTGAGTGGCGTCCTTTGAAAGCTCGATTCCAGCTTCCTTTGAGGCAATTTGGAATAAGGTGTTCTTTACAACCTTGAGTTCCACACCCTCAGCACGAAGCTTGTTTCGAACTTCGTCTAGCTCTTCTACAGTAAGACCACGATAGTCAGTAAAAACAACCGATTTTGCTGATTTTAGCTTGTCTACCAGTGCCGATACTAGCTCTTCTTTTTTCTGTCGTGTAATTGCCATTTTCTCTCCCTCTCCCTTCTGCCATTTTGACCGAAGCGGAGAAATCTTTTTAGTGCCTAGGCACCCTTGTCGACCCAATAAAAAATCTTCGATTTCTCGAAGACACATTGGAATAAAATTCATAAAGATTATGCGTTTTACTCCCTCGGTAGCGGATTAAGCCCTGTGGGCAGCTACTGTCTCCGGAAATTACCTACGTATTTTAGCAAAATATAGCTGTAAGGTCAAGCAAAATCTTATAAATGGCGTTAGTGCCGGCTCCCTCGCGGTTGCCGGCACTAACAGTACCACATGGAACTTGGGCCTACTGGAGGCGGAGTTGCAGCTCGTGATTGAACTTGTCCTTCTCGGACTGCGGCACAGCGTCGTACCAGGCGCTCGTCGCTTCGAAGTAGGAATCGCGCAACTCGGCCGGAATGAGGTCATTGGTACAGATAGCAAGGTAGAGCTTGCTGCCTCCTACCGTGAGGAGCTTCTCGCTGTCCGGCCGTTCCGGGTTGTCACTTGCCACTGCAAGTGCCTGCGCATCCTGCAGGGCGCTGCGGAGCTGAGAACGATAGAGCTTGCTGATCGACTCATCGCTGCTCTGCAGGACGTCCGCAGCGAACTCCTCCATAAGCGCGAGAGCACCGCGCTTCTGCGCGATCTCAGCTTCGATCTGCTCGGGCTTTCGGCTGTCCGCCATGACGAATCTCCTGTTCCTCAAGGTTTGGATAGGTGGTACTGTGTCTTGCGACGCCTAAATATAACATTATTGCTTTGTGTGGTCAAGAAGGGCAGATGAGTACAAAGTCCTCCCTAAGAGCCTATATTTGCCTGAGAGAGCCCTTGCAGCCGCAATTTCACTGCGCATTTGTGCAAATTTCAAGTCATTACCCTTACAAAAGAACTCGCGGCAAACCTGGGGTCGCCTAGCATGAATGCTACATTTCTCATTTTCTAAGTAGAAACAGCTTCCATCACTATTCTGCATAATGATATTTGCACCGCATTCAGTAGCTAAATCAAAATCATCTATAATCTCGAGCTGAGAGAAAGTTGTTTTGAACTCTCCCGACCGGTATTCTTCTTCGTTCAAGTTTATAAGAAACAGCTGGCAGCAGATGCCGCAAGAATCACATTTATTTGATATTATTTCCATCACCCCATTCTATCAGTAAACTAGCATATCCTTGAAACAATATGTAATAAATGCTATATTACCTTGTCACTCACCGTGGCAACTTCCAGGGAATGGAGGTGAGCTTGTGGCTCACGAAGAACTTGTAAGGAATATCGATTCTGCAAGAGATAGTTACCTTGAGTGCAAGGCTCGAGGTGACGAACTCACGCGGCAGGCTTGCCTCGAGTATCAGCAGGCTAACGAACATCTCCGCCTCCAGGCTTACGAGGCAGCGAAGCTGTTTGTCGTCATCATGTCACCATTCATGAGCATCTCAGAGACAGAACGAAGTCTCGCATACTTTGTTCATCTCTTCGTCGAAAAGCCACTACCATCGAAGGACGACATCGACCTTCTCTCGGCGACAATTGAGCTCGCAAAGGCAACTAAACAGGAGCTGCTTGAGGCCGATTTGGCCGCGAGAGGACACGAGTTTCCTCGCCTCAGGACGGTGTTCCACTCTCTATGGGTTGACGAGCCTGTGGCAGACGACTACGCTATGGCCGTCATGAGGCTTTATCGTAGCGTCGGTTGCCACAAACCCTAGCGCCCAAAGCGCACGCACTTGTACTCCCGTACGATGGCGCTGCACTTTGGGCGCTTTTCGTTATATAAAAATGGAAGACGCCCCCGCTGCAAAGTACACAACAGGGTTGTCTTCTTTGCCGCAGGGGCGCTGGTTTGGCTACTCTGTAGCCGGGTAATCCAAGCGGGGTGGCGCTCCCAGGTTGCTGAACACTTCCGGTATACTGGCCCCGTGAAGCACCCAGCACGCCAAGGTGAGATGAAAGCACGGATTCAGATGGGAACAATATCCGTGGCCGTCATCAAAACGATCGAGGTCCAGGAGTCGTGAGATGAGCTCCGCTCGACGCATATGGTCAAGCGACGTTATGAGTCCCTCGACTCGCGTCATGACACCAACGACCTGGTAGATCTGCGATTCGGCCTTGGCATAGCGGTATTTCGTGGTCACAAGGCGGATGATACTCCACAGTGGGAGCGCCTCCTGCAGATCAAAGAGCTCCGTTTGTCTTACTCGAAGCTCAAGGAGAAACTGCTCCGCCTTCGCGAGGAAAATCCGAAGTTGCTCCTCGACTATGGGAAGTTCATTATCGCCTACCATTGCATCCCCTCTCATTGTCGCAACCTATGAGCGAGATTATACGATGAAGTACGTGCACTGTCTAGAGAAAACCTTAACTATTGCGAAGGGACAAATCGAGTTCCTGTGCCTCGGCGCTAGTAAGGAGCGACATCTCGTTGTAACCGAGTAGGCTAAGCCCCTCGATATCACGAACTCGTGAAAGCGCCACGTAACCCAAACCATAAGTAAAAGAACGAGAGAGATCGATCTCGGCGTAGTCCAAGGTCATCCCCTGGCTTTTGTGTATCGTGATTGCCCAGGCTAAGCGTAGGGGAATTTGCTCTATCCAATCGTCGGAGCCAATTTCGTCACTTCCCCATCGCATCGGTGCGGCAAGGACAGTATCTCCTCTAAAAGTTTCGACAACGGGATAACCAGTATCTATATCAAAATCAGTAACCACCCCAGTGGTTCCGTTAACGTAGTTTTTTGTTGGGTTGTTAAAGACGAACATTACCACAGCCCCCTTTCTTAGCCTGAGGGTTTCTGGCGCCAAGCAGCCCTTGCGCATTTGAGTGACGATGTAGCCCTCCCCGCTATCCTTCATCTCGAATAAGTGATCAACCCCTTCTAGGGTATTTAGTCTACTTTCGTTGTAAGTATCAACGTTAGTGTTGTGGGTATACAATTTGGTCGGAATGACGGTTTCATCAAAAGAAAAGTTTAGCCTCTCACTGAGGAGCCCCACGCTTTCGTCGCTGACTCGCGATTCACGAATTTCATTTAGGATTTTATGTAGCGAGTTGTTCTCGGTTTGGCGGTATTGTTTATCCAAATAACAAACATGGAGATTCATTTGCTGCCAAGCAGTGGAGAGATTAACGAAATTACCCCTATTCTTTACCTTTGAGACTGGCGGCAATTGAAAGAAATCACCACACAGAACCACCTGAAGGCCGCCAAAGGGGCCCAGTTCGGTCCTTACACGCCGACAAATCTCATCCAACAGATCCAGCTGGTAATCATGAAGCATCGAGATTTCATCAATGATAAGGACACTAGCCTCCTGAATTCTCTTTATCGCTGCCTTATTCTTGGTGAACATCTTCTTTATTTCGGCGGGGGTCATGTGGTCCTTGATTCCCATACCACTCCAAGAGTGGATTGTAGCTCCACCGAGATGGGTTGCTGCGATTCCTGTAGAAGCGGTAATCCCAACCTTAATCTGATTCTTGTTTAAATATTGAATAAACTGGTTTAAGAGATAAGTCTTGCCTGTACCTGCTTGACCGGTAATTAAAGCGTTTTTACCGCTAACTAGTATTTCAAAAGCTTCTTCTTGTGTCATTCGTATATTATCCCTGTTTAGACCCCTTAAAACTAGTGGACAAGTTTCGGCTTCAATCTATAAAAATAGACTGTTCAATACTTAAATTTTCAAGTATAATGCACGTGTTTTGCAGCTTTGGTAGAAAGAACATGGCGACGGCAATTTGGCAGATAACTCTGCCAAAAGAGATGAAAGGAGTCCGCTATGTGCGGAGAGCTTGCGGCAGGATTCTCGGGCGACATCAGCTGGGTTGGGAGGTGCCAACCGGCTCCGGAACTCGACGAGGACGTCCCGAAGGAGACTACGGAGTCTGACACAGAGGATAGCGCAATCGCCACAGAGGGTACCTAGGACGGCGCCACGTCGTCCTAAGCCACCTCTCAGCACCGACGCCTACCCTACTACCATCTACCGTCACCTTGGTGACAATCTGCACAAACTAGGCCGGATCCCTACCATTGGGGCCCGGCCTTGTGCCTTTTTACCTATTTAGCACCGTAAACCACAAAACCTTGGTGGCGGAGATCTTCTGCCAACTTCTTTTCTGCAATCTGAGCTTCTTCTTTTGTTTTGAATGCCTTGTAACCCGAATATAGATCTGGTCGCAAAATAGGATTCTCTGCCTTGCGAATCTTTACCGAAGAATTATAGCCCGCAATATGCTGTACTAGACGGACTTCCGGATCATAAATCGACTGCCCTACATAAACTTTCTTCGGGTTATTATCGAGTTCCACGACATAGATTTGCCAGAAATCTTTCTGCAGATGAGCACCAGCAATAACTTGGTAATTCTTTTCAGTGAGAACCTCAACCTGCTCTAATACCAGCGCTTTGGCTGCTTCCTCTGTTATGACTGGCATTATCTTTGCTGATTTCTCAATCAACATTACTGGTTTCTTGCCGTGTCGGACACTGCGAATAAATTTCTCGAAGCATTTCTGGATATGTTCCTGACTATACTGAATGAACAGTTTGCGAGAACCTTTGCTTATTTCAAAAATATATACCTGATAGGGAATATTGTCTGGTTTGATTTCTGATATGTTTTTGTTTTCCATGAGGGCATTGTATCTCATTTTTGTGCTTAATGACAGGTTTTTATACTCTTACGAAAGGAGTCCGCGCCGGAGGCGCTTGGCGCGGACTCCTTCACGGACTTGTGCATCAGCTCAAGGCTGAATTCGTTGGCTACAGACAGAACTTCTCCGGAACATTGAAACGGAAGGGGGTGAATTCCCTCTTCGGACCAGGACGATAGTACCCAGTGCAAGGACTCTCGTCCTCCGCTTCAATGAGAACGTAGATCTCCCGCCCCCGTAGCTGCTTCTTGAGAAACTCCAGAACGGGGCCTATCCTGCCTCGTGTGCCTTTGGGTTTGTAGTAGAGGCAGAAATAGAACAAACCCTGGTAGCGCCTCAGGACGACCTCGCCATTCACCCACTGGCGAACGATTTCGGTAGCTTCCTCTGGTGTTAGAGGACGGTTCTGGGTCTTCTTTTTTGCCATGTTTCCCCTCTCAGCGTATGGGAATACTACAACGAATATACACGGATCCCACTTCTATGGCCCGTGAAATACACGTAAACTACTTAGGTGCACCTGGTATATTCTTTACAAACACAGGATTAGATATCTTAGTACAGAATTGTTGCAAAAACAAGTAAAAGATAAGTGCCCGCCTCCTACGGGACTCATCATTAGGGTCCGGGAAACGGGCACTGGGTCCCTAGGAGACCAGGGCGGCAGCGATGAAGGCGAGCAACTCGCTCGGCTTGGACGTGTGTACGTGGACTTCCTGAAGGCCACTCGGCCGACGGTCGATAACCTTCACTCCCAGGACGGGAGCGTCCTTGCCCGGCGTGCAACCGCGAAGTTCAGTGGCCCTGCGAAATGGCCTTGCCGGACGCATCGGCTTCTCGGTAGGCTTGGCACTCTTGTGCGTAATGCGCGCGTCCGGGTCAGGGCAATCCTCGTGTGCAAGGATTGCTGTCACGTCGCCGAGAAGTGGAAAGACCTTCTCGCTGTGCTTCTCGCGCTGAGATTGTGTCGACATTCGTTCTCCCCTGTCGATGTCTACAAGATGGAAAGACTACCAATACTCCTTTCAACATGATGCAATCGCATCCTGGAATTCCGTAGAATGCTAAGATTATATTCCTAGGGTAAGGCCAAATGCAAGGCCTTTAGATATCCCAGGCGAAGCTATTCCCAAAGTGACCCTTGGAGGCAGTTTGTCGATAGACTGGATCTTTAAGTCCCAAGAAGTCGATAATTCCTTTTGGAGAGAGGTCATACTCTTTATTCTCTAGCAAGTTCAATTCCTGCTCACCATCGATTATTGCGATAGCCATCACGGGCTGTATCACACCGATGCTATAGGCAAGCTTCACCAGCACTTCGTTACAGTCGAGCTTTCTAAGATAATCAACGGCAATTCGACGCGCCATGTAGGCAGCGCTACGATCAACCTTGGTGGCATCCTTACCGCTATAGCAACCTCCACCGATCGGTATCTGCGGTCCGTAATTATCTACAGCTAGCTTACGACCAGTTAGTCCAGTGTCCGCAGTAAAACCACCTATAGAGAAATCCCCTGTTGGATTAATGTGAATGTGTTTTGGTTTTAGAGTTTCTGCCAACTCGCGAAGGGGAGCAAAATCTGCCCCCGGTTGGTGTTGTGCGCTTATAACAACCGTATCGACACTGCCATCTTCGGCCAAGGTAACTTGGCTTTTGGCGTCAGGGCCAAAACCTGCTGGCAAGGCATGAATTAGCTTTCGCGAGAGGTAAAGTTCTTGTGGTATCATCGCTTCGTTTTCGTTACAAGCATATCCAATCATAATTCCCTGGTCGCCTGCCCCACCAACATCAACGCCTTGGGCGATTTCTGGACTTTGATGCACTACATTCGTAAACACCTGTAGAGTATCTTCATAGCCAATTTCCGTATAAACATTTTGTACAATTAAGCTTAAATCAAAGTGCGCCTTCGAAGTCACTTCACCGGTTATATATACCTGCCCATGTCCTCCCATAACTTCAACAGCGACTCTACTAAGAGGGTCCTGCTCTAAATATCTATCCAAGATAGCGTCCGATATTTGGTCACAAACCTTATCCGGGTGCCCCATACTGACGCACTCTGCGGTTCTCATTCCTTTACTTCTAAAGTATTCATTATTATCCATTATGTTTCCTTTCTTTAATAATCAAAATATCTCTTTCCACTGAAAGAGATAAGGTCGACCTTTCCTATTAGGACTTATCGCTCCACTCACGTGGCTAGCATTAGCACCCTACTTGTCTTGGGGTTGCCGGCAGGTCATTGGGCTAGTTCCCTATCTGCGCTCTCGATATATTTGATTGTACTAAAATTATATAGGCTAACCCCGGATAAATCAAATAATCCCCACCAAATCGGTGGGGATTATAATTTTTACTCTACAAACGTCAGGGCTTTACCGAGACTGTGCCCACGACCCGTACGGCCAATTCGATGAACATAGTCATCATAAGTTTTAGGGGTCGTGTAGTTGATTACATGTGAAACATCCTTGATATCAAGTCCACGAGCGGCAACATCTGTTGCAACCAGGATCTTGATTCTTTCATCCTTGAAGTCACGAAGTGCTTTCTGACGTTGTCCTTGGCGCTTATCGCCATGAATGGATTCAGCCTTGAAACCGTTTTCGATAAGTTCAACGGCCAATCTTTCGACATCACGTTTGGTTTCTGAAAAGATGATAACCTTCTCCATTTCTGGCTGAGCCAAAAGCTCATGAAGCTTAGCTTTCTTTTCGAAACGAGTGGTCTTAATAACTTCCTGATGAACGTTTACTGCAGTTTCACCGCTACTAACCTTCACTGTGATTGGATTTTTTGCAAAACTTTCGGTAAGTCGAGCGATCTTTTCTGGCATGGTAGCTGAAAAGAATAGACTTTGGCGTTCTGTTGGTAGTTGTGACAAGAAATAGCGGATTTCATCCACAAATCCCATATCTAGCATGCGGTCCACCTCATCTAGAACAACATTATTGAAGCTTGAAAACGTGATGAACCCACGGTTAGCAAGGTCCTTCAGACGACCGGGTGTTCCAATTACGAAATCCTGGCGCATACGCAATGAAGCTATTTGCTTGCCAATAGGTAAGCCGCCTACACATGAGGTATAGAATATCTTCATTCCCCATGAAAATTTGCGTAATTCGTCTTCGATCTGAAGAGCAAGCTCACGAGTCGGTGCAATTACAAGTACCTTCTGAGAACGATCCTGATAAACTTTATTGATCAAAGGTAATAGAAAGGCTGCAGTTTTACCCGTGCCTGTATTTGCAAGTCCGATAAGATCACGACCGGAAATAATTGCCTCGATAGATTGATCCTGAATCGGTGTCGGTACACTATATCCTTGTTTTACCAAATTCGCCTGTAGTGGCTCGATGAAGGCAAAATCCGTAAACTTACTAGTTACTTCAATTACTGGTACTGGATTAGCGCTTGCCTTCTTGGCGTTACGCTCTATAAAAGCATGAATATCAATCTTGCTTTCACCTTTGTTGCGACCGTTCTTTGAAGGTCCAAAAGTTCTGTTTGATCCGCGTGAACGGAAATTGCTAGGGCTCTTCTTGATAAAAGACCCCTTGGAGGAGTTGATTTTTTGCATGGTTTCCCTTTTCCGGCATTTGCCGGTTATTACTTTTATCGATTCGATCTAGAGAACAAAAGAATCGCATAAGCAACCTGCAATCTATAGAACAAATTCGTTATGCAATAATAGCAGATAATTTAGTTATTGTCAATGATTACTTTGGGCCCTAAGTGGCGTTTACGGTATTCTGCGACAATCATTTCGACCACCTCATCTATAGAGTGTCGGGCCGTATCAATGACCAAGTCATAATGTTTTTCTTGGGTGTAGTCGAGTTCATAGAGTTTTGCGTACCTCTTTAGCTCGCTTGTTATCCGGGTCTCAATATCAATTTTAACGTCTTGGATAGTACTAGCCGTCTGACTCATACGCCCACCAACCTGAATCTGGGTAAAAACCCTTTTGGCGGCAGTATCAGGGTCCAGCTTAAGGTAAACCTTGAAGGAGTCTGGAATCCAATGAAAGGCAGTCCGCGAATCAATCACTACGTCTTTTTCCTGAACTCCGATATCACGCAACCTCTGGTCGACACGGAAATCAATTTCCTTCTCGTCCTCGACTATCTTATTAAGGCTGGCGATATCCACCCCATACTCCGAGGCAATATCACGAAAAATATCACCTGAAGAAAAATGACTATACCCAAGATGGGTGGCCACTTTCTTGGCGGTAGTCGATTTTCCCGCCCCAGGTACTCCCGCAATTGTAATTATTGGCTTCTTCATATTCCGACTATTCTACAAATATATTACCCTAGTATCAATAAAGAAAGCCCCCTGAGGGGCTTTGAAAGTTATTTTATTCCTGGCACCGGTTTATCAACAACCAACTTTGCCACCTCGGCTCTAACCTCTTCGTAAATCGCTTCATTTTCCACATTTCGTAGCGTCTTTACTAGTAGCTCGGCTACCTTAGTCGCATCTTCCTCTTTGAAGCCTCTGGTAGTAATTGCAGCCGTTCCAACTCGTATTCCAGAGGTAACAAAAGGACTCTCTGGATCGTTTGGAATTGCGTTTTTGTTAACGGTAATGTGAACCCTATCTAGTTCCTTCTCTGCTACCTTACCTGTAACTCCTAAGCTACGCAAATCTAGGAGCAATAGGTGGTTATCTGAACCTCCCGAGACCATATTTACGCCCTCTGCTTCAAAAACGCGCTGCATGGCTTGTACGTTGGCCACAACCTGTTTTGTGTACTGTTTAAACTCAGGTTTTAGTGCCTCACCGAAGCAAACCGCCTTTGCTGCAATGATGTGTTCTAGAGGGCCACCTTGCATGCCAGGGAACACCGCCTTATCAACCGCTTTAGCGTATTTTTCTTTACAAAGAATGACTCCCCCACGTGGACCGCGCAAAGTCTTGTGGGTAGTTGTAGTCACAATGTCAGCATATGGGATTGGTGAAGGATGAATACCAGTAGCAACTAATCCGGCAATATGAGCCATATCCACCATCAGCATTGCTCCGACTTTGTCGGCAATCTCCCGAAAGCGTTTAAAATCAATCTCACGAGGGTAAGCGCTAGCTCCCGCTACAATCAGCCTTGGCTTATGCTCAAGAGCAAGTTTCTCAATATTGTCATAGTCAAGATAACCTTCTGGTGTGAGTCCATAAGAAACAAAGTTATAAAACTTTCCCGAAAAGTTGACCGCGCTGCCGTGCGTCAAGTGTCCACCCTGATCAAGGGATTGACCCATGACGGTATCCCCAAGCTCAATAATAGCAAAATAGGCCGCAATATTTGCGCTAGCACCACTATGAGGTTGGACATTGGCATGGTCGGCACCAAAAAGTTTTTTTACCCTTTCTCGTGCAAGGTCTTCTACCCTGTCGATGTATTCACAACCGCCGTAATAGCGATGTGAGGGTGTTCCTTCGGCGTATTTATTGGTAAGAATCGATCCCGCAGCGGCCAAAACGTCCTCCGAGACGTAATTTTCGCTTGCAATCAACTCAATCCCGTTTTTCTGTCTCCCTTTTTCTAGTTCTATGATGTCAAAAATTTCTGTATCCATGTTATTTACCTCACTTTATATCAAATAATCTAAGTAACTCGAGAGAACTAGTCTAATAAAAAATATTTGTGTTTCCAATAATCATAGTTCGCTCGCTTTCAGCACATTCGAGAGAAGCATTGAAACTGTCATCGGTCCTACCCCACCCGGACTTGGAGTAATAAAGGCCGCCTTCTGCGCTACATTTTTATAGTCTACATCACCGACAATCTTACCCTGATAGAGAGAGGTGCCAATATCAATAACTACAGCGCCCTCCTTAATCATATCAGCTTTCACTAGGTTTCTCTTACCAACAGCCGAGATTACGATGTCAGACTCTACGGTAATCTCCTTGAGGTTTTTGGTAAGGCTATTTGCGCTAAGTACCGTGGCCTCCTCGTTAAGAAGCATTTGGGCCAATGGGCGCCCCACCAAGTTACTTTGTCCGATTACAGACACCCTCTTACCCGCTATATCTATCCGATAATAACGAAGAAGGTTAATTACTCCTTCTGGTGTAGCGGGGTATAACCCTGGGAGCCCCTTAATAAGTCTACCCAGGTTTATAGAAGAGAGACCATCAACATCCTTGTTTGGTGCAATCGCCTCCAGTAGCTCATTTGGGACGTATTCGCCTGGCAGAGGTAACTGAATTAAAATGCCAGTTGTCTTTTTGTCCTTGTTCAGTTTAGAAATAAGTTTTAGGACATCTGTTTGTTTTCCGTTAGCATCAAAACGCCAGAGAGTCATAGTAATTCCGACTCGCTCACAGGCCTGCTTCTTCAATTGAACGTATTTCTCACTTGCTGGATCGTCGCCAATTAGAATTACTGCCAAAGAATACTTGCGCTTCGCTGACACAATCGCATCTTTGACGCCTTCTTCAATTGCTTTAGCTAGCTCACGGCCAGACATCTCTACCATTAACGCTCCAAAACTACATAACTAATTTTATACCCACCAGACTCAGAAGCAACTGCTTCGATTGAATGAAATTCATTTTCATATTCTGGAAAGAAAGTATCGGCGTCAGTGACCTCGGCATCTACAACTGTAAGATATAGTCTATCGGCATCCTTGATCGCCTGCGAGTAAACATAGCCACCACCGATTACAAATATTTCTTCCTGGTCGGACTGAGAAGCGATGTCGTATGCTTCTTCTAGGCTGTGAGCTACCGCCGCGCCCTCGATTTTGATATCATCTGGAGTAAGTATGATATTGAGCCTACCAGGTAACAAGAAGGGTAATGACTGATAAGTCTTGTACCCCATTATCACGGGGTGACCGTGGGTAATCTTTTTAAAGTGCGCCAGATCCTCGGGCAACTCAAAAAGCAGCTGGTTGTTCCTGCCAATCGCTCTATTACCCGCAGCTACCGCCGCAATAATGCTAATTATTGGTTTTCTCGTCATCTTTTTCTTTCGGATCAGGGCAAACATCTGGTTTCTTCTCTTCGAAGCCCCCAATATTTGCTATTTCTGCCTTTATTGAAGGGTGTGATTCGTAACCGATTAGTTCTATATCTTCAAATTTAAAGTCGTCAATATTCTTGATTTCTGGGTTCAGTCTTACCGTAGGGAAAGCATAAGGTTCACGTGATAGTTGCTCGTGGACGGCATCAAAATGATTGCTATAGATGTGAACATCGCCAAAGGAGTGAACAAACTCCCCAGGCTCCAAGCCTGTCACCTGAGCCACCATCAATAACAGCAATGCATAACTTGCGATGTTAAAAGGTACCCCAAGAAATGAATCTGCACTTCGCTGGTATAAGCCAAGATTTAATTTGTTTCCTTCTGTGACCGCAAACTGAAAAGTAGTATGACAAAATGGTGGAACCTGACTCTTGTTCTTCTCTGAAGCCATAGCATAGATAAAATCTGGGTTCCAGGCAGAAACAACGTAGGATTTCCTAAAGGGCTTATCTTTTAGGCCCTGAATAACCCAACCAAGCTGATCTATTTCTCTACCGTCAGAGGCAGGCCATCGCCTCCACATACGACCATATATCGTAACCAAATCGCCCCACTTTACGACAAACGGATCATCAGCTGGTAATGACTTTAGCTTAGAGATAAAATCTTTCTGTTCCATATCTGCCGATGGGTCGTTTTTTACGCAGTGCATATGGTAATGCTTCCAGGCCCACTCATCCCAAATATGGACGTCATGGTCAACTAGATATTTGATATTTGAAGAACCAGATAGGAACCAGAGTAATTCCTCAATGATTCCGCGCATGAAAACTTTTTTTGTTGTCAGGACAGGCAAGCCCTTACTTAGGTCAAAACGTATCTGACGCCCAAAAACCGAACGAATAAAGGGTGGTTTTTCTCCTTTCGAAGCATACTGGTCACGAACTTCCTGATTAAAGAAAACTTCTTTGTCCGAACCGTTATCTAGGATGTCTTGCAAAAGATCCAGGTATTGATATTCAGGGTGTCGTTTTTCTGCCATTATTCGCTCCAATCTGGATTAAACTTGTACTTCTTGTCCGTCGGTAGTTACTCTGCCGCCTTGCCACTGACCGCGATAAAGGTGAGTAGCGCCGTTTACTTCATGAAAAACCACATGACAAAGGCGAGCACCCATCTCGAGCTTGACCTCACAAGGTCCAACATTTGCAAAAGCAAAAGTCAGCTCTCCGGAGTAACCGGGGCCGCCAAGGGCAGAACGGAACATCAGGCCCATGCGCTGCATAGTAGAACGTGGTTTAAACTCTGCAACAAGATTTTCGGGAATATTTACTTTCTCAATAGTTTTAAAGAGGAAGTAATCACCCGGCTTAACTACAAAGGTAGTAACTTTACCTTCAACATATTTGGCTACCGATTCGATATCGCAGGTTTTTCGCTCAGTTTCGCCGAGGTAACCCTCGCCAGAAATTTTGAAAAGTTCTCCAACACGTAAATCAAAACCAGTACCCTCAGGGTTGGTAAGTTCACGTTCACAGAGGTTTTCGACCAAATTATCGCTCTTAACAAGCTCTAGTAGCTTATCTACTCCAAGTACCATTACTTCTCCTCCTTGTTCTTAGGTTTACCGTATACTAGTTCATTTCCCTTGATCTTGCCGTTTTCATCGCGCTTGATTAAATGCTCTAGAGACTTATACAGTGCCGCCGCAACACGATCCTTTGGTATCATCTCGGTTTCTACCCCGGCTTCTGCCAGAAGTTGATCGCTAAAAGCACTGTTTGGCAACTTTTCAGTGTAAACAATCTTTTTGATGCCAGCATTAATAAGGAGCCTAGTGCAATCTACACAAGGAAAGGCGATAGTATACATAATAGAATCCTTGGTAGGCGCTCCGCCATTGAAAGCAACACTGACAATCGCATTCGCTTCAGCATGAGTGGCGAGGCAATTGTGATACATTTTATCGTTCTTGTCAGTTCTCGCCGCCTCTCGCATACAACCAACGCCGCGTTCGATACAATCTCGTACCCCTTTTGGTGCACCGTTATAACCGATTCCAATGAGTGCCTTATCTTTCACAAGGACTGCACCGAGCTGTCTATCTAGACAGGTACTGCGAACCGAAATGTAGTAACACATTCCCATCCAGTAAATATCAAAGTCAGCACGTTCCCCAACTAGGTGAGCAAGCTCTTCAGGGATTTTTACCATATCACGGAGTTCTTTGGTAGTGATACTACCATCTGCGTTCGGAGTCATAGCCACCTTAAATTATCAGTACTAACTATTTTACAGGAATAGAGGAGTGAAATAAAGGCGATTAACGCGAATAATACCACTTTAATACATCGTTCGCAGCAGGTGCAGCATAGACATCACCGCCGCCTGCACCCTCGATTAGGATTGCCATCGCAATAGGATTATTCACATCCTTAGAAAAACAGATAAACCAAGCGTGAGACTTACTGTTATTCGGCCCAAATTGAGCGGTACCCGTTTTGGCATACATCTCTACCGGAATGTCTTGCAAAACCCGCCCTGAACCGGCAGTTACAGTCTGACGCATTGCCCGCTGTACAATGTCCATAGTCTCCGCTTTGACGATATTTTTACGAATTACTTTTCCCGTTTTACTCTCGATTACTTTGCCTTCACTATCCAAAATCTGATTTACAAAAGTTGGCTCGTAGAGAGTACCGCCGCTAGCGATGGCTGCAGTAGCATTTGCCATCTGGAGAGGAGTTACGAGCACATCACCCTGGCCAATCGCCATATGATAGGTATCACCCAAATACCAAGGTTCATTGAACAAACGTAACTTCCAATCAGGGTCGGGGATACTTCCTTTCGCTTCGCCACCAATATCGATGCCAGAGTAGGCGTCAAAGCCAAATTTATCCAGATAACTCTTAATCTTCTCTGGTCCCAACCCCTTGATATCACCATAGCCACCACCAATGGCATAGAAAAAGGTATTAACCGATTCAGCAATTGCCTTCAACACATTAGTTACACCGTGACCCCCTGCCTTCCAGTCTGGAAAGGTGAAGTCGCCTATTTTAATCCCACCCGTAGAGTTGACTATAGTACTTTCAGTAATATTCCCCTCTTCCAGTGCCGCCGCAGCAACAAAGGGTTTAATGGTAGAACCTGAAGGATATTCACCAGCTACCGCCCTGTTTAACAGTGGGGTGTCCTCATCTTCAAGCAATTTTTTGTAGTCATCGCTACTAATACCGTTGGCAAAGAGGTTATTGTCATAGGTAGGGAGGCTGGCCATGGCGAGCACTTGTCCATTACTTGGGTTTATTGCCACTGCCGTCGCCCGCTTAACATTCGCCTTCCCCATCTGATTCTTCAGTGAATCTACCAGGTGCTGCTGGAGTTCAAAGTCGATGGAGAGCTTGACCCCGTTGCCCGGTACCGGATCAACCCGACCTAAGACATTTTTTACTTTACCAGTCGAATCTACTTCGTATCGATCACTGCCCATTTTCCCACGGAGCTTAGACTCATACGATTTCTCTAACCCCGATTTACCAATATAGTCAGTAAGCAGATAATCCCCGCCAACATTTTTTAGCTCCTCAGCAGAGATTCTCCCTACATAACCAAATACGTGCGAGAGCAAACCACTGTCTAGATACTCACGGATTGGATTAACTTCGATATGGACTCCGGGGAGATTAGTAATTCTCGACTCAAAGAGAATCGATTGATCCTTAGTAAGATTCTTAGCTAGTAATACCGGCTGGGTAGAGTGATCTCCGTTTGCAGAAATCTTCTTTTTTAGTTCATCAATCGCAGTTCCAGAAATATTTGCGATCTCGGCCAGAGCCTTCTCGCGCTCCTTCGGATCTAGAGGAAGATCACTAGGAGTTACTGACAAATCGTAATTTGGTACATTCTTTACCAGCGGTTTCCCTTTTGTGTCAAAGATAATTCCTCGCGGTGCCCGGATTGGGACATCGTGAACATAGTTATTCTCCGCCTTGGAAAGGTTCTTCTTGCCACTAATCACTTCCATGGTAAACAAACGGCCGGCAAGAACCGTCAGAAGAAGCAAAGAAACTCCGATTATTGCAATAAATGGTTCGTGTTTGCGGTCATTTTCGATGTTTGGAGCTTCGGCATCTGCGGGCATGATATGTTGTAGCCAACGTTCTGATTCTGCAGATTTAGAGCTTGCAACTTGCCAGCGTTTACTACCGCCCTCCAAATATACCAGTTTCTTAAAAATATCTTTATTTTTCATTAGCGAAATCTTTCCGAGGTAGTTTTCTCGACCCAGTCAAAGTATTTCACCAAAAGACGAAATATTAGGAGCTGAAATACAAAGAGAGACACAAGATTAAGTGCCACTCCTGTATATAAGCTTATATTAGTGTAGCTAACGGCAACCCTTTCCCAACCCGAGACTAAGATGATCAAATACCCGATTAGGGTTAGTAACCAGCCCGTTCTTTCCACGCCATAACTAGTAATTTTGGAGAAGAAGTTTTTTCCAATCATCGTCATAATAAGGAATGCCACTGAAAAGAACGGAAAGCTCGCCACTGTGAGACTGTCGTAAAACAAACCCAAAACAACAGCCAAAAGGTAAGGGAAAATCGTTTTGTCTTTTAGGGAATAGATTGCCAAAAAGGGCAAAACAAAGGTTATTTGCGACGAAAATGGCCAAAAATGTGGCAACAAACTAACGTTTAGCGCACTAATTACAAAGGTAAATAAAAATGCAGAAAGGTATAACATTACTTTGCAATCATTACCCTTTCTATCTTCGAGAAATCTACCATCGGTAATAATTCTACATTTTGAAAAATAGAACCAGAGGCCTTCGAAATCTCGCCGACTTTAGCAATAATAATCCCCTTGGGCAAATCACCCCCCAAACCAGAAGTAACTACCAAGTCGTTTTCGGCGACATTCTCGCTCTGAGGAACCTGGTCCATCACAAGGCCGTTACCGATTATTCCTTTTGCGATCCCTGAAATATCCTTGCCTAAAACCACCGCTGGTATTGCGCTAGTACTATCAATAATCAGACTCACCTTTACCAAGTTTCCACTGACTTCAGAAACTCGACCAATCAGAAAACCTTCTGCCATTACTGGACGCCCCTTTGTAATCCCTACTGTGGAATCTACCCGAATGTTGATACCGCTTCTTAGAGTTGGATCGAAAGAAACCACAGTTGCCGGCACTAGGTCTAAATTACTACTATTTTTGAAATTTAAATCCTTGCGTAAGGAGTCGTTCTCTTCTTTGGCAGTCTTGATCATTGCAATTTCCGAAAGGGCCGTGTTTAACTTGTTTTTAAGCGTAGAATTTTCTTTTTGCAGATTACCGATGTTTCCAATCCCGGAAAAAAAACCTGAGATATAATTTCCCGTATCGCTAATCACAATCCCAACTGGTGAAACAAACGACCCAAACCAACTAGCCACACCCAGATGAAAAGTCGAGTCCGCAAAAAGTAGTCCCAGCAGCAAGAAAACCGTGAATATACTGGCATAAAGCTTATTTTGCATATTAAACCCTCGGTGATTTAGCGTACTGAGTGGTTACGAGAACGTCCTTTAAGAGATCAATGTCTTCTAACACCAGGCCTGTACCCCGAACCACTGAAGTCAATGGATCATCGGCAATATGGACCGGCATTTTTGTATTGAGTGCGAGCAAATGGTCGAGTCCGCGAAGCAGAGCTCCACCGCCAGCAAGCACAATCCCCTTTTCCATGATGTCGGCGACAAGCTCAGGCGGCGTCTCTTCTACGGTCATTTTCACTGCATCAACAATAGACATCACCGACTTGGAAAGAGCCTGTCGTATCTGGTCGGAATCTACCGAAATTGCCTTTGGCAGTCCCGTCACCAAGTCTCTGCCGCGCATAACGGCTTCCAGGCGCTCCTCGGTAGGATATGCCGAGCCAATACTGATCTTGATATCTTCGGCTGTTCTCTCCCCTAGTAACAGATTAAACTCATCTTTTGCATACTGGATAATATCTTCGTTTAGCTCATCACCAGCGATACGTAGAGAACGTGATGCGACGATACCGCCGAGTGAAACCACTGCCACTTCGGTCGTACCACCACCAATATCGACAATCATAGAACCTGCTGCTTCTTGAATAGGCAATCTAGCCCCAATCGCTGCTGCCATTGGCTCCTCGATCAGAAAAGCTTGTCTGGCCCCGGCATTAATTGTAGCGTCCTCAACTGCGCGCTTCTCCACCTCCGTGACGCCAGAAGGAATACCGATAACAACGCGAGGTCTTGGGATTAAAGTAAAAGTTTCTTTATGAACTTTTTCGATAAAATATCGGAGCATCTGCTCAGTCACTTCAAAGTCGGATACCACCCCATCTACGAGAGGCCTACGCGCCACAATATTGGCTGGGGTTCTACCTACCATACGTTTGGCTTCTTCGCCAATCGCCAAAATTTGCTTTGTTTTTACGTTCAAAGCTACCACTGAAGGTTCATTGATTACGATTCCGCGTCCCTTGACATAGACCAAAGTATTGGCCGTACCAAGGTCAATACCGATATCGTGCGAAAAATAACCAAAAAGCTTATTTAGCATTTAGTTTCTCCGCCAGTACCGCCGTATACTCATCAAGCCTAACCATTTCGGCCTTGTCACTATTGCGGAGTTTAATCTCCAGGCTGTCGTTATCCAAAGTTTTCTTACTAACCACGACCCGTACTGGAATCCCGATAAGATCAGCATCTCCAAGCTTCGTCCCTGCTGATTCATCTCGATCATCGTAGATTACCTCGACACCGCGTTTCACTAAGTCTTTGTATATTTTGTCCGCGGTTGCACGAACCTTATCATCCCCAAGAGATACTAGGACGACCGAAAAGGGAGCAATCGCCTTTGGCCAGATAATCCCTCTCTCGTCGTGCGAAACCTCGACTACAGTGCCCATAAGGCGCCCAAGCCCAATGCCGTAACAGCCCGTAAGCACCACTTGTCGGTCACCGTTTTCATCAGTGTAATTAACATCAAAGGCCTGAGTGTATTTATCTTTATTTTTAAAGATATTCCCTACTTCTACCGCCTTTGTCTCAGAAAGGTTACTCGAGCCACACTCCGGACAGGTTTTTTGATCTTCAATCACCTCTTTATTGATTGCTACCCTACACTTCTTGCAGAGATAGATAATATCCTCACCAGCCTCGGTCTCGGTTTGAAATTCATGAGAAAAACGCGAAAAAGAACCGCCAGAAGCAAAGGTCAGGTAGGTCTTTTCGCCTATCCCACAACGATCAAAAATGTTGCGATATGATTGTTTCATTACTTCATAGTAGCTATCCAAATCTGCCTGAGTAGCGTGAAACGAGTAGAGATCCTTCATCAAAAACTCACGCCCCCGAAGAATTCCCGACTTGGCACGTTTTTCGTCACGAAATTTATTCTGAATCTGGTAAACATATTTCGGTAAGTCGCGATAAGATTCAATATACTTTTTCATCAAAGGCATCACTACTTCTTCGTGCGTTGGCCCCAGCGCAAGCTCATTTTTGGTATAAAAACTCGTGAATTTATAAAGATTATCTTCGGTCTCCCACCTTCCAGTGCGAACCCAGTTTTCCTTTGGTTGAAGTGTCGGCATAAAGAGTTCTACACCGCCTGCCTTGTTCATCTCGTCTTTGATGATGTCAGAAATTTTGTCGATAACTCGAATTCCCAGTGGAAGGTAAGTATAAACACCGGCCATTAATTGGTCGACAAAATTACCTCGGAGTAATAAGTCAGCGTTTACGCTCTCTACCTGTTCCGAAGAATCTTTACGGGTTTTTATTAAGAATTCACTATATTTCATTTGAACCAATCTATTATGTACTTAATGATACCAAAATTAAGCAAATCTTTCACGGTGATAATCAGGAAGAGGCCGATTATAAAGGCGAAACCCACGAGCTGGACAGTATTCTTGGTTCTGGCACTAAATTTACGTCTCATAACCATTTCTAGAGCGGTCACAATGATTTGGCCACCATCTAATGCCGGAATGGGCAACACATTAAAGATTGCTAGACTGATGCTTAGAACGGCCGCAAATTGAAGCAATGGGACGAAACCAAGCTGGGCGAAGTAATTTGTCATCACAACAATCCCAACGGGCCCGGATACTTGGTTGCTAATCTGGAAGTGAAGCAACAGTTGACGGAATAAACCGATAATCCCGTCGAAAGTAAGGACGGTAACGTCCCAAACAGTCGCAAATGCAGCTCCAACTGACGAGAAGAAGTCACCATGAACGCTTCCCGTATTATCGAGCGTAATCCCTACCCGACTAACCTCTCTCTCACTACCATTAGCTAGTTTAACCTTACTTTTATAGGCGGCTACATCCTTGGTAATTTCAGAATCACCTCTTTTGATTACCAGTTTGGTGACGTTTGCTACTGGGTCTATCTTTGCCGATATAATCGAAACCACTTCGGTATCGGTGTGCACTACCTTACCATCAACCGATAGAATGATATCTGAAGGCGCTAAACCTGCCTTAAACGCCGGTGAATCCTTCTCGACGGAGATAATCTTGACTCGCATGTCATTTGTAATTCCCTTGTGTCGAGACGCTCCTTCTAATATGGGTTGAAAACCGACGGTGTAGCAAATGGCAAATAACACAATCGCCAGGACAACATTCATCAGCACCCCAGCAATCATAATGATTACAATTTGCCATGGCTCTTTCGCTGCCAAGCTGCCTGGGTCAACATTTGAAGCCTTCGGGTCACCAGTAAGCTCCTCTTCTTCGCCAAGCATACTAACGTAACCGCCAAGTGGAATTAGATTGAGTTTATACTCAGTATCACCGACCTTCTTTTTAAATAAAGTTGGTGGAAAGCCAAAGGCAAAGGTCTTAACTGTCACTCCCATTAAGCGAGCAGCAAGAAAGTGGCCTAACTCATGGACAAAGACCAGCATTCCAAATACAAAGATAAAGGCTAGGGCTGTAATCATGCGCCAAATCTCCGATCACGCAGATTGTACTCTGCGATTGCTTTATCGAGCTCCCCTGTATCAAAATCAGGCCAACAAGTATCTGTAAAATAGAGCTCGGCATATGGTGACTGCCATAGTAGGAAACCAGAGAGCCGATACTCTCCTGAAGTCCTAACAATCAGGTCTGGATCTGGCTGCCCTGCCTCGAAAATTAAACTAGAAAATAGCTCTTCAGTGACAGCTTCCGGTGCGACACCTGAAGCCACAATCTGACGAGTCACGTTTAATATCTCGTCACGACCACCGTAGGAGAGGCCAATGTTAAAGGTAAGCCTTGTATTGTCCTTTGTTTTTTCCATGGCCTGCTGGGCCAGTTTCTGAACCTTCTTGGGAAAGTCGGTAAGTCTACCAATCACGTTGAGGCGAACATCCTTTTCGTGGAGCTCGTCAATCTTATCCCGAAATATCTGTTCGATAAGACCGATAAGATAGTTGATCTCGGCCTCACTGCGATCCCAATTTTCAGTAGAAAAAGCCCAAACTGTCATATGTTTGATCCCGCGATCCGCACAGGTCTCCACCAATGGCAGTAAGGCGTCATATAATCCACGGCGATGACCTTCGAGGGTCGGTAGATTATGCGCCTTGGCCCAGCGGCGGTTTCCATCCATAATAAAAGCTACGTGCTTCGGCATGTTAGTTGTATGCTGAGCAGCTTTTGCCATTAGACTTCTAAAAGTTCCTTTTCCTTCTGGACTAAGATTTCTTCTACTTTCTTGTTGTAAGAATCAACTTGTTTCTGAATTTCAGCCTCACCGCGGTACATGTCGTCTTCACTGATTTCACCGTCGGTTTTAGCCTTCTTGATTGCGTTCCAGGCTTCTGTGCGGGCGTTACGGATACCAACGCGCGCTTCCTCGGCTTTCTCTTTGGCAATCTTGACGTAATCCCGGCGACGATCTTCGGTAAGTTCAGGGATATTGATGCGGACTACATCGCCCGTGTTTACTGGGTTGAACCCCATATCACTATCGCGAATTGCAGACTCGATCTGACCGACAATTCCTTTGTCCCATGGCTGAATCAAAATCTGCCTTGCTTCTGGAATAGTAATATTGGCAACCTGTTTCAGCTGTTGTTTTGAGCCATAGGCTGTAACCAGAAGGTCATCAACCATCGATACCGATGCTCGACCGGTGTGAATATTAGAGAGTTCTGAAACAAGAAATTCAATTGATTTATCGAGCTTAGCTGGTAATCCTTTTAGTATTGCGTCCACCATTTCTTTGCTCCTAACTTGTTATTTACCTAGTTCGTAACGAACGAAACGACGCACAACCAGCTTCTCACCGATTGCTGCGGTCTTTTCATTGATAATGTCCTCGATTGTAACGTCTGGGTTTTTTACAAACGCCTGTTTCATCAAACAAACCTGTGAGTAATATTTGGCAATTTTGCCTTCTAGGATTTTCTCAATAACGTCGGCTGGTTTGCCAGCCTCTACAAGTTTGGCTCGCTCAATCTCTTTTTCCTTTTCGACGATTTCTGCAGGGACATCTTCTGGGGCAACATATTCAGGGGCTGCCGCTGCGACGTGCATTACGATGTCAGCTGCCAGTGCCTTGAAATCTTCATTACGAGCCACAAAGTCAGTCTCTGAATTGAGCTCTAAAAGGGCTCCGATACGACCATTGTGAATGTAGCTTACTACGATTCCTTCTTTAGCATCACGATCTGATCGTTTAGCGGCAGTAGCTGCACCTTTTTTGCGTAAAATTTCGATTGCTTTGTCAAAATCACAATTTGCTTCATCTAGAGCTTTTTTGCAATCCATCATTCCTGCGCCAGTAGTCTCGCGCAGCTTAGCGATATCTTCCATGTTTGTTGTAGCCATATAGTTCCTCCTGTGGATTTAGTAAATTATTCGCCCGAAACGTCTGCTTCTTTTGGAGCAACAGGGCGATTCTCATTGATTACACTAGCAATTTCGTCTAGTAGCAGCTTGATTGCCTTCACTGCGTCGTCATTACCAGGGATAACATAATCGATGATATCTGGGTTAGCGTTAGTATCAGTAATCGCGATCACTGGGATCCCTAGTTTCCTGGCTTCGGTAACCGCATTAGACTCTTTGACTGCGTCTACTACAAAGATGGCTTCTGGGACCTTCTTCATGTCCTTAATTCCACCTAGTACAATAGCTAGTTTCTCAGCTTGTTTTTTGGCAACGGTTAGCTGTTTCTTGGTAGCAAAATCATTGTTGGCAATCTTTTCCTCTAGTTTCTTGAGGTTTCGTACCTGTCCCAAGATTGTACCGAAGTTAGTAAGCATGCCGCCCAACCATCTCTCGCAGACATAAGGCATAGAACAGCTCTCTGCAGCCTCTTTTACTAGGACCTGGGCTTGTTTCTTGGTACCAACAAAAAGTACGCTGCCGCCATTTGAAGCAACGTTACGTACAAATTTATCAGCTTCGAGGAGCTTATCCTCGGTCTTGGCGAGATCAAAGATATGAACTCCGCCGCGTTCGGTAAAAATAAAAGGGGCCATCTTTGGATTCCAGCGTGATTTCTGGTGTCCAAAATGTACTCCTGCTTCTAGCATATCCTTCATGCTAACACTCATGTTTTCTCCTTTTCTTCCAAGCTAGGGCCTGCCTGCTCGGACCGCCGCAACCTTCATCTGCCACTAAGCCCAACTTACGGGAGGATAGTCGCATCTGGTCGCGTGTGAATTAATATTTACAAGCCATATCTTATCAAATTTGAGCAGCATTGTCAATCAGAGACAACAGTAAAACACTTGAAAGAACTCACGATATTTGATACAATATTAGCTGCGTTAGTTACGGAGTAAATATGAAAACAGAAATCCATCCAAAGTACGACAAAACGGTAGTTACCTGCACTTGCGGTAACACTTTTGAGACAAAATCAACAGCCGGAGACATCAATGTCGAAATCTGTTCTGCTTGTCACCCTTTTTATACTGGTAAGCAGAAACTTGTCGACACCGCTGGTCGTGTTGATCGCTTCAAGATGCGTTTAGAAGCTTCTGCCGCTAAACAAGCGGTTAAGGTTGAAAAGAAGAAAACCGTTAAAGAATCAGCTGCTCCAGTAACTCTTTCCGAGATCAAGGCTGAGCTCAAAGACGAACTCGTAGAGTCTACTCCCGAAACTACTGAAGCTTAACGAATATTTATTATAGCGCTATAAGATATCTCTCTTTAGCGCTATAATTGTATCTGGAGTCCTGATGCAAGAAAAACTAGAAAAACTAAAGGCACAATTTGACGAAATCGAGGCAAAACTAAGTAACCCCGAGATTATTGCTGACCAAAAACAGCTCATGACTCTCAGCCGAGAACGGGTGGCACTATTGCCGATTATTGATCTCTACGAAAAATACTCAAAAGCTGAACAGGAGCTCAGTGATTCTGAGCAAATCCTCAAAACCGAGCAAGACCCAGAGATGGCTGCGATGATCGAGGAAGAAGTAAAATCACTCCGCCTTCAGCTAGAAGCCCTGACAAAAGAGATTGAAATCGAACTTCTGCCAAAAGACGAAAACGACGACAAGAATGTAATTGTTGAAATCCGCGCAGGAGCCGGTGGCGATGAATCTGCACTTTTTGCCGCTGAGCTCTTCAAGATGTACAGCCGCTATGCAGAAACTCATAAATTCAAGGTCGAGATTATCGATGCCCACGAAAACGAGATTGGCGGCTATAAAGAAATCATCTTCTCTTTAGCCGGACAAAATGTCTACAAACACTTGAAATTTGAAAGTGGTGTCCACCGGGTACAGCGAGTTCCAGAAACCGAATCCGGTGGCAGAATCCATACCTCTACAGTAACGGTAGCCGTTCTACCTGAAGCCGAAGAAGTCGATGTTGAAATCAATCCTGCCGAAATTAGAGTGGATGTCTTTCGTTCCTCTGGTCCTGGAGGCCAGAGTGTAAACACCACTGATTCAGCGATTCGTATTACTCACCTACCTACTGGACTTGTCGTTTCTTGTCAGGACGAAAAATCACAGATCAAAAATCGCGAAAAAGCGATGAAGGTCCTCCGTTCTAGGCTCCTTGCTCAGAAGCAAGAAGAAGAGGCAAAAAAACGCGGTGACGCTAGAAATAGTCAAATCGGCACCGGTGACCGCTCCGAAAAAATTCGCACCTATAACTTTCCTCAAGATCGAGTCACGGACCACCGAATTGGTTTTAGTGTAAATAATCTACCAGACTTTCTTGCTGGTAACATAGATAAAATGCTCGAGCAACTAACTGAAGCCGACCGAGAAAAAGCTCTCAAGAATATCTCTTAACTTTCTTACAAAGTTAAGACTTTACTGGCTTTCAGAGAGCTGTACAGTCGCTGATTTTGTCTTGCCGTCCCGAAGCCAGGTAATCTTCACATTCTCTGAAGGTGAGTGTTTCGAGAGCAGTGAAATGAGGCTGTTTTGTGCCGTAATCTTATCATCTCCAAGCATTGTAATAATGTCCCCAGCTTGTAGTCCAGCCTTAGCTGCTGGACTACCAAGAACGACCGCTGGCGATGCAGCGTTATTTGAATAAATATACGCCCCCTCGGAAACAGGGAGATTGTTCTGGGTGGCGGTGTCCTTTGTTAATGAGACGTATCGGACGCCGAGCATAGCGCGGACAATCTTCCCTTTGGCGAGGTAGGAGTCAAGGGCCGTTCGAATCAGCTCTACCGGTAGTGCAAAACCAATTCCCTGACCCTGAGAATCAACTGCCGTATTCATCCCAATTACCTGCCCTCCAATGTTTAGGAGCGGTCCGCCTGAATTACCCGAATTAATAGCTGCGTCAGTCTGGATAACGTTGTCTAGTGACTCTGTAGATGTGCCGGAAGAGTCGCTAGCTTCTATCACTCGTCCCATACCAGAGATTACACCCACGGTGACACTATTTTGATACTGTCCTAGGGCGTTTCCAATTGCAATTGCCGTCTGTCCTGCCTGTAGACCCTCGGTGCTTCCTAGCTCAACTGTCGGAAGATTTGTGGCCTCAATCTTTAGAATAGCAATGTCAAAAAGTGGATCCAGTGATTTGACGGTGGCGGGATAACTCCTGCCATCATTGGTAATGACACTATACTTGGTCGCAGCATTACCAGCTACATGCTTATTAGTAACGATAATTCCGTCTTTACTCACAATGTAACCCGTACCGGCAATCTCAGAATTGCTTGCCTGACCAAAAAAATTCACGCTCTGAGTAACACCAGTAATACTAACCACGGCCGGCATTGATTTTTCTGCGGTCGTAACAATTGTCGAACTTTCTTTGATATTTATCGTCGCAGTAGAAATCTTTGAGCTTAACGGTTTACCACTAAGAAATGTGCCGTAGAGATAGCTGCCTCCCATTCCTCCCAATACAGAAAGGGCTATGAAAGCCGGGATTAATGACCATCGTCTAGCCCCTTGAGTCAAAACAGGTGAGCCTTTTTTGAAACCCAAGTTCGCTGTGCCTTGCGGCAAATTCTGATCACTCATTTTCCCTCCAAAATTTTTAGCTAATAGGTAACCACTTTGCTGTAATAAACAAAATGACAAAAAACATTATAGTAAATAGTAAATATTCCGTCAAAACCTTGCGGGTCAAGTTATGGTCTAGCTTGTGCGAGATCATGCCCCATAAAAAGTAGTAAGTAAGAGTAATAATGATTGCAGCGATTGGTGTGCCGCCTAGGGTTGCCTTTTCTGTGGTTCCAATCACAGGGTAGTTAATCGACCAGATTGAACCAACCCAAGCCATTTGTGAACACAAGAAGGCAGAAACTACACCATAAGCACGATCCTTCTCTTCAAGGGCACCTTTTTCCCAGGTAAGAAAGTAGGTAACAAAGTAGATTAAGGCAAAAACTGCCACCACAAGTCCGGCACGAACATATCCAATATTGTTACGTTCTGAAACCGACATTAAGAGGCGGAAAAGCATGGAAGTAGAGAGAAATACCGTAAAGAAGGTGATTACTACCAAAACGTTGCGATACAGTAGCGCCGCTCGGTCAGCTAGGTTGCGCACTTTTCGTAGTGAAATAAAGAGATAGTAGTTGGCCAGTATTGCGAGAAGAGTTAGAATCAGGCGCCCAATCCCAATGTATACAAAAGAGATATACGAGAGTGCTGATACGTTGAAAAGTAAGGGCATGAGCAAAAACTTTAGGTTTGTGACCACAGACTCACGGTTAAACTGCATGTCAAAGACATATTTCGCACAAACAGCGACCATTACCAGTGCTGCAGCGATTGAAAACACTATAAGCTCGGGTCGCACAAAATTAAAAATGTAGACCACGGAGATAACCGAAACGGCTATAATGCTATTTTTTGTAATCTGTTTCATCTTGTCCTACGACTTTGTGTAATTTGCGCCGATTATAACTTCGAGGTCAGCGCCACTAGTTGTCGTACCGGTACCCTTAATCGTTTTGGCTGAAAAGAGCTTCTCCAGTGCAGCAATCGTCGATTTTTTCGCCCCGCCACTATAGTCAACGATTGTCGTCTGTGAATATGTAGCGGCATCAGCAGTACTAATATCGACTACATTATACCCCGAGGCTGTCAGGCTTGTAGCTGCTTTGTTTGCCAACCCAGAAGTAGTAGTACCATTTTGCACCGAAAGTTTAGCGTTTTCTGTCTGCACGGAGTTGTCTTCAAAGATATTCTTTACGACCGCTTGCATTTTGGTGTAATTATAGATTCCAGCCCGAGGAATTAGGATATAACCAGCAGCGCCACTGTCATCGATTAACAACCCATCTACCGAGTTATCGAAGACTTTATTCTTTATTTTTGCGGTATCGACGCCCTTAAAAATCTCAATCCCGCGAGGTATCTCCCCTACTGAAAAATCAGTTTTTAGATGCTTACCAAGAGTGGAAGCTATGTCTGAGATCTTCTGAGGGTTCAGATAGGTATCCACCGACATCACCTTCGTCTTTATAGCTGTGAGAACTATCTGTTGTCTCCTGGCGCGATCGAAGTCACTAGTGGTTTCCCTAGAACGTGCGTAGCGCAGAGCGGTGTCACCACTCATGTGCTGCTGACCCTTTTTGATGTATAATGCATCGTTTCCCAACCCATCGTCTGACGGATACAGAGGATCGTAAAGGTCTTCAGTAACATTAACATCAATGCCACCCACGGCATTTACAATCTCTTTAAGGCCCGTAAAATCGACACGAGCAAAATAATGGATAGGAATCCCCAAGACTTCACTGATTGTCTTTTCGGCTAAAGCTGGCCCACCACCACTATATTTATAGTACTCACCATAAGCATGGGCTGCGTTAATCTTTGCACTGCCATAACTATCGATTTTGACGTAAAGGTCGCGAGGAACGGAAATCATTGCGGCTTGCTTTGTTTTGACGTCATAACTTATAACCATAATCGTATCGGAGAGATTTTCGCCGCTATGACCCGCATCCCCAACTCCAAGTAAGAGAATGTTTATCCGACCAGAGCTCTCTCCTTTTAGTTGTTGGCCGCTAAAAAGACTGAGTACATTTGAGCCACCACCAAACATTGAAGCCAAGCGGCTATACATATTCCAACCAAAAACCCCTAAACCGCCTAAAACCAAAACCAGTACCCCGAGTACAATATATAGCTTTAGATGCTTTATCTTCTTCTTGCCTCTTTTATTGAACCTAACCGGAGTTCGGTCTTTTGAGCCCTTCTTGAGGGACGATTCTTGGTCAGAGATGCTGTTCACACTCTTTTCAATCTCATCTATAGTAAGTTTCTTTTTCTCTGGTTTTTTCATCCATACCATTATAGACAATATATCCTAGACAGCCAATACTTTTTATCCGATAATTGTACAAGTAATAGAGTAAATGTGAGGGAGTGCCAGTGTTAGGTTTAATAATTATTGTTTATGCAATATATGTTCTCGCCGTTGGGAAGATGATTTGGTCGAAAAAAGTCCAGCTCTTTGGCTCGGAAGCAAGGGGAATGGCTATGTATTTTCTAGCGCTAGCTTTCTTTCTCATGTTAATTGCACCCCAAGCCTTTCCAAATTCATCCTCTAATCTGTTTATACAGGTACCGCTCACGCTAGGTATGGTTTTTGTCTTCCCGTATCTTTATGTAGTAATTCGGGATATCTTCAGTAAGTCAGAGAAGAAGGCTGCGATTGAATCCGAAGCATATATGGGTTGGGAAATCTTTAAAACTATCGCGGGGGTTGCGCTCTTTGTTGTATTCTTCCGCTACTTTGTAATTCAACCATTCTATATTATCGGCAACAGTATGAATCCCGACTTTCTCCAGGGAGAATACCTTTTTATAGACGAGGCTAGCTATTATTTGCGAGCACCAGCCCGCGGTGAAGTAGTAGTCTTCAAGCACCCCGAGACCGGTTGCACTGAATTTGTTGAACAGAATAAGCTTTGGAGCCATATTGCTCAAGGTCCTTGCACTAGCTATATCAAAAGAGTAATCGGGTTACCAGGTGAAACTGTGATTCTAAAGAGCGGCAAATTCACCGTCAAAAACACTCAAAATCCTTCAGGGATTACACTCAACGAAAATTACATTGAACCAGGAGTTACCACCCTCGGAGATCAAACTGTTACCCTGGCAAAAGATGAATACTTTGTAGTCGGAGACAACCGCAAGCCAAATCAGAGCTACGACTCCAGGCAATGGGGACCTCTAAAGAGGGATTACATCACCGGCAAGGCATGGCTTCGTTTATTACCGGTAGATAAGCTAGGCTTTATCTCAAAGGCTAAATACTAATTACATAAAAGCCGCTCATTGGAGCGGCTTTTAAAATACAAATTTATTTTGAGGTAAGAGTTCGATATATTCTGTCCAAGTCTTCCGGACTATAGAATTCGATAGTGATCTTACCGCCACTACCACTGGTCTTAATCCCAACCTTGGTCCCCATGACTTCGGAAAGGCGTTTTTCGGCCGCCCGAACATTTGGATCCTTGCGGGTCTTGGTCTCACTTTTTACCTTAACGTGATGTTCTGCCTGCCTAACATTCAGTCCATCACTAATAATCCGGTGATAAAAAGCTATCTGGTCCTCACGATTCTCAATCGCCATAATACTTCTAGCATGGCCTTCGGTGATCTTACCATCCATTAAGCCTTGCTTGATCTCTGCTGGTAAGGTAAGCAAACGAAGTGCGTTAGCAACAGTGGATCTAGCCTTGCCAACTTTCTTCGCAGCATCGTCTTGTGTTAGGTTGAACTCCTCCATCAAGCGCTTATAAGAAAGGGCAGCCTCAATCGGACTTAGATTCTCGCGCTGAATATTCTCGATAATTGCAATTTCGAGCTTTCGTTGCTCATCAAAGGTGCGTTCAATCGCCGGTACCTTAGTAAGTCCAGCTAGCTTGGCAGCACGAAGTCTTCGCTCCCCTGCTACGAGCTGATAGCGGCCGTTATTTGCCTTTGTAACTAATAGGGGCTGTATAATGCCGTATTCACGTATCGAAGCCGCCAACTCGGCTAGAGGTGCCTCGTCAAAACTAGTTCTGGGCTGATGCGGATTTGGGTCCACAAGAGTAATATCAATCTCAATGTCACCGGCCTTTGCCTGCGAACTGTCATCGTCAACCGGGATTAAAGAATCCAAACCACGGCCCAGGCCAAAACTACCCTTTTTCTTCTTGTCCTCTACTGGCTGCATTTAATGTGTACCTCCTTGGCCAGCTGCTTATAGGCAGTTGCCCCCTTACCAAATTTGTCATAATGCATAATCGTTTTTCCGTATGAAGGTGCCTCCGCTAGGCGAATATTTCTTGGAATTATAGTATCGAAAACTTTGTTTGGAAAATGTTTCTTAACCTCTGACTCAACCTGCCGAGATAGTAAAGTATTCTTGTTATACATTGTCAAAAGAACTCCAAGCAACGCTAATTTTGGGTTCAGGTTCATGCGTACCCGTTGAACCGTATGTAAAAGCTGAGAAAGCCCCTCAAGAGCATAGAACTCTGTCTGCACGGGTATTAGTATGCTGTCTGCACTTACGAGTCCATTAACAGTCAAGATACCCAGCGACGGAGGTGAGTCTATCACAATATAATCATATTCATGTTTTATCTTCTCGATGGCTTGCTTCAAACGATGCTCACGCGCTATTTGGCTCGCAAGTTCCACTTCGGCTGCTGCAAGAACTACTGAGGCTGGGGCTACATCGAGTCCTTTAACGTTTGTCGCCACACGAATGTCGCAAATTGGAGTCTCCCGGACTAGTACGTCATAGAGGCTACCCTTGACGGTATTTTTATCAACCCCGAGACCACTTGTCGCATTGCCCTGTGGGTCTAGGTCGATCAAAAGAACCCGGCTGCCGTTCTTCGCTAGGTATCCGGCCAGGTTTACTGTGGTGGTTGTCTTACCAACTCCACCCTTCTGATTTGTAACTACAATTACATTTGCCACGAAACAATCTTATCAAAAATGAGGCGGATTTGATAGTAAAAGATTAAAAAAAGAGGCTACCTAGGTAGCCTCTAGTATAGTAATTATGTTGTAAACAACTGAAAGAATGCTTCGCTAGCTCCTGAAAAGTGCCATTTCAGATAAACTACGGCTGTGCAAGCAACACCTGCTGATATAATTACCATTAGGAAAATAAGAAAAACAGTAACCGTCCACTTCATTGCCTTGTCGATATCAAAATCCTTAAGGTCAGCAAATAATTTTTTCTCGAAATCTTTGACCCGAACCGTATGTTCCTTGACATACTTTTCCCCTCGAACTCCCTCAACATAAACTTTATGCCAGGCTATACGGCCACAAATAAGACCTACAAGAATGCCAGCAAGGAGTAAGACCAAGAAATACAGAGCCACAACCCAGTCACCCTGAATATTGTTGTAGATCATTACTAGGCTGATAAGCCCTACGAGTACGGTAGCTGTAAGTGCCCCGGTTGCTATCCACAGCATACGGTACACAAATTTCTTTGTTTTATGATTCATATTCCCTCCTATTTCCTAATCATTATGAAATTATCCAAAGGATAATGCAACAGTTTTTTGGCAGTCCCTACTTTAAAACATCGCAACTTTTGCTACCACATTTTCCCTTTTTGATGTAGGCCCGACAGTATAATGATCCGGCCTTTCCTTCCTGTAATGCCCTCTTGCAGACCTCTTTCTGGTCCTCTGCAATTGGTTTAGAGCTAGCATTTATAAGCAGTGATGCTATCACCTGGTACAGAGCATAAAAGAAAAGTAGCATCACCAGGACAAAACCGGCAAAAATGTAAAGTAAGTTCATCTCTCCTCCTTGGTTGATTATTTACAAGGCTCTGTAGGAATCGGCGAAACCGGACTACCATGTCTAGTCCATTGACCAGAATCGCAAATCCAATCGTCCTCTGGTGTTAATAAACGAATTGAAACTAGAACCACAACCGCCACGATTAGTATCATAAGAATTGCTATCGCTAATTTCTTCATAACAATATTATACACCCAAAAAAGAGCCCCTCAGGGCTCTTTCGAATAATCATATTATTTGACTTCGATCTTTTCGATCTGAATCTTTGTCAATTTTTGTCGGTGACCAGTTTTTACTCGGTAGTTTTTCTTTGCCTTGTACTTAAAGACAATTTTCTTCTCGTCCTTGGTTTGAGCAAGAACAGTGATAGTTGCCTTGGCGCCGGCCACAGTTGGCTGACCAATACTTACCTTGTCGCCATCTATAACTAGTAAAATGTCTTCGTTTACAAACTTAGCACCCTCTTCAAGATCAAGCTTTTCTACTTCGAAGTATTCACCTTCGGAGACCAAATATTGTTTGCCCCCGATTCGAATGACTGCATATTTTTCTGATTTCTTGTCTGACATAATTTATTCCTGTGTTTACAACTTCAATATTTTAGCACTATTTGGATATATTTTCAAGAGATTAAAAATCGATTTTCTTGTATCGAATATAAATACTTTCCAAAAGCCCGACAGAAAGTAGTGTCACTACCACACTAGTACCGCCCGAAGAAAGGAGCGGTAACGGAATACCGGTTACGGGCATAATTCCTAGATTCATTCCAATATTAATGAAAATATGAAAGAAAAGAGTGGCGAATATTCCCGTGGCTAAATACATACCAAAGTAATCTCTTGCCGTTTGGGCGATTCGAAGCGCCCTGTAGAGAATAGTCCCAAAAAGCAGAATTACCGAAAAAGCCCCCACGAATCCCATTTCCTCAGCAAGCGCAGCAAAAACAAAGTCAGTATGCTTAAATGGAACAAAATTTAGCTGACTCTGCGGACCATGCCCTAATCCCCGGCCCCAGAATTGGCCTGAACCGATAGCAATCATAGCCTGGTTTACATTCCAGCCGCTCCCCATTGGATCTGCCGCCGGATTAAGGAAAGTAACAATACGCTGCCGCTGATAGTCGTGCAGCAAAAACTCATAAACTGGCACCATGGCGATAATACCAAGACCTGCCATCCCGGCCAGGTAGCTCTTCTTGATAGTACTAACAACCATCATTGAAACCCAGATAATGCCAAAAGTCATAGCGGTGCCAAGGTCGGGCTGAATCGCCACTAACCCAATCGGGATCCCAATATAGACAATCGATTTAATAATGGTTTTGGGTCGGTTCATCTGTTCCACGTGATCTGAAAAGAATTTTGCCATGACAATAATCATGAAAATTTTGGCAAGCTCCGAAGGTTGAAACTGGAAGGTACCAATACTGATCCAGCGCTGCGCCCCCAACCTTGTACTCCCCAGGAATTGCGTCGCCAACAAAAGACCAATTGTTGACAGATACAGGAACCCAGAGAAATTACGGAAGATTCGATAATCAATTCGAGCCAAAACAAAGAGACCAACCAACCCGATAATCGCAAAGAAGAGCTGCTGCAAGGCCTCTGAACCGCCGGCAATCGAAAAGGTCGTACTAAAGATGATTGCAAAGCTGAATCCCAAAAGTAGTGTTGCTGCAGCGAGCAAAACCCAATCGAAGTTTCGAATAAAACGAGAAAATCTATACACTACACTTTAGAAAGCTCAAGAGTGAGCTTATGTTCTCCAATCAATACCTCTTCATTATATCCCGAATTTGCCTGAGAGACGAACAGCAACTCCGTAGCTAATGTTTCTTTTTTCACATACTCTAGCCACTTGCCACTAAGTATTGACTGAAACTCTTTTGATATCACCGAAAGTAATATCCTGTCATTTACTTGAAGATTTGCTTTCTTACGTGCATCCTGAATTTTACGGACAAGTTCGCGCACTAGGCCTTCCGTGAGAAGCTCATCTTCGATTTCAGTATTTATGAAAACCACCACCTGACCATCACCGTCCATAACAAAGGGTTTGTCTGCACTAGCTTTATATGAAAGGGCCGTAAGATTTGACTCTAGCTCGATGTCACCTACCTGAACTTTTCCGCAGCCGTGAAGCTGATATTTCCCAGCGGCCAATAAGTCTTTAACCTCCCTGAGACGCGAACCCAACACTGGACCGGCTTCTCTAAAGTTGAGCAAGATTGTATTCTCGTAGGCAATACCTGCCACTGATTGTTCTGGATTCACCACTAAATTATGGACATTCAACTCCTCCGTAATGGCAGTTTTGGTCTCTATACTTAGCGCAAGAGCCTGAACGTCATAGATATAGGCCACCGAAAGCGGCTGCCGGACATTAATCCCTACTTGTGCTCTTAGTCGTAAGCCTTTCTCGACGGCGGTACGCGCTAGATGCATTTCTGCATTTATGGTTAAGTTCACATGTTTTTTATCGGCTTTCGGCCAATCGCAGAGATGGACCGATTCCGGAGCCTTATCTTTTGCCGCCGACATTAGGTTTCGATAGATTTCATCACTAACAAAAGGCATAAACGGTGACAAGAGTTTCACATACGTGGTAAGAACATGGTATAGGGTCTCATAGGCAGCATTCTTATCGCTGTCGTTCTCACTTTTCCAGAAACGCCGACGACTACGGCGAATGTACCAATTCGATAGGTCGTCGACAAAATCTGAAAGTTTACGCACCACTTTCGCCAAATCATAACCATCAAAAGACTCCGTAATATCTGCGATTAGCTGGTTGAGTTCAGAAACTATCCAAAAATCCATTGGATGTTTTAAGTCCAACTTACCAGTGGGAACAAATCCGTCTATCTCAGAGTAAGTAACGTAAAAACTATAAGAATTCCACAGGGTTAGGATCACTTTCTTTACTACCTCCTCTACCCCTTTTTCGGCAAACCTAAAGTCATCGGCATGCACTGCCGGGCTACCCATAAGATAAAATCTCATCGCATCGGCACCGTACTTGTCGACTATCTCCATTGGGTCTGGATAATTCCGGAGTTTCTTAGACATTTTCTGGCCCGATTCGGCAAGAATTGTCCCGTTTACAATCACGCTCTGGTAAGAAGATTTATCAAAGAGCGCAGTCGAAAGGACCAATAATGAGTAAAACCAACCTCTAGTCTGGTCAATTCCTTCGGCAATAAAGTCTGCTGGGAAATCGCGCTCAAATTTATCGTTATTTTCGAAAGGATAATGGATGCTAGCAAACGGCATGCTGCCCGACTCGAACCAACAATCGAAGACCTCCCCCGAGATTTCCATCTTGCCGCCACAATCGCAAGCCCAATTTAGATAATTAATTTTGTGCAAATGTATGTCAGTAACTTCGCTTTTTGACTTATCTGCAAGCTCGGCGATACTACCCACTACTTCTATCTTTTCGCACTTGTTACATCTCCAAATTGGCAAAGGTGTTCCCCAAAATCTATTCCTTGAAATACTCCAATCAGGAGCATTCTCAATTAGTTTCTGGAATCTTCCGTGGCCGATACTGTCTGGCAGCCAATAAATTTCCTTATTGTTTGCGAGCATTTTCTGTTTTAGCTTTTCGACGGCTACAAACCAGCTCGAAACACCCTTGTATATAAGAGGGGTGTCACAACGCCAACAGTGAGGATACGAGTGGGTAATCCCCTCCACTCGAAACGCCTTGTCTCCAAGGTCGCGAATTATATTCTCGTTGGTCTCAAGACTAATCACGCTCTGTCCTGCATAGTCAGCAACTTCAATCGTAAAATTACCCAGGTCGTCAACCGGCATAAAGAAGTCGATTCCGTGTTCCTTGGCGACCGCATAGTCGGCCTCACCAAAAGCAGGTGCTGTATGGACAATACCTGTTCCGTCCTCTGTAGTAACATGATTTCCATCGATTATTTGAAACGCCTTGGTAACCTCGGCGTAGCAATCAAAAACCGGCCGATATTTCTTGCCCACAAGGTCATGGCCAAGGAAGGTATCACGAATAGTATATTTACCCAGCTGTTCGGCATAACTTTCGATACGCTCTGTCGCTAAGATGTAGTTGCCAGTAGGAGTTGCTACTGTCGAATACTCTATCTTTGGTCCAACCGAGAGCGCTAAGTTCCCCGGCAACGTCCAAGGAGTAGTAGTCCAAGCCAAAAAGTAGGTTCCTGGCTCATCGACAAGCTCAAATTTAACCGTCACGGCCTTGTCTCGCTTGTCTTTATACCCTTGACCCACTTCCATATTGGAAAGAGGAGTTGCACAGCGTGGACAATACGGCATCACCTTGTGCCCTTCATAGGCAAGCCCCTTCTTGTGAAGCTCAGAGAAGGCCCACCAGACGCTTTCCATAAACTCTGGATTCATCGTAAGATAAGCACTCTCCATGTCTGCCCAACGGCCAGTACGGCCAACTATTTTCTTCCATTCTTCGGCATAGGTAAAAACCTTGGTGCGACAGAGTTCGTTGAACTTATCTATTCCCAACTCTTGGACCTGATCCTTGGTTTTGATATCAAGCTCTTGTTCTACAATGTTCTCTATTGGCAAACCATGAGTATCCCAACCCCAAATACGTTCCACCCGATAGCCCTGCATCGTTTTGTAGCGCGGAATCACGTCTTTTATTGTTCCTGCAAGTAAGTGGCCATAATGAGGCAAACCAGTCGCAAACGGTGGCCCATCATAGAAAGAGAATACCTTGCCAGCAGGCCTTTGCGCCACCGATTTCTCAAAGATATTATTATCGTCCCAGAACTTGAGGATCTCCGTCTCTAATTTTGGAAAATTTTGCTTGGGATCTACTTTTTTTGCTGCCACTTTCTACTCCTAAATAACAAAAACCACACTGCCTCAGGTGCCCTCTCGGGCGGTACCAACCTGATTCTGTGTGGATACTTACTTACTGACATTACGCTGTCACGGCGCCGAGGTCTAATAAGCTTACGCTGTTCTTCTCGGGGCTCGCGGGTGATAACCGCTCATTCGCCTTGTAAGTATTTTAGTACAAAAAACTACAAAATACCACCAAATTAATGTAAAATACCCAGGCTATGGAAACAAAACTCAACAAAAACGAAGTCTATACAACCGTAATCGAAAAGATAGTCCCCGAAGGAAAGTCACTTACCCACATTGAGGGTAAGGTTATCTTCGTGAACGGAGGGTTTCCTGGAGAAACGGTCAAAATTCAGATTTACAAAAACAAGAAAGATTACTCTGAAGCTAGGCTTGTCGAGGTCGTTACACCTTCAAAAATCCGAATTACTCCACGTGAAGAACATTATTTGATTTGTTCGCCTTGGCAAGCAATACCTTACGAGCAGCAAATAATCTATAAGCGCCAAATTCTCGAGGAAGCCTTTGCGGCCAATGCAGATACCAAGGTTGTTTTAGATGAATTTTACCAGTCAGATGCCCAATATGGTTACCGGACTAAACTTGAGTTTAGCTTTACCGAAGACCCTAACGGCAAGATTGCCCTTGCTTTTCACAAACGTGGAGTTAATAACGAATATGAAATCATAAATGGCTGCGATCTAGGGTCCGAAAAAATGAATCTGGCGGCGCAGAAGATTACCGAGCTACTGAATACCACACCAGGTGTTGTTGCTAAAGGGCTAAAAAGTCTTGTCATACGTGAGAGCAAGACCACTGGAAAGATTATCGCTGTTCTCTACTACAAATTTAAAGAGTTCCAAATTGGAATCACCCTTGCAGACCTAGAAGGATATGTAGATGGTCTATTCATTGCCTACTCAACTATTAAGTCGCCGATGTCCGTAATAACTGAGCTAAAACATGCTGAAGGCGATGAATATCTTGAAGAAAAAGTACTCAATGCTACAATTCGATACCCCTACGACGGTTTCTTTCAAAATAACCTACCGGTATTCGATAAGGCCCTTACGGAAATCTGTGCAGCTACCTATAACTGCGATAAAATCGTCGAAATCTATAGCGGAACAGGATCAATCGGCTTCAACCTCTCAGATAAAGCAAGAATTCTCGTGGGAATCGAAATTGTACCCTCGGCTGTCCGCTATGCAGGAATCAATAAAGAGTTAAACAATGTCACTAATTATTCTGAGATCGAGCTCCCTGACCACAAGATTCAAGCGGAACACCTAACCGACACCGACATCTTGGTACTAGACCCACCTAGGGCTGGTGTGCATCCGAAAACAATCACCCATATCCTGAGCGCAAAACCAAAACGAATTATCTATCTATCCTGCAACCCAGTAACTCAAGCCCGCGACTATAGGCTACTTTCAGAGAATTATAAACTAGCTCGCGTTTGTGCTTTCGACTTCTATCCAAACACCCTACACATGGAATCTTTAGTCGTTCTAGACCTAAAGAAATAAGTTTGTTTGTACAAACTATTTATTCAATAATAGGATTTTTCTCTTTCCTCGATGCCCTGATTTGATAGAGAGTAAAGACCTGGGTATTTGTAATGTTTTGGCCATGAGTAAAATAATTTCCTGATTTGCGTTGTCATTTTCCGGCAAAGACCGGACGGTAACAAAGTACTCTCCCGAAACCTCGTCATAGATTACGGCGCCTTCCCGTGCCTTTGTCTTTACATTGACTGTAAGAAACATCAGAGAAATTTATCGACTAATGTAATGACAATTTCCAGCAAAAAATAGATTAACAAGGGTGATAAATCTATTACCCCACCTAGTGGCGGGACTAACTTTCGTAGCGGAGAAAGCAGGGGCTCGGTAGCATTAAAGACAAAGAGCCTAAGACGCATCAAACTGGCCGGTAAAAAACTCAGGATTATCCTCGCAAATAGCAGGATTAAGAGCGCATTTGATAAGAGGTAGAGAAAGTTGAGGATAAATTCCTTATACATTACCAGCCCTATATTTCACCTCAGAAATCGATGGTACGCTTCCTTGCCAAAGCTCAATATATACTCCATTGTCCGTGGTCACTAAGACTGAGGGGCTAGTATAAATATCATACAATTCCAGCAAAGATTGCGCTTCCTCTTCATCCCAGCCCAGCATCGTAACCAGATACCCTTCTGCTACAAGGTCTTCACCCAGACGAAGCGCTTCTCTACTCTCGGGTCCATCATCTTTTGTAAATATATTAACCTTCATAACTACTCCACCGTTACGCTTTTTGCTAAATTCCTAGGCTTATCAACATCGAGACCCTTGGCGACAGCGACATAATAAGCAAATAGTTGCAGTGGTGCTACCGCGAGAAGTGGTGTCAGCATCTCTAAGGTTTTAGGGATGTATATCACGTCATCTGCGACCCTAGCAGCTTCTTTTGCTCCCTCGGTGGTAATTGCAATCACATTTCCCGAACGGGCCTTAATTTCCTCGATATTTGAAATATTCTTTTCATAGACGCTATCCTCAGGAATAATTGCGAACGTTGGAAAATTCTTATCAATCAGCGCTATCGGACCATGTTTCATCTCTCCAGAAGCATACCCTTCAGCGTGGATGTAAGAAATTTCCTTTAGCTTCAAAGCACCCTCTTCTGCTAGTGGAAAACAATACTTACGACCGAGATACATAAAATGATCATAATCCTTGTATCTATTAGCCAAAGCCTCTATCTGCTTGGTATCTTTGAGCACCGTAGAGAGCAATTCGGGAAGATTGATTAGCTCGGTCAAGATCTTTGTTCCCATCACTTGACTCATCCCTCGCTGTCTGCCCAGCATCACCGCAATCAGTACCATAACCGTCAGTTGTGACGTAAAAGCCTTTGTGGAGGCCACTGCGATCTCTGGACCGGCGTGATTATAGACACCCGCGTCGGTTTCTCGTGCAATTGTTGACCCAACAGCATTTACTATCCCAAGGGTTAACGCTCCCTTTTTCTTGGCTTCACGTATTGCGGCCAAAGTGTCTACCGTCTCTCCCGATTGACTCACAGCTAGTACTATCGTTCTTTCGTCTATAATTGGTTTGCGATAACGGAATTCAGAGGCGTACTCCACCTCAACAGGGATTCCGGCATACTCTTCGAATATGTACTCCCCTACCATCCCTGCATAACGAGCAGTACCACAAGCGATAATGATAATGCGGTCAATCTCACGCAAACGTTCTCGCACTTCTTCTAGCCCGCCTAGCTTTACATCGCCATCTTCTAGCAAGATCCGGCCTCGGGTAGAGTTCCGGATGACCTCTGGCTGCTCCATAATTTCTTTAAGCATGAAGTGCTCGTAGCCACCACGTTCCGACTCTTCAAGCGTCCATTCAATCTCCGACAGACTACCATCAATCGGATTCTTCTCCATGTCGTAAAGCTTGTAGCCACCCACTTTAATGTCTACAATTTCGCCATCGTTAAGATAGATCACCTTATTGGTATAGCCAATAAATGCCGAGGCATCTGATGCGACAAAGAACTCATCTTTACCGACTCCAAAAATCAGCGGACTCCCCATTCGGGCTGCCACAATCCTTTCTGGTTCGTCGGCATGTATCACGGCGATTCCATAAGCTCCCCGCACCTCAGAAAGCGCTGCCTGAACCGCTTCTAGTAGATTCCCCGCATAGAGCTTTCCGATAAGATGAGCCAGTACCTCTGTGTCCGTTTCGGATTTAAAGTGATGACCTGCAGCTAGCAGCTGCCCCTTAATTTCTTGATAATTTTCGATAATCCCGTTATGAACTAAGGCAATTTTGCCATCTTCCGACAGATGAGGATGGGCATTATTTTCCGTGGGCTCCCCATGGGTAGCCCATCTAGTATGACTAATCCCGACGGTGGCTTTGCCACCAGCTGATAATTTCTTTTCTAAGGCTGCTATACGTCCTACAGCCTTGGTGACCTTGATTATACCCGATTCCACTACCGCAATACCGGCAGAATCATAACCACGATATTCAAGGCGTTTTAGCCCTTCAAGCAAAACATCATCAACATTCTTTTTACCGAGATAACCGACGATACCACACATTAATGGCTCCTTAATTACCTAGGTATTCTAACACAAAAAGGGCGCTCTTTTGAGCGCTCTTTTTTAATAGGTAGTGAGTTCTAAGTTTGTGAGTCCAGACTTTAGATTAATCTCGTATTTGGCTACACTAGAGTCATAGCCATCACTTTTTCTCTCCATTTCACCATTTACCAGCTGTGCGCCATTTGGGAAGTGAACATTTGTCAGGCCGCTGCTCGTTATCACGCGATATCCGGAATCCCTTGCTATAGAAAACTTATAATTTGAAGCTCCACTTTCGATGTCAATCTTGTGCAGTCCCGGCTCTGTACCTAGGCGGATTTCTGAATTCACTGCCCCTGACTTTGCCACCAAGCCTTCGAATTGCAACTTACTAAAATCTAATTTTTCATTAGCAGCACCGCTTCGCAAGATTACAGTTACTGGTAATTTCCTATTAAGTAATATCTTAACACTCCTATGGGAGAGATTCCTTGGAAGCATTAATGCTGTAAACCTTTCAGAATGAGGCTCGGTATCGACTTCCGAGACTGTAATCTTCGCAACCCCGTCCACCACTTCTTTCTTTAGACCAATATCGCCGGTGAGATTCCTTCCCTCAACGAAAACATCGTCGACACGACTCTCCTCCTCGGTCATCTCGTGAATATCAAGGGCTACCGCACCGGTATCAACAGTGACTTCAAGCTTCTTTTCAGTAGTTTCTAACCGAGTCTGAGTGGATTGTACGGTGTCTACCTGAGTACTGCCAATTAGCTTTTGCTGAAATGGCTTGTATATAGCCATTCCGAAAGTCCCTACAATTAAAACAAAACCTACCAAGGCAAACAGCCGGCGTTCCTTGAGAATATAATTAAGACCAACAAGTATTACCAGTACTGGCCAAAGTGAAAAAAGCGCCTCGAGAGAACTTGCATCTACGTAGCCATTCATCACGGCTAGATAAGTGCTTCCCAATAAAATCCAGAAAATTCCCCAGAGTAGTCTTCCGGCTTTCATACTTACTCCTTTTACCTGTTAAAACTTCTTAGAACCAAAGAGATTCCAAGTACAATTAAAACTCCAGGCCAAAAGTATTGCCATAAGTTAATGTTTACAAACGTTTCCGCTACTAAAATACCGCCGATAGCAATCAGGACTAGTCCCCAGAATATTCCTCCGCGATCTCCCTTGCGTTCTACACTGACTTTGCTTTCGCCCACAACCTCTGCTTCCACAGTTTCTGTTTCCTTTGTAGCCATCTTGGCCTCCTATTTATTTCTTAATGAATTTGCTAAAATCACTACCCCGAGCAGAACGATCCAGAGGGGCCATATACTACGCAAAATTGCCGTACCAAGCAATGTTTGTACCAAGAGCAAAACTCCCAGAACCAAAATTAGGACGCCCACCCAGGTAAGAATCTCGCTTTTACCAGTCTGGATGTCCTTTGTCGCTCGCTTAATGTCGTCTGCAACCCTATCGGCTTGCTGCTTAATTTCCTCGGCGCCTGTTTGTTTACTCTTACATTTTGGGTCTAGGGGTACAACGACCCAAGCCAGTAAGTAGGCTAAGAATCCGAAACCAGTAGTGAAGATGATTAGGGCAAAGATTAATCTTACTAGGGATGGATCAAAGTCAAAATACTCAGCAATCCCACCGGCGACCCCACCCAAGACTTTGTTATCGCATGATCTGTATAGTGTTTTTGAAGCCATTTCCAAATCTCCTTCTTTATCTACGTATAGCTATATTATACACCCTAGCTCAAGTTGTCGTGAACGACAACTTTCTTAACGTAGGATTCCATCACAGAGGCGATTGCGGCAAGCTCTTCCTGGTTAAATGACCGCTCCACTGCCAGGCTTTTGTCGTAAGTAATCTTCGGCCGAAAGCCTTGTAGGGTATAACGCTTTGCTCCCCGTAGCAATTCCCCCACTTTATGAAAATCGTCTAGCTTATGATAATGAGGTAAAACAGTCGTTCGGAAATCATAATCAATACCAGAATCCATAATCAGTTTGATGCTCCGCTCTATCCCTGTCGTATTTTTATAGCCACAAATCTTCTCATAGTTCTCAAGCGGGCCTTTAATATCCATCGCTATATAGTCGACAAGACCCTCTGAAATTGCGGTCTTTAACATTGCTGGGTTTGAACCATTTGTATCAAGTTTTACTAAGAGTCCCTTGCCTTTAATCTTACGCATAAAAGCCAGAAGGTCTGGCTGGAGCATCGGTTCCCCACCCGTTATTACTACTCCATCGAGTTTACCGGATCTAGTATCAAGAAACTCTAAAATCTGCTCCTCTGGGTACTCTACTGCCGTTACTGGCCCCTCTAGAGGAATAAGGTCTGGATTATGACAGAACCCACAACGAAAGTTGCAGCCCTGTGTAAACACAACGGCTGCAACTTTGCCGGGGTAGTCAATTAGACTTGTTTTGACTAATCCCGCGATTTTCATTTACTCACCACATCCGCAAGTGCGGAATTCTACGCGGTCAGCGTACTCGGCTTGTTTGCCCTCGTTCCACTGATTTACTGGGCGAATGTATCCGACTACCCGAGAATAGACTTCACATTTTGTTCTTCCAGCCTGTGCTGTTGCTTCTGTTGGGGTCATAATTTCCTCCTTTTGTTTTTGTTATCTAATGTTAATTAATTGTTGGTACTTTGTCGATGCTCAACTGTTCTACGTATCCCGTCTCCTGGTCACAGATTGGGCAGTAAATGTGCTCGCCCTTTAGGTAACCGTGTTTCGGACAGACCGAGAAGGTTGGTGAAAGGGTAAAGTAAGGTAGATGGTATCCTTCGGCAACCTTACGCACCAGGCTCTTTACGGCTTCGATGTCATCCAATCTCTCCCCCATGAAGATGTGCAGTACGGTTCCTCCGGTGTATTTGGTCTGCAACCCGTCCTGGAGGTCAAGAGCTTCAAAGACGTCCTCTGTAAAGCCTACTGGCAGCTGGGTGGAGTTGGTGTAGTAAGGCTTAGCTTCCATTCCCTTGTACGCTGGCATATTGGCCACCTCAATATCGTGATATTGCTCGGTATCGCGTTTTGCAAAACGGTAGGTTGTACCCTCTCCTGGGGTTGCTTCTAGATTGTAAATGTGTCCGGTTTCTTCCTGATAGTTCGAGATTCGATCTCTCATGTAGTCCATTACCTTGATGGCAAATTCGTGGCCCTTCTTGGTAGTAATGTCCTCTTTTTCACCGAGAAAGTTCTTGATTGACTCGTTCATTCCGAGAAGACCGATGGTAGAGAAGTGGTTTTCCCAGTATTTTCCGAAGCGCTTCTTCACGTCTGCTAGGTAGATTCTAGCGAATGGATAAAGCCCCATGTCCATGTAACGTTCTAGGTTCTTTCGCTTTATCTCTAGAGACTCTTTCGATAAGTCCATAAGATGTGCCAACTGGTCAAAGTACTCTTTTTCGCTCTTGGCATTGTAGCCAAGACGTGGCATGTTTATCGTTACCACCCCAATACTACCGGTAAGTGGATTGGCTCCGAAGAGGCCGCCGCCACGTTTGCGCAGCTCTCGGTTGTCGAGACGGAGACGGCAGCACATGCTACGGGCATCGTCTGGACTCATGTCTGAATTGATAAAGTTCGAGAAGTAAGGAATACCGTATTTTGCCGCCATTTCCCAGATCGGATCTAGGTTCTTGTCGTCCCAGTTAAAATCCTTGGTAATGTTGTAGGTTGGGATTGGGAAAGAGAAGATGCGTCCGCTGGCGTCCCCTTCAAGCATTACCTCGGCAAAGGCTTTGTTTACCATATCCATCTCTACTTGGAAATCTTTGTACTTTTCCTTCTGTGGTTTCCCGCCGATAATAACGTTTTCCTCTGCCTGTTGCCCGGTTGGTACCAGGTCCATGGTGATGTTGGTAAAAGGTGTCTGAAAACCAACTCTTGTTGGGATGTTCATCCCAAAGACGAATTCTTGCATCGCCTGCTTTACCTGGTCGTAGGTAAGTTTATCGTATCGAACATAAGGTGCTACTAGGGTATCAAAGCTAGAAAGTGCTTGCGCTCCTGCGCTTTCTCCCTGCATTGTATACATAAAGTTCACAATTTGGTTTAGGAGAGCCTTGAAGTGTTTTGCTGGCTTGGAATTAATCTTTCCCGGAACTCCTCCAAAACCCTTGATCATAAGGTCCTTTAGATCCCAACCACAACAGTAGGTAGCGAGGAATCCGAGGTCATGAATGTGGAGATCGGCATTTTTGTGTGCTTCACGAATCTCGGCAGGATACATCTTGTTCAACCAGTAACGTTCTGTGATCTGAGCGGCGATAAAGTTGTTTAGACCCTGAAGACTATAGGTCATATTGGAGTTTTCTTTTACGTACCAGGTGTCTTCCCCAAGATAGTCTTCCATCATCTTGTCACTATCGAGTAGCTTGGTCTGACGAAGCTCTTCGTGCTGCTTACGATAGATAATGTATGCCTTGGCTGCCTCTTCGAAGACCGAGTCCATAAGAACGTGCTCAACGACATCCTGAATCTTTTCAACAGTAGGGAGGTTGTTCGCGTCAAACTGCTTGTTTAGAATATCCAAGACTTTCTGCGCCATCTTTTCGGCAACATCATGACCGTACTCATGAGTAGCCTCTCCGGCCTTTTCAAGCGCTTTTACAATACGTTCTGGCTCGAACTTAGTAAGAGTTCCGTCACGTTTTTCAACCTTGGTAAATTTCTTCTTTGCCAGATGCTTCTTGGATAAACCTAGCTGCTCTTGCTGAATTTCATCGGTTACGGCCATTTCGAATTTCCCCTCTCCCTATTCTTGTTTATTTTTATTATTTCTCGGTGTTCTGTTTCTTGATGTCTTTGAGTGCCTCGGCAAAAGCCTCTACTGTTTCGAATGAACGATAGACACTAGCAAACCTGAGATAAGCGACTTCGTCGATTGGGAGCAGTCTTGCCATTACGGTCTCTCCAATCTGTGCTGTGGTAACTTCTGTCTCTCCGGTGGAGCGTAGATCTTTCTCGATCCCCGAGATAAGCTTTTCGGTTACGGAATCGTCTATAGGACGCTTTTCTAGGGCCCTGTAGATGCCCGCAGCGAGCTTTTCTCGTACAAACGGCTCCTTATTGCCAGTCCGCTTTACTACCGTCAGAGAGGGCACTTCTAGGCGTTCATATGTTGTGAAACGAAAACCGCAATCTGCGCACTCCCGGCGCCTTCTTATTGCTGGTTCGTTGTCCATATCCCGCTTCTCAATCACCCTGAGACTCTCGGACTTACATTTGGGACAAATCATAAATTCCTTTCGTTCATACGCTAGATGTAGCGTAGCTCATATATGATAAGACACCACATATGTGGTGTCAAGCATTTTCTTTTCCACAAATCTTGGTAGGTATTTTGTGCTCAAAATTCACTTTTCCACAATACTTTATCGACAGGCTGGCTTATGAACAACAACAAAAAGAGGCCTTTTGGCCTCTTTTAAATTGTGAAATTGTTATTTTAGTTAGGGGTACTAACTCCTATTCCATCCTCTTACGAATGAAAGTTGGGATTTCCCAGTCGTCATCACCGTTTTCGTCATTATTAGTGTCTCTCTCAGGCTCTAGGCTCACTGGTCGTGTCCCAAGGTCTAGAGGCTGATGACTCATTCGTGGTGAAAGTGGATTATGCATCCCCTCAAAACCAGTAGCAATCACGGTTACTGTAACTTCGCCAGTAATGTTTGGGTCAATCACGGCCCCGAAGATGATGTTCGCTTCAGGGTCTACAGCGTTGGTAATAACCTTTGCAGCCTCATCGATTTCGTACATTCCAAGATCAGAACCACCAGTAACATTAAAGAGGACACCCTTGGCCCCATTAATAGAAAGCTCAAGTAGTGGCGAGTTGATAGCTTGCTTGGCAGCTTCCATTGCTCGGTTTTCGCCGTTACCTCGACCAATACCCATGAGAGCAGAACCGGCGTTTGACATAATTGTTTTCACGTCAGCAAAGTCAACGTTGATTAGTCCGCTGTCAGTAATCAGATCAGAGATACCCTGAACACCCTGACGAAGCACATCGTCTACAACAGAGAAGGCGTCGAGTAGGGTAGATTTCTTGTCTACTACTTGGAGTAAGCGGTCGTTTGGAATGGTAATAAGAGCGTCTACTTGGTCTTTAAGGCTTTCGATTCCTTCTTCGGCAACACGCTTACGCTTCTCGCCTTCAAATCCAAAAGGTTTGGTAACGACACCAACAGTAAGGGCACCTACTTCACGGGCGATGTTTGCAACGATTGGGCTTGCGCCAGTACCGGTACCACCACCAGCACCATAAGTAACGAAAACCATATCTGCACCCTTGAGCGCTTCATAAATCTCTTCGCTTGTTTCTTCAGCGGCTTTCTTGCCAATCTCTGGGTCTGAACCAGCTCCGAGGCCTTTAGTTAGGGCCTTACCAATGTGAAGTTTCTTGTCTGCCTTAGACTTGTGTAAAGCCTGCGCATCAGTATTGATGGCAATAAACTCAACACCCTTAAGTCCAGCTTCGATCATGCGATCCACACCGTTACCGCCAGAGCCACCGACTCCAACAACTTTGATTCGTGCAAATGTTTCCATACTTGGTTTTACTTCGCCCATAGGGACCTCCTACTAACATAAATTTTATCAAAGGTATTGTACATATTTATTGTTCAAAAGTAAATATCAAAGTAGGGTTTGTACAAAAGCTTTGTACAAACCCTACTTAAAATCGCTCAAAAATTACGGTAAAAATATGCGGAAGATTTCTTTTAATCGGCCATAAATTGTGGAAACAGTTCTGGTCCCGCCCTTATTTTCCTTCTCTTCATAGGAGTATAACAAGAGTCCTACAGCTGTCGAAAACGATGGGTCATAGACCTTTTCAGTGAGCCCACCCAGTGAATGTGGCTTGCCAATATTCACAGGAAGTCGGAAATAACTTTTCGCCAAATCCTCAATCCCAGCAAGCTTTGCCCCACCGCCAGTAAGTATTACTCCAGCTGGTAGCAAAGTATCATATTTGATCTTGCGCAGCTCATCCAATACTAAGCGGAAAATTTCCTCTGTACGGTCCTGGATAATCTCGGCTACGTGTTTTGTCGGTACAATCCCTTCTTCATGAATATCTATCACCGAAAGGTCTACCTTATTGGTCTCTGGAACCACCTCGGCCACTGCGTAGCCATATTTTTTCTTTACCTTCTCGGCAACATCCACAGAAGTTCGAAGACCGATTGCAATATCATTAGTAATTGCTGCCGCCCCAATCGGGAAGACTTTGGTATACAAAATGCTGTCATCAATAATCACGGTCATACCAGTAGTGGCTGCTCCGATATCAACAAGGACACACCCCAGCTCACGCTGTCTTTTGGTTACAGCGGCCTTTGCCGCAGCAAGTGGTGAAACGATTGCATCTTCGATTCCAACCCCTGCCTGAGTGACCACCTTCGACAGACTCTTCATAGCTTGCGAGGAAACCGCAATTAGGTGTGTTTCGACTTCAAGACGGACACCATTCATCCCTAGTGGCTCCTTCACCGGATCTCCGTTATCTACCATAAAGAAACGAGGGATTACATGAATAAGTTCCTTGTTTGCAGGTATTTGTACGGCCTGGGCAGCATCTTCGGCTCTTGCAATATCATTCCGCGAGATTTCCTGGTCTGGCCTTGCAACTGCAACGACTCCACGTGAATTTGTAGAACTAATGTGGCCGCCGTTTAGATTTACGGTTGCTGTCGCAATCTGTGAGCCAGAAATCCCTTCTGCCATCTCAATCGCTTCCGAGATACCGCTCACTGTCTCTTCAAGTTCTGTAACAACCCCTTTTTTGATACCAGTATTGTGTGAAGTGCCAACACCGATGATACTAAGAACCCCCTCTTCATCTGGAGTGCCTACAACTGCGGTTATTCTGCTAGATCCAACGTCGAGACCGACGTAATACTCTTCTTTTTTTGCCATCTTCACTTACTGTTACCAATAAAACTAGTGTACTACTTAACTTTGATATTATATACAAACTTTGATGGTAGGTACAAGCGTTTACTTGCGAAGTTTGGTCAGAATCTCCGGTCCTTCCGGATGAATCCAGACGGTATGCTCGAAATGAGCCGACAAACTACCATCAGAGGTGCGGTATGTCCAACCATCGTCATCGACAACAACTTCATAACTTCCAACTGTAACCATTGGCTCTATTGCCAGCGCGGTGTCAGCCTCTATAAAGGGACCATCTGTCTCGTTACCATAATTCGGAATGTAGGGCTCCTCGTGTACTCTTTTACCGATTGCGTGGCCTACAAGGGCGCGAACTACCCCAAAACCGCCACCCTCAACCTGTTTTTGTACCGCGTGGCCAATGTTGCCAATATGTTTCCCCATGCGCGCTTTATTGATACCAGCCAGCAATGAATTCTCGGTAACTGCCATCAAACGGTGGGCTTCCGCCGAAATATTACCAACTCCGAAGGTAATAGCGCTGTCGGTATGATATCCGCCATATTCAACCCCAAAATCCAAAGAAACTAAATCTCCCGACTTCACTTTTCGTTTACCTGGGATACCGTGCACCACCTCGTCGTTGATTGAGACACAGATAGCGGCTGGGTAGCCTTCATAGTTCAAGAAGGATGGCTTCACTCGATGCTTCAAACAAAGACGTCGAGCCAAATCGTCCATCTCGCCAGTCTCCATTCCGACATAGGTCTTCTCTTTGATTTCCTGGAGGATTTGCGCCAGGATTTGACCACCAGCGCGCATCGCCTCAAGCTTATCTTGCTTGGACATATCCTAGCTTCTCCTTGATGTCGGCCGCAACGTCTGCAATCGACTGATCGCCGTTTACTTCGGTCAAAATCCCTTTATTCTGATAGTAATTCACCAAAGGCAGTGTGCGCTCTAGGAAGGTCTGTACACGGCGCATAATCGCTGCCGGTGTGTCATCCTCTCGCTGAATCGGGCGTCCACCACACTTCACGCATTTTTCTGCTCCAATTGGAATGTTTTTGCCACAGAGAGAACAAACCCTACGGCTGGAAAGGCGCTCGACAATTCGTTCTTCCTCGAGCTCTATATAGATAACGGCGTCCAGAAGTCGATTATTATGAGCCAAAACTTCATTAATCCCCTCGGCTTGATGCATCGTACGCGGTACCCCATCAAAAACCACCATTTTATCGGCTGGGATTTGCTGAAGTAGCTGATCAATGCCTTTAAGGATAATCTCATCGTCAATCAGACCCCCGGAATCAATAATCTCTCGTATTTTCTTATTCTTTTTTGCGAGCTCCCTAGCAATATCTCCACCCGAGATTACTGCTAAATCATAATCTTTTGCGAGTTCGGCTATCTGAGTATCTTTACCACTTCCCGGTGGACCTATAACAACTATTTCTTTCATCTCGCAATTCCCTCCATCTGTAAAATTTTCTTTTCAATCGCTTGCATCTCGGCTTCGGTTGTCGCATCGGCATGATCAAAACCAAAAATGTGTAGAATCCCATGCACTACAAGCAAGGAAACCTCGGCATCTATCGTTTTGCGCATCTGTTTTGCCTGATCTCTAGTATAAGTATAGCAAATAAATAGCTGGCCGACGAGCGGCTCTTCTGAAATATTAAAACTAAGGACATCTGTAGGTGCGTCTATCCTTCGATAAGTACGATTGAGCTCTTGTATCTCCTCTTTGGAAACAAATTTGAACTCGATCTCCCCTGTTTTCTCTGGTAAATAAGAAAAAGCAGCCTGAGCCACCTTTCTTATCCCCTCTATATCGACTTTGTAAGTTGTTCCTACAACAGTGAATTTCACGATAGTTTTTCCCTAACTAGGGTGGAAACGGTTTTCCCATCTGCGGCACCAGCTGCTTTACCCATCACCGCCTGGATTACCTTGCCCATATCAGCGGCACTGGTTGCAGCGAGTTCGGCAATCGCATCGGAAACCAGTATCTCCAACTCAGCTTGAGACATTTTGGCCGGTAGATACTTCTCTATAAGGTCAAGTTCTGCCGCTTCCTTGGCTGCAAGCTCTGGACGATTCCCGGCATTATACTGCTCGATGGAATCCCGGCGTTGTTTGGCCTGCTTCTCAAGAACAGCTATCGCTTCGGGCTCTGTGAGTCCATGACCGAGTGCAATCTCGGTATTCTTTATAGCGCTTTTTAGCAACCGAAGAATCGCTGTGAGTTCAGTATTCTGAGACTTCATAGCGTCCTTTAGGTCAGTATTTAGCTTATTTACGAGATCCATTTAGAATCCTTTCAGGAGCATACTGCGGTTTTTGGCACTCTTTCTAGCGGTTTTACGAATCGCGATTTCACGTGATTCCCTCTTCGAAAGATCTTTCTCAAAGTGTTGCTTTTTTCTTGCCAATGGCAAATTGCCGCTCTGTTGAACCTTACGGTTAAAGCGTCGAAGCAAACTATCAAAATTTTCGTGGTCTTTTCTAACTACTGCTTGCAGTGTGACTCACCTCCTTACATGGAAAGTAGGCAAATTGTAGCACAAAATGCGCTTACAGTAAAGGATTACGAACTTGCTCTATGAATTCTCTCAGCCGTAATCTCTAGTTCTTCTAGTGATTTTTCTGGACCCAGTTGTGTGCTCAAATAGCCCTGGTATTGATCAAAATATATCCTTTCATCGGCCCACATTTCTGTGAATTTTTCTTCAAGACCATGTAATGGATATAGCTTAACATGAACGTGATTAATTCCCATCCCCTCAACAACCATAGAAACTCTCTGAACGCCCAAACCAGACTCTAGCATCTTTACAGTTTTTCTAACTGCATTCATGTAGTCGGCAATTTCTTGATCGCTCATTTCGAATATATCAGAATCATAGTGCTTTTTAGGGATAACCAAAGTTACGCCCTCTGTATTTGGATTTATATCTAGAATTGCCAAATATTTAGAATCTTCCCATATTTTTACTGAGGGAATCTCACCAGCAACAATCTTACAAAAAACGTCCGTCATATAGTTATCTCCTAACAAAATGATTCTAGCACATTTCTATCCTTGACATAAATAGCACCTTGCAGTACAATTACCTCTTGTGGCATATAAAAAGACTTGACAAATCATAAGTCTTATGCTACAATATACCGTTCCATAGAAATGGAGCGGTGATCCGAACTATAAAGGTTCTGATCGTCTGGAGTGGAGAAAGAGAGGTTCGTTCATACCTAATGGACAAGAAAACTATCACCGCCATGCTGCTTGCCTTCATGGTAGTGAAAACGCCAGTTACCCTGGCCGAGGCTCAGGCTTACGCCCAACCTCAAATCATAGAGGCAAACGCCGCCAGTGAGGCGCATATCACTGAAAACATCAAAAACACAATCGATAAAACAAATACATTAACAACTGAAGAAAAAGCTGCGGCCGTCATGGCCCAGTATCACAAACAGCTAGAGGAAGAGGCTGCTCGTATCAAGGCCGAGGAAGAGGCTCGTCTCGCTCGCGAGAACGTTTCCCGTACTCAGTCCTTAGTATCTGCCGGTCTCTCCGCTGAGTTTGTGAACCAGTACGTCAAAGCTTCTGAGCAGTATGGTGTCCCTTGGCAAGTAATTGCCGCTGTGCACTATACAGAAACTGGTCAGCGTGGTTCTACTGTGGTTACCAGTTATGCTGGTGCACAGGGTCCTATGCAGTTCATGCCATCTACCTTCGCCGCTTTTGCGGTCGACGGTAACGGTGACGGTACTTCCGACATCAACAACGTCGACGACGCTATCATGTCTGCCGCCAACTATATGGCCTCGAACGGTGCCGCTTCTGGTGACGTTACAAACGCTCTATATCGTTACAATCACGATATGGGCTATGTATATCACGTTCTCGGTATCGCCCAGTCACTCGGATTCAAATAACAAAAAGCCCCCTTCCTGGGGGCTTTTTGTTATTGATAATTAGTATCTCGTAGTAATCGGGTTCTTCGGCATTCCCACAGCTACCTGGTGAACTAGGTAGGCAAAGAAGTCGTAAAAACCCGCAAACAAGCTCCGAAGTACAGGAAATGCCAGGGGTAGTAAAATCACAAGTAGAAGTAGAAACATCCAGTGAAAACGAATTAAAACGAAGAAAGCCATTACCAGAGAAACCAAGACTATCAGTGACACTATCCAGTGTAACTGCGTTGGAAAAATAGAGAGAAACTTCTCGTAAAGGGGCGTTATCATATTAATCCCTGAGAGATTCATTATTGTATTAAGATCGAAATTCATAAACCCTCCCTAATTGCAGTTATTTAAGTCGTTTTTGTAAATCAGCACTCACTTTGTCTACCGGCATAGTTTCTTGGGTACCCGAGGCCATCTCTTTTAAGATTACCGTCCCATCATAGGCCTCTTTTTGACCCATAAGTAAGGTGTATCTGGCGCCAACCTTGTTAGCAGCCTTCAGCTGCTCCGAGATGGCACCCTTGTCCAAACAACCCTCGGCGTCAATCCCCGCAGCCCAAAGGTCATTCATGAGACGGAAACACTTCTTGCGCGCTTCATCGCCAAGTTGAGCGACAAAAACGTCGGTCTTCTCGTCGGAGGTAATTTCGATCCCCTCAGCGATCAAAAGCTCCACGGTACGATCGAGACCTCCAGCAAAACCAAGAGCAGGAGTGGCCTTGCCACCCAGTTGCTCTATAAGTGAGTCATATCGCCCACCACCACCAAGGGAATTTTGCGCTCCTTCGGACTCGCTCCAAAATTCAAAGACCGTACGGGTGTAATAATCCAAACCACGCACGAGTCGAGGGTTAATCTCATAAACAATCCCAATCTCGTCCAGATACTCAAGCACTACCGTAAAGTGATCGTGGCACTCCTGACAGAGGGAGTTGATAATCTGAGGAGCCTCCTCTGCAAGCTGCACGCAGGCTTTTTTCTTACAATCGAGCAAGCGCAGTGGGCTCGACACCAACCGCTTCTTACAATCTTCACAAAGCTTCTCTTCGTGCGCTTTGTAATATTTCGTCAGTTCTTTTAGATACTTTGGCCGACAATCAGCACAACCAATACTATTGATCTGCATGCGGATAGAATCCCCAAGCCCCAACTTATCGTAGACCCGATATGCAGTGGTGATAACGACGGCGTCGGCTATTGGCGCCTTGTCTCCAATCATTTCAAATCCGAACTGCCAAAATTCGCGATATCTACCAGCCTGAGGTCGGTCATAGCGGTACATTGCTTCTAGATAGCTCAGCTTTACCGGCTGGGCCCACGATTGCATGCCGTTCTGAAGATAGGCGCGCACAATCGAGGCCGTCCCCTCCGGTCGAAGAGTCAGCGAGTTCTCGGAGCGATCGGTAAAGGTGTACATTTCTTTTTCGACAATATCGGTACCAACCCCAACACCGCGCACAAAAAGTGCCGTATCTTCAAACACCGGTGTAGAGATTTTCTGAAAACCAGCGCCTCTGGTTATAGCATAAAAAACACGCTCGACATAATCATAGTATGCTTGCGTTTCTGGTAGGATATCCCTAGTACCTCTGGGGTTCTGAATAATCTTCTTTGCCATTGCTACTTATTTTTATCACAAAGGAAGAGCTCGGTAAAGCCCCTATTTTTGCGCCTCCCGTATGTCTATCACTCTAAATTCAGGTGTTTTGCGATTATTCCACTCATTTATTTCCAAAGTAACCGCCAAATCATAGAGCTTTTCGGCCTCAAAATGTGCTTGCTCGCCATAACCAAAAGCAATCCCAGCAAGTGTCGCCCCTTCTTGCTCCAGAGTAAGTTTCAGGTGTACCGCCGGATTTCCTACCAAGCGGTATTCGGCTATTTTTAACCCGAGAAGGGCAAATACTGGCTTCTTATTACCCCGCCCGAAGGGCTCTAAAAGAGAGAGATCAGAAACAAATTCTTGAGTAATTTCTTTGTTCAAGATGGTAGTATCAATCTCGATCTCTGGTAGTAGCTTTTCGACCTCTATCTGGCTATCGGCAATCTTTACAAGTTCATCATTAATAAGAACAAACTTATCTTTCTTGAGACTAAAACCAGCGGCAAAGGCATGGCCCCCGAAATGCTCAAAATGGGTGCCAATCGTTGCCAGTGCTTCAACTACATTAAAGCCCTCAACCGATCTGGCAGAACCCTTTATGGTATCGCCCAAATCCTCGGCAATCAGCATTGGGCGTCTGAACTCATCAACTAACCTAGATGCCACGATACCAACTACCCCAGAAGGCCAGCCCTCGTTGGCAAGTAGATAGATACTCTTCCGCTTACTATCATTCGCAATTAACTCCCGAGCCTCCGCAACAATACGCTCAGTAAGTTCCTGTCGTTCCAGATTGATTTCGTTGAGCTCATAAGCAATCTTCTGAGCCACTTCCAGATTGTCGCTTAGCAGCAAATCTAGCGATTTTTTGGCGTGTTCCAACCTCCCCGATGCATTTAAGCGCGGACCAAGTAAAAACCCTACCTTATAGCTATCAATCGTCTCTACGGAGACTTCTGCAGTCGCTGCCAGGGCCTGTATGCCAACCCTTCTGGTTTTTTGAAGTACCCTCAGGCCATAATTTGCCAAAATTCGATTTTCACCGATTAAGGGGACTATATCACAAATCGTACCGAGTGCCGCTAGGTCTAGAAGCCATTTTTCTTGGCCCAGAGGGAGCTTTTCCGTAAAGTGCGTCTGTATTGCCCTAGCAAGATAAAAAGCCACTGCAACGCCCGCTAGCTCGTACAGAGGGCTATCACTGCCCATTCTCTTTGGGTTTATTACCGCCACAGCGTCCGGTAACACTACTTTGCCCGAAGTATCGAGTCGTAAGGTATGATGATCCGTAACCACGACCTCGATACCTACGGTTTTAGCGTGCCTTATTTCCTCTAGGCTAGTAACCCCGCAATCTACGGTGATAACCAAAGTGACTCCCTCGCTCGCAAGCTGATTCAGAGCCTCGTCATTGAGCCCATAGCCTTCATCCATTCGAGAAGGAATATAGGTCGATACAACCACATCAATGCTCTTAAAAAAACTGAATAATAATGAAGTGGCAGTCACCCCGTCAACATCATAATCGCCGTATATTGCAATCTTCTCGCCACCCTGGATTGCTGAAACAACCCGAGTAACGGCTTTGTCCATATCGGGAATCGTAAAAGGATCACTTAGCGCCTCGAACTTCGGATTCAGAAACGCTTCGGCTTCTGCCTCGTTAGTTACCCCCCTAATCTGCAATAACCTCGAAAAAACAGGTGGATAGCCTGCAATATCCACCTTCTTTGCGGGAGTCTGTGCAAACTTCCACCCTTTATCAATTTGATAATCTCGTACTCTTGCCATATATTAAGTATACCGCAGTTATAAGTAATTGGAGAACCTTGATGGATGAATTTGTGAACGATAAATTTCCAGGGCCAATACCAGATATGATTAGCTCTCGAAAACTAGGAAACAATATCCCAGACCAAGAACTTGACCACATGAGAGAGGAAACCGGAGCAGGGCAAGAGATTGACCCCTCTACCGGTGAATTCCTCGAATACGTGCCTCACGGCAGAAATCAATCAGAGGAAAGTACCGGAATTGTAGAATACCCGAAAGAGTCATTTATGTGTATTGAGTCCGTGGTCTTCCGCGAGAGTTGGCGAGATTATCTATCTAGACTAGACGCAATCGACAGCAAACTCGCGGCTCTCGAAGCTGCAGCCCTAGAACGAATCGGTAGAATAGACACGGAAAGTCAACGAAAAATCGACGAACTAAAAACAGAGAGAAGCACCATACGAAATACCTTTCGCATCCACTACCACACAAAGCTATACTTTACTGATTCTGATTTCAAAGAAGCTGTCGACCGGTTTCTGCACTAAAAAGGGCCCCTTTGGGGCCCTTTTGTTATTTTTTCGTCTTTACTTTTCGTTTGGCTTTAATCTCTTGCCAAGTCACTAGCAAGGGGCTCGCGTTTAGGATAGATGAATAGCTCCCGGAGAGGACTCCTATTACAAGCGCTAGTACAAAATAACGTATGGAGCTGCCACCAAAGATAAGCAGAACCAACAAAATCACCCAGACCAAGAACGAAGTGTTGATTGCTCTTGGCAACATCTCATAGACACTCACCGAGACGGTATCTTCAAAGCTCTCATACGAACCTTTGATTAGGTTCTCGCGTATTCTATCGAAGATTACAATAGTGTCATGGACCGAAAATCCGATAACTGTCAGGATTGCCGTAATAAAGAGTGGATCGACCTCAACACCAAAAAAATGTCCAAGTATAGAAAAAATTCCCAACACTACTAGGGCATCATGAAGTAAGGCCACAACAGCAACTAGGCCAAATTCCAGGGAATTTGCAGGCTTTGGGACCTTGCGAAAAGAAAAAGCAATAAAGAAGATTATTACTGCGGAAGCGGCCAAGACCAGAAGGACAGAATTTCGGGTAATCTCCTGGGAAATTGAAGCTCCAACAGTATCTATCCGAGTCTGTTTGGCCCCCGAAATTTCTTTCTCGACAGCTGTTTTTAGGGACTTTTGTTTTGCCTCATCAACGGTCTTCGTGCGAAGCATTAGCCCGTCCTGTGAAACAGTTACTGTGTAATTTTCAATTTTCTGTTCTCTTGCAACTTGCTCCAGCTTGGCCTTATCTTTAGTCCCAGTAAATTCGAGTTGAGTACCGCCGGTGAAATCGATTGAAGGCTTGAGCCCCCAAAGGATTAACGACAAGGTTCCTGGAATGATTATTATCAAAGAAATCAGGTACCACCATTTACGAAGTTTTATCAGATTCATTATTTTTTTCTCCTCGTAAATAATTCACTAAAACTAAAGGGTGCCTTCCTCGATGGTAGGGCGTCCCCATCCTTTTCAACATTAAAGAGCCAATTGTTGCTCACTAGCGTGTGGTGCGAGATCAGTTCAATGATCGCCCTGGTTCCAAGGAAGGTTGTAAAGAGTCCTACGACAATACCAAGAGCTAACACAATAGCGAAACCGCGAATACTACCGCCGGCATAGAGTAGTAATGCACAGATAATCAGGCTAACAATGTTTGAATCCCGAATACTTGTCCATGCCCTGCTAAAACCTAGGTTATACGCGTGGTCAAAATTGCGTCCGTTGCGCATTTCTTCCCGAATCCGCTCAAAAACTAGAACATCAGTCTCCATCGACATTCCAATAGAAAGGATAAGACCAGCGATTCCACCCATGGTCAAGGTAATTCCGAAGATTTTGAAAAGTGCGAGAGTAAATAAAAGATAGAAAACAAGGCCAACCGTAGAGAATATTCCGAGCAAGCGGTAATAAAAAATCATAAAGAGCGAAACTACGAGAATTCCAAGGATCCCGGCTACAATACTAAGGCGAATTGATTCCTGACCAAGGGTTGCTTCTACCGTTCTTTGCTCGGCTAATTTGATTGGCACTGGTAAACGGCCGGCGTTGAGCTGAATGGAAAGGTTTTTTGCTTCCTGGAAAGTAAACTTACCGGTAATCTGTGCACTACCCCCAGAAATTTGCGCATTCACATTAGGCGCCGAAACCAGAGTATCATCCAAATAAATAGCTAGCGGCTTCCCTATATTCCGTCCCGTAATCTCTTCGAATTTCTTGGCGCCTTCGGCGTTAAACTGAATAGAGATTTGCGGCTTTCCATAATCGTCGAATGTAACCGAAGAACTCTTGAGTTCTGCTCCACCAAGGTTAGTGTCTACAAAGCTACTACCATCCGCATTAGATTCCTTAAAAGCCAGTTTCGCAGTCTTGCCAATAACGTTCATGGCAGAATCAGTGTCTTTGATTCCGGCCAGCTCCACAGTCACCCGATACTCGTTGCCGTTTTTACTGGTATAAACCACCGGCTCCGAAACTCCAAAAGCATTTACTCTATTTTCAATCACCTTTTGTAGCGAGGCCAGGGCACTGCTGCGATCTGCGGAGGCAATTTTGCTCATGTCGACTGCATAGACCAGGTGACTTCCACCTTGCAGATCAAGCCCTTCTTTAATATCCAGATCATTATCAAACTTAAAAAGATTACCGTCCTTTTTAACGTTTAGGAAAGGAAAGGATTTCTGAGTAGCGAATTTAGCCTTGGGTAGAGCAAAGTGAACTCCACCGGGCCAATTAACCCCAATTGCCAAAAGTAGTAACACAACCAAAATAGTAACTCGAATCCAATTACGGCGTTTGCTTTTCATATCAGTGTCATTCCTTCTGTTAACTGCTAACTATCTTAATACATAGAACCGTGTACAGTCAAAGCGAACTATTCATAAAATTCTGGTAGAATAGAGTCATGAAATACTATCGAGTGGCTCCACTTACCCACCTTGCAAACACCGACGGTCTGCTCACATACGCCTCCTCGGGCGATTTAGTTATGGGAAGTTTAGTCACTATCCCCCTTCGAAATGACAAGAAACAAGCTGTAGTAATCGAAGAAGCCACCAAACCCGACTTTGAAACCAAGGAAATATCTGCCGTAATCTCTGCGGAGCCCGTAATCGATAAGGTCCACATACAGCTGGCTGAATATATCTCTAAGGAATATTTTTGCACCTTAGGCGAGGCCCTGGAAGCGCTGTTACCAGTAACATTTGGCAAAAATCGTCGTAAATTAGAAACCCTAGAAAAAACCAAGTTACGCGAATCCTCACTCACTTTATCGCAAGACCAGGAACAAATTCTTACCTCCATTCTCACTACCAGCAGAAGTAAACCCCATTTGCTTTTTGGGGTCACCGGTTCAGGAAAAACGGAAATCTATTTGCAGTTAATTGATAGGCTTCTTAAGGAAGGTAAGGGTTCTATTGTCTTGGTCCCGGAGATTTCCCTAACCCCACAAACCGTGGCTCGTTTTGAAGCTCGTTTCGGTAACCAGGTCGCCCTTTTGCATAGTAATCTCAAGGAAACAGAGAAATTCCGAACCTGGGAAGAGATCAGAAATGGTCAAAAAACAGTCGTCATTGGGCCAAGAAGCGCCCTTTTTGCGCCGGTAAAGAGCCTTGGGGCAATCATTATAGATGAAGCCCATGAAAGCAGCTACAAACAGGACAGTACCCCTCGTTATCAAACAACGAAAGTCGCTGCCAAGCTAGCAGCTCTTAGCGGTTCTTATCTAATACTTGGAACTGCGACTCCGACTATAGAGCAGATGTTCCATGCAAATGATGGGGATTATATTTTACACGCTTTGAACAATAGAATTGTACAAACCTCTATGCCAGAGGTCGAAATTGTCGACATGAGAAATGAATTTCACTACGGAAATCGCAGCATCCTATCGGAAACACTGCAGAGAGAAATCAAAGACGCTATTGCCCGAAAACGACAGGTTTTACTCTTTTTAAACCGTCGTGGAATGAGCACCTTTGTCTCTTGCAGAGAGTGCGGCCACGTGGAAAAGTGCCCAAACTGCGACATTCCCCTAACCTTCCACTATAGTGACCTCTCCATGCGCTGTCATCACTGTGAACATCGTGGCTCTGCGCCTTCGGTCTGCCCAAAGTGCAAAAGTCTCGCCATAAAATATTTTGGCTCGGGAACACAAAAGGTAGAATCCGAGATTAAAAAGCTAATTAGTAAAAATGTTCGAATCACCCGAATGGACAGTGACACGACCAACACACGAGAGGCACATGCCGATATTTTTGAAACTATCAAATCAGGGCAGACCGACATCATTATTGGCACTCAAATGATTGCCAAAGGCTGGGACCTCGGCAACATCGACCTGGTCGGAATTATTTCTGCAGACGCCCTAATCAATCTTCCAGATTATGGTGCCAATGAGCGAGCCTTTGGTCTGATGCTCCAAGTGGCTGGGCGAACCGGAAGAGGTTCAACCCAGGGTAAGGTGGTAGTCCAAACCTATAATCCAGACTTACAAATCTTCCGCTATCTGGCAAAACATGACTTTCAAGGTTTCTACGACGAAACCCTAAAAGAAAGGCAATCTCTGCTCTACCCTCCCTTTTCAAAACTAATCAATCTGTTATATAATGACGCGAGCAACGAAGAAGCAAAGACTCAAGCAGAAGTACTGGCGAAATCCCTAACCAAGGTTTTACAAGAAAACCAAATAAATGCCAAAGTAGTTGGTCCAGCACCAGCATTCATTCCAAAAGTTAGGGGTAAATATCGCTGGCAGATTACACTCAAAATGCCGTACGAAACAAATGGCAATTTTGAAGAATTGTATAAATTAATTATTCAAACAATCACGAAAGGCTGGATCATAGATGTTGATCCAAATGGTATCTAAGATGGCAAAAAAGATTTTAACAATCCCTACCGACGAGACTATCCTGCGCACCAAATGTGCAGAGATTGGCGAGGTAGACGACTCGGTGATAACATTAGCGGCCGAACTACTGGAGACGTTACGCACTAGCGAACGTCCCGGAGTCGGTATTGCGGCACCCCAGATTGGCGACACTAGACGCATGATCATTGTCGAGTCTACTGGTTGGAAGAATGATAAAGACGAGCTTGTAGGAGTAATTTCACTTCAAACCCTCATTAACCCTGTCATTACCAAGTTCTCTGAAGAAAAAGAAGAACGTTTCGAGGGTTGTCTTAGTGTCCCACTAAACAATGGTTACGTGACACGACCAAAAAAGATTAAAGTCACCGCCAAGGACCTCGAAGGTAAAGATGTGAATATCAACGCTTCCGGTTTTCTAGCCAGGGTATTGCAGCACGAAATCGACCACCTCGACGGAATCCTTTTTACGGACAGAATCACCGACAAATCAAAGATTTTAAATGTCAACGAACCTGTGAATGACCGTGAAACAGAATTCTAAAATAATCTTTTTAGGTACTCCAGTATTTGCAGCCTGTGCCCTTGAGACGCTTTCTACGGAGGGCTATGAGATCATTGGGGTCTTTACTCAACCTGACAGACCAAGCGGACGAGGCAAGCATATTTCAAGTTCCCCAGTGAAAGAGCTGGCCGAACGATTGGGCTTGCCCATTTTTCAGCCAGAAAATAAAAAACAACTAACCGAGCAGGTTCTAAAACTAAATCCAGACGTAGCCGTAGTAGCTGCATATGGAATCATCATCGAAAAAGATGCTCTCGATGTTCCGAAGTATGGCTTTCTCAATATTCATGGCTCGCTACTACCCAAATACCGCGGTGCCTCCCCTATCTCCGAAGCTATCCTGCAAGGAGACGATGAGACCGGGATCACCATCATGCACATGGATGCTGGCATGGATACTGGAGCCATTATCCAAAAGTTCCCTCTGCCAGTTCTTGCCACAGACACCACCCAGTCTCTAACAGATAGAATGGCCAAGTTGGGAGCACAAGCTATTACTGAAGTATTACCACAATGGATAGAAGGAAAAACCCTAGAGACACCCCAAGAAGAAACTCAGGCAAGCTACTGCCACAAGCTCTCCAAAGAAGATGCCCATATTGACTGGAATGAAACTGCTGACCTAATCGAACGGAAAATACGAGCTTACTTCCCTTGGCCCGGAGCTTATACCTTTACCAACAAGATGCGAATCAAAATCCTAAAAGCCGCCCTTACCGTCACACCCTCATCAGAAGACACTGAAAGCATCGGAATTATAAGCTACGATAGTGGCCACCTCTACGTCACCACAGGAAACGGGACCCTAGAACTCCTAGAGTTACAGCCAGAAGGTAAAAATCCCATGACAGCTGCCGCCTTTATCAATGGGAACCCAAAATTAGATCATTCGAAACTTACGTAGTAGAAAATTTGGTATTAAAAAAGGAGCTCTCGGCTCCTTTTAAATTTTCTTATTCTTGAACGAATTTTCCGGCGAGCACTTCCTTGATCTTATCTACCACCTTAGAAGGCGTAAATTGACTCTTCACAATGTATCCAAGTGCTCCTAGCTCTAGACCTTTCTGGATATGGTCCTCCTGACCAAGATTGCTCATAATGAGAATTGGTGTCGTAGCGAGCTCAGGGTCGCCCTTAATAGCCTTAATCACATCAAAACCGTCCATTTCAGGCATGAGGATGTCGGTCAAAACAATATCAGGATGGATTTCTTTAACCTTTTCTATACCAATGCGACCGTTGTCGGCTACTTGTACATCAAAACCGTCGAGACTGAGTTTGAGTTGATACATCTTCGAGATATACCGATCGTCTTCAACGATTAATATTTTTGCTGGAGTATCTGCCATGTTCCCCCCCCTATATCTAAATTATCGGGCCTAAGCCCCCTATGTGTCAATGTTTTTAGAGTACCGATACCCGTCCGGATTGTTCTAGGATTGAACCAGTAAAAGTCAGACCAGAGGCTTTTACGTGACCGCCGCCGCCCAGCTGCCTGGCTAGCTTGGCCACATCCATTCCCTCGTCCCTGGTTCTAAAACTAACCTTCACCATTCCCGGTTCTTCCTCGGTTACTAAAACCACCATCTTGGCACCCTTCACTTGATTCAAATAGTTCACGATCCCAGAGATTGCATCACCGGAGATCCCACAGCTAGTAATATCTTCGTAAGTCAGGTAGGTGCTCACCGCTTGGTATTTCTTGTTCAGATGTAGCCTCTTCATCGCTAAACCCCAAAGTTTCAAGGCATCCACCTCCGAGCTCCCAAATAGCTGCGCCATAATTGCCTTTTGCCTTGCCCCTTTTTTGAGTAATTCGGCTGCAACCTCAAGCGAAACCTTGGTGGTGCTTTGATTTTGGAAGCTAGAGGTATCAGCAACAATTCCCGCAAGGAGCAACGTAGCGATATTTTTATCAAACTCTACTCCAAGTTCACAGATAACTTCATAAACTAACTCCGAGGTAGAAGAAACGTGCTCATCCCTCAACGCTGTCGCAACCTGAGCTTCCAGGTCACCTTGAGTGTGATGATCGATATACACGGTATTCTTTGCAAGTTTTAGATACTTAGCTGCCAACGCTGGGTTTACAGTTCTTGCCACGTCAGAGGTATCCAAAATAACAAAGGTATCGAATCCTTCGCTCGCCACAGGACTCAATTTGCCCGTAAAGTAAAAGAATAAGAATTCCAAATTCTCAGGATAAGACTCGTCGGAGACGATCTCTACTTCCTTCCCTAGTAATTCAAGGGCCATCGCCAGCGCAAAAGAAGAACCAAAACAGTCAACATCCCCTCTTTTGTGGCCCATAATCACCACTCTTGCTGAATTCCTTAGGGAATTTGCTACTGCCGTCGCGTCCATTACATACTTTCGTCTATTATCTTCGAAATCTTCTGTGCGTAGTCACCAGACTGGTCCAGTTGGAAACTTATTCGAGGGACATTCTTCATCGTCAAAGTAGAATTTAAATATGTCTGAATTTCTCGTGTATGACGACGTAGCTCAGCAATCGCAGACCCTCTGGTCTCACCGATATAGCCAATCCAAACCCGAGCATGCTTGAGGTCAGACGTGCTTTCTACAGCTGTCACCGTCACCAGCCCCAGGTTACCCCGGAGATGTTCCTGAATATAAGCTCCCACTTCGTGCTTGATTTGCTCATTTACTTTGTATAAACGTTCGCCCATTTCGGTCCTAGATCTTTACGTCAATCGTTTGTTTTTGTTCTTCAACCGTGAAGGCGACGATGACGTCCTTCGGTAAGATTTCTACTTTACCGTCGATTCCAAGTCCACATTCGGTTCCAATCTGACAGAAAGGTACTTCATCTTTACCTTTGTGGACACTAGTAATCTTGATCTGAGCAATTTCTTCTTCGCCACGCATGACCTTGGCATGAGCACCCTTATCCATTCGGCCCTCTGTGACCTTGCCGCCGGCGATTGTAAGTTTCTTTGTCGTTGAGAAAACCTGCAATACCTCAAGTTTACCTTGAGTCATCTCGAGCCTAATTGGAGGTAGTAAATCTTCCAGTGCCTGTTTGATATCATCAAGCAGCTCGTAAATTACTCGATAACTCGAGATCTTTACGCCCTCGGCCTTGGCAAATTGTTTTACAGACGGGGAAGACTGAACATTAAAGGCAATTACCAGTTTACTTGCAGTTGATGCCATCATGACATCACTCTCTGTAACTTCACCAACTCCACCGGAGACAACCTTGGCCTTAACTCCTGCCGTACTAAACTTATCTAGTGCCGTCTCTATAGCGTCAAGCGAGCCCTGTACGTCTGCTTTCACTACGATAGAGAGCTCCAGGACGTCGCTGGCTGCAATTGAAGTAGTAATAGACTCTAGATTAATCTTCTTTACGTTAGAGTACTTCTTTGCCCCTTGAGCCTTTTTGTAATATTCTGCCGCATCTCGCGCCTCTTTTTCGTCGCAAAGAACGGTAAATGGCTCGGCGATCTGGGCTACATCCTTGATTCCAGAAATACGAACTGGCATACCTGGGATTGCTTCTTTTTGCTTGCGTGCTTTATAGTCTTCCATCGAGCGAATCTTGCCGTAAGTCTCACCAATTTGAACGCAATCCCCGGTTCTTAGAGTACCGTTAATCACAAGGATTGTTGCTACCGGGCCGCGTCCCTTATCGAGATGAGACTCGACAACCACCCCGCTCGCCATCGCTGAAAAATCAGCCTTGAGGTCGAGGATTTCAGTTACCAAGATAATCATTTCGAGCAAGGCATCAATTCCAACTTTGGTCTTTGCAGAAACCTCAACACAGACCGTCTTGCCACCCCAGGCTTCGGGAACATAACCAATCTCGGCTAGTTGCTGGTAAATACGCTGTACATCTGCGCCTGGCTTGTCAATTTTGTTTATCACCATAATCATCGGCGTCTCTGCCTTCTTGGCGTGATTAATCGCCTCTAGAGTCTGAGCCTTGAGACCATCGTCTGCCGCGATAATAATAAGCGCCACGTCAGTAATCTTGGCACCATGGGCACGCATTTCCTCAAAAGCAGAGTGTCCTGGAGTATCAAGAAAAGTGATACGAGTATCATTTTTGGTTACCTGATAGGCTCCCATGTGCTGTGTGATGCCGCCCGCTTCACCGCTAACAACGTCAGTTTCACGAATTGCGTCCAAGAGTGAAGTTTTACCATGGTCTACATGTCCCATTACCGCCACAATCGGAGCCCTCTTCTCGGTTCGTTTTGCCAGCTCTTCTGGTGTGCACGAAGGTGACATGGCACTTGAGCCACTACTGTCATTTTCTTCTTCAACCACGGTTTTACCCATATACTCAGCAATAATTGCCGCTGTCTCAAAATCGACATTTTCGTTTATGGTCGCCATGATGCCATTCTTCATCAGCTCGGCGACTACAGATGCTGCCGATACTTCTAATTTTTTGGCTAGATCCCCAACCGAAATTATCTTGGGTAGATGGATTACTTTTTCTTCACTCATACTTATCTCCTTCCCCGACGCTCCTGGCCGGGATCCCGACTTCCCCTCTCTGGGGAACGTCGGGGCTAATATCAAAGCCCCTCGCTAGCGGTTATTACCTACGACAAGGGGCTTTTCACTGGATTCGTAAAACAAGAACAAACGTGGGCTACATTTGTCCTAAGCCTCTGTCGTCTCAGCAGCAACTTCAGGAGTCTCTGCCTTTACTGTTTTCTTGGTGGTTTTTTTCTCTGGGATAGCCTCTGCTTCAACTTTAGGGGTTGATTTCTTGGCTGCTTTTAGAGAAAGGGCAATCTTGTGAGTTGCCTTATCAATATTTAGGATTGTGAACTGATACTTCTTGGCTGCTTCCACAACATCACTTGGAGTGGCTACATGGCCATCACCGAGCTCAGAAATGTGAACCAGAGCTTCAATGTTATCGTGAATACGTACAAATGCGCCAAATGGTGTAATCCTAGTTACCTCTCCCTCTACCTTGTCGCCGACAGAGAACCCCTTGGCTGCTTCAGCCCATGGATCGTCAGTAAGACGCTTGATAGATAGTGAGAAACGGTCATTCTCGATACCAATAATCTCGGCATCGACTTTGTCACCTACTTTGTAGATTTTTCCTGGATCCGAGATACGTTCCCATGAAATTTCTGAGATGTGAACTAATCCTTCTACGCCGTCAACGTTTACAAAGACACCGAAGTCAACAACACCAGTTACGCGACCGGAAACCTTGTCACCGATAGCAAACTTGTCGAGAACCTTAGTAATCTCTCCCTTGTTGGCAGCTTTTTCTGAGAAAATAAGCTTATTTTCACGCTCATCAGCGTCAAGAACGATTACGTTCATAGGCTTACCGATAAGTTCGGCGAGTCTAGCCTGAATCTCATCTTTGTCAGCAACACGAGGATACTTCTCAGTCGAAAGTTGTGATACTGGCAAGAATCCACGGATTCCTTCTAGTTCTACCAGTAGTCCACCCTTATTGGCGTCCATAGGTGAAACCTCTACCATTTCACGATCCTTTGCCATTCTAGCAAGTACCGACCATGACTTCTCTTTTGAAGCGCGCTTCATAGAAAGTACGGCATAGCCACCTTCAAATTCTGGCTCTACAACTGAAGCTGAAACGAGTGAACCTGGTTTCATGTCTTCTGTGATTAGTCGACGATCGTTAAGTTCAGGACCAACAATCAAACCTGAGCCATATTGGCCGAGGTCTACCCAGACACCATTACGATTCGCAGATACTACAGTACCTTCGACAGTGTCGTTCTTTTCTAGTGTTTTGAAAGCGTCTTCGTGCTGAGCAAGAAGCTCTTCCATTGTCATTTTTGTCTCTTTAGACATACATACTCCTAAGTGCGCAAAAATTTATCCACCCAAGATCATGTGTCCCAGACGGATAGGCGCGGCAGGCTTTCTACTCCTGCCTTAGATGTAGTGCTATTATACTAAATTTTTAGCTTGTCGTAAAGGGTTTGTAAGCACCTTTTAGGGCATATTTTCTAGATTTACGATAAATTGCAAAACCAATTATCAAAGAAGCCAACCCAAAGGCACCAAAAACATTCTCCTTTGGACCACTGGTTGAAAGCGCGGTATCCGAGCTGGGGCTCTGACTTACGCTAACCTGAGGTGCCGTATTCGGAGTTGAAACCGCAACGACCGTAGGTTCTATCAGCGACCTCGTAATCTTGACCTGCTTACTTTGGCTTGAATACCATTTGGCAGCCGAGACGGTAATCGTCTGGACACCCTGCTTTAGTTTTGCAGAATATTTAAAGCTGCCATCTTTCTCAGTTGAAACTCTTTTGCCGTCAACTCGAAGGGTAGCCTTGGGATCAATTACGCCGCTAATCAGATACGTATCCTTGGTCGTTGTAACATCAGTCGAACCATTCACTATAAGCTTTGGCGGATTCTTAAGATTCCCATTCATTAACACAACCCCAAAAATTGCTATACCAAAAAGTACCATTAGTATCAGGGGTGTTGCTATTTGTTGTAATACTGTTTTCTGCATACTTCCCGCATTGTACCACCAAAAGTCAATTCCTTCAATTCTGGATTGTACTTAAAAGTGTGTCCTCTACGAGAAGAGCGACAGAGCTATGGTTTCCCTCCCGCGACCTGCAAAATACAGCGAGCGACGACCTGAGTGACCATCATAAAAAACAATGTTTGACCCCGACGGTACCGTCGGGAGAGTTTTGCTTTTTATGAAGGAACAAAGTAGGAGCGACACTGGCGATTTTGCATGGAGTCGGCAGTTTTACACCACTTTTGCTGCCAAAAGTGGTAAGGATTTGTAACTACGGACAAAAGTATCGGCTAATCGTAATCCTTCTCATCGACCTATCTATCGAAATGATAGGAATAAAAAAAAGACGCTAGCTCTGGTCAGGGGTACGTAACCCGTTGACGAGAAATCTTGCGTCCTTTATCCTGGCCACAACAGCTTAGTTATGCCCAATAATCAAAAAGAGGGTCAACCATTCTTGGCTCAAGTATCGGGGAAGAAGCATGGGACCAATGTAATTGATGTATCCCGCTTTTTGAGACGCGGTACGCGTCCTTCCTATGACCTTTTGGCACAAGCTCAGTAAAGCCCTCCAACAATGTACAAGTTTTTAAGGTGTAAGCGACTTTCGTAACTTACAGACATATTGTACTATGTGGGTTTGCTTTTGTCAAGTACTTTCTTCACTACCTGTGGATAACTTTCGTAATGCTCCCATTCCAGTGACTTATACTCTTGTTTCTGCTATAATCTAGCAGTTATGAGACCAGAACTGATACTACCAGGAGGAGACCTAGAAAGAGTCAAGATTGCTTTTGCCTACGGCGCGGACGCTGTTTATGTTGGGATCAACAAGCACTCCTTACGTAAAGCAGAGGTGCGTTTTGATGTCACTGAGGTTGGTGAAGCAATCAAATTTGCCCACTCTATAGGTAAGCGCCTCTTTGTTACCTTCAACATCTTTGCTCACAATCATCAGCTAGATACGATCGCAAAGGACATGAAGGCAATTGCTGCCTTTAGCCCTGACGCCTTCATCATGGCTGACCTTGGGGTAATCAACCTTGCCAAACAGGTAGCGCCGAATGTACCAATTCATGTTTCCACCCAAGCCAATACCGTAAATATCGAAGATGTGAAGTTTTGGCGTGACTACGGTGCCAAACGAGTCGTTTTGGCCCGCGAGCTGAGTCTTGCGGAGATCAAGCAGATTCATGACGCAGTACCAGATATCGAACTCGAGGCATTTGTTCACGGCTCCATGTGTATCAGCTACTCTGGTCGTTGTCTCATGAGCAACTACATGACAGGACGAGATGCCAATAACGGTGAGTGCGCGCAGCCATGCCGTTGGAATTATAATGTCTACCTCGAAGAAAAGAATCGTCCAGGGGAATATTTTCCGGCCGAAGAGACCGAAGCCGGAACCAATATCATGAGTTCACGTGATCTTGCGGCTATCGAGATATTACCGGAAATTCTTGATGCCGGTGTTATGGGACTCAAGGTCGAGGGTCGCAACAAAAGCGAATATTACCTCGCTACAGTTGGTCATGCCTACAAACAAGCATTAAAGGCTATTGAACACAATAATTATACAAAGAAGCTCAAAACAGAACTGCTAGAAGAGCTACAAAAAGTTAATAATCGAGAATATACTACTGGCTTTTATCTCGGCGATGCTAAAAGCGGTGAAACCTACGAGGGTCGTGCGCCTATTCGAAAGTGGGATTACGTCGGTCAATTCATCGACGACAAAGGCACACTAATTGTAAAAAACAAGATCTCCTTGGGAGATAAAATCGAGGTGCTTACTCCGGATAAAATCTATACCGATAAAGTCGTCGCTATCACTGACCTCACGGGCAAGAGCCTAGACGAGATTAACCCCGGAAAGAATGACCAACAGGCAGTCATCATACTATCTAAAAATTATTCGCCACACACTTTCGTCCGAAAACAAATCTAAATGAGAAGAGGTTCGTACCCGAATGGATACGAACCTCTTTGTTTACACCCTCTCCTTCCAACTGTATTGAGTTACAGCCGATAGACCCAGGACGGCAGCCGAGGCAAACCAGGCTACAGAAATCCCATAGTTCTGTGAGAGTAATCCTCCCACAACTAGGCTGATTACCACACCCACCTCGGCAGCCATAGACAGAATCGAGAGAATAGTTGCTCGAACACTCTCCTCCCCAGGTAACGAGACACCATTGATCCCGGCTTGTCGTCCCATCGTCATGCTCTGAGCGCTACAGCTATTTCCAGCTTCCGCCACTAGCAAAGCACCGAGAGCCAGATGGTACTGCTTCGAGAGGGCCAGGATTACAACAGCAACAGCTGTTGTATAGGTCCCCAGAAGTGTAATCCTCTGGTCACTCTTTGTCTTCGCCAGCTTCTTAGACAGGAAAGCCCCCGCAAAGACCGACCCCTCGATCAGAATCCAGGCAAAGCTGAGCCCACTCCAGCCATTACCTGAAGCCAACCCTTTGATATAGGGGCTCCAGTACATGAAGAGTGGCATCATTGCCATCCCTGCAAGGAACGAGAGGACTAGCTGCCTCCTAAGTTCATCAGACGAGAGAATCTGAGCCAAGGCTCGCTTCATCGTCGGCCACACTAGTTTGTGGCTACCCTTCGGAACTTCGGTTTGTTTGTCATTTGCCAGAAGTTTGTAGGCAAACACTGAGGAGAAGACTACCCCGAGTGCCGAGGCAAACCAAGGCAGGGCGAGATTAATCGCCGCGATGCCAGGACCAATAGCTCCCCCGACCGCCCCTGAGACTCTTACTACGCCCTCCTTTAGCAGTTGAGCGTTGCGGTTAAGTCCTAGACTCTCCACCGTACTCTGACCTTCGTCTTCGGCGTGCAGTGCTACCGTCTCCCAAAGATGAGCATCTGTACAACCAGAAGCAAAGGTGTAGGCAACGGCCAAGATAAACTCGGCCGCAGCAAACCCCACAAAGGTGTGGGCCAGTGCATAGGTGAGAAACCCGACTACCTCCAACGCATTTGCAAGAAGGTAAGAGCGCTTACGGCCAATAATGTCAGCGATCGCCCCGGTAGGAGCCTCTAGAATTGGGATTGTCACGTGATAAACCAGGTTTATCATCGCGATTTGGAAGAGATTCAACCCCCTGCTCAGCAGGAATACCGAGTAAACCGCAAACATAAAGGAATGCGACAGTCGGTTTGTTCCGAGCACTAGGAGGATGCGAGCAACCTCTTTCTTCACTTTTTCTGACATTTATGTCTCCTTCCTGTTCTCATGACGCATCATGAGAGATTAATAGGTACCAGATCATAGTGGTTTTTCTTATTAAAAAACCTCAGCTATGATCTAGCCGAGGTAAACAAGTGTTTCGTTATACTAAAAGATTAGTTTCGAGACTCCTTTCTTACCCAAGCTAGACCACGATCTGCGATGGCAGACACATTGGCGTAGTTGCCCATAGAGAATAGACCTGTGTTCTGAACACTAGATTTCTTCGGGGACAAATTGTGGGCAAGATTTCTCATCTCACTTTTTCCTTTATTATAGAGATTATTTTATCACATATTGGATATTTGTAAATAGATAAACAAAAAAAGACCCGATTTCACGAGTCTGTTCTTTGCTCAAATATAGAAAAAGGACTCCTTGCGGAGTCCTTAATCATAAACTGGCAGCGACCTACTTTCCCAGGGCTTGATGACCCAAGTATCATCGGCGCAAAAGTGCTTAACTACTGTGTTCGGGATGGGAACAGGTGTGCCACTTTGCTATAGCCACCAGACAGTAGTGTGCATCACAAGGAGACACACTACTGTCTGGAAACTAAAAGTTTCCAGTATAATGAATGAAAGGTACGAATTGCCAGTCAACACTTTATACTCAGCACGAATGCCGAATATAAAGTTACAAATTAAGTCGTCGATCTATTAGTACTACTCAGCTAAATACATTACTGTACTTACACCTATAGCCTATCAACCACGTAGTCTACATGGGATCTATAACGAAATCTAATCTTGAAGTGGGCTTCGCGCTTATATGCTTTCAGCGCTTATCCCTTCCGAACGTAG
>CAZCRI010000002.1:130000-140819 GCA_964501135.1 uncultured Candidatus Saccharibacteria bacterium
TTACATACTGTCACTCTCCATCTCCAGACACCAGTATAAATACTGATGTACGTCTATCTTTCAACCCTCTTTACACAACGCCTGTAGGCTTTAACATGTAAAAAGTTTGGGCTGTACCGCTTTCGCTCGCCACTACTTACGGCATCTCGTTTGATTTCTTTTCCTGCGGCTAATTAGATGTTTCAGTTCACCGCGTGCCCTACTATAACCTATGTATTCAGTCATAGTTGACTGGACATGACTCCAGCCGGGTTGCCCCATTCGGAAATCCCGGGATCAAAGCTTGTTTGACAGCTCCCCCAGGCTTATCGCAGCCTACTACGTCCTTCTTCGGTTCGAATCTCCAAGGCATTCATTGTGTGCCCTTAATCGACTTAATTTGTCGTTCATTTTAGCATTTGAGTAACTCTTTGGATTGTTTTGTCCTGCAAGAAGCAGGACGGACTCTCTTTCGAGTTAATTTTTATGTCTTAACATTGCAATAATGTTATTTAATGACCGTTGACTGGCAGTTCATAACTGCCATTCGTTTACCCTATTTTCAACAAATAGATTTACTTTGGGATTTCAATCTATCTGGTATTCACTTGTCAAAGTTCATATCCCTTTCGGGTATGTGCCTCCGAGCAAGCTCGTTGGCACGTATCCGATTGTGATTTAGGCTTTAAAAAAACCGCCTTGTTTCGGCGGGACGTCAGCACAATTATAACTAGACGTTTACAGTTTCCCGCATTTCTTAGCTAAATATTGTGTTATCATCGTCCCCATCCCTATTAGTGACTTGAAAATTGTATCAAATATATCAAAGTAATGCAACACTTTTTATGTATAATATATAGATCATTTTACAGATTCCAGTCTAAGTAAATCTCTAAGTATCCTGGATTTAAATTTCTTTTCCTACTAGAAGCAATTAATCGGGGCTCTATCCTCGCTGAATATAATTGATTATTGACCAGATTAAAAAGGCCGGCAAACCAGCTAGCACAAGAAAACCTAAACTTTCACCAAATTCACCCGCTCGGTCTAAATTTAGGCTATTTAGTATCACAAATGGCGAAAAGACCAATCCCCACTTAAAAATAAATTTTATAATGTCCTTAATCGCGTCACTGTTTTCCTCAATATTTTTATCCTGTTCGAGCATTGCATGTCTATAGAAAGAAAAATTTGTCCATTCTCTACTCTTCCATGCACGTACATATCTAGGAGAACTTCTGATAAAATTAACTTCTTCGTTACTAAGTCCCTTGTACTCATCCATTTCTTGAATCAGTGGCATGTCAGTTCCTAACTTTAAATATTCGATGTAAAACCGATGCCTTGTTTAGGCTCTTCTGCTTCAGTAATTGTCCCAAAAGTCTTCTCGTACAATCCAACATTATCAGTAATCACCTTGGCGAGTCTTTTTGCATGTCCCGGAGACATAAATACTCGTTGTAGCAAAATTGCCCCTTGTGGAGAATTAGAAAGAAAATCTAAAATAAATTCCTCTTTGTTTTGTGCTAAAAGTGCCATGTTTGCATAAACCCCTTTCAGCGTCTGGTCATCTGCCTTGATTTGAATCTGTTGATCCATAGCCTACCTCGCTTCTATCCAATTTTTCCTATTAATCTGCTCGCCTTCTCCGCCATTCCATGCCCTACAATCGCATCATCAGAGTTTATTTGTATTACATTATCGTAGTCGCTATAAATTCGCAGTCTTTTTAATCTTTCAAGTAGATTGCCTATTTTTTTCTCGTCAGTTTCTGTAGACCTGGAATAATAATCTATCACAATTTTATGTGAATTGTCACTTAAGGCTGGGTTATCGCCTGTTTGTTTAAAGTAAGCATTGCAGGCCTGTTTATAAGCACCATAATATGAACGACTGATAGAGGTCCTTGCTATTGCCTCTTGAAGATCTGTTGGACCGCTTGAAAGCATTTCTTTGGCTAGCTTAATGAAATCAGGCCAGTTAAATGTGGTCATATTTGCTTTGTCACAACATTAAATTTGCTTAAAAACTTTGATGCTTCGGGTTTCATGAGGAAGTTATCGTCAAGTTTATCTAAATTATCTAAAGAGTCAAGTGGCCGAGTATATACTTTCGCTAGAGCAAAAGCCTTTCCGTCAGCGCTGTCATGTAGCTCAATATCGCTTGTTTTCAAGTACTCAACAATTTGAGGGTAAGCCTTCTTTATAAATAATGGCAACTCTGGATTTGCATCAAAAACTTTTCGCAAACCTTCTAAGCTGTTAACCTTATACATCCCGATAATATTTGCCAGTAACTCAGTGTCTCGAGTTCCAAATAGCTTTTGCCAATTGTAGTTCGTTTCATAATATGCTGCTGCATTTCTATTTATAACTGAAGTATCCCTAACGTGTACCGTCGGCAAATTAAGGGCAAATGGATATGCCACTAAGGTGCAGGCCGCGAAAGTCGAAGTGGAGAGCGAGATACTATACATTGCTACACAATCTTATTCTTTAATTCTTCTGTTATAACTTTGTTAAGAAATAAGTCCTTAAGCACGGTGTGGCCTTCATCGATCAGACTGAGCAGTGTTCCTAGATCCAAGTCTTTTTCTCTGAAAGTATCGATATCTACAACTGACCCTTTTCTAGGACCCTCCGATGCCTGAACTTCCGCTGAGTTTGAGATTTGTATCCTACTTCTCAAGCCATTGTCTTCACTGGCAACTTCACAGCCTAGGAATGTGTTTTCCATGACAAATGCGGAGGTGTTAATTGAAATCTGAGTATTTGAAAAAATATTATCCTTAAAGAAGTTAATATACCTAACCCCAAACCGCTCTATTTTACCCACAACTTCGGAACTACTAAGCTCCTCGATAATATGACCTAGTTCTTCCATAAATGCAGACCAATCGGCGTACTTTTTGTTTCTACTCATAACAGCGTCGCGCAAGACAATCACCCGAGGCCCGACCGATAAGAGAAACTGTTCATTCTCAAATTGGTGATAAGGTTGATATTTCAAATTGCCATCAAGCTCACGAATATTTTCCGGCATTTGGAGAATAGGTAAAGGTTGAGGTTCGCTATATCTTGATTTAAGACCCTTATAGATTAATCCAAAAACAGCATCGGGTGGAAAACTAGAAATGAATCTGATTTCAACAACCGCATCAACAATGGTATTAATTTTCTCAGGCATTGATTTCTCCTTATGTAAGTATAACACTTTAGGTTAATACTCCCACGTTTTTACCGATTTTTCAACTATCCCTAGTAAGCCAAGGGCATTAAATTGGCGCACACCGGATTTACGCCCTGCTGCTGCTAATTACTTTCCATACCTCCGTGAAACATTTTTGTTTCACAATGTTTCACGGTTTTGGGGATTCTTTCACGCCAAATTATGCCTATTCTAGGGGAATATTAGCTTTACTACCGAAATATTTGTGATATTCTTATCCCATCGTCCATTCAACCGAAGGATGTGGGAACATGGTACCTAACCCCGGCGACCTGTTGTTGCTCGACGATCCCGATGTGGAGGGAGGTGTAACGCAGCACGCCGTTCTGGATGTGCTGTTTGAGGTTGAGGAGCGGCCTTTCCTGATTGGCGGTGATCCGTCAAACGGCGAAATTGACTTCGCCCCTTACCCGGTGATCTTCACCATGAAGGACGGACTTCTGCTCGGTGCCGACGAGGCGGTTTCCATCCGCGGCATCGTGGAAGGTGGTGCACGCGCCGAGACGCTGATCATGTATCGGCAGCTCCGCGAGGACGTTGAGCGCGCAGAGGAACACTGCCCCTCGGATGACGAGTACGAGGTCGTGGCGGAGCAGCAGGCCGAGATCGTGGATCAGATCACGGCTCTCACCATCTACGGCGATGTCCTCGTGACCGACGGTACGGTGCGGGCAGCAGCCCTGCTGGAGGCCATTGGCATCCCGCTCCCGGAGGAGGAGAAGCTGATCCTCCTCGGCCTCGCCTTCAACAACCTCGATGCTCTGTCGCTCGACTTCACCGATCCTGAGGACGACGAAGACGCCGACGTCGACGCGTAGCCGGGAAGACCGGTAGCACGGTTGAATGTGCAATACATGGGCGAGCTCCTACGGGAGCTCGCCCATAATGCATTTAAGGCAAATATATAATATACGACATAGACCACCTCCCGGCCGAGGTACTCTTCCTCCAGAAGTCCTTTACTAGCTGGTGGTCGAGTTGAACTACTACTGCGCAGCCCCGACTCTCTTTTCGATAAATTCAACCGATCTTAAAACTAAATCAAAAAACATTCTTACATTCTCGAGAATGTAAGAATGTTTTTTAAAATGTAATTTAATTAGAGACCAGTTAAAGCGCGATAAAAGAGATAAACTGTAAGTGCAAGGAGTATTGTGAATACTGCCGTACGAAAAACAAAGCTATATCCGAAGAGAAAACGCAAATAGAAAAGCACAAAGGCAATCCAAACCAAAACGCCGACAAAAAACAGAACCACGAGGCCAGCCCAGAAAGCGAAGAACGCTAGAAACAGGACCGCTATTACAATCATTACATACAGTAGAAACCGAGAGTCCTCGCGTAACTTATTTAAGAAATTTTGCATTTGTTGTGTCTCCTTTTTTTACTAACCAATAAACCAGGCTGAAAGCCAGGAATCTACGCCTTTTGGTGCCAACCTTCAATATCAATTATATGCACCTCACCCGCTAGGTCATCGTACAATAGCTGTGTGTCGTGAATATCAAAAGGCACGGTACCGTTTTCGACCAACAAAGAGTGCAGACCTTTAGTAAGTTCCATTAGCCTGTCGAGCTGCTGTCGGCACACTTCCTTTTCGTTTTCCGTTACACTCTCGTCATTACTACGAATTCTTGCCCTAAGCTCAAAGGTGGTAATAGCATTTGGGACAGCTTCATAAGCCACATATTTCCGATGACTATTACGGTTTACCGCGGCAAACTTTGGCATAGAAACATCAAGCGAGGAAAATCCAAGTTTACGAGCTAATTCCTGGAACTTTGGTCCTGAAATAAGCTCCTCTACTGAGGGGCTAACATTTAGCTCATTCAGTACGCTGTGCATAGCGTTTAATGCTCTCAGTTCACTGCTGTCTTGCTCTGAAATTATATCTTTGGGAATATCTCTCAATTCCTGCAAGTTCTGAAGTGTAGGGTCAGTTTTTTCATCGCTGAGGCGTCTTTGCTTTACAAATACCTTACTCCCACCTGGCTCGGATGCAGGCATCAAGAAAAAACGGCCTTCCCCACTTCTCATACCACCAGCTTCTTCTAGCCGTGAGAAATCATCTTTCTGAGCCATACTAGAAACCTCAAGCATTTCCCTGTATGTATTGTCTGATAGGTTTCGCAATGGGATTACTGCATCAACTTCACCAAAATGATAAATTTTATTCTTTGTTTCAGCGTGATTTTGTTCTGGACTAGTCTGAGCTTCTGTCATTTATAGATATCCCTTAGTTTCTTTGCAGTTTAGCGCTATCGAGTTTTGTTAGTATTTCCGAACTAAAGGTATACACTGTACCCTTGTTTGAATTGAATCTTTCCTCGGCTAGTGAGATAAGGGTTTCGACTAGTTCCACCCCCGAAACACCGACAGAACGCCAATTGTGGTCATAGAGACCACCGGGCAGTGTATTTACTTCGTTTACATACACTTCCCCCGTTTTGCCCTCGATAAGAAAATCAACTCTAGCAATTCCCGTACATCCAAGGGTTCGGTAAGTCATTTCTCCGTATTTTAGGACCTTTTCGGCGAGTTTTTTGTCTATCTCTGCAGGGAGCTCACTGTACTTACCGTTAAGCCTTCCGCCACCGCCAAGCTTTTTACCACCAGATAAGTATTTATCGGAGAAATCGAAAAACTCAGTTTTGTTGAGTGGCCGCTCAATGTTGGCAAATTTTACCACATCATTCCCCATCATAGGCAAAGTGACTTCGATTAGATTTTTAACCCCTTCCTCTACTAAAACCTTCTCGTCGTAGTGCAGGGCCACCTCTATGGCATTTTCGAGTTCTTCATAGGTCTTTACCTTAGAAATAGCGATACTGGAACCCAAATGAACAGGTTTTACAAAAAGCGGAAGCTTGAGCTTCTCGGCACTAGCAAGTAACTCGGCGCCCTTCTCTGCCCAATCTGCACGCGAAAACCAAACAAAAGGCACGATAGGCACTCCCTCGGTTTGCAATGCTTGCTTCGTGAGAGCCTTGTCCATCGCTACAGCAGAGGCGATGAGGTCACAGCCGACGAATGGTACATTCGCCATACGCAGCATTCCCATGAGGCTCCCATCCTCGCCATAGGTACCGTGAAGTGCTGGGAAAACGACGTCAATCCGCTGCTGTTTTGCCTTTATTCCACCTGGCCAAACGAGGGTAAAACCATCATCAAAGGAGAAGTGCAATTTCTTGAGTTTTCCAATCTTCTCATCGATATTTTTGACCTGAAAATATGAGAAGTCGTTCATTGCCGGATCAGAGTACCAAGAGCCATCCTTTGCGATATAAACTGGGAGAACCTGATATTTTCCCGTGGCCTCGAGTGAGCTAATAATCGGATAGTGTCCGGTAATGATAGAAACGTCGTGCTCAGCACTACGCCCTCCAAACACCACTGCAATTGTCTTTTTCATAATTATCCTCTCCTTATTGTTCGAGCCTGTCGAGAACTTCTCGAATCGTTTCACTCCCTCGAAGAATAAATTTGTATTTTGTCATATCAATTATAACTTAATTTACCTGTACTGGTCTGGTAAGTCGGTAGACAACAATACCACATCACCTTTTACTGTAAGGTGTGGTAGCGCCTTGTGGACCGCAATGGTCGAATCGTACCACAAGACCTCGCCCTTGTAACCAGAAACCGTGAGTCCCTCCGCAACAATCTCTGTCATCGAGGTCCTCACAAGCAGAACTTTATCGATTTTCGCGGCCACTAATTCTTTTGCTATCTCCAGATGAACCTCTCTGTTCTTTGCACCCATTTCCACAAGCCCCGAGGTAACATAGAGTTTTTGGTGCCCCTTGAGCCCAGACAAAAAATCGATAACCGCCTTTACTCCGTCTGGATTTCCATTGTAGCTGTCATCCAATATATATATCCCGTCCTTATTGCTTGCAAGCTCCAACCGACGAGAAAATGGTTTTGTTGCCGCGACACCAGCTACCAAATCTTGATCGGAAATACCCAGAGTATGACCAATCTGCATGGCCGCAACCAACGAGCCTACCAGATGCAAGCCCAATAAGTCTGTATGTAGGACTAACTCTTGGTCGCCATGCTGAACCGTAAAATCAGTACCCGCAAGCCCAGACTTTGCCGCCGAAACCCGATAGTCACCACAGCCAAAACCCGAGTAAAAAATATGACTACCGCGCCCCGCTGCCTTGGCAAGCTTGTTTTCGGCATTTATATAAAGCGATTTACTCCCAAGATTATCCGCTAGTTCAAATATCGTGGCTACTGTCTTTTCGATAGAACCGAAACGCTTGAGATGAGACTCATTGACGCCCGTAATTACTCCAATGTCAGGATTGATCACCTTGGCTAGATGAGCTACGTCACCAGGGTAATATTCGCCCAGCTCAAAAACCAATACCTCCTCATCGCCCTTTAGTGTTTTCATAAAGTTATTGATTCCGAGAAGAGTGTTGATACTGCCACCCGGCGCTGCCACCCGCTTCCCTGATCCAAGTACTGTCCGTAAAATCTCACGCATGGTAGTCTTGCCATAGCTACCAGCAATCGCGATTTTTATTCCAGGATGTTTAGCAATAGCCTCTGCCAACTTCTTGGTGATGAACAACTCGTAGGGTTTTTGGATGAGGTATTTGACGACCATTACTGGGACCGCGGCAAAATATGGCAATAAAAATGGTACCGCTAGGATTCCTAGAAGTGGCCAATAACCCAGCTCTGAGTGATAAATATAGGTTGCAGCAATGATCGCGCAAATTGCAGCCAAATGCTCTATCCAGATGGCTGCCCAAATCACCAAAGCCTTCTTGGTCTTGTCGAGTTGCTCCACACTTTCTACTTTATTAAAATCAGCGGCCGTAAAGTACCATTCGAAGTAGTCGCCCAGATAGTATTCACTTGCCTGAAGCATATACGTCAGTGAGCGTGGAAACCGGGGGCTAAAACGTGAGAATGTACGTGCTAGCATAAAAACTCCTTGATTGCTTCGGCTACTTCCGTCGCCTTTTCCTGATGGACAAAGTGGGTTGCTCCCGGGATTACTACCAAGCGTGATTTTGTTATCAACTTTGCCAACTTCTCACCGTCCTCTTTGGGAGTAGAGGTATCATTTTCGCCCCAAATTAATAAAGCTGGAAGCTGAATCTGTGAGGCGGCTTCCTGGAGATCCTCCCGGATAGTTTTTAGAAAAGTATCACGAAGCACCCCGGTATCCAGGTAGTCACTGCCAATGGCTTTGTATAGACGGCGCTTTAGACTATCTCGATAAAAAACAAATGGTGGGATATAGGTTAGCAACCCAAAAACTTTTGCCGCCACGGTAATAACGATGTTTCGTAGTGACTTCCCTTTTGCAATTCCAGCCGAAGCAACCAAAATCAATTTCTTTGTCTCGAGCTCTCCCGTAGCAATTCCCTTGATTGCGACTCGTCCACCAAAGGAATGACCCAAAATCGCTTCTGGCTCTAGTTTCGTTTTGATCAAAAAGTCGCGTACAAAAGCTACGTAATCGGAAATCCCCCAAGTAGCCTCTGGGGCTTCCGTCCCACCGAAGCCTGGCATATCGAGACGAACCACGCGGTAATCGGTTACCAACTCCTTAACTATAGAATCAAAGGTTTGCAGGCTATCCATCCAGCCATGAAGTAAGAGGATGGTTTTTCCCTTCCCTTCATCACGATATTCGGTTGCCAGCTTGTCGACAATTATCTTCATATTTCCAACTAATTATAGCATAAGGCCATATATAGGGATATTCTTTACTTTTCCCTTTGGGAGTGGTATAAATCTACACGTCGATACATTTCGATGCGCATGTGTGCGCAGAGGAGGGGGCCTATGACGGATCTAATCCAAGGTACTGGCCATTCCACCACAATCCCGGTCTCGGTGGAGGCCGGACTGTACCTCACCCGTTGCACCAATGGGTGTATCCAGGGATGCTGCGAAGGCAATCCCGCGTTTTGCCAGCACTTCCGTGGTGTCGTTCCGTACCACGCAATCTCCCGGCTCTCGCGAACCGAGAGAACCACGGCCGGGATGTTCAGCTCCATACGAGGAGGTCATGCCTCGTGACCGAACCCGAAGACTACGGGCTCGAGGAACTTCAGTCCGGGCCCGATGGAGAGGCTGTTCCGGTTGTCCGTCCCGAGAAGGGAGACGACGCAACTGTCCCTACGACGGCTGATGACCACGACTGGTAAGGAGGGCGGCCGTGGCTCGTCCCAAGAAGAAAACGAAGCACCACTTGCTCGTAACCCCGACCAAGGCGGTCTGTAGCTGCTGCGGCTATGTCCTGACACGACATGCACGAGAATGCCCCAAATGCGGGAGGTTCCGTGGATGGCGTTGGGCTGGCAAGAAGGCACCGCCCAAGATCGGCAACTCGCTTCAATTCCTAGGTCTCGCCTAGAGATCACCGCCGCGATAACATGCACACATGCGAAGGCCGCGACCCACAGGGTTCGCGGCCTTCTGCCAAATTTAATAAGATTTATAACGATAAATTAAATATACCAGTCAATTTTGCTGGAATAACTAATGCAATAATTTTGAGAATACCCGGTAGCAACGGTTACTTCGCAGAATTTCATCGTCGAGACATAAAAAATATCCCAGTCAGAAGACTAAGATATTTTTTGGTGGACCCGACAGGACTCGAACCTGCCACCTCCTCAGTGCAAATGAGGCGCTACCCGCCCGACTGAACGTATACAGCCGTTCGGGCGGGTACTTGATGGGCAATAAAAAAGAATAAAAATTACTAAATAATTTGGTGGACCTGACAGGACTCGAACCTGCCACCTCCTCAGTGCAAATGAGGCGCTCTACCAGATGAGCTACAGGCCCTCATTATTTAGTAATCTTTATTCTTTTGTGGTTTTTCCTAAAACCTTTTGTAGAAACTTTCTACCAGACGCTGACTTAAAATATTTTTCACGTTTCAGCGCCTCGACTAAGGTTTCCACTTCTTCATAATATGCGATTTTTAATGTTCCCTTCATCCGCGAAGTCGTTTGGGTTTGGCCACTTTGATGCTCTCGTAACCTGCGTCTTAGGTTATTTGTATAACCCTTATAAAACTTGTTTTCCTCATCCGAGATTACATAAACATAATACATGCTCTAATTGTACCAGATGAGCCCCGCCTGAACGAATTCATTCGGGCAGGTACGGGCCCAAATTTGTTATTACTGTACCAGTACAGAACCTGCTGGATTGATAATTGCGTAGTATATCCAATCTCCAAAACCAAACATTACAAGCAGTGAAACGATGAAGATAATAACTCCGACAAAACGGACAAAAGTGTAGGTTCCAGCACTACCCAGATAACGCTCTGCAAAACCAATTGGTCCGGTAATCTGCTCTACGATATACCTAGTATAGATAATTATTACTATCCCGAAAGGTACACCGATGAGGCCAAAAATGATTTTTCCGAACATACACCCTCTCTTTTCCGCTCTTTTTCGTGGTGCCGACAAAATGCGGAATGGATTTTGTCGGAAAAGGAGCAGTCGTTTTAGGGTGAAGAAACGCTATCTTGCGTTTTCGGAACCCGGTGACGTACTGCGACTTTGGTGGGCGATCGAGGAATTGAACCTCGGACCTCGTCATTATCAGTGACGCGCTC
>CAZCRI010000003.1:0-124166 GCA_964501135.1 uncultured Candidatus Saccharibacteria bacterium
GGCGGGGGCGGCGGCGGCAGTTGGTAGAGATGCCTGATATCTAGTAGCGTATACTTGTTTAATAAAAGCATAGCAAAGGAGTAAGCAATGACTCAGGAATCGGACACAAGCAAGCCCAAACTAGTTAGTTCGGAATTGGTACGAGAAATAAACGAATCGAAGGTTTCTGTAGTCCAAGAAAAGTACGCAAAATATGAAGAGATTTATCGTGATATGTTGATGAATCGCATGCAACGTCAACCGGAACTTGACCTTGTTGTTGAGCAACTTCTCGCGCTCGGAGAAACTGACGAACTAGATTCTAGATTCGACAAAATTGAACAAAAAGTCTTAGCTGAATCGGACAATAGTACTGAGTAAATAACCGACGAACACCTTCTCCGGAAATAACATTTTGGGTTAACCTTACCAAATTACGGCCATAACCAGAAAGTAGCCACAAATGAAATCTGAAAAACTACACATAGCCATTCTTCTTGGCACTACCCGTACAGGAAGACGCTCGGAAAATGCAGCCCTACTTGTAAAGAAAGTAGGGGAACAGATTCCCGAGATAGAGATTAAATACGTCGACCCCAAGGAGTTTAGCTTCCCCGAGGACGGCAACAACCCTGAAACTCAGGACGCCAAGTATACAGAAATAACGGCCTGGGCCGACGGCTTTTTTATCGTTACTCCAGAGTACAATCACGGCTACCCGGGTAGCCTCAAACGAATGCTCGACACCGAATACAAAAACTACTTTTATAAAGCTGTGGCGTTCGCCGGAGTTTCTATCGGCATGTTCGGCGGAGCACGCTGTATCGAAGCCTTACAACCAGTAGTTCGTGAGCTTCATATGACCCCTACCGACACTGACGTGAATTTTGCAAAGATTACCACCATCTTTGACGACAAGGGAAAACTATTGGACGAAAGCTACATCAAACGCGTCGAAAACAGCTACCGTGAACTCATCTGGCTCGCCAGAACCCTGAAGAATGGACGAGAAAAGATTGAAAAATAAGCATTATCTTTCTAAATCAGACTTTCTAAAGTACCAGACCTGCCCGGCCTATCTTTGGGCGTGGAAGAATAAACGCGAGGTAGTCCCAGAAGAGATGACCGAGGACGTCGAACGACGCATCGAGCAAGGTATCGAAGTAGAGGACTATGCCCGAGAACTTTTTCCGGATGGCATCCTGGTAAATGACCGTCTAGAGACAGCCAAAGCAAAAACCGAGGAACTTGTGGCCGCCGGAACCAAGACAATATTTCAGGCAACTGTAATCACCGATGACAGACTACTAGCAATGGCGGATGTAATTCAGAAAAACGGCGATGGCTGGGATATTTTTGAAGTAAAATCTACTACCGAAATCAAAAAAGAGCACCTCATGGACTCCACCTTTCAGCTAGTTGCCTTCGAGGAAGCTGGATACAGAATCAAGAGCGTTAACTTGATTCATTTGAACAAAGAGTACCGCCGCCATGGCAAGATAAGTCCCAAGCACCTTTTTGAGATCGAGGAAGTCACAGACAAACTACGCGAACTGCAGCCTAACGTTACAGCTATGACCAAGGACGCCGCCGTCTACATCCATCGGGAAGAAGAACCCAAAACCTGTAGCTGCCGCTATAAAACCAAATCAAACCACTGTCCTACTTTTAAGTATTACAACCCCGATGTGCCCGAATATTCAATCTATAATCTCACCCGGATCAGTGAGAAAAAGGTCAATGGCCTGGTAGACATGGAAGTTTTCCATCTAGCCGACATCCCTGAGGATTTTGAACTTACGGAGAAGCAGCAGAATCAGGTAACAGCACACAATGTGGGGGAGGCCCTTGTAGATAAGGACCGGATCCGAGAAGAGCTTGGAAAACTCAAATTTCCTCTATATTTTCTCGATTACGAAACCTGCAGCACAGCAGTACCGCTCTTTGATGGCACTTGGCCGTATCAGCAGGTTTGCTTTCAATATTCACTCCACATTCAGGAAGAGCCGAACGGAGAACTAATTCACAAAGAATATCTGGCACAAAAGAAGGACGGGCACCCAATACCGGGTCTTTTAGCGCAAATGAAGGCCGATATTGGGCCCACAGGAAGTGTCATCGTTTGGAATAAAGGCTTCGAGATGGGCAGAAACAAAGAGATGGCAGCAGATTATCCAGAGTATAAAGATTTTCTACTCGGAGTGAATGAACGTGTCTATGATCTTATGGAAATTTTCTCGACTCAACTTCACGTTCATCCTGATTTTCACGGCAGTGTTTCTATTAAATACGTCTTGCCGGTCCTAGCTCCTGACCTAAGCTACAAAAACCTGGAAGGAATCCAAAATGGTGGCATTGCCACTCTCCGCTGGTACGAGAGCGTCGCCAAACCAATGGCTGAAAGCAAACGGCAAACCATTTACGACAATCTACTAAAGTACTGCGAGCTCGACACCTTTGCTATGTACCGCATCTATGACTATCTGATCTCTATAATTTAATCGTCAATTGGACTATAATTGCATTAATATAACGTTTCGAGAAAGATAGCGAATTGAGAGTCTTACTCTCGGCAATTCCCGAACTGAGAAAAGGAGAACAAAATGTCAGTAAAAGAAGTTGGTGAAAAATATATCTGTGAAATTTGTGGTAATGAAGTCAATGTAACAGTCGCGGGTGGCGGAACTCTAGTTTGCTGCGGTCAAGACATGAAAGTACAAGCATAAATGAAAACATTACTTGCAACAACGCTACTCGGAATGCCTCTTGTGGCCTGGGGCGGTTTGACCACCTTGGCAGTATTAGTAGTCCAGATTCTGATTGGTTTTCGAATTATTAAAATTGATTTTAAATATCACAAATATGTCGCCCTAGCCCTCCTGGCACTAGCTCTTATTCATGGCTTTGGGGCACTAATATACATTTTCGGCTAGTATGGAGAAGATGAAATACTACTTTATAGGAATTGGCGGCATCGGAATGAGCGGACTGGCCAAGATACTCCTACAACAAGGATATACAGTCTCTGGCTCGGATCCAGTGCCAAACGAAGAAACAGAGACTCTCGTGAGCATGGGGGCTACTTTTTATGATACCCAAATCGCGGAACACATCTCGGCGGATATTGATGTCGTTGTGGTCACAGCAGCAATTCCTGCAGATAATGCCGAGCTAATGGAAGCCGAAGGGCTCGGACTGACCATCATGAAGCGCCCAGAGCTACTCAACGAAATTATCAGTAAATCTAAGGCGATTGCGGTAACCGGCACTCACGGTAAAACCACGACATCTAGCATGCTTTCAGAGGCACTTATCGCTGCAAATTTTGACCCAACAGTTGTGGTTGGTGCCGAGATCGAAAGCATCGGTAGTAATAGCCGCCTAGGAAAGGGAAACTTCTCTGTTGCTGAGGTTTGTGAATACCAGCGTGCCTTTCTTGATATCTACCCATACGCAGCCGTCATTACAAATATCGACGCGGATCATCTAGACTGCTACAAGGACATCGATGATATCAAGGCAGCTTTTACAAAATTCGTGGGGCAGATAGATAGCGCCGGTTTTCTTGTTTATTGTGGCGATGATGCAAACACACAAGAAGTAGCGCGTCGATACCAAGGAAAAAGGATTAGCTACGGTTTTAGCGACAACAATGACATAGTGGCGGAAAATGTCGTAATTTCCGAGAATGATTCTCGCTTTACGGTTCGAGGAGTAGGTGATTTTACTATTTCCGTGCCTGGAAAACACAATATTTTAAACGCACTCGCCTGTATTGCCGTTGCTAGAGAGATTGAGGCGGACATCGAGGCCGTCAAAGGCTCTCTAGCCGTGTTTAGAGGCGCTGAGCGACGTTTTCAGCTCAAAGGTGTGTACCAAGGGGCTCCTGTAATCGACGATTACGCACACCATCCTACGGAGCTTGCAGCCGCAATCAGTGCAGCTCGCGATCGCTATCCAGATCGTCGAATCGTGATTGTTTTTCAACCACACCAGCACAGTCGCACAAGACTACTAAAGGACGATTTCGTTATGGCACTAAGCGCCGCGGACCTAGTAATCATGCCAGAAATCTACACGGTTCGTGATAGTGCCGAGGATATTGCCAGTATCTCTTCGAGAGACATCGTTGATCGGCTCAACAAAACTACTCCAGGAAAAGCCCATTACTTCGCTGATTTTGCCGAAACTGTCGACTTTCTATTCGCAAATACCAAAGAACATGACGCCATTCTGACGGTTGGGGCAGGACCAGTCTACAAAATAGGGGACGAACTCGTTCAAAAATAGCCTGTGGAAAGACATAAGTTATGCACAGGTACCTTATCTGAATAGTATTGACATTACCAATACTTAGTTTCATTATCATAATTACAAGATGAAAACGATATCACTAACTTTTGTGATTATGATTAAAAACTTCATTGAAACAAATGGGGAGAGCACACGACTCTCTCTTTTTTTATGAAAGGGGATAAGATGGAAGATAAAATCCAACGTTTTCTCGATCACTACCGGGCCGGGCTTATTACACCAGCCGAGTTTATATCTCTCGTGGAGCAGCTGGTGGGTAAGGACGATTCGCAAGACCGCGAGGCCGAGTAGCCATCCTCCCGACTCCTTGTGGTAAAATATATTGATGCGACATTAACCAAGGAGAAGATATTATGTATGATCTTATTATTGTAGGCGCGGGTCCTGCTGCCATGTCAGCAGCGGTCTATGCAGCCCGATATAAAATGAAAGTTGCCATGGTGGGGAAATTACCTGGTGGCTATGTAAACGAAGCTCACGCTGTCGAGAACTGGCTCGGAATCAAAAGTATTACCGGTCCTGAACTGGTAGGCCAATTCCTAGACCACGTAAAAAGTATGGCGGTCGATGTCTTTACTACCGATGTTCGGGGAATTTCAAAGAAAGACAATGTGTTTACCGTTGTTAAAGACGGGGAAAATCTGGAATCCGAAAGATTAATCCTGGCCATTGGTACCGAACGCAACAAACTAGGAATCAAGGGAGAAGATGCCTTCTTGGGCAAAGGAGTCTCGTACTGTACTACTTGCGATGCCTTCTTTTTCCGTGACCGTACCGTTACCGTAATCGGTGGCTCAGACAGTGCTTGTACCGGAGCTCTAATGCTTGCCGACATTGCAAAGAAAGTCTACCTTGTTTACCGCCAAGGGGAGCTCCGCGCTGAACCAGCCTGGGTAGAAGAAGTGAAGAAAAACGACAAGATTGAGCTCGTGCTCAACGTTAACCCAGTAGAAATCGTAGGCGAACAGACTGTCACTGGCCTAGTCCTAGATAACGGTGAAACCATCAAAACCGACGGTGTCTTTGTCGAAATCGGGACCACTCCAGGTAAAGCGATTACGGCCGGTCTGGGTGTCGCAACCGACGAAAAAGGATACATCATAGTGAACGACGACCAATCTACTAGCGTACCAGGTGTCTGGGCGGCGGGAGACATTACCAATAAGAACAATAAGTTGAAACAGATTATTGTCGCTGCCGCTGAAGGCTCTGTGGCAACTTACGGTGCTTACTTGGATAAAAAATCTCAGAAGTAGTTTTTACTTATCTTAAGGCTAAATAATTAGATTGCACAACAATTTAAGCACAATTATTCACAGTTTGTGCTTGACAAGCCAAGCAGCATGGTCCAAATTATAGCTGTAGCTACGTGTTACAAATCCAGATGGAAGGAGGTGGCGTAGAATGGCAACAGTAGGTTATTGCGTAAAATGCAAAGCTAAACAGGAAATGAAGGCTGAGGAGAAGATCACCATGAAGAATGGTCGTCCAGCTACTAAAGGCACTTGTCCTGTTTGCGGAACTAAGATGTTCAAGATTGGTGCATAGTCACTTTTCTTACTATTTATAAATAACTCCTTGATTCGTCGGGGAGTTATTTAATTTATGGTAAAATACAAAAAAAGGAGGTCGTATGAGCGAATTCCAACAAAACCCAGAGGGGCTTAGATCTGAGCAAATCGCCCTAGAGAACAACTTATTTGGACTAAACCAGCAATTCTCTGCGATGAAAGACGGTAATAAAGCCGAGAATAGAACTCAGGAAGAATCAGACAGGATAATTGCCTTGGCCACATATACCAAACGACAGTTGTTCGGCAATCTAGTAGGCCAGGGAGATATCGAAGAGATTTCTAACCGATTAGCAGCAGAAATCTACTCTCAAAAACAAGGGTTGGCAGAGGAAGATGATGCCGAGGGCTTCCCGCTGTACGTAGAAGTCGTTTTCGAGGACACCTTTGGACTGGGATCTGACGACGATAAGGTCCACGAAGATATCAGAAAAGTACTACATAACCTAGCTAAGGAATATGGGATTGATTCTTTCGAAGACGAAGACTAAACACGAAATAAACTCCAATTATAATAAAAAAACGGAGCACATATTCGCTAAGAATATATGCTCCGTTTGGTAGTCCCAAGGGGAATCGAACCCCTGTTTCCTCCGTGAGAGGGAGATGTCCTAACCGCTAGACGATGGGACCATAATTACCGAGAAATTATACCAGAATACGGCCAATACTTCAAGAATAGATTGAGTCGCAAAACGCTGCAAAACTGATATTTCTTTTTTCTTTACCTCACCTCGATTTTCAATTACAATATTACTCATGCAAAAAATACTTACAGCTCTAGCAAGTATCCTCCGCACAAAGCAGGGGAAAGTGGTCGCCGGAGCTTTTTTGATAGTTGCAATCGTTGCTGGGATTGGGCTTTCACAAAACACAAGCGGTAAGGGCAGATACAAAACAGGTGGCGATGACATTTCGGCCCGTGAACTAGCTAAGATTATTGCCCAAAATAAAGAAAAATATTATCCCAAGACAGATTGGCTTGCCAAGAACCCACAGACTCTAGCGGTTTCTTCCGATGGAGCGGTTATCCTAGATTACGAAACTAAGCAGGTGCTACTTGACAACAACATGCACGCTCAGCTCCCCCCGGCAAGTATCACCAAAGTACTTACGGCAGTCGTAGCGCTCGAAACTTTTAAAACCGACAAACTCTGTAATGTTTCCCAGGAAGCCGCAGACACCGAACCATACAAAATTGTAATGAAGCCAGGCGAGAAACTGAGCGTCGAGGATCTCATTTACGGAATGATGATGATCAGCGCCAACGACGCAGCCGAGGTAATTGCAGAGTGCGACCCAGGGGGCAAAACTGCATTCATGAACAAAATGAACGAAAAGGTAAAAGAGCTGGGGCTTACTGACAGCCACTTTGTGACTCCAAACGGGCTCGATGATCCCAAGCACTACAGTAGCGCCTTCGATATGGCAACTATTACTGAATATGCAATCCGCACTCAGCCTGATTTCTTGAAGTACATGGGTAGAGTTGACGATTACAGCGTAGCAGGAACTGATCACAACGAACCTCACAGCTACTATCAGCTCAGTACACTTCTCAAGACATACCCAGGAATGGAAGGCGCCAAGACAGGATTTACCTACGAAGCGGGTAACACCTATATCGGCGTTGCCAAGAAGGATGGACGCCGCATAATCATCGTTTACTTCAACGCAAATTCAAAAACATATGATGCTACCACGATGCTCGAGCAAGGCTTTTTCTTGAATCCAAGCAGTAACTAAGGTATCCTTAGTTTAGTTATAAAGTGAAAAGAATAAAGTTCGTAACGCACGAGAGAGTCACTAAACTTTCGACTTTATAACCTTAGAACTTTCAACTAGATACGGAGGGGACCAGTGCTTTTAATTTCAAAAGAAGTCGAGAACAAGCTAGCGCTAGCAGCCGGGATTTTTAGTGCCGCACTGATTGCGGTCTTTGTAGTTCTGGCAATTTTTACTCACTCGGATGTGGTTTATTATGAAGGAATGCGTTTTGCAGTCGGGGCCGCGGGGCTGCTCTTCTTGTATTCGCTAATCTTTGTCTCTTTGCGTGAAAAACACGAAGAGATTGCCGTCGGAATTCTATACCTATTTAGTTCGTTGATGCCAATGTTTCTTGCTGATTACCTCGGTGGGGCCGACTCTCTCTACATTATAATTATCGTTCCTCTAATCGTAATTGGCTTTATCCTCGGTCCATGGTGGGGGATAGGCTTCGACCTACTTCTTACAGCTTATCTATTGCTTTCTGTCACTCTACTTGGCGTTGAAATCGGCGCCACTACCACCGTGTTTGTCGCTGCTGGAGTAATCTCGATTCTATTTTTCTATATTGGAAAAAAATATCGAGCTGCGCTCCAAGAAAAATGCGACCTAGAAAATTCTAATTTGCAGCTTTCGGCCTCACAAAACAAAGAAGAGGCACTACTTGCTGGAATTGCGGATGGAGTTTATGTCGTCGATATGGATCGCAATATGACCATGTTCAATGGCGCTGCAGAAGATATGACTGGATGGAAAGCCACCGAAGCTATCGGCCTCAAATGCTGGACGGTAATGAACCTGAAGAATGAGACCGACATTAGCGTTTGCCAAAAGGATTGCCCAGCACTAAATGTCTGGAATACCGGCGAAAATGTACTGCGTGACGATACCTGTTTCAACAAGAAACGCGGTAATAAAAAGATTGTGATCTCTAGCTCGTACTCTCCAATCAAAGACAAAAACGGCAAGCTTACCGGCGCAATTTGTGTTTTCCGTGACATCACCTCCAAGAAAGAGGTGGAAAGACTGCGAAACGAGTTTGTCTCTACGGCTTCTCATGAACTGCGCACTCCGATTACGGCGATGGAGGGCTACATGGAGCTCATTGAAAACGAGAAAATCTGCAAGATAGACGACAAGGCCCGAGAGTATGTTACCAAGGCTCGCGGCCAAGCTCTGGGTATGTCTAATCTAGTAAAGAACCTACTAACTGTTACTAAAATCGAAGAAGGAAAGATTCAGACTGAAATAACCAAGTTTAGTATTCACGAGCTAGCCGCAGAGGTTGTAGAGGCGATGGGCCAGAATGCAAAATCACGTAACCTAGACCTTAAGCTTCTCGAGACCACCGGTAGCTCAATCAAGGGCGAAAAGGCGGTAGGTCGATCCCTAAACGTAGTAGCCGACAAAGAGCAAGCCCGGGAGGTTCTTTACAACCTAGTGGAAAACGGGCTCAAATATACTACCGAGGGCGAAGTTACGATTTCGATTGCGTATGATAAGGATTTTGCGACCGTTTGCATCGCTGATACTGGCATGGGTATTCCGGCCGACGGACAGAAACATATTTTCGAAAAGTTTTACCGTTACGACAACACCGCTACTCGTGAAGTAGGCGGTACTGGCCTGGGGCTCTTTATTACTCGTTCGATTGTAGAAATGTTTGGTGGCTCTATCTGGCTCGAAAGCCAGGTCGGCAAAGGGACCAAGTTTTACTTTACAATACCAAGGAGTTTGGATTAAGATTAAAGACAGAAAGTAACTGAGGGAAATATGGCAAAAGTATTACTAGTAGAAGATGACGTTGCCCTAAGGGACATTTATTCTGCACGGTTTATGGCAGAAGGATATGACGTAGTTACCGCCTCTGATGGCGAAATGGCCCTCACACAAGCCGTTAAAGAAAAACCAGATCTGATAATTCTCGACGTGATGATGCCCAAAATTAGTGGCTTTGATGTTCTAGATATCTTACGCGCGACGCCAGAAACCAAAGATACCAAAGTGATTATGATGACGGCTCTTTCCCAGGAAACAGACGTTGATAAAGGTAAGTCTCTAGGCGCTGATGAATACCTCGTAAAATCCCAGGTTACACTAACCGATGTTATAGATAAAGCGAAAGCTGTGCTGGCTCGGTAGCCGCAAACAGAAGTAGAACGAAAGGGGTCGGCGACATGCCGGCTCTTTTCGTTTACGCCCCTTTGTCATTCTGAGGAGTACGACGGCTGTCGGACGACGTGAGAATCTATGTAGCTTGCAACGCTGTCTACGATTCCTTGCAATAACAGGGCTTGGTTTACGTTTACTAGTAGCAAAATGTTTGATAGAATAGGCTTTGAAATCAACTTATCAAGAAAGCGAAAACCATGGAAAGAGTTTATTCTACTGAGATATCAAAATACATCGGGAAAGAAATCACCGTAAAAGGTTGGGTGCACAAACTCCGTAAACTTGGGGCCATCAGCTTTCTAGTAATCCGTGATCGAGATGGGCTAGTCCAGGCAATTATTGATGCTGGTGCCGAAAACGATAAGCTAAAGGACCTCACCACCGAATCTGTTGTCAGTGTTACCGGGAATGTAGTAGCCGAAGAACGAGCACCGCAGGGAGCCGAAATCCACGTGACTGCGGTCGAGATTATCTCTCCGGTGACCGAAGATGTCCCAATCTCGCTGAACAAGAAGGACCTCAACGTAAATCTAGACACCCTTTTTGATAACCGCCCACTTACTCTCAGAGCACCTTCGCAGAGAGCAATCTTTAAAGTTCAGGGTGAAATTCTCGCTGGTTTTCGTGAATATCTTAGTGGCGAGCACTTTACCGAAATCAACACTCCAAAAATTGTAGAAGCAGGGTTAGAAACTGGTGGCGCAGAAATGTTTGACTTCAAGTATTTTGGCAAAAAGGCCTATCTTTCACAAAGCCCACAAATGTATAAACAGATTATGGTCGGAGTACACGAACGCGTCTTTGAAACCGCCTTTATCTACCGCGCCGAAAAACACAGTACCTCGAGACACCTCAACGAGTATCTGAGCCTAGACCTCGAAATGGGCTTTATTAATTCTTGGACCGACATTATGAACCTCGAAGAAGCCATGCTTAAACATATCGTGGCGCGGCTTGCTAAAACCTGTGTCAAAGAGCTCGAGCTTCTCGGTGCCACGTTACCCACTATGGACAAAAAGATTCCTCGGCTCAAGCTTTCTGAAGTTCAAGAAATTCTGGAGAAGGAATACAAAGAAAAATGCCTTGGCGAACCCGATCTGGAACCAATCCACGAACGTCAAATCTGCGAATATGCGGCCAAAAATCTTGGTAGCGAATTTGTCTTTGTAACCCACTATCCAGTAGCCAAACGTCCGTTCTACACTATGCCAGATCCAGAAAGTCCAGAGGAAACTCTGAGCTTCGACCTACTTTTCCGCGGCGTAGAAATCACCACAGGTGGACAGAGATTGAACCTATACGAAGATTACCTTGCCGTAATGAAAAAACGTAAGATGAATGCCGACGATTTTGCAGACTACTTAGTAGCATTTAAATTTGGGATGCCAAAGCACGGTGGTCTCGCTATTGGCTGCGAACGCATCACCGCCAAGCTTCTCGGTCTCGATAATGCCAAAGAAGCTAGCCTCTTCCCACGAGACATTAATCGCCTGACTCCATAGGAGAAATTCCAAATTACCAATACCAAGTTACAAATAAATACCAAGTTTACGGATTTTGAATATTCAAAATTATCTGTTATTTGGTATTTGAAAACTGGAGCTTAAGTACGTGTACTCTGTGAGGGATGAACAGTTCGAGGGACCACTAGATCTTCTTCTTTCTCTAATCGAGAAGGAAAAACTTGATATTACGCAGATTTCGCTAGCCAAGATTACTGGCGCATACCTGGAGAAGATAGGGGAACTAGAGGGCAGCAGTTCTGATATCGCCGACTTTCTTTTGATTGCCGCCAAACTTCTCTACATCAAGTCAAAGGAGCTCATCCCAGGTGTTGAAACTGTGGAGGAAGAGGAAGAAATTGCCGACCTCGAGGAACGTCTCCGCGAGTATCAAGCCTACAAGAAAGCAGCGTCACACTTCGACGGAATGCTCTCTACCTTGAACCGTTCTTTTACCAAACGTGGTAAACCAGAGGTTGCCACTACGTTTTCACCACCAAAGGATCTCGACAGTGCCGGTCTTTTCGCAATTTTCTCTGAGGTCATGAACCGGGTTTCTGAAGAGGCTCCAGAGCAAACCGAAATCAAAACCGAAAAGAAGGTCACCCTTGAGGAAAAACGCGCCGAAATACTGACCCAAATCAAAAAGTCCAAGAAAACTAGCTTCCGTTCAATCCTTTCAAAGGTTCACACCAAAGCCGAAGTTATCGTAACTTTCCTCGCAATTCTCGAGATGATTAAGCAAAAAGAAATCAAGGTAGAGCAAGAAGGAAACTTTGCCGACTTTACCGTTTCTGGAGTAAAATAGAGTTATGAGCGAAACTAAAAACCCGAAATCCATTATCGAGAGCCTCCTTTTTGTTGCCGAGAAACCAATCAGTACCAAAGAAATCGCCGACGCTACGGGCGTAATGGTAGGGGAGATCCAGCGCCACCTCAAAGAGATCGAAGAAGATTTTCGTGAGCGTGGCATCCGCCTGATCCGAAAAGGGGAGTATTTCTCGTTTGTGACCGCGCCAGAAAATGCCAAAGAAGTCAGCTTGCTCCTAAACGAAGAGCTCCGCCACGACCTCTCCACTGCCGCCCTGGAAACTCTTGCGATTATCGCCTACAAACAGCCTCTAACACGCAGTGAAATCGAGGAAATTCGTGGGGTGAACAGCGACTCAATCGTCCGTAATCTGCTGATCCGCGGACTGATTGCCGAGGTTGGACGCAAGGAAACCGTCGGCAAGCCAATTATGTATGGCACTACGATGGAATTTGTTCAGTTTTTCGGTCTCGATAAAGAAGAAAACCTCCCCAAGCTCTCTGAGCTCAGCCTATTTGAGGCAAATGATGAGACTAGCTAAATACCTAGCTTCCTGTGGTGTTGCCTCCCGGCGCGCCTCAGAAGACATTATAAAGAGTGGCTACGTCACGATAGATGGCAAGATAGTCACCGATGTAGCGACCAACGTTGTCGGTAATGAAAAGATTGCGATTGATGACTCTCCAGTGGTGCCAAACAGGCTGGTCTACTATCTAGTGAATAAACCCACCGGCTATACCTGTAGCGTTTTTGACCTCCATGCCGAAAAGCTAATTGCCGAGCTAGTACCCAAGGAGGTTCCTGTTTGGCCTGTTGGCCGACTCGACCGAGAAACCTCTGGGCTTTTGATTATGAGTAACGACGGTGACTTTACCAACAAGATGACTCATCCGCGTTACAACAAAGAAAAAGAGTACCAAATTACCGTCGACAGACCGCTCTCCACTACCGAGATTAGCAAAATGGTAAAGGGGATCACACTCGACGATGGCCCCTTCCGGCCAGACCGCTTTACCGAGATTTCTCCGGGAAAATACTCGATGGTGATTCACGAGGGCAGGAATCGTTTGATTAGACGTTCTGTCGAGCATTTCGGTAAACAGGTAATGCATCTCTCGCGTGTCAGGATAGGTTCCATCGGCCTTACTGGTCTAGCAGAAGGAAAATACCGCCCCCTCACTACAAAAGAGCTAGAAGGGCTCAAAAATGCGTGAGCTAGCTGTTCTAGCACTCCTTATCCTCCCAAACTGGGGGTACATAAGTAATCTGCGTGCTGCAGCCTATGATTACATTCGACCAAATCCCACCACGGTTAAAGTAGAACAGATACTTCCAAGCCTAAAAGTTCCCCCTACAAAAACCTCTATAGATGATTATACGAGCAGCGCCAAGGCCGTTTATAGCACAGACCTAGCCACAAATACGGTACTAAACAGCAAAAATAAGGATACTAAGCTGCAAATTGCTAGCCTTACCAAGCTCATGACCGCCTATGTCTACCTAAAGGACAACCCAGATCTCACCAAAGTGGTCACGGTGCCGAGCTTTACCCTCCAGGAAGGGGATGCTGTTGCTGGGATTGTAGCCGGGGAGAAACTTACCAAAGAAGCCCTAGTGACGGCAATGTTACTAAATTCTGGATCTGATGCGGCACAATCCCTAGCTGTTCTAGATGCAGGAAGCCAAGAAGCCTTCGTCGACAAGATGAACCAGTCCGCAACTAAACTTGGGCTTACCAACACTCGTTTTACGAACCCAGTAGGGTGGGACGCTAGCGAGAATTACTCTTCGGCTCAGGATATTGCGAATTTGTCGCGAATTTTGCTTGGAAATGAATTCTTCCGGGCCACAGTTGCAAAAAATAATGCCATCATAACCACCGAAGCGGGCCGAAATATCAATCTCGTTTCCACAAATCAACTACTGGGGAGCAATGGCTACATAGGGGTCAAAACCGGCTATACTTACGGCGCTCTCGAGTGCCTAATTTCACTGCAAAAAACCGAGGGCCACGAGACTCTAACCGTAGTACTCGGGAGCAGCAATCGTTTTGGCGAAACCTCCATTCTAAATACCTGGACAAACGACCACTTTTTATGGTAAAATAAGCATTCTTGAAATAATTATTGGAGTCCACCTTGTTACCAATCGTCGCCATTATTGGCCGACCAAACGTCGGCAAAAGTACACTCTTCAACCGAGTTATTGGACAGCGCAAAGCCGTTACGGCTGACTACGCTGGAACTACTCGTGACCGCCTCTACTCAGAAGCCTCCTGGGCGGGTGTTGATTTTGTAATCGTTGACACTGCCGGTATCGAGGTTGGCAACGAGCTCGTACCAAGCTACAAACACCTCGATGAAGACGTCCAAGAGCAGGTGTTACTTGCCATCGATGAGGCTGACATTTTACTATTTGTTGTTGATGTTACCACGGGTCCAACCGAGCAAGACATGCGCGCCATGAAGATTATCCACCGCTCGAAGAAACCGTTTGTCGTTGCCGCGAATAAGTATGATAGCGAAAAATACTTTTGTAATATCTCCGAACTCTACCAGCTTGGTGCTGACGAAATTATACCAGTAGCAGCGCTAACCGGACGTGGTACTGGAGACCTTCTGGACGCTGTTGCCAAAGCCGCAAAAACCGTGGAACCAACCAAGGAAGTAAACCTCGAATCACGAGAGGGGATCAACGTTGCGATTGCCGGACGCCCAAATGTGGGCAAATCGAGTCTTTTTAATGCTATCTTGGGCCAAAAACTGGCCGTTGTTTCTGACGTTGCTGGTACTACTCGTGATTTTACGATATCAACACTTACAAATGACAAGGGGACAATTAATTTTATCGATACCGCCGGTATTCGTCGCCGCGGTAAGGTAGGCAAAATGACTGGTGGCCGCACCGAAGGTCAGATTGAAAAGTATTCTGTGCTCCGCTCTTTCCGGGCCGTAGAAAACGCCGAAATCGTCCTAATCCTTATCGACCCTACAGAAGGTCTCACAGCTCAGGACCTGCATATTGCGGGCTTTGCACGCGACACTCATAAGGGAATCGTCATTGTCGTCAACAAGTGGGACGCCGTAGAGGAAGACGACAAGGACATGGCAAAATACCTCGCTTATCTACACTCCAAGATTTCTTTTCTTGCATACGCTCCTGTGATTTTCGTTTCTGCCAAAACAGGTAAAAACTTACAGAAATTACCCGACATCATCTTTGAGATTGCCGAGAACCGAAATCGTCGCGTCCCTACAGCCGAACTAAACCTCCTTCTCGGTGACGACATTCTAAAGAAGAGTCCAAAAGCGGTAAAGGGCAAATTACCCAAGATCAACTATTTCACCCAGGCAGACGTCAATCCACCAACTTTTGTCTTTTTTTCCAACCACCCCGAACTAATCCACTTCTCTTACAAACGGTATCTCGAGAATCGCATCCGTGAACGCTGGAACTTTGAAGGTGCGGCGGTAAACATCGTTGTGAAACGCAAAAATATCGCCTATAATTATGACAAGAAGAAACGCAAATAACACCCCTTGTCATCCTGAGGAGCCCCGACGTTACGTCGGGACGACGTGAGGATCTAGATAGATTGTTACGTCTGCTACGCTTCCTCGCAATGACGTTCGGAGATACAAATGAAACTTATTGTCGGGCTCGGAAATCCAGGAAAAGAATACGACTGTACTAGGCATAACCTTGGGTTTGCCGCAATTGACGCACTCGCTGCAAAATACGATGCCAAATTTACCCTGAATAAGAAGTTCAACGCCGAAACCGCTGAGACCTTTATCAATGGTGAAAAGATTATTCTCGCAAAACCTCAAACATTTATGAATAAATCTGGTGTTTCTGTCCAGGCAATGATGGGTTACTTCAACATTACCACCGACCGTGTTTGGATTCTTTACGATGATATCGATCTAGATATTGGTAGTGTTCGGGTTCGTCGCACAGGCAGCTCCGCAGGTCACAAGGGCGTTCAATCTATTATCGACAATATTGGCACCCAGGAGTTCCCACGTTTCCGCATGGGAATCAAAGATGACCACTGTGACTATCTCTCGACCGAAGACGTTGTCCTCAAGTGTTTTAATAAAGATGAGCTGAAGGTTGTGGAGAGCGGAATTCAAAAGACAGTAACCGAGCTCGAGAAAGCCCTCAAGGAGGGGATCGAGCACGTTAGCCTCTAGCAGTCTTTGTCTACTTGTTTCTATAAAATACCTATAATAAAGTAAAGGAGCCGTACAAGTACGACTCCTTTACTTTTGTTTCAAAGTTCTCCCGATCTTGCAACACTGCCCGAAGACTTGACCTAGCCCAAAATATTGGCTGGCGGTTGCAGGGAGAACCCTACCAACAAGTAAGCTTAAAGGAGGGTGTTTAAGGCCTTACTCATTGATAGGACACTCACGGCAACGTGTGCGGTGTACTGGGGAACTTTTTGTCAATGTCTGCCTTATTTAGGCTGACATATCATTCTAGCACCATACATCGGTTTTGTCAAGCATTTTTTGGAGGATTTATGGAAAAATCTCTTAGTGAGTACAAGTATTGGCTTACCCTAGGCAGAAACGTCAAGTTTACCGCTGCACTTTTTCATCAGCTTTACGCACTAGACATTCCTATTGAGGGGCTCTTTTCGGCTTCTAAAACCAAACTGGAATCACTCGGGCTCAGTGAACGTTGTGTGCGCGAGCTTTGCTCAGCACGAGATAAATACAAGCCCGAGAAGGTACTGGGGGAGCTTGCTGGTAATGAGATCGAGCCAGTCTTTATTTTTGAACACGATTATCCTCAACTCCTAAGGCAGATCTACGATCCGCCATTTATCTTATACAAAAAGGGCGGTGCGGATCTAAATTCACTATGTGTTGGCATTGTCGGTAGCCGAAGACTTAGCGACTATGGAGTCCGCGCCACAGAGAAGCTAGCCTCTGATCTAGCCGCAAGTGGGATTACCGTCGTTAGCGGACTAGCACTCGGTATTGATGCCATTGCCCACCAAGCGACTATTAATGAAGGTGGCATCACTATTGCCGTTCTGGGCTGTGGACTAGGCAGAATCTACCCCAGCAGCAACCTGGGGGTAGCCAAAGAGATCATTTCCCACGGCGGAGCCATCATTACCGAGTTTCCTTTTGATACAATTCCGGCGAAGTACAACTTTCCAGCTCGAAACCGAATAATCAGCGGCATCTCACAAGGACTCGTGGTAACCGAGGCGGCGGAGAGCTCTGGAAGTCTGATTACGGCCCTCGCCGCCCTGAATCAGAATCGAGAAGTCTTTGCGGTTCCAGGGAGCATTTTTAACTTAAACAGTGTTGGTACAAATAATCTAATCCGCAATGGCGCTCATGTCTGTACTAGCGCCCAGGATGTCCTCGATGAATTCGGCATTACATGTCCAGAGGCTGTGGCCTCTATTCGCAAGATAGTGGGGCAGACGGCAGAAGAAACTATCATTATAGAGTGTCTTAGTTCCGAACCGAAGCACATTGATGACATCATTAAAGAAACTGGGCTCTCCCAAAGCGTGGTTGGTTCTACGATTACCATCCTGGAGATTTCCGCTAAGATAAAACAGCTCGGTGGCAATGTCTTTCGCTTGAATCTCTAGCTATTTTCGCCTATAATCACTGTCGTAGAGAGGGACCGCACAACCGTGCGGTCTTAACCATCTAGGCACGACTGAGTCCACGACTGAAGGGACAAAGATGCAGAATCAGCAGGCACCCGAGGCCACCTACGAGCAGATGAAAGAGAGTCTCAATCAGTTTTCAACCCTTCTCATCAAGCCCGCCAGGATGACCGGCTTCTTCGCCGAGATGGAAGAAGCTAAGTACCTGGGAATTGGAATGGAGGGGATGAGACCATGCATCGGCTGGGGAGACGACCCCAACGAGGCTCTCATCAACCTCTATCGCCTGATCAAGGAGAGGACCATCTACTTCGGCGGCAAGCGTTACAAGCTCGGAAAGAAGGACATGTGGGTTCGCCTCTCCAAGGACGCTCCCGACGAAGTCCCTGAGGACGCCGAGTAGATCCTCGAGTTCCGTCAATCTGAGCTCAATGTTTCCCTTGAAGGGAGGGGTTAACATGATTGAAAGGCAAGCCATCACAAGGAAGCTCAGGAACATGCACATATCTCCGCAACCGATTCAATCTGGCAACGAGTGGCAGGTTGCCTTCCCTGAGATTCTGGTCATGAGCAAGGATCTGAACCGGCTCACCCAGCTCTCGGGGTCTGGAAGCTCTGCGGCCAATGCCATACTCGACGCCTTCAACCACAAGGATCTCGATTTTGATACTGTGCTTTACGTCGAGGACCCCCTGGAGAACCCAAGGGTATGGAAGCCCTACTCGCTTGACGAGAAAGAGGTGCTCGTAGAAACGACCTTCATCTGAGGTCAAGTTGGCCCGACCACGGAAAGACCGCCCAACGTACTTCGTTGGATACCCGGTCTCACCGGGGAAGGGTCTTTTCTTTTTCATTAATCCCGAATGGCCAAGCTCTGACTGTCGTAAATCTAATGGAACCGACACCCCAAGCCAAGTGGTGGTGAATTACATATTATGATGACTAAATACCGCGGAAGCCCTCAGGCAACGCGTAAAAAGAGTCTTTTTTGAATACTTTTTGTGACGATAGACAAAAAGTATTACGGAAGTGCCTTGCTTTAGCAAGGAAGGGAAAGCTGTTCTCGATTAACTCAAATAATATTGAGAGAGATTCCAGCCTTCGCTGGAATGACGGGAGGGTGATAAGTATTGAATAAAACTTTTATACAAAGTTTTTAAACATTTGACACCACCCACTTTACCCGGTACCATTAGTCCTTAGTTATGAAACTTGTAATTGTAGAGTCTCCCGCAAAGGGAAAGACAATAGAGAAATATCTCGGACCGGGCCACAAAGTGATGGCCTCTTTTGGCCATGTCCGTGATTTACCGAAAAGCAACAAGGACGCCGTAGATGTAGAACACGGCTTCAAACCAAAGTACATTATGACTCCCAGGGGCAGCAAAACCGTCCGGGAACTCCGAGCCGCCGCCGCAGGAGCCGACAAAGTATTACTCGCTACCGACCCGGATCGTGAAGGGGAAGCGATTTCTTGGCATCTTGCCGAAGTGCTAAAGCTTAAAGATAAAGATTACGACCGCATCGAATTTCACGAGATTACCAAGGGAGCCGTAGAGAAGGCGGCTGCCAATCCTCGCAAGATAAACATGGACCTCGTGGACGCACAGCAGGCAAGACGTATTCTAGACCGCTTGGTCGGGTATGATCTTTCTGGTGTAATCTGGAAGAAAGTCCGCTACGGTCTCTCTGCCGGACGGGTACAATCCCCAGCTCTACGCATCATTATGGAACGAGAACGTGAGATTCGAGCCTTCATCTCCGAGGATTTTTGGACCCTAACTGCAGAAACCAAAACTTCCAAAAATGCGCCTCTCTCCCTGACTTGTACAGAGGAACCGAGAAGCAAAGAGCGTCTGGACGAGATAGAAAAGGTAGCAAAGGCCGGTGACTGGAAGGTATCTAAGGTCAGTAGTAGCGAAGCCAAGCGTGCCCCCAAGGCACCATTTACCACCTCTACCTTGCAACAAACTGCTAGTACTAGACTGGGGTTTTCGCCATCTCGTACCATGTCTGTAGCTCAGAAACTTTACGAAGCGGGTCTAATTAGCTATATGCGTACCGATAGTACCAATCTCTCCGAGACCGCCATAGGCCAGATAAAGGAAGTGGTTACCAATAAATACGGCAAGGAATTCCTCTCTCCTCATGTTTATAAAACCAATAGCAAGAATGCTCAGGAAGCCCATGAAGCGATTCGTCCAACCAACTTTGAACACGAACACGCCGGCCACAACGAGGAGCAAAAGAAACTTTACCAGTTGATCTGGGCACGTACTGTCGCTAGCCAGATGGCAGACGCCAAAATGCTCCGCAGCAAGATTACTGCCACATATACTACAGATAAACAGATGCCGACCTTCACTGCCAATGGTAGTCTGATGCAATTTCCAGGTTGGCTTCTTGCCGATCCTGCAGCAAAGGGAGAGGAAGTAATGCTGCCCGAGGTTACAGAAGGGGAACCACTAACACTCATTGACTTTATTACATTAGCTAAGCAGACCGAGCCACCATCCCGCTACACCGAGGCTGGCCTGATCAAGGAGCTTGAGAAACGCGGTATCGGTCGTCCTAGTACCTATGCCAGCATTATGAAAACTCTTGAGGATCGCGGATATGTAACCAAAGAAGGGCGAACGCTCTTCCCAACAGATACTGGAGATGTCGTCAGCTCATTCCTCGAGAAATACTTTGCCGAATACATCAGCGACACCTTTACCGCCGAAATGGAGGACGAACTCGACCTTATCTCCAACGGCCAGGCAAAATACGCGCAAATTCTTTCTGATTTCTATGGCTTCTTCCGCGAGAAGGTAAAAGAAGAAACTAAGCGTCCGGCAGAACCAGTACCAGCAGATCTACAGTACAAGTGTCCAACTTGCGGAAGCGATATGATCATAAAGCTCGGAAAAAATGGTAAGTTTATGAGCTGTTCTCGATTTCCAGAGTGCGAGGGAGCCCTCACTATGGAAGGGCGCGAGATGGAAGGACCCAAAGAAATAGGGGAATCCTGCCCCGAGTGCGGTGGTGCCCTGATAGAGCGTGAGGGAAAGTATGGAAAGTTTATCTCCTGCAGCAATTATCCAAAATGTAAATATATCCGCAAAGACGAAAACGAAGAAAAGGCTGGCGGTACAGGCGTCGCCTGTCCAAAATGTAAAAAGGGCGAGATGACAGAAAAACGAGGACGTTTCGGTGTTTTCTACTCGTGCAATAATTATCCAAAATGTAAGTATGCCATCAAAGCCAAACCTACAGGTAATACCTGTAAAATCTGTGGCTCACTGATGATGGAAGGAACCAAAACGATCCCAGAGCGCTGCTCGGACAAGGAATGTCCGGGTCACAATCCACATAAGGCTTAACATGAGTAAACCCAAGGAAATATCGTACGGATTCAAGATACCCGAAGCCAGCCTCTGGGCACTTGATGTCCCCACCGAAGCAGTTAGCATCGATGAGATTTCATACAATCTAGATATTCCATATTTGGAACACGAAGGTACCGACGACTGGAATATGAGCATTACCTCGCTGTTAGCAAATTTTAATAACGAACCACATCATGCCGCTCAAGTAGAAAGAGCCAATCTCGACTACCCGATAGAGTTATACCTATTTGATGGCCGTTGGATTATACTAGATGGAGTCCACAGGCTTACAAAAGCGATTCGCCTAGGAAGAACACAAATCAAAGCACGACGAATCCCGCAATTAGAAATCGACCGCTTACTCTCTACTTTATAGCAATAAATTTTGAGATTATTAGGAGGACACCATGGCAAAAGGACAGAATTCACAGAAGAATGTGAAGAAACCCAAGAAAGCAAAGAAGCCAAAGGGCGTACAGGTAACATCGAGTATTACCCCTAGCTAGCATGGACTACAAGAAAGTATTTTTTACACTTCTTACGACGGTGCTTTTTGTGCTGCTTATTATTGGCGGTTATTTACTAACGAAACAGCAAACCGAGAGGAAGGCTACCCCTTCGGACGGTGGTGTCGCTTGTACCATGGAGGCAAGAGTCTGTCCCGACGGCAGCTATGTCAGTCGCAGTGGTCCAAAGTGTGAATTTGCAGCCTGCCCGATGAAATAATTAGACGTAAACCACGAAAAAACCCACTGCCGGGTAGGTCCTTTCGGATCCACTCAGAAGTGGGTCAGTTTATCTGCATCTGTATTGCAAGCTTTCGCTTGGCGCGCTGCAGTGCGTTGTCGACGGCTTTGGGGTGTGACCCCAGTTCGAGAGCGATCTCTACGTAGGAGCGCCCGTTGTAGAACAAGCGCAGGCTGCTCGCCTCAAACTTCGAAAGAGACGCCGCAAGCCCCTGGCACACCGCCTCGTGCGAGAGTGCTGCCAGACAGACCTCTTCAGCCGAAACAGATGCCTCGTCGCAGAACACATCTAACAGTGTCCGGTCGCCGTCGCTGGTCATGTCAACGGTACGACTCAGAGAGACATACCCGTTGAGCGGACTGTGCTTCTTACGCATAGCCTGCTTCACGGCGGATATGAGATGACGAGAAACACAGAGCTCAGCGAAGCTATGGAACGACGCACCCTTCGAAGGGTCGTAGTCCCAGATCGCTTTGCAGAGACCGATGTTTCCCTCCTGGACGACATCATCTCGACCTGCTCCTGCCAAGAAGTAGGAACGCGCCCTGGAACGAATCATCGGGCGGTAACGACGGAAGAGCTCGTCGTAGGCTGATTGGTCGCCCTTACGGGCGGCCACAACCAGCTGAGGATCTGCCTTTTGTGTGTGCATTTTGTCTCCCCCCGAGACGTCGAACTTGCTTTTGCGGGTACAACTTGTCGAGCAAGATTATATACCATTTATACCTCCGTGTCAAGATTAATATACCCCAGGCAACATTCTAACATTCTATAGAATGTTAGAATGTTGTTGACAAGAGTCAGTGTACAAGACGTAAGATAAACCCATGGGGAAATCTCCGAAACAACTAGAACGTTATTGTAAAGGGATAGCAAATCACCACCGCATCAGCATCCTTAATCTTATTCACGACGAACCGGGAATATGCGTGGAAGACATATCAAAGAAACTGGAGACAAGTTACAAGACTGTGGCCATTCACACTCAAAAACTAGTCCAAGCAGGGCTAGTAAACAAACGCTATATGGGAAAGGAGATGACGCAGGTACTATCTCCCTACGGCGAAACTTTCTACAAATTTCTACAATCAATAAAGTAATACATTCTAACATTCTATAGAATGTTAGAATGTATATGAGAGACATGGAAAAGAAAAGTATATTTAATTTAAATGATGCTCATAAACCGTTAGCGGAGAGGATGCGTCCTACGGACTTTGCCCATTTCTTTGGGCAAGGGGAAATTGTTGGAGAGGGAACGCTGCTACGCCAGATCATCGAGAATGACAGCCTCGGGTCGATTATCCTCTGGGGACCTCCTGGAACCGGCAAAACTACCTTGGCACGAATTATTGCCAACCAGACCAAAAGTCACTTCGAGGAATTCAGTGCCGTCACAAGCGGGATTGCCGACCTGAGACGGGTGGTAAAGGAAGCCCGCGAACGCCGCGAACTCTATCAGCAAAAGACGGTACTTTTTGTTGACGAGATTCATCGTTTTAGCAAAAGTCAGCAAGACGGCTTCTTGCCCCATATTGAGAACGGCACTATAGTCCTCATTGGTGCCACTACCGAAAATCCAGGGTTCGAGATCAACTCCGCCATCATGTCTCGTTCCAAACTCTTTGAACTAAAGCCTCTTACCGAGGATGATATCAAAAATATCATCAAGCTTGCCCTCAAGGATAAAGTCAGCGGACTCGGTGAGCGAAAACTTACGATAGAAAAGAAAGCCCTAGACCAGTTAGCCGCCTTCTCGGCAGGGGATGCCCGTGTAGCCCTAAACTCGCTCGAGATCGCCACCAAGGCAAAACTTTTGAACAACAAAATTACTCAAGAAATGGTAGAACAAGCCCTGAGCAAACGCTTTGTCAGTGCCTACAAAGGTGGCGCTAATCACTATGACATTATCAGTGCATTTATCAAGTCAATGCGCGGCAGCGACCCTGACGCAGCTATCTACTGGCTCGCCAGGATGATCGAGGGCGGGGAAGACCCCAAGTTTATTGCTCGCCGTATGCTCGTCTTTGCCTCCGAAGATATCGGCAATGCCGCACCAATGGCACTGGTCCTTGCCAACGCTACCTTTGAGGCCGTCACCAAGATTGGTCTCCCCGAGGCTCGAATCAATCTTGCCCAATGCGTAACCTATCTCGCAAGCGCTCCCAAATCCAATGCCTCATACCTAGCAATCGATAAGGCGCTAGGCGATGTGCGCAAGGAAACCTTTAGCGGGGTCCCGAAGCACATTGTGAATGCGCCAACAGCTTTTGATAAAAGTCAAGGAAAATCATCTGGGTATAAGTATCCTCATGATTACCCGGGCCACTATGTAAACCAGGAATATCTACCACCAGAACTTATAAATAAAAAGTACTACTTACCTACCGAGAACGGGGGAGAAGCCGAGATTAAGACTCGCCTTGCTAAGCTAAAAGATAAAAAGTAAAATACCAGGAGAGCAAACCTCTAATTTAGAATGGAGACGATATGTCAGAGATAGCCGAAATCGAGCGACCCCACGGACTAGAAGACAGCACAGAAAACCATCTAGAAGATAGCGAAATTACAGAAACTCTTAAGCCTAGAAGCTACGTAGACTCCGATGGTACAGAGAGACAAATCTACACACTAAAGAGCAAAGACGGCAAACCCGTAGAGGTAGTATTCTACTCTCCAGAGGAGATTCCATTCAACGGTGACGTAGTTTCAGATAAGCACGTCATGATACTGGGCGAACAGCCTAAATGGCGCTCCAAGAAAGAGTGGGATACTTTTGGGCACAACATCGCAACTGAATCTCTAGGGGGAGTCAATAGCCCCTCTATGAGCCATCAAACAGAGCGGGTTCTTGAAGGTAACGGCTTAATTTTTGCCGAGTCAAACCCTACGGCGATTCTAGACTTGGCAATGATACTGACAGGGGATTCAAGCAAAGAAGATCAAAATGATCGACGAAACGCCCATCTCAAGATAATCACCCCTAGAGCACAAGAGATGATGGACAAAATCATCGCGTGTAAGCTATATGACTCGAACGGCAAAAGAAGAAATGCTAGCAGTTATGAAGGTGAGGTACTAACCTTGCTCGCCCTGGCTGGTAATAACGAGGCTCAGGAGATACTTGACCGCAGTTACGAGCTGATGCAAAAACAGGATGCCGAAACCGAAGCAGAATTACAAGATCAAATCGCAGAAATGGGGGAGCGCAACAAAGACTCTGAAGATATGAAGATAGAAGATCTAGTTGCTGTTCATGCCACCCGATATTTACCAAAAACAATCAGTGGTACCCCGACCATTCGTACCACCTTTGATGCTACGGGCTGGGAAGTTCCACGCGACACCGTTCATTTCTCCCTGAACCATCACGTCGCTGGTCATATGTATGGTAGCTGGGATGGAGCTCCCTACGTCGTGATATCTTCCCTGGGGGATATGATGGAGACCAATGGCAAACCAGCCTCTCTTAACACCGTAGATACTTACTTTGAGGCCACTCCTGGTACAGGGGTGAAACTCCCTGAAAGCACCTGGATAGCTAAGCCAGGAATACTGGCAGAAGGTGAAATCGTTGCGTTCGATGACGAGAAACAAGAGCTTGTATACAAAAACGAACGAATAAATGCAGCCGATATTGCCAAGCTTTACGAATCTCTCGGCTACGACGAAAAACAATGGTTCGAATGGACCGTCCTCGACAGGCTTACTGCCGACCTTAGCCAATATGAAGAATGGTGGCGTATCCATGTCACACAAGAACAAAGCGACCGTGTTTATGAATATCGAAAAGCTGAGGGTTCGGGTCAAGAAACGACTTTGGCATTCGTTGAATTGGGTGTCGATGAAGCAGTGCGAAAAATCTGTGAAGAGAAGTTTGGGGTAGTACTCTCGGACAAAGACTTCGCTACTTTATGCAACACCATGCGTTCGTACTTTGCTAGTAAGATAAAAACTTTTGCCATCAACAGTCAGATTACCAGAATGGGCTACAAACCAGAGCACGGCGGGATGTGGGCCTGGGGAGACTCCTGGGACGTTACTGGCTCTACCGCAAAGTTAGGTGGTGAGATTGGAGTTCCCGTAATGGCACACTCCGGCACTATCAATTCCGATATGGAAAGCTATGTACCAAGTGAATTCAGACGAATGAATGCTGAGCCTAGGGCAGACGATGATGGTTATGCCCCCGTGAAACCCAAAGACCCTAGAGAAGTGAAAGAAGATGTAAAAACTACTGTTAGGGAAAAGGCTGATAAAATATCACCGCAACTCCGCCGCGCCCTCTACCTGATGGGGGCGCTCTAGGCAAATTCTCTATACTATAAAATACCTAGTGTGGTTATTACCACACTAGGTATTTTTGAATAAGATTATACTTGACAATTCTGTCCAAAAGACGTATTATATGCTGTCGAAATCATTCGACCTACCGACGAGGTTGCCCAAAGGCAACGAGGGGAGGTGGCTTCATGCCGCCGATTGCTAGCGAAGAAGAGAAGAGGCAGTACATCGAACTTCTCCTGAAGAACGCTCGTAGACTGGACTACCGGTCTATCCTGCGTTCACCGGAAGTGAAGCAGGAGTTGAACGGTCAGGAACTGCCGTCCAGTCTTCCGGTCTGGACTATTGCCATCGACGCTGATGACACCTACATCGTCACCGGCCTCGACGCCAAGGGGCAGGAAGTCGTGAACTTCCTCTACACCATCGGTGGAGAAGAGTACGAACCACGACTCACCACCTTTGTGGCCGCCCAGCTGCTCGTCGAAGGGGCCATCATCGACCTCATCGTCCAGCACGGCCCTGGCCTCTACTCTGATGTCATCATCGACGAGGTTGTTCAGGACATGGTCGGGTAGTCGGCATCCACTCACAACAAGGTCCGCCAGGAGAAGGCAGCCAGACCCTCGACTTTACCCGAAGTCCGAGCCACATCACGCCCCGTAGGACGTTCTCAACTCGAGAGCGCCCTCCGGGGCGCTTTCATGTAAAAATACATTCTAACATTCTATAGAATGTTAGAATGTTGTGCTGAGTAATAATTAAGCTAAGGACGGTAAACCCCTTTACAAAGGCGGAAAAGGGGAATATAATCTGGCCGTCGAGATTCTTCGACGCACTTTGACTGGTGCTTATATTCGAAACGTGGCCTGGCGGCCACCAAGACCTAAGGAGGCTGGGCCTAATGAACCCAACTCTTCGTTTGACATGGCGCCTCGCGCCCTATATGTTCTTCGCCCTCGGCGGACTGCTCCTCGTAGCTCTCGAACTCACCGTCCTGATCCTGATCGGTGTTCACGGTCTGGATGCACTCACGGTGATCGGAACCATCTATCTGGCGTACGTCTGCAAGATGATCGTCGAGTACATGGGTGGCAACGTGATCGTCAACGAGCTTGGCGAACGCAACGGAAAACCGATCAAGGTCTTCCGTCCTGGCAAGAAGAACATTCGCTTTCTGAAGAAGCTTGGCTGGTATCACGACTTGGGGAACTACTATCCCGTACTCGTGAACCCTCGTGAGGGCAAGTTTAGCCTCACCAAGCATCTCTTCATGCTCGAACCTGGCTCGGAGAAGTTCTCCGACCAGCTCCTCGAAGTAGCAGCCACCAACGCGGTGGCCTACGAGGAAATCGCAAAGAAGGTCCAGACCAGCAAGTACTGCGCTTCAAGTGATCTGAGAAAGTTCGAGAAGGCGAATGCCATCTCGGAGTCAATCAAGGATATCGTGAAGTAGAACACAACCAGACTACAGACAACAGACAACACAGAACATAGTCTGAGAAGAATAGTGAGTGTCCCACACCAGTCAAAGCGCAGGGGGCCGACCGCGAACAGCGGCCGGCCCCTTTGCCGTTTTACCTTGTTTTAAGCACTACTCAAGAGTAGAATGTGGTTATACCAAGGAGAAATTCTATGTCAAACCTTAACCTTAGTGATAACGAAAAACGAGATATTCAAAAATATCTTACAGAAAATAAACTGCTCCCAGATAAATACAGGTTTCTTCTTTTTGATTCGACTCGTGAAGTAGAACTTATATGGAATGGCATGTCAGATGATATTGAGAGTTCAGTATTGCCATTTCAGACAATTGAGCATATTGATGAGCCACGAGATGAAGAGAAGATAAACTCTCAACAAGTGTTATTTGACACCTCGGGAAAACAAATCGAAGGATGGTCAAATAAGCTTATCTGGGGCGATAACAAATTTATAATATCCTCACTTAAGAATGGCCCTCTTAGAAAACAGATTGAAGCAGAAGGCGGACTAAAGTTAATCTATATAGACCCACCATTTGATGTCGGAGCTGACTTTTCTATGGAGGTAGAAGTTGGAGAGAATAACAGTAAGAATATCTTTACAAAAAAGCCATCGGTAATTGAAGAGGTCGCATACCGGGACACATGGGGAAAAGGCGCTGACAGCTTCATCTCAATGATATATGAACGACTGAAATTAATGAATGATTTATTATCTGAAGACGGAAGTATTTACATACATTGTGACTCACGCGTAAATAGTTATATTCGTCTAATCCTTGACGAAGTGTTTGGAAGAGAAAACTTTGTAAATGAAATTGCCTGGTGCTACACGAGTGGCGGTGCTGGTAAAACAGCTTTTTCAAAAAAACATGATACGATATACCTCTATTCGAAGGCCAATAAGCACATTTTTAACATTCAATACTATAAGCGTTATGCCCTAATTCAAGAAGGGGAAGAAGTAGGTTTTGATCCTAGGATACAGTACTATAAAGATGAAAAGGGGAGAAGTTATCGTTTAAATCTTACTCTTGACTGGTGGAGCGACATTGGAATTGTTTCACCAAATAGCAACACAGAAAGGACGGACTATCCAACACAAAAGCCAGAGGGCTTACTTCAGAGAATAATTGAGACTTCATCAAATAAGGGCGATTTAGTAGCCGACTTTTTCTGTGGTTCAGGTACAACATTGGCAGTAGCAGAAAAACTGGGTCGTAAATGGATTGGTTCTGATCTTGGACGGTTTTCAATTCACACCACTCGTAAACGAATGATTGGCGTGCAACGAGAACTAAAAAATGCCGGGACAGACTTTAGACCATTTGAGATACTTAATATCGGTAAATACGAGAGGGAAAAGTACCTCGGTATTAACGATAGTTTGCGCGATGAAGAAAAACGAATGCAAAGAGAAAATAAGGAACGCGAATTTATCAAACTCATTCTTTCAGCCTATAAAGCCGAGGCTGTAAATTCCTTTAATAATTTCGTTGGGAAGAAGCGAGATAGGCTGGTAGCCGTGGGGTCAATTGATACGCCAGTAACAAATGACTTTCTGGAGAATATAATTATTGAGTGCAAAGAAAAGCATATTACAAAAGTAGACATTCTCGGATTTGACTATGAAATGGGCCTGGACTTTGAAACAACAAAGAAGCTAGGTATTGATGTTCAGTTTAAGGTCATACCTCGAGAAGTATTTGATAAAAGAGCAATAGAAAGAGGGCAAGTAAAGTTCTATGATGTTGCTTACATTGAAGTTAAACCCATTATCAAGGGCAGAGGAAATGAAAAAGAGGTAGCAATTGAACTAACCGACTTTAGCGTTTTTTACAATCAGGATAATACCGGAGAGGTTGAGGAAAAATTACAGGCCGGCGGCAGTAAAATTGTTATTGAAAATGGACAGGTTATTAAAATTTTCAAGGATAAACAAAGCGGTATAGTAGAACGTGAAACTCTCACGAAGAAATGGACAGACTGGATTGATTATTGGTCTGTTGACTTTGAATTTGAAAGCAAGAAAGAACTTATCAACATCGCAGATCCCGCAACTGGTAGGGAGGAAAAGAAGTGGACTGGTAATTACATTTTTGAAAATGAATGGCAATCCTTTAGAACTAAAAAAAACAGAAACTTAGAGTTAACATCTGCATATAAAATTACGTCGAAGGGTAAAATGAAAATTGCTATCAAGGTAATTGATATTTTCGGTAACGATACCACCAAGGTAATTGAGGTGAATGTATGAGCCAGCAATTCATTCCTTTTAGCCATGAGGACATAGAACTAAAAAATGCCTTGGTCGGTAAAGCAAGGGAATTAAGGAGCTCTGAAGATCTTGGTGCACAACTTTCATCGGCACTAATTTACGCAAGTATTACTGAGTATTTAGCCGAGAACTTGTTAGCCAACTTAAGATACCTTGTTTATCGCTCCTCCTATGTTGACTTTGCCGGAATAATATTTATTGATGAGAGAAAGAAGACAAATAAGGCACAAAAGCAAACACTCGGAGACTCCAAGAACAACCTTGGAAAATACAGTTTCCCAGATAAGCCAGATATTATGGCGGTATTAGAGGAGATAAATAAATCAAGGAATAATCTATTCCACAATCTCGCCAAAGTTAAAGAGTCGGAATTGCATAAGATAGATACAGACATCAAATGTATACAGAATAATACAGAAGAATTTATTGAAAAAGTAAATGTACTTTATGCTGGTTTGCAGAAATTGGTAATACCAGAGGCGCCCCAAGTGCCGACTGATACTAAGGAGGGAAAAGAAAATGGCACTGCATAAAGATTTTCCTAAGGACAAATTTCAAATACTCGACCCAGCGATTAGATGGTTTCCGGCTGAGGAGGATTTACGTAAGGATGGCTACGAAAAACTCCTGCCGCCTTTCGTACCTGAGTTAAGGGAAAGAGTAGCGGAGTGGCGTAAGGATCACTATGAGGGTGCTAGTAAGACCTCAAAGGCACTTCTAAGCTGGTGGTTTAAGGAGCCCCATACTATTTATGGCAAAGATGGTACAAGTATAGCTTTTCAATACTATTTTGCACAAAGAGAAGCCGTAGAAACAATCATCTGGTTATATGAAACGGAAAAAGTAGAGGGTAAATACGATTTAATAAAGTTTGACAAACTGGGACGGGTCAGTCCTAATATGTTTAGTGAAGAGTGGCTACGCTTTGTTATTAAGATGGCAACAGGTAGTGGCAAGACAAAAGTTATGAGTTTGCTTCTCGCCTGGTCTTACTTTCACAAGCTTTATGAAGAAGGGTCCCAGCTTTCCAAGAACTTCTTGCTCATAACGCCAAATATCATTGTTCTAGACAGGATTAAAAATGACTTTGTAGGTCTCAAGATATTCTACGAAGACCCAATTCTCCCAGACAATGGCTACCATGGTCAAAACTGGCAAGATGATTTTCAGTTAAAGCTTCATCTACAGGATGAGGTTGGTGCTATTTCTAAATCTGGAAACATCTTTCTAACAAACATACACAGAGTGTATGAAGGAAGCATCAACGAGGCTAGTGCTGATGATGTTGATGTATCAAATTATTTTATGGGCAGTAAGGTGACAGGCAAAACTAATGACTCAAAGGTAGATTTGGGTGAAATAGTAAGAGATATTGATGAGCTTATGATAATCAATGATGAAGCGCATCATATCCATGATCCGAATATGGCTTGGTCAAAGTCAATTGAAGATATTCATAACAAACTTCTACAAAAAGGTGGCAAACTTGCCTTGCAAATTGATGTTACCGCGACGCCAAAAAACAATCGTGGAGAGATTTTTGTTCAGACCGTAACTGACTACCCACTGGTTGAGGCCATCCACCAGGGTGTTGTCAAAAATCCAGTTTTGCCAGATCTTGCTAGCCAGGCAAAGTTACAAGAAAAACAAAGCTCAATTTTTTCTGAAAAGTATGAAGACTACATCCGACTTGGTGTAGAAGAGTGGGCCAAAACCTATAAAGAACTTGAACCGACAGGCAAGAAATCGATCTTGTTCATAATGACTGACGATACCAAGAACTGTGATGACGTAGCTGAGTTTTTAGAGAGGAGCTACGCACAACTCAAAGGGGCTGTTTTAACAATTCACACTAACCAAAGTGGTGAAATATCAGAGACAGTCTCAGGGAAGAAAGAAAAAGAATTACAAGAACTTCGTAAAAAGGCAAATGAGATAGATAGTCTTGAGAGTCCGTATAGGGTTATCGTTTCGGTACTTATGCTAAAAGAAGGTTGGGATGTAAAGAACGTAACAACTATCGTGGGGTTGCGACCATATGGTTCAGACTCAAAAATTCTCCCCGAACAAACTCTCGGTCGCGGTCTTCGTAGAATGTATTTTGGACAAGATGTTGAGGAATACGTGAGCGTCATCGGTACACCTGCATTTATGGAGTTTGTAGAGTCAATCAAGGCTGAAGGTGTTGAGTTAGAAAAGAGAAGAATGGATCGTTCAGGCACTCCGATTACACCGACTGTTATTGAGGTTGATACCGCAAATGTCAAAAAGGATATTGATAATCTAGATATTGAGCTGCCAGTTCTTACTCCGAGAATACAGAGAGAATACAAAAATCTGAATCTTTTGAGTGTTGATAAATTCAAACACAAAAGAATCAAAATAAAACAGTTCTCAGAGGAAGAGAAAAAAGAGATTGTTTTCAAGGAAATAATTGAAGACAAGTTACATCATACAACAGTCCTGAATAGTTCTATTGAACCTAACTATCAAAGTGTAGTTGGATTCTTTGTTCAACGAATTATGAAAGAACTAAGGTTGTTCGGTTGCTACGATATACTTTTTGGTAAAGTAAAGGTGTTTATAACTCACGACTTATTTGAAAAGGAAGTTGATCTAAACGACTCCAATATTCTGAGAAACCTGTCTGAATTAGAGGCAGTCAAAACAATAGTTGAGACATTCAAAAAGGAAATAAATGACCTGACAGTACAGGATGTTGGTGATACTGAAATAAAGAATTATCTCAAAGTAAGTAGCGCGAGACCTTTCGTTGTTACTGATGCTAAATATCTTCTACCGAAGAAAAGCGTATTCAATAAGATAGTTGGAGATAGTGATTTTGAGCTGGAATTTGCAGATTTTCTTGAGAGAGCTGATGATGTTATTTCATTTGCGAAGAACTACCTAGAAATTCACTTCAAGATTGACTATAAAAATGCAAGCGGAGCAATTTCCAGCTATTACCCAGATTTCTTTGTCAAAACAGATAATAAGACGGTCTATATTGTAGAAACTAAGGGACGAGAAGATCTAGACGATATAGAGAAAATTAAGAGATTGGCACAATGGTGTGAAGACGCAACTGAAAGACAAAAGAAGATAGAATACAAGATGCTTTACGTGAAGCAAGACGAATGGGAGAGATATAGACCAAGTAAATTCACCGAGTTGATTACTAGTATTGGAATGAAGCCATGAACTGGACTCCCATAATTGAAGCCGTCTATACCGCACTCCGTGTCGGGGCTATCATCCTGCCGCTATTTTTGGTTGTTGACTTTCTAAACCACAAATATGGAAACGACATCGAGAATATTCTACGCAAGTCCCGCAAGTTCATGCCTATCGTCGGCGCCCTCCTCGGCATCTTACCGGGATGCAACGTGGCGGTAGTTACGGCCATCTTCTTTACTGAGGGCATTGCCTCACTGGGAACCTTGGTCGCGGTACTTATCGCCAAATCGGACGAAGCGCTTTACGTATTCTTACCCCTAGGGTTCAAGTCTTTCTTACCGATATTACTCGCTAAGCTAGTACTAGCTATTCTTGCTGGATATCTCATAGATTTCCTACCAAAGATGAAAATGCGCGCTGCCAAACTAGAAACCGATATCGAATTCTGCTGCGCCCAGCATCCACACCACGACGGTAGAAAAGGGGAGATCGTCCACGCCATCAAGCACACCGTTCGTGTAATGCTGATCGTTTTTGTTACCCTAGCACTCTTCAACTACGTCCAAGATACCTACGGCACCGGTTTCCTGACTGATTTCTTTGGTCACATACGAATACTAGAGCCGATTATTGCCGCCTTTGCCGGACTAATACCGGGCTGTGGCACCAGTATCGCTATCGCAACACTATATGTACAAAAAGTGATTACCTTTGGCGCTGCGGTTGCAGGCCTCTCCACAGCGAGTGGGGAAGTGTTTGTCGTTCTGGCTGCACGCGGAGTAAAACCAAAGTATCTAGTAACGATTGCGGCGATACTAGTAATCATCAGCTCCATAGCTGGCATTGCGCTTGATTTAATCATCAAATAAGCACTAATTATTTTTACATTTACCACTTTTGGCAGCAAAAGTGGTGCAAAACTGCCGACTCCTTGCAAAATCGCAAGTGTTGCTTCTAACTCACTCGTTCTTAAATGACAAAACTCGTAATGCTCAAACATTGTCTTTTAAGATGCTCGCTCGGGTCGTCGCGCGCTGTATTTTGCAGGTCGCGGAAAGAAGAGTGACCTTAAACTCTCATGGATTTGTCTAATTCAGTACACTAACTCTGATTTAAGTTGATGCTGAATAGCCACTGCGAAGGTCCGCAGACCGCCGCATTTATAATGTCTTTTTGGATACTTTTGTGACTACGGACAAAAGTATCGGCTAAGCCTTGCTTTAGCAAGGCAAAGAAGAATAGTTTGCTTTACCATGGTCGCAATGCAGCACAAGACATACTATTTAAATGTGTTATAAAATCGTTGACGTACCACGCCTTTTGTGCTATAATTGCACTGTAAATGAAAACAGCAAACCCACAAAAAACAAATATGAAGGGCCAAAAACTCGACGTAAATGCAGAAGTTGAGTTTATTTTTGCTGCTCCAAAGCTAAAAAAAGAGCGCGACCAAGCTGTCATTACTGATCGCTTTGGGCTTACTGGAGCCAAACCAAAGACCCTAGAGGAAATTGGTAAGGCCCTGGGGATTACCCGTGAGCGCGTGCGACAGATCGAGAAAAATACCCTCAAGAAGCTCTCTGACTTTGTTGCTACCGACCTGAGAGGTCAGGAGATTTCTTCGGTTATTCTGGGCGCTATCAAGAGCGAAGGCGGCGTAGTCCGTGCCACAACCCTAGATAACGACATCCTCGGTGAGAACGCCAGTGCCAAGGCCAAGCACCAGCTTAGCTTTATCGTGGCCTGCTCTACCGACATTTCACTATACACAGAGAGCAATCACGCTCATCGCAGCTACTTCATGGCGCCTCTTGCCTCACCAGTAATTGATAAGGTGCTAAAAGAAGCCGTTTCTATCCTAAAGAGTGAAGATAAGCCAGTAGAAGAGAAGGCACTAGTTGCGAAGATTCGCAAAGCTGTCTCGGATCTAGAGCCCAAGACTATTGTCGCTATCATCGCTATCAGTAAGGTAATATTGCGTACTGAGTCGGGTCACCTCGGTCTCTCTCATTGGCGCGACATCAACCCAAAGAGCATCAAGGACAAGACCTATTACATTCTAAAGAAACACAACAAGCCACTGCACTATACCGACATCGCTGATCACATTCAGAACTTTGGCGGTAAAGAGAAACATGTCACCAAGCAAGCGGTACACAACGAGTTGATTCGTGACGAACGTTTTGTCCTGATTGGCCGTGGTATCTACGCACTCTCTGAGTGGGGATACGCCTCTGGTGTTGTTGAGGAAGTAATCGAAACCGTCCTGATCGAGGCCGGACGCCCAATGCACAAAGACGACATTATCGATGAAGTTCTAAAGCGTCGCATGGTAAAAGAAACAACTATTTTACTAAATCTACAAAAAAAGCGCTTCAAAAGGGTAGCGAGAGCAACGTATACTGTATCTAACGGGAGGGAATAAGTGCTGATTCAAGATATTAGCCTGGCGATACTCGGCGGAATGTGGTCCGTCGTGGTTTGGACATGGTGGATAGTAGTGCCGATACTTGGCTACTTCACCTGGAAGAACTACAAAAAAGCAGAGTATGTTGAGGCGATTGAAACAGTCGTTCTCTCGATTAAAATCCCTAAGAATAACGAAAAAGGTCCGATAGCTGCCGAGATGATGCTAGCGGCGCTTCATGGTATCTTGCATCCAAAAAGCCAGCAAAAGAAGGGGACTAGTGTACAAGAGCACCTGAGTTTCGAGATTGTCTCGACCCTCAATGCGATTGAATTCTTTGTTTGGGTACCGACACACCTAAAGGACTTCGTAGAAGGCCAGGTATACGCCCAGTATCCAACCGCCGAGATTACTACTGTTAGTGACTATTCACTCGATATCGATATTGACGATGATAAAGTAGACGACGCCGTCGTCGGCACCGAGCTGGTACTGACGAAGGACGAGATTTATCCGATCAAGACCTTTCTGAACTTTGACGTCGACCCACTGGCCGGCATTACAGGTATGCTTTCGAAAATTGAGCAAAAGAGTGAACAGGTCTGGATTCAGATTCTCGCCAAGCCTGTCGATGACGAATGGCGTGATGGCTCACTAGGGCACATTGCGAGCAAAAAGGGTGGGGCTGGCAGTGCTGATACCTGGGTGCATAAGCTAATCGATATTTTGATTATGCCCCTGCAGGTAATACCATACATGATCAATGCGATCATTTCGCCAATGACACCAGAACAGAAGAAGAAGCAGGAAGAAAAAGAGAAGAAGGAGAAGGAGAAGAAGGAGAAGGAAGCTCCGAAGCTCTCTCATTCTGAAGAAACTGAACTCTCTGCGATCGAAGAGAAGGCCAATAAGCTTGGGTACAAAGTAATTATCCGTATCTGTTACCTCGCCAAAAGCCCTGAGAAAGCCAAGGAGCGCATCCAGGCCGTGATTGGTGCCTTCAAACAATTCAATACTACTAACCTCAATGGTTTTCAGGGGAGCGGCCTCTACACCGGACAAGACTTCTTGGACGCTTACCGTGCTCGTCTTTTCAATAATCACGGCTACACTCTAAATATCGAGGAACTCGCGAGCCTCTACCACTTACCACACGTTTCAGTAGAAACCCCGAATATCCTCTGGACCTCATCTAAAAAGGGCGAGCCACCAAGCAGCTTGCACATTATTGACTCCGAAGACACTGTCGATAAAGAGCTCACACCGATGGGAACCACTACCTTCCGTAACGGACAGCGTACCTTTGGTATCACTAGAGACGACCGCCGTAGACATATGTACATCATCGGTAAGAGTGGTGTCGGTAAATCACGTATGATGGCAAATCTTGCTATCAACGACATCATTAATGGTGAGGGTGTCGCCGTAGTCGACCCACATGGTGAGCTTATCGAGCTGATCATGAAATACATTCCAAAGGAACGTATCGACGACGTGATTTATCTGAACCCAGCTGACAAAGATTTTCCGATTGGTTTTAATCCCCTGGAATCTCCAGAGGGAATGCGTGAAGAGACCGCCAAGGGCTTTATCTCGGTACTCAAACGTATGTTTGGGTATTCGTGGGGTCCTCGTTTGGAATACGTCCTAAACCACACTGTACTGGCTCTCTCTGAGGTAGAAGGCTCAACGATGCTCGGCATCGTCCGTCTCCTGACCGACAAGGGCTATCGCAAGCGCATCGTCGAGCAAGTTACCGACCCGGTAGTGCAGATGTTCTGGCTCAAGGAATTCTCGACCTATAACGACAAGATGGCCACCGAAACTGTAGCTCCTATCCTAAACAAGGTAGGACAATTTACGGCTTCGGCGATAATTCGTAACATCGTCGGCCAGCCGAAGAGTAGTATCGACTTTTCGGAAATAATGAATACCGGAAAGATACTTCTCGTGGACCTCTCTACCGGTAAGATAGGGGAGGTAAACTCCGAACTGCTGGGCTCCCTGATCATTACCAAGCTGCAGCTTGCTGCGATGCAACGTGCCTACATCCCCGAGGAAGAGCGCAAAGACTTCTACCTCTACGTCGACGAATTCCAGAACTTTGCTACTGACTCCTTTGCGACGATTCTCTCAGAAGCCCGTAAGTATCGCTTGTCCCTCTGCGTGGCCAATCAGTACATTGCTCAGATGGAAGAAACTGTACGCGACGCTGTCTTTGGTAACGTCGGTACTCTCGTCTCTTTCCGCGTTGGCGCCACTGATGCCTCTTACCTCGAGAAAGAGTTTGAACCAGTATTTACCCAGAACGACCTGATCAACCTCGATAACCGACACATGTATCTAAATATGCTGATCAACGGCGTTACGAGTATACCTTTCTCAGCGATGTCCCTAAATACACCAGAGATGAAAGAAGATTGCTCGGCGATTGTAAAGGCCGTCTCGCGCGAGAAATACGGCAAGAAGCGTGAACTGGTCGAGGATGAGGTAAAACACTGGTACAACGTGGACTCAGTAGTTGCTGGTATCAACGCCAACGAGAAGGACGACCCAATTGTGACCAAACCAAAGCCTACCATTGTTCGTGAAAAATCTGAGCAGGGGAGTACCCCTAGCCAGCCACTACGAGAAAAGAAAGAAACTAATATTAATCCCCCTGCCAGCAAGACCACCGAGAGTCCAAAGAAGAGTGACCTTCAGCTCGCCATAATTGCAAATACTAAAAAATCTGGGAAAGCAGCCGACAAACCTATGACCGAGAAACAAAAAGTAATCGCCGAGCTCGAGAAGAGTGCGGACTACATCGTGCGCCACAAGGACAAGGACGACAAGTACGTCTTTTTGCCAAACCACAAACCAGAAGGAGTGATTCCTGACAAGCGTGGCCGCCAAAAGGGCAACAACTACAAGAAGAATGGCCAAAAGATCTACGAAGTAAAGATTAGTATGTACGAACCCAAAGAACATGATCTCTTTGGCGATGGTCGTGCTCCTGATGTCTGGGTAGGTACGGCTGCAGAAATGATCGACCAGTTACAGGCTATCGGTGCTGGCCTAGGTGGTGGCAGCAAATTCCTCGGCGTCGAGGACCACACAGATACTCCCGCTATCCTAGAAGCGCTCCTTGCAAAGCAGAAAACCGCATCTACAGAGAAGGCTCGTGAGACGATTGCGGATAAAATCGGGGTAGATACACTATCTAGCCTCAAGAAGGCCGTCAGCGTGCCCGAAAAACCCGTAGAAGCGGTCAAGGAACCTACTCCAGAGGCAGTAAAAGAAGAAACCAAAACCCCTGAGGTCGAGGTGGCTCCTGAAAAGCCAGCTGCACCCGAGAAAACTGAAATAAAAGAAACAACAAAACCCAAAGAACCCGTAGCTGCCGAACCAGTAGGGAAGAGCCTCGAAGAGATCAAGGACGTCCTGCTCTCTGTCTCCCATCCTAAAGAGCACCCTATTTACCGTGAAAAGGTCGAGAAGCAGATCACCCCAGAGGACTTTCATAACCTTAAAACAATTGAGCCACACGAACGAATCAGGGTGGTGACCAAAGAACTGAAGCCAGGGGAGACAGTTCACCTAACAAAACCATAATTTGCAACTGATGCAATCTTTACAGCCCATACCAAATGGGCTGTAATTTTGGCTAAAACAGGCCCGAGCCGGGAGGCCTAATATTTAGGAATATTTAGATATATATCAAAACAAGGGGGTCTACGCTGAGGGAGCGGAAGGTCCCGGAGAAAAGATATATTATGAGTATTTACTTAGTTTCTTTGCTGCTTACTGGCCTGTCATCTCGGCGATTGATATTGTGTCGCACAATATATCTTGGACGACATTGCGCATTCTGAGATTCCCGGGTGTAGTTGGTCATCCAAAAGGAGTTTTAAACGTACATTTTCCCTATATATAGGCACAAACCGCGGGTCTAGCTTCCCAAATTTGGGCCGCTTGGTCTGGTCAATATGATTTGTAGAACCTGTAAAAGACAGCCAAATAATCTGGCTGGAATCTGACGATCATTTGCAATTAATACTTAGTTTCCGCTCGCCTACCAAGAGTTTGAAACGAGACTGAATAAGATAATAATTAATTAACATTTAATATAATATTAGTTAATTCTTTTGCTCACTTGCCCACTCCCCCAGGTCTCCCCCAATAATCGGAAAATAGATTGCCGCGTCACTACGCTCCTCGCAATGACGTAGGGGTGTTTCTTTCCGCGACCTGCAAAATACAGCGAGCGACGACCCGAGTGACTATCATAAAAAATAATGTTTGACCCCGACGCTACCGTCGGGAGAGTTTTGCTTTTTATGAAGGAACGAAGTAGGAGTGACACTAGCGATTTTGCAAGGAGTCGGCAGTTTTGCACCACTTTTGCTGTCAAAAGTGGTAAGGATTTGTGACTACGGACAAAATTACTAACGTGTTGAGAAAGAGATCCTGAAACAAGTTCAGGATGGCGTGTAGGTGAGATTGCCGCGCTTCGCTCGCAATGACGAGGGCTATGGACGAGATTCCTCCACTACCTACTCGTGCCGAGGCTAGTTCGGGCTGGCTGGCTTGCGACCAGGAATGACAGAAGAATAGGATTACTTATAAAAGATGCGATTAGCAATCCGGAGATCGATATACTCCAGCTTACTCCCACTACTCTTGGCATCAGCCAACACTCGCTTAAGACTGACCACCTCACCCTTGGCGCTACGGCTTGTATCAAAGTATACATACCAGCCCTGGTCGGTCGTAACCTTAAGGTCGCTAATGATATCCATAATCTCGTAGCGGACTTGCTTGGCACCAGTCTCTGGAAAGAGGCTCTGCAGGTCCTTGTAGAAGACCACCGAAGCTTGTGGCAAGACTTTATCGCCCACTCGGACAGGAAGGTTCTTGGTATCAACAAAGACCGGCAGCGCGGCGTATTTATCCTGATAATTGGCCCAGATGTAGCCAAGATCATCTACAAGATACTTGTGGTCTAGCGTTTGCCAGACAAGCAGGGGACTCTTCTCTACTATCTCCACTCGGACAGCATGCTGCCCCAGCCTAGTTACGGAGATATTATCTACCCCGGTCACCTTCTTTAGCCGGCCCGAAAGGCCAAAGATTCCATAAGTAATAATATTATTATCCAGAAATGTCTTGCCGTTCTCCGCGGCCCTCGTGAGCTCTCCCCTATTTACGAATTTCGTGGCCGAGAACTCGACCTTGGTAACGCCAAAAATCCCTGAGATGAATACTAGGTAGATCAGCGCACCGAGGAGCAAAACAAAAAGAAGCGGGTACCAAATACCCTTACTGCTTCGCCTCTCCTTTACTTCTTCGGTCCGGGAATAGATCGAAGGCTGCCTGAGCCTTCGGGCGCTTGCTGGCCTATTCAGTTTCCTTAATCTTTTCCTCAGGGGTTTCCTCCTCCACCTTTGTCTCTTGAGCAAAACTGGTACCTAAGTCATAAACAATGTCGGCCACAGCACCGGCAGCCTCTGGTGAAGCTAGCTTGGATAGTTTGGCGGCAAGACCAGCACGTTCCTCGGGGTTTTCAAAAAGATAGTCTATCTTTCGTTCTAGAATGCGTGGCGTCAGACTTTCCTGAAGGACAAGCATTGCAGCGCCCATACGCGAGAGGATTTTGGCGTTGGAAACCTGATGGCCATTTGCCGATGAAGCCAGTGGAATCAGAATCGCTGCCTTCTCGAGAGCGGCAATCTCGGCAATAACATTGTTCCCCGCCCTAGAAATCACCAGATCAGAAACTGCAAGAGCATCCTTGAGATTCCCAGAAAGGAAGTTGTAAAGATGATAATTTGCAGCCAGTTCTGGTGCAAGCTTGCTGGCCTGGAAACCGAGCCAATCATAATCACGCTCGCCGGAAACATGAATAATCTGATACTTGGCAAGCAGCTTGGCAAGCGATTCGGAAACTACCTGATTGATCACGAGGGAGCCCTGACTACCGCCAATAACAAAAAGAATTGGAAGTTTGTCGTGCAGGCGAAATTCGGTCATCGCGCGCTCTTTGCTACCATCGTAAATATCGTTACGGACAGGATTGCCAGTATATACAAGTTTTTCCTTCTCTACCTCAGTATATGACTTTAGCGGATATGAAACACAGACCTTGTCGGCCCTCTTGGCCAAAATCTTGTTGGAAAGCCCCATGACGCTATCTGATTCGTGGACCACAACCGGATAACCTAGAGAGTGCGCCGCTAAACCTACAGGCAAACTAACATAGCCGCCCTTGGTAAAGACAACATCAGGGTCGAACTCGGCAACGATTTCCTTTGCCTCAAAGTATCCACGAACAAAACGAAAAAAGTCGACAATGTTTTTGTACAAAGTAGTTGGGTCGATAATGTTGAGCCAAGTAGCCGCATGATAACGCCGAAATTTGCCCGCACTAATGCCGACGTACTTAAGCCCTGTCTGAGGGATAATCTTACTCTCCAAGCCTTCCTTGGATCCTATATATAAAAGCTCTACTGTACTATCTAGCTTTTGCAGTTCTACGACGACCGCGAGAACCGGCGAAATATGACCACCAGTTCCACCGCCCGAGACGACTATTCGCATCCATTCCTCCTTGTTCAACATGTCTTGAAATACTCAGTAGTATACCGCAAGCAAATAAAATCATTACCAGCGATGTCCCACCATAGCTGATAAATGGTAATGGAACCCCTGTGAGTGGCATCAGGCTCAGGATTGCGAGGATATTGATAAAGGCCTGAGCAATAATCCAGGTAGTGATTCCAGTTGCCATCAGGCGCGAGAAAGTATCTGGTGCGCCCTTTGCTATTTTATATCCCCTGACCCCAAAAAGCAAAAAGACTACCACGACGAGTCCGGCCCGGATAAGACCGAGCTCTTCGGAAATTACGGCAAAGATAGAGTCTGTGGCGGCCTCGGGGAGATAGTTAAACTTCTGGCGACTACGACCAAAACCCAGGCCAGTAAGGCCCCCGGTTCCAATTGCCAGTAAGGCCTGGGAGATTTGATAACCGGCGCCGCTCTTGTCGAGATCCGGATGAAGAAAGGTTGTAAGCCTAGCTAAACGATATGGGGCTAATGCAATGAGACCAGCCACCACCGCAAACCCTGCTCCAATACCTGCAAAAATGTGCCGCATACGCGCTCCCGCAACAAAGAACATTACAGCGGCGCTAATTACAATAACCGAGGTTGTTCCCATATCGGGCTGTAGCAATACAAGGAACGCCACTGACCCCACTATTGCTGCAAAGGGTAAAACCCCTTTGTATAAATCCTTGATATCCTCACCTTTCCTCTCTAACCAGTAGGCCAGAAAAATGATCAAAGACAGCTTCATGGACTCCGACGGCTGGAAGGTCGTAAACCCTAGGTTGATCCAACGCGAAGCTCCGTTGTGAGCAAAACCAATTCCGGGCAACATTACTGCCACTAGTAATATTAGATTCGCTATGAAGAATATTGGCGCAATTCGTTTCCAAAAGCTGTAGTGGATTCTAGATATGATATATAAGGCGATGAGGCCAACTGCTGCCCAAGAAAGCTGTGAAAAAAAGTAGTAGTTCTCCCTGCCAAGGCCAGTTTTGCTCATTACAACCGAGGCCGAAGAAATCATGATTAGTCCAAAAACGAGGAGGGCGGAAATCAGTAAAATCAATAAATAATCAGGGCGACCAGTCCCTCCACTCTCACGTCCTTCTTTGATTTTACTTCTTGTCAGTGCCATTTATCTTGGGCCGCTCCCCATGAGAGCTACGACGACGCCCATAAAGGCCGAGATAGCACCGATTATCCAGAAACGCATAGTTACCTTGGTCTCGGGCCAGCCCATAGCCTCAAAGTGATGATGAATTGGTGCTGAATGAAAAACTTTTTTGCCATGACGCAATTTCTTGGAGGCAATCTGAATGATATCCGAGAGCGTCTCGACGACAAAGACAGAACCAATAATCGGGAGCACAAGAGCGGTATTGGTCAGCATAGCGACCACGCCAAGGGTAGCGCCCAGGGCGACCGCACCGGTATCTCCCATAAAGAAACGGGCCGGATAAACGTTGAACCAGGTATAAGCAAGTACCGCACCCATGACGGTGCCACAAAAGGCGGCGATACCGAAGTTGCCCTGGAAGAAAGCAATAATCGCATAAGCACCAAAGGCAGCAGAGAGTAATCCACCAGAAAGACCGTCCAATCCGTCGGTGATGTTGACCGCACTAGCAGTGGAAACCACAACCAAGATAAAGAGCGGGATGTAGAGCCAGCCGATGCTGAGATCCCCCACCATCGGAATATGCACCACGTTCCAACCAAGTTTCACATAAAACCACCAAGAACCTAGAGCAGCAAAGGCGGTAAGCCAGGAGAATTTTACCTTTGCCCGAAGGCCAGCGATACCGCCAACGGAATTGATATTGATATAGTCATCGATAAGCCCGAGTAAGCCGACCGAAATGAGAGTAAAAAGCGGTAGCCAAGTCTGGGCTTTATCAAAATTGAAGAAAAGCGTAATGATACCGACTACGCCCCAGATAATCATTCCGGCCATTGTCGGGATGTTGCGCTTGTGCTTCTCTGCATGGAGACTGCTATAAACCGTGGCCGCTTCGTTGTTCTTGCCCATCGATGTTTCGCGAGGCTGTTTCCACCACTTAAATTTGTAGGCAAAATAGGTAAATATCGGGGTTACGAGAAGCGCAAAGATAAAGCTCACCGAGGTAAAACTAAGGATTCGGACTAGCTGGGGAATAATCGCCTGCTCGTTGAAAGAAATTGCGGAATTAATCATCTAGTTTTCTCCATTTTCATAAATATTCTCGCACAAATAAGCACAATTTACTATTAGTTTACCGGCTCGGTCGGCGGGATTTGATAATACTTGAGAAGGAAGTCAAGCATCTGCCCCACGACTGGCGCCGCGGTACTCTCTGCCCAATCAACCCCCTTGGGGTTGTCGATTTTAGCCAGGACAACAAAGTTTGCGTCTGGGGCTACTGGGAAGCCAATAAAGGTACCGATGTTCTTACCGTCCTCGTAGCCAGTACCGTCGGCCTTAATCACCTGTGCCGTCCCAGTTTTGCCTGCAATCTTATATCCCTTTACTGCCGCTTGTTTCCCGTGACCTTTGATCACAACATTGCGGAGCATTTCTTTCATATCGGCCGAGGCGGACTTGGAAATTACCTGGCGAACTTCCTTGGGGGCAGTCTTGGTTTCCTTGCCGGTAGGGCTCACTGTCTTATCGACGATATATGGCTTCATCATTTTGCCGTCGTTTGCAATTACAGCATAGCTGACCAACATTTGTAGTGGCGTCATGGAGATACTTTGCCCGAAACTCATGGTGGCATAGCCGTGTTCGTTGAGCTCATCTGGCTCGTAGACACGTCCCTTGGCCTCGCCATCAAACTCTATCCCGGTCTTCTCACCAAAGCCAAATTTCTTGATGTATTCGTAAAATAAGTTCTTCCCCAGCTTCTGTTCCACATATGTCGTGCCGGTATTAAGCGACTGCTCGAGAACATAGCTCATGGTCTGGAGTCCGTGAGCCTTGAGGTCGGAATTCTTGATGGAATTACCGTTTAAGACCACGGAACCGGTATCGGTATAGGTGTCGGTTGGCTTTATCTTGCCTGCATCTTCGCCCGCTGCCAGCGTCACTGCCTTGAACACCGATCCCGACTCGTAAACATCGGTAACCGCACGGTTTTTGAAGGCGGTGTAGTCCTTGACTTCTGTATATTTGTTGGGGTCAAAGGTTGGCGCGTTCGCCATCGCCAAAATCTTACCATTAGTCTTGTCCATGACAATCACCGAACCGCCATCGGCAGAGAATTTCTTTACCGTTTCGGCCAGGTACTTCTCGGCGGTTCCCTGAATATACCGGTCAATCGTAAGGTAGATACTACTGCCATCTACCGCCGGCTTGGAACCTTTATCAGCAAAGGCGATTTTGATTCCGTTAGAGTCAGTCTCTTCGTTCAGATAACCGTTTTGGCCCTTCAGAATGTCGTTGTAGCGACCTTCGATGCCATAATTGCCATCGCCTTCATTGTTTACAAAGCCCAAAACCGAGGCCGCAAGGGTATTTTCGGGGAAGATCTGCCAATTCTCGGCCTGAAAACCGACTCCTTTGAGCTTTAGCGCCTTTAGGGCGTCACCTTCGGCTTTCGTAAGTTTGTGTTTTACCACCAAATACATCGATTTGGGATCCCACTTTGCCTCTATCTCCTCTCGCTTGACGCCAAGAACCGAAACTAGTGAGGTCAGGACCTTTTCTTTATCTTCTACTTCCTTGGGGCTAATATAAACCAAATCTAGGGTTTGGCTGCTGGCAAGCAAAAACGGCGACCCCGAGAGCGTATCGGTAGCATAGACACTCCCCCTTTTGGCAAAGATAGTATCTTTCATCGAGTGCTGTGAGGTGGCCAAGGCCACGTACTGGTCTCGGTCTACAACCTGAACATAGAAAAGTCGGACCAAAATTACTGACGTTAGGATAACAAAAATAGAAACCACGAGTGGTATTCTATCGATATTGGTTGTTTGGCGACTCTTGTATCTTTTCATTTTCACTTACCGTAACTCGTATTATACAGGAGCGGCTGCTTGTAAGTCGATTTATTTGATATTTACCGCCACGTTTGTATTTGCTGGGACATAATTGATTTTTGAAACTGGAACCATCCCAGATTTGGCAATCCCGGCATCAAGATTCTGGATTGACTGAAGCCTGGAAGCCTCGATCTGGAGTCTCTCGTTGTCTAGCCTAAGCTCTTGCTGCACACGTTCTAGTTTGGCAATATCATAGCCACTGGTGGCCATCTTGTTTGACTGCGACAGATATAAAAGTCCCAACACAAAGGTTAGGGCAACCACAGAGATCACAACGCCCATACGTGATAGTTTGAAGGTCGGTTTGAATTCCTTCCTAAACTTACGTCTTTTTGCGCGATCTCTCATTTGTGTTCCCCTCCCCTATTTGTTTGTTTTTGCTATTTTATTAAATCTTTTCGATAATTCTGAGTTTGGCACTTCGGCTGCGTGGATTTGTTGCCAGCTCTTCCTCGGTTGCCACGATTGGCTTCTTGGTAATTACCACCCCGTCTGCTTCCTTGCCGCAGATACACTTGGGAAAATCTGGTGGACAGGTGCATGGGTTGGCCCGTTCTCGCATGAAATCTTTGACAATTCTATCCTCGAGCGAATGAAAACTGATTACTGCGAGCCTAGCTCCAGGTTGTAGCAGCTCCATCGCCTTGGGCAGAAACTCTCGAAGGACCCCTAGTTCGTCATTTACGACGATTCGGAGCGCCTGGAAAGTCTTGGTCGCAGGGTTTACCCGCTCTGGCCAAAATCTTCGTGGTATCGCTGCGGATACAATTTCAGCTAGCTCTTTGGTGGTTTCAATGTACTTTTGGTCTCTTGCTTCAGTGATTCTAGTTGCGATCCGGTAAGCGAATTTCTCTTCCCCGTACTCGCTGATGACTCTTGCCATCTCGTCTGTATCCCACTCGTTCACAATACTTGCTGCGGTAAGTGGATTTTCCTTGCTCATTCGCATATCTAGTGGTCCGTCTTCTTTGAATGAGAAGCCTCTTTCGGCTTCATCAAGCTGATAGCTCGAAACCCCGATATCTGCAAGAATTCCCCCGTCTACAGGCATCTCCTGGGCCGCTTGCGCAATCTCGGTGTAGTTGCCGAGATAAGGCATAAAACGCTCTCCGAAGGGCTGTAAACGCTTTGCAGCGTAGTCTAGGGCGGTTGCATCCTGATCAATTCCGATTAACCGTCCGTCTGGACCCGTAAGCTCCAAGATTTTCTCGCTGTGTCCCCCAAAACCGAGGGTTGCGTCGATAAAATTCTTATCACTTGTAGGTCTAAGACCGTGAATTACTTCTTGTAAAAGAACTGGAATGTGTGGGCTGTTCATCTTTTTCTCTCCTGTGAGCAAGTAGCTAGCAGTCAGTTGAGCAAGTAGTGCTCGTGACTTTACGTAGAAATTTAGTTGGGCTAAATTTGAGGTGGATGTTATAGATAGAAAGGTGCGTGCTGGCTGCTAGCTATCTGCTGAGGAGAAAACCGTATTTTACTGTAAAGGTTCGCCTAAATACCCAGTTCTTCGGCAATATTGACACTGTCCTTCTCGACTTGAGATTTGTATACTTCCCAAGCAGCTGGTGCCCAGATCTCGACATGGTCACCAAGGCCAGTAACTACAGTGGCGCCCTCGATACCAGCGTAACCACGAAGGGCGGCTGGAACGTTGACTCTCCCCTGTTTATCAATCTCTACTGGAAAGGCGCTGGCAAGCATAAAACGAGCGTAAGCACGAGCTTTTGCCTGTGTTAGGGGCAAACTCATAAGACGCTCTGCCTCAAACTCCCAACCTTCCTTTGTAAATATAGAAAGACAATTATCTAAGCCCTTCGTAACCACAGCCCCTTCTGAGAGCTGACCACGAAACTTGGCCGGGATAGCTAGCCTTCCTTTGTCGTCTATATTGTGTTGATATTCCCCGATAAACATCCGTATCACCTCTTTCCCTCGTTTACCCTAGAAAAATCGTAGAATTTTCTAGGAAAGGAGCAACCGAGCAATGGTGGAGCAAGTTACTTTAGTAAGTTGCGGAACCTGGTCTCGGATTGCGACGCGTGGAGTAGGGGGAAAACCCTCCGCTTCCCCACTATTCCCCACGTGTCACCATTTTATACCACCATATACCACTTGTCTATACTTTTGAGAGATTTTCCCCCACTGTGCAGCATTTTAGCTTTATTTGCCCTTTGCATGGCTAAAATATAATAAGTAAAATCCCCCACTTGTCGTGCACTTTGTACACTTATCCACATAGCAAAAAATTTCATAATAAAAAAGAGCCGCAAGTGCGGCTCTAGTTATGAACAGGGAAAAATTATTTAGTAGCTAGCTTTACGCCAGGTCCCATAGTAGTTGCAAGCGAGATTCCCTTGATGTAGGTCCCCTTTACACCACTAGGCTTCACACGAACGATAGTGTCGAGTAGTGTGTTGTAATTCTCTACTAGCTTCTCCTCGTCGAATGATACCTTACCGATGATGAGGTGCATCGTACCAGTCTTGTCGACTTTGTACTCGATCATGCCCTTCTTGATATCGGCAACAACCCTACCTACGTTTGGCGTTACAGTGCCAACCTTTGGATTTGGCATCAGACCCTTGGTACCAAGGATTTTACCAATCTTACCAAGTTTTGGCATCATATCTGGAGTGGCGACTACGATTTCGAAATCGAGCCAACCCTTTTCGATCTTGGCAATAATGTCTTCGCCGCCAACAAAATCAGCGCCCGCATCCTTGGCTTCCTTTTCCTTCTCACTACCAACAATCGCAAGTACCTTCTTGGTCTTACCTGTGCCGTGGGGAAGAACTAAGCTCCCGCGAACCTGTTGCTCTGAATTTTGAGGATCAACGTTCAAACGAATGTGAACTTCTACAGAAGAATCAAACTTGGTAACTGCAGTCTTCTTCATAACGTCTACAGCTTCCTCGATGGCATACTCTTTGGTCTTATCGACAATACCGACTACAGCGCGGTACTTCTTACCAAAACGCTTTTCGGAATGCTTAAGCTTCTTTTTGTCTGACTTGACAGCAATTTTAGTGCTTTTCTTTGCTGCAGCCTTCTTTGGCTTCTCTGCGACTACTTCGGCAACAACTTCTGGCTGTACTTCGGTAGCTTCTACGACTTCTTCGGTTTTCTTTGTGGCTTTCTTCTCTGCCATGGTATTCTCCTTTGTGGTTCAAACCTCCGACACTATGTCCGGAGTCCCACTATTGGTTTATTTTTCTACTTCGATGCCCATGCTACGTGCAGTTCCGGCAATAACCTTTTCGGCTTGCTCGATGCTGTGTGCATTTAGGTCTTCCATCTTCTTTTCAGCAACTGCGCGCAACTGGTCTTTGGTCATGGTAGCAACTTTGTCTTTCTTTGAGTTTGCAGAACCCTTGGCTAGACCAATCTCGCTCTTGATAAGAACTGAGGCTGGTGGCTGCTTCATGATAAAGTCAAATGTGCGATCCTCGTAGATATTGATAACACAAGGAATCGTAACGCCCATCTTGTCCTTCGTCTTGTCGTTGAACTGAGAACAGAAGTCCATGATGTTTACACCTGTAGGCCCGAGAGCCGTTCCGACTGGAGGAGCAGGATTAGCCTGTCCGCCCTTGACTTGAAGTTTTACCTTCTTTGTAATTTTCTTTGCCATTTTATCTCCTTCGTGGTTTTAGCGAGCGTTTGCTCTCCCACTAACTTTACATTTCTAATTGATATTGAATTCATAAATTGATTTATCTATAACTGTTTCCCGTGCTGTTTCGAGCTAGTTTCCCGCTTTCGCGGGAATGACGGGAGGGGATTAAATCTTTTTTACTTGTAGACTGTCGAGCTCAACTGGGGTTTCGCGGCCAAACATGTTGACCATAACCTTGATCTTACCCTTGTCCTGATCGACATCCTCTACCGCACCATCAAAGCTCTTGAAAGGCCCGTCGATGATACTAACTAGGTCACCCTTGCGTAGATCAATCTGGAACTTAGGCTCTTCGATACCCATACGACGCTGAATCAGTGAAACCTCAGCATCGCTCATTGGGATTGGAGCAGTACCAGAACCGATGAAACCAGTAACCTGAGGCGTGTTGCGTACTACGTACCAACTATCGTCAGTTACAATCATTTCCACCATGACGTAACCTGGGAAGATTCGCTTCTCGACTGTACGACGACGACCATTCTTGATTTCGATGGTTTTTTCCTTTGGTACAATGACGTCAAAAATCTTGTCCGACATATCGAGAGACTTGATTCTCTGCTTCAGGTTATCCGCAACTTTCTCTTCGTAACCAGAGTAAGTATGGATAACGTACCAATTTCTACCTTCACTAACCTGCTTTGACATATGTGGCTCCTATTTCTTCAACGTTAGTAACTGTGCGAGGCCTTTTTGTAGGCCGAAGTCTGTGAGACCGAGGAAAACCCCGATAACAAGCGACAGTATCAATACTGCCAGGGTCATTTCGAGAACCTGCTTTCTAGTAGGCCAAACGACCTTCGAAAGCTCGATCCACGACTCTTTGAAATATCCAGTGATTTTACCGAAAAATTTCTTCATTTTCTCTCCAAAATTCCTTGGATTTTAAAAAAGCCTCTCGGCTTCTAAATACAGTAATATTCTACCTAAAATATACCGTTATGTCAATCACTTTGAGGTGCCGGATTTAAGACTACTGAAGATTTCTGCACTACTGGGTTTGTGCCTTCATTCAGTCTCTCGTCTAATTCTGAAATAACCTCGCCAATTTGTTCAATGACACCAACAACAAGAGCATTCCCCATACAAAAAAATCTGAATTTCTCAGGCATACCAGTATTTGTCCAGTTGGCTGGAAACCCATTTATCTTTTCCGCCTCAACAGGAGTTAATGTTCTAATCCCGTCTTTATCCTCTACGTAATGAGTACTACGATTAATGCTCGACTCCGAGGTCAACATTGTTCTAGCTGGCCTTGTAGCGGGGTCTGGGAAAACAACTGTCCCTTCTGCATAGTTATAAGTAAATCCATCCTTAGTTGTTCTTACTTCCCTTTTCCCCTCTTTGGTTTTTTTTGCGGCTGCCAACTGAGAATCCGAGAGGTAATAACGTTCATCAGCGCCTTTTTCAAGAATATCACCCAGCAACGCACGCTTTCCAAAATATACAGGTTCATAGTCTGACATTTTAACAACTCCAGAAATCATTGAACCAATATTTAGAAACTTCCCAGAATCGTACTTCTCGGAGACTGAAAAAGTATCAGAGAACCTAGCCATATCAAAAATGACTTCTTTGCCTTTTAGCTTGTAATTAAACTTACCCTTATAGAGGTGATCTTCTGATAATTCAAAATTACCTCCACTATGTAATTTCAAATTTCGTTTATAGGCAAAAATGTAAACCCTTCGTCTTCTTTGTACGAAGCCGTAGTCAGCCGCGTTAACAACCATCCACTGAACATCATAACCATTCTTATCAAGAGACTTCAGAACAATCGCAAAATCTCTTCCTCGCTGTGAGGATGGTGATTTCAATAGCCTATCCACATTTTCCAACAAGATGTATTTTGGATTTCTTTTTGAAATAATTTTATCAATTTCCCACCAGAGGACGCCCTTTTTCCCTTGAATTCCAGCAGCTTTCGTTCTGGCTACCGAATAATCCTGACAAGGAAATCCCCCTACCAATAAATCATGCTTTGGCGGATTTTGTGCCAATACCGCGATGTCTTCGTTACTATGGAAGTCCTCTCTAAAGTTCTGTTGATAGCAATCAAATGCGTGTTGAGACTTTTTACCTGGCTCCCATTGATTGGCCAAAATTGTCTCAAAAGAGCTACTGGCTGCCTCCAGACCAAGTCGAAAACCACCTACACCCGCGAAAAGCTCTAATACCTTAATTTTATTGTCTGATTTATTTTTATTCATAATTTATCTGTTACTATTATAAGTGTAACAAAGGTTCAAGTAAAGATCAATCTTTAAAGAATGGAGTAAAACATGGAATATACTGTTTATTCACATCGCCACGGGTTAGCTGTAGCGCTTTCAGAGGAAGATAATCGAAGGCTCTGGACTGAGATTCTCGAATCGCTCGACTCTATAAGCGAGGAGGATATTATTAACTCTTTTCAAAACACCGCCAGAAAGACCAAGAGCATTTCCGATACGATAAACAAGCTTATTGACGAGCGCATGGTGGCAAAGAACTGGCATAGACAAAGTGAAATATTCAAAGACTCACATTACAAGAGTGAATCATACCGCCTAGATTTTGCAAAAGGAAACTATTCAGTAGAGGTCGCCTTTAATCACTCACAAGTCGCCCCGTGGAATCTAATAAAACCCGTACTAGCAAGTGAGCTTAATCACGTTGAGAAAGAAATTCAAACAGACATCGGGGTCATAATCTGTGCAACTCACGACATGCAGAAAGCCGGCGGATTTGATAATGCCATCGGAACGGCAGAAAAATACCTTGGCCTACTAAAGCCAATGTACAATATGCTAACCACTCCTACCATCATAATTGCCCTAGAGAAACCCAAATCTTTCAAAATAGCCCAAACAAAAAACAACATTCAAAGGTTTGATGCTGTTATTGAAAGAATTTAAGTTCTCTTACCTTCTAGATATTCTTCAATTACTGGGACGATGTTGGGCGCAGAGTCTGTAGGTAAATGACGAACATCAAACCAGTCCCACTCTCGGATATCTGCCCCCGGAGTAATCTCCCCTTTTCTGGTAGATAAGTAGTGGATGAGTATTACGACTTTATCGGGCATATCTATCATCATTGGCTTTAGCGGCCGAATAAGATCTACAGCAAGGCCCATCTCTTCCATGACTTCGCGCTTGGCAACCTCCTCGAGCGAGATGTCGGTCTGCTCTGCCCTACCACCGACAAACTTCCAAAAGGCATCGTCACCGTGTTTGTTGAGGAGTACCTTCCCGTTCTCGATGATTACCGGGCCGGAAGCAATAATAATAGGTTTAGTAGATTTCATGAATATATTTTAACATAAATAAAATAACCCTGATTATTCATGGTTATTTTGGCAGGGGCGGAAGGAATCGAACCCTCAATAAAGGTTTTGGAGACCTTCGTTATACCGTTTAACTACGCCCCTTCAAAGCCCACTTCGGGGCTTACATATTATTTAGTTTCTTTGTGCAGTGTGTGAACGTGTTCGCGCTTACAGAACTTCTTGATTTCCAAGCGAGCTGTAGTGTTACGAGTGTTTTTTGTAGTAGCGTAATTACGCTCCTTACATTCAGTACACTCAAGTGTAATCACTGGACGAATGTCTTTTTTCTTAGTTGCCATTTGATCTCCTAATCTTTCTATGGAGCCCACCACCAGGATTGAACTGGTGACCTCATCCTTACCATGGATGCGCTCTACCGACTGAGCTAGGTGGGCGCAAATCGGCTTAATAATAATTAATATGGTGGGGAGTGAGGGATTCGAACCCCCGAAGGCGTATGCCAACAGATTTACAGTCTGCTCCGTTTGACCGCTTCGGTAACTCCCCACGTCGTCGGAATCCGCTAACGTATTTTGATGCCACCGCTTCAGTAGCACCTATCTACTTTCGCGATTCCTCCTCTTTCGACAAAACCCAGGTTTTGTCGAGTAACCATCGAAAAGCGTTAGATTTTCGATGGAAAGGAAGAATAACGAGAAGCCAAAGTGGTTTTATTTTGTAAAACTGCGACGGCTGTCAGTTTATTCTGACGTGGAGCCGCCTGTCGGACTTGAACCGACGACCGACTGTTTACAAAACAGTTGCTCTACCACTGAGCTAAGGCGGCGTAATAAAAAGAGACGTCTGGAGGCCTCTTTGAACCAGAATATTATAACAAAAAGAGAGGCAAAGGTCAACGAAAGCGTTAGCTTTGGTCTAGTCTTGCGAGTTTACGATGCGCTTCTAGGTTTGCCGGCTCAAGCTCTACTATCTTCTCCAGAGCTTTCTTTGCCTCTGACTTATCGTCTGCTGCGAGTGCTGCGGTAACTAAAGCATTCAAGTAACCCATATTCTCTGGCTCTAGATCGACTGCGCTTGCGAGGGCACTTACCTGTCGCTTTATATTGCCAGCCTTCTCTGCCGCCAGCGCCAGATTGATATAACGGTGTGGGACGTGCGTATCCAGAGCTACAGCATGTTCGTAAGCCGTCACTGCTTCGTCATATTTCTTGAGCTGCATCAACGCCATACCGAGGCTAGTGAGAGCGGTATCGTTTGTTGGCTCGAATTCAATTACCTTTTTTAGTGCTTCTGCAGCACCCTCGAATTCGCTCTGCTCGAGATAGAGATTACCAAGCCCGAGATAGGCATTGACGTTCTTGTGGTCCTTTACCAGGATGGCAAGGTATTTCTTCTCCGCTTGTTTGAAACGATTACCTCGAACCAGCTTGTTTGCTTCCTTGATGATACCTTTGTGCTCTCTTTCAGCTTTTTTTTCTGTCTTCTCGGTGTCGAGAACCTCCTGAATACGCTCCCCGATCTTCTTTACTTCACGTTTTTGACCCAAGATAATTTCGGTATCGTTTCCGGTACCCTTGATCGCAAAATATAAAACCGCCCCACCAATTACAAGTAACAAGATGTAAGAGATCATTTTACTCTCCTTGCCACCGGTTTATTCCCTGCTTCATAGGCGAGGCAGCACATTAGTCTGCCGCACATACCGGTTACTTTACTGGCGTTTACGTTATTTTCATATTGATCTCTAGCCATATCCATAGTGACACTCTCAGTACGGGTAAGAAAACGCTTACAACAAACTGGCTGACCACAAATCCCGTAGCCATCAAGTAATTTCGCCTCGTCCCTAGGACCGATCTGGCGCATCATGACGCCCTTTTTCCACTCCCGGGAAAGCTCACGGATCAGGTCGCGGAAGTCTACCCTGGCATCTGCCGTAAAGTAACAAACTACTTTTTCACCATCAAAGGAAAGCTCGGTTCGTACCGGCTTCATCACAAGAGATCCGGCAAGAACGGCTTCTTTGAAACGGTCAAAATATTCTGCGCCACCCTCGATCATGCGATTGTATCGATCGATATCTTTCTCATCTGCGACGCGGATAATCTCCTTCACGTCCTCTTCATTCTCTGGCTTAATCTCCTTGTTGAGATAAACTACCCGGCCAATCTCCTTGCCTTGCGCTGTCTCGACCAAAACCCAATCATTAAGCTCCGGCTTGGCTACGCCTGGCTTGAAATCATATATTCTAACTGCAGAATTAAACTGCACACCAACAACTTTTAACATTAGATACTCCTCAATAAAACTGATTCGAAAACTAGCTTTGGATTAATATTTTTTCTTAGTAATTCGTCCCCTGCTGCAAGTGCATCTAGCGCGGAAACGATGTCAGTAAGTTCACTCTCCTTTTTTTGCAGCTCAGTTGCTAGCAAAATCCTGCGAATAGTTGCTGAAATAGCTGGAATCTGATCCCTGAGCCCTTCCTTGACCGAGGCTAGCTTGGCTGCTAGAAAGAGTTTATCCACGATACTATCTGAGCGGAAAACACGGAGGAAATTCTCTCCTTCGCGAATCTGAGCATTGGCATCTACCTCAGTCTCACTGAGTCCGACTGCCATCCCGACGCGTCCAGCAGCTACAATCGAGAGGTCCTTGGCCCGCTCCTTCTTTACCCCTAATTCCTGATTCAGGTATTCAAAAACTACCTTGTCGGAAACTGGCCCAAAATTCACTTGTCTGGTGCGTGAAACAATCGTAGGAAGCAAGGTAGCCTTATTCTCGGTCGTCATAATGATTACCGTATTGTCCTTTGGCTCCTCTAGCGTCTTTAGAAACGAATTGAGCGCTTGGACGGTAAGATCCTGGACGTGAGTAATGACCGCCACACGATATTTGGACTGGTATGGCATCATGGCAAGCTGCCTAGTAATTTCACGAACCTCTTCGACCCCAGCTCCGGTACTAGAGAGAAAGTGGAGATCTGGATGCGACATAGAAGCTACCAGGTGGCAACTCGGACAATCACACTCCTCCTTCGCCTCTAGCTTGCAAAGTAGTGTGCGTGCCATCTCGACTGCAAAAGTGGTTTTGCCCACCGATACCGGCCCGGAAAACAAATAGGCATGGCTGAAAGTCTCGTTCTTTAAAGAATCCGAGAGAATTTTCTGGGCTTTTTCGTTGCCGATAATCGCTTTCATGTTCCGTTATTATACACGGAATGAGGCCTTTTCTCAATCTTCGAGCGTGCTCAGAATGCTCGTAAGTTCCACAGGCAACGGTGAGATAAATTCCTGTCTTTTGCCTGTTTTGGGACTTGTAATAGTGAGGCTATACGCGTGAAGAAAAACTCGTGATTGCTCCTTGCCGCCGTAGCGCAGATCGCCGTAGAGTGGATGTCCGATAGAGGAAAAGTGAGTTCTGATCTGATGAGTCCTACCTGTCTTAGGCATAGCGTCCAAAAGGGTCCACTCCTGATATCTCTTTATCACGGTAAAGTCTGTAACGGCTCCGCGACCTTCATGAACTGGAATAATCTTACCTCGCGCATTTAGGCTACGCCCCAGGCTGATGTCGATGGAACCCTGATTTTCGGCCACAATTCCGCTGGCTAGTGCCTTGTACACCTTCTTTACTTTGCGGTCATGGAATTGTTTCTTTAGATTCTCTGCCGCCTTCTCAGTCTTCGCAAGTACCATTACACCGGAAGTTCCCTTGTCGAGGCGATGAACCACAAATACCGGTTGCGGTAAAAGTTCAAAAACGGTGAGGTCCTTCTCGCCCGGTGCTGGGTGAGTAGTAATGCCAGATGGTTTATCGATTACGATAATCTCTGAGTCTTGGTAGAGCACAGGAATGTCAGTAACCTGCTCATTCCTGATGAGTTTATGGCATACTACTGTATCACCAGCTATTACCTTCCGGTTACTCTTTGCCACTTCCCCATTCACCGTAATCTGTCCGGCAGCAGCTAGTTTCTGAGCAGCACTACGAGTAATTTCACATTTTTCGGCCACAAAAATATCTAGGCGCTTCCCAGAATTTGCCGTATCTACTAATATGTCTTGTACAATATTTTTATTCAATTATCCGACCAAGTCGGCAACGCCTTCTAGCTGTGTGCGGTTGCCCATCACAATTAGTTTATCACCCTGATGTAATAGTTCGGTTCCTAACGGATTAATCTTGGTCTTTCCGTCCTTCTGATTTATCGCTAGGATAGTCACACCTGTTCGATCTCGAGAAATTGCTCCGGCAATTGTTTTGCCAATAAGGAATGAGGTCTTTGGAATCTCTATCTCCTCTACCTCTAGTTCATCATGTCGAGAATCGACAATAACATCCAGAAAGTCGAGAACCCCTGGGCGCAGAGCCATAGTGGCCATGTGATAACCACCGATCTGATAAGGTGTCGCTACTCTGTTGGCACCACCTTTTTCGAATTTCGGAATATTCTCTTCGTAATTTGCTCTGGCTACAATGTAAAGCTCTGTATTTAGGGAGCGCGCCGTCAGTGTAACAAAGAGGTTGTCGGTGTCCTCACCAAGACAAGTGATAAGCGCCTTGGCCTTCTCGATTCCAACCTTGGTCAAGCTCTCTTCCATTGTAGGGTCAGCACAAACCGCGTTGTAACCCTTGTCGGTCGCCTTCTTCACCTCTCGCTGATCTCTATCGATAATGACAAAGGCAGCCTTGTCGTGAGAAAGCTCGTCCGCAACCTGTGTACCGACTCTTCCGTATCCGCAAACTATGTAGTGACCTTCCATTTTGTTCACATTCTTCATAATTTTGTTCTTCCTCCTGCTCTCCTTAAATTGCCCGCCCATAAAGTAGTCGGCAGCGAGCCTCAGCAAATACGCTACGACTATGTAGCTGCCAATAATTAATATTATTGATAAAATTTGTTCCCAAACGGGGTCATCGACGCCATGCAGGAAATGGCTGAGTAAGATGATGGCTGTAGAGTAAAAAGCCCGCCATGGGGTCTCGCCACCAACTACCATAAAGCCAAGCATGCCAAAAGTAAGCATCCCGCCCAACACCAAAAGCATCTTCCTTAAAGCATTATTCTCGTTCAGTTGTTCCCTCCTGTGTAATTAGATAATAACATATAGCTGCTGCCAAGTTAAGCATGAATATTTAACAAAAAAGCCCCCGCAAGGGGGCTTTTTATAATATACTTAACGTTTTGAGAACTGAGGAGCTTTACGGGCTCTCTTGAGACCTGGTTTCTTACGCTCCTTCTCACGAGGATCGCGAGTGAGATAGCCTACCTTACGCAATGTAGTTTTGTTCTCTTCATCGAGCTCAACTAGGGCACGAGCAACGCCGAGACGAACTGCCTCTGACTGTGCTGCCTTACCACCGCCTGTAGCGATAGCACTTATCGAAAACTTCTCGATGTTACCTGTAAGTGTAAGCGGCGCATAGACGGCGTCTACGAGGTTCTTATCACCAAAGTAATCTTCTACACTCTTACCGTTTACGGTAGAAGCGCTTTTCTTTTGAATAAGGCGAACACGAACGGTAGCTTCCTTGCGTCGGCCTAGTCCAAAAAAGTATTTTTCTGCTGCTTTTTCTGCCATATCTGTCCCCTAACCCTGAATCTTTAATACTTCAGGCTTCTGAGCTGTATGGTCGTGCTCTGCACCTGGAAATAATTTCATTTTTGCAATAATCTCTGAAGCTAAACGGTTCTTTGGTAGCATACCCTTAACTGCCTCATAAACTACCTTGCGAGAATCCTTGGCAAGCACCTCTTCGAGGCTAAGCTCACGCATGCCTCCAGGAAAACCACTGTAGTTGTAATATTTCTTCGCAAGAAGTTTGTTGCCAGTTACGGCTACCTTGTCGGTGTTGATTACGATTACATAATCACCGCAATCTACGCTTGGAGAAAAGTTTGCCTTGTTCTTACCACGAAGTACGTCTGCAATAACAACAGCAAGTCTTCCGAGAGTAGCACCAGAGGCGTCGACAATAAACCACTTCTTTGTAATGTCTGCTGGTTTTGTTACATGAGTTTTCATACTACTTGTCCTCTTTCTTGGTTGCTACTTTTTTTGCAGCTGGTTTCTTGGTGGCTACCTTCTTTGCAACAGGAGCAGCTTTTTCAGCTTTCTCGGCCTTTGGCTTGCTAGCAACTACCTTTTTGGTAAGTTTATCAGCATCAACGAGCTCAATGATAGCCATTGGAGCGGCATCGCCGGCACGAAAACCTGTTTTTACAATACGGGTGTATCCGCCATTGCGATCCTTGTAGATAAGAGTGATTTCTTTCATAAGCTTCTGAACCGCATTCTCGCCGTATAGGTAAGCGCTAAGCTTACGTACTGCAGCAAGGTCGCCCTTCTTAGCTACGGTAATCAATTTCTCAACAATTGGCTGAACTTCTTTTGCCTTAGGCGTAGTAGTTTTTACCTTTTCAAAGAGAATTACTGAAGTTGCAAGACCGCGCATCAGAGCTTTGCGCTGAGCGGATTTTCGGCCTAATTTTCTTGTGCTATAACTGTGTCTATGCATAACTACTCGCTAAGTCCCTCGAACCCAAGCTCTACGAGCTTGTCTTTTACTTCATCGTAAGCCTTGCTTCCAAAACCCTTGAGAGTCTTTAGCTCACCGTCGGTAAGCTTTAGGATGTCGGCTACGGTCTTAATATCATTATTCAAAAGTGCATTTGTAGTGCGTGGAGAAAGATTAACTTCCTCGATTAGGATGTCGGCACCTTCTTCGTTGCTTACGACTTCTTCGCAATTACCGCGAGCTGTAACGTCCTTACCAGCAAGAACCATGAAGTGGTCTACTAGAATCTCAGATGCCTGAGCAACAGCCTCTGAAGGTGTAATAACCCCATTGGTTTCAACTTCGATAATAAGCTTATCTAGGTCGGTCATCTGTCCAACACGAGTACTCTCAACGTTGTAACGAACACGACGGATTGGGCTATAAAGTGCGTCTACAGCGATAACGCCGATGCCGAGCTTGCCGCCATCACGCTTCTCTACTGGGACATAACCACGACCCTTCTCGATATAAACTTCGAGCTCGAGTTTAGCAGATTTGCCATCTAGAGTAGCAATTACCTGTTCTGGGTTTGTGATTTCAATATCAGCATTCTTCTCAAATGACTTTGCTGTAACAACACCGTCACCAGAAGCAACTAGCTTAAGGGCAACAATTTCATCAGAAAAAGATTTAACGCTAAGCTTCTTTAAGTTAAGGATAATCTCAACTACATCTTCTTTGACGTTCTTTAGTGTGCTGAACTCGTGGTTTGCACCCTCAATCTTAACGCCAGTAACTGCAGCGCCTGGTAAACTTGATAGGATTACGCGACGAAGCGAATTTCCTAAAGTCATACCATATCCAGGGAAAAGTGGTTCGATGCTAAATGTAGCAACGTTGCCTTCTTCGTGGATGGTCTTTAATTCTGGTAAATGGATTTCATACAACATGTTAGTGCTCCTTAAGTACTTAGGATTACTTTATTTCGAATACAATTCAACGATTAGCTGTTCATTGATCTCAGGATCAAGTTCGCTACGTGCTGGGATAGATAATACTTCACCGGTAATCTTTTTGGCGTCTAGTTTGAGCCAGCTTGGAGTAGAAGCCTTGGCAACAAGTGCAGGTAAAACTTCTTTATAGAATTTGCCGTTTGTGCTCTCTTTGATAAACTCGATTTTGTCTCCGACACGTACCTGATAAGAAGGAATGTTTACTTTCTTACCGTTTACTGTGAAGTGATCGTGGTTTACAAGCTGTCTAGACATACTACGTGAAGGAGCGAAACCGAGACGATAAACTACATTGTCAAGCCTTGTCTCTAGGAGTTGGAGAAGAATTTCACCAGTAACACCTTGCTTGCGATCGGCCTTTTCGAAATAATTACGGAACTGGGTTTCCAGTACGCCATAAATTCGTTTAACCTTCTGCTTCTCGCGTAGCTGGAACAAGTAGTCACTTGGTTTCCCGCGTCTGCGGCTAAGACCGTGCTGACCAGGAGCGTAGTTACGCTTAATCATGGTACACTTTGGACCTTCGCATTTTTCGCCCTTAAGCATAAGTTTTACGCCTTCGCGGCGACATTGTCTACATTTTGCTGTTAAAATTCTTGCCATATAACTCTACTCTTCTTATAAAATAATTATTAAACTCTACGAGCCTTTGGAGGGCGGCATCCATTATGTGGAATTGGAGTAACGTCCTTGATTGATGAAACATAGATACCAGAGGCATTGAAAGCACGCACTGCAGAGTCACGGCCAGAACCGATACCCTTAACAAAAACCTCTACCTTCTCTAGGCCATAAGCTTTTGCCTTTTCGATAGCGGTTTCAGCGGCAATCTGCGCTGCATAAGGTGTGGACTTGCGAGAACCCTTGAAGCCAGAAGCTCCAGCGGTTGCCCAAGAGATTACCCCACCATCTTTATCAGAAATAGTGATGATAGTATTGTTAAAAGTAGCCTGGATATGTACTTGTCCGTGCGCTACTACCTTCTTGATTTTCTTTTTCTTGACTACTTTTGCCATAATTCTCTTTGTTGTTATAAGTTTATAAAAATACTATTGTTGTGACTTAAGTCTTCGAGACTTTCTTCTTTCCGCTACCCATAGTGACTCTCTTGCCACGTTTGGTGCGGGAATTCGTCTTGGTGCGCTGACCATTTACTGGTAGACCAAGTTTGTGACGGATACCACGGTATGAAAGAATTTCCTTGAGACGGCTGATGTTCTGAGTTACTTCGCGGCGTAGGTCACCCTCTACCTTGTAGTTTTTCTCAAGAATTTCACGAATTCGATTCAATTCAGTCTCAGTAAGGTCCTTTACGCGAACATCTGGACTGACATTTGCCTGAACCAAGATCTTCTGACTACGGGTAAGCCCGATACCATAAATATAAGTAAGAGCAATCTCTACTCTTTTGTCGGTTGGAATATTTACACCTGAGATTCTAGCCAAGACTAACTCCTAATTACCCTGACGCTGTTTGTGTTTTGGATTTTCACAAATCACACGTACAACGCCTTCGCGCTTAATGACTTTACATTTCATACAAATTTTCTTTACAGATGGACGTACTTTCATACTATTTTTCCTTGTGTCTATAAACTACTCTACCCTTCGAGAGATCATATGGTGTCATCTCGATTGTGACTTTGTCCCCTGGCAGGATCTTAATGTAGTGCATTCTCATTTTTCCTGAAATATGCGCTAAAATAACATGCCCGTTCTCTAGCTCTACCCGAAACATTGCGTTCGGAAGGGTCTCAAGGACGGTTCCTGTCAGTTCAATTACTTCCTTTGTTTCACTCATTACTGTTTACTATGTCCTTCTCGTGACAGTTATAAATTATACACATCTTGGGGCCTTTTGACAAGAGTTTTGTGAGACTATTTGTGATTTCAACGCATTTATATATCTATGTCTATTGCTTGTCGTTCTAAAACTCATAATTTTGGCTGTAAATTGCGCTAACTTCGTCGAGATACAGGAATATCCCTTCTTATTTGTCACAATTTTCGCTCAAAATTCTGAGTTTTATAATCGACATGAAATCACTCACAGTCTCTAGAACTCGTCATAACTTCTCGTGATAAGCTGCGCATCGAGCTGATTCTTGATCTCAATGGCTACACCAACCACGATTAACACCCCCGTGCCGCCTACTGTCAGATTGGCGTCACCAGTGAGTGGTTTTAAGGCAAATGGAAGTACCGCTATAAGCGATAGGAACATGGCACCCCAAAGAGTAATGCGGTTGATCATGAAATTTAGATACTTCTCGGTCTGAGTTCCTGGACGAATACCAGGAATAAATCCCCCTTGCTTCTGTAGATTCTCGGCTACTTCGTTTGGTTTAAAGTAGATAAAAGTAGAAAAGAAAGTAAAGGTAAATACCAGGAGGAAGAGTGCTACAGCGTAAGGGTTCGTGCTTGGAGCAAAAGTGGTCTGTATCCATTTGGCGCTACTAGCAATCCAGGCCGTCTTTGCACTCGAGAGAAATCCAATCATTGAAGGCACATTCATAAATGCGCTCGCGAAAATAATTGGGATAACACCGGACATATTGAGACGAAGTGGCAAAAAGGTGTCGATGCCACCGTAAAGCTTGTCACCACGCATCTTCTTGGCGTAAGAAATAGGAAGTTTACGCAGGGCTTCTGTAATGAGGACGATAAGTCCGATAACTACGATAGCAAGGACCGCGACCACCAGAATTTTGACCAACTCTGTACTCTGAAACTCACCGACGAAGAGTTTCTGAATTTGCTGACCAATGGTTTGTGGCAACCGTGCAATAATACCGGCAAAAATAATCATACTAATACCGTTACCGATACCCTTTTCGGTAATTAGCTCACCAAGCCACATCAGAAGCATAGTACCAGCAGTAATACTAGTAAGCATTACCGACCACTGCCAGATACTAAGATTGTTTAGGAACGTCATGTTAGCACCACTACTGGCGCTTTGTAGTAAACGAATCATTCCAAATCCCTCAACTAGAGCGATAGGAATCGCGATTAGGCGGGAATATTGATTGATTTTATTGCGCCCCTGCTCCCCTTCTTTGGACAGACTCTCGAAACTAGGCACGATAATAGTAAGCAATTGCATAATAATCGATGCTGTAATGTATGGTCCAACGGCAAGCATCGCGATTGAAAACCGACTAATACTTCCACCCGAGAAGATATCCAGAAAAGAAAGTACAGCATTACTAGAGAAGGTTGTGGAAAGGAATTGACGTACTAGCGCTGGATCTGGACCCGGAATTGGGATATGCGAAATAACACGATAGACAAGAAGTAGACCCATAACATAGGCGATTTTCTTGAGCAGATCGCGACTCGCAAATATTTTCTTTAAGTAGCCCATCAGATATCCCCCTTCCTCGTAATCGAGGTTTAGTTTTTATCAGTAGTGGCTTTTTCGGCAACCTTTTCGGTCTTCTTGACCGGAGCGGCAACTGCACGGGCAGCTTCACTCATCTTATCTAGTTCAAAAATAAGCTCGTTGGTGTATTTGGTGCTATGAACAACTTTATAGCCAGCACGAACGTTGGCAATCATACCTTCAGCAACTAGGGTCTCGACAGTAACTTTGCTCCCCTTTTTCAAGTGATTAAACTTGTCTAATGGCAAAGTAGTTGCCTTGGCAGTAAGAGCCTTAAAGCCAGGCTTTTTCGGTACGCGCTGAGCAAGTGGAAGCTGACCACCCTCGAAACCTGGGCGAATCTTCTTACCAGTTCTTGAGAGCTGACCCTTGGTACCACGACCAGCGGTCTTACCCTTACCAGAACCAATACCGCGACCTACGCGCTTATTGTCTTGTTTGATGTTTCCAAAAAGTGATTCTAATTTCATTACTTGGCCTCCTCGACGACTTCGTGTCGAGATCCCGACTGTGACGTCGGGGCAGTTATTACATCTACTACAACCTTCTCGACTTTCGTCTTTGAAGAAACTGGTGTAGCTTTTAGGTCTTTAAGTGCCAAAATAGTGGCATAAGCATTGTTGATTTTGGAGTTTGAACCAATCATCTTGGATAGGATATCGCGGATACCAGCAGCTTCCAGCACAGCACGAACGGCTCCACCGGCGATAACTCCAGTACCTTCAGAGGCTGGTTTTAAGAAAACATAGGCACCGCCCTTACGAGCTGAAAGCTCATGAGCAATGGTGGTACCATTTAGGTTTACTTCGATCATGTCACGTTTTGCACGTGCTACAGCTTTTTGGACTGCAGTCATGACTTCATTACCTTTGTCTACACCGACTCCAACTTTACCCTTTTTGTTTCCGACAACTACTGTTGCACGGAAGCGCAGTCTACGACCACCCTTTACAACGCGAGTAACACGGTCGATAGAAACTACCTTTTCCTCGAACTCTGGTGCTTCACCGAATTCCTGGTTCTTTCTGTCTCTTGGATTTGTATCTCTCATCATAACTCCTAAAATTCTAGCCCGTTAGTACGCGCTGCTTCGGCAAGTGCCTTCACTCTACCGTGATATAGCTTACCACCGCGGTCAAAAACTACTGATTTAACTTTGGCTTTCTTTGCTAGTTCTGCAATCGCAGCACCAACAGCCGCAGCTTTTTCGGTTTTTGTACCCTTGGCAGCTAATAGTAAATCACTCGTGTAAGCAATAGTGTTTCCGGATTCGTCGTTAATCACCTGAGCAATAACGTGCATGTTGCTAACGCTTACGGATAGACGTGGGCGAAGAGCCGTACCGAATACCTTGCTACGAATACGATTTTTGCGACGATCTTTCTTTATAAATCTTTCTAGCATCATAGCTCCTTACTTCGCACCCGTCTTACCAGCTTTGCGTCTGATAGTCTCGGTTACATATTTAACACCCTTACCTTTGTAAGGTTCTGGCTTTCGAAATGCGCGGATTTCTGCTGAAGTCTGACCAACAAGTTGTTTGTCGACGCCAGATACAGTAACAATGTTTTTCTCTACAGCGATGGTAATGCCAGCTGGGGCAATAAACTCGATTGGGTGAGAATAACCAAGGTTTAGAGTAAGCTTAGAACCAGAAACTGCGGCACGATAACCGATACCGTTGATCTCTAGTTCTTTCTTAAAGCCCTCAGAAACCCCGACAACCATGTTGTTGATTAGAGTTCGAACCAAGCCATAAAGCTCAGCGCTGGTAGGATCTTCGACAGTCTTTGTAACTAAAAGTGTATTTTCGTTCTGAGCAACAGCAATCTTGTCGCTAAACTCATATGAAAGCTCGCCCTTAGAGCCTGTAACTTTGATGTTCTGTCCGTTTATTTCGACAGAAACACCGCTTGGTAATGTGATTGGTAATCTTCCTATTCTTGACATATTACTCTCCTACCAAACTTTACAGATTAATTCGCCACCGAGACCGAGTTTCTTGGCTGATTTACCGCTCATAACACCTTTTGAGGTAGAGATAATGACCAAACCATGACCCTGAAGAACTCGTGGAATCTCTTCCTTGCCGACGTAAACACGACGACCAGGCTTTGATACACGGACCAATTTCTTGGTATCTGTGCCAGCGATATTCGCGAGGATAGTTGCGCCGCTGTTCTCAAGTGAAAATTCACCGATATAACCTTCAGTTTTTAAGACCTTTAAGATCTCGATTTTTAGCTTTGATGCAGGAATAACAACGCTTTCCTTGTGCACCATTCGTGCATTTCGGATACGTGTCAGCATATCTGCAATTGGATCTGTTGTTGCCATAATGTTACTCCTTACCAGCTTGATTTGGTTACACCAGGGATTTCTCCCTTGCTTGCCAGTTCTCTAAAACAGATACGACACATGTCGAATTTGCGCAGATATCCGTGTGGACGACCACATAGTGCACAACGGGTGTAAGATCTGCTTGAAAACTTAGGCGTTTTCTTTGCTTTTGCGATTAATGATTTCTTTGCCATCTCTATCCTCTAATCCTTAAATGGAAAACCAAGTTTAGTCAGTAGGGCCTTGCCTTCAGCGTCGGTTTTTGCGCTGGTTGCAACGTTTACCTGTAATCCAAAGGTGTTTACTGCTTCTTCGAAGCTAATCTCTGGGAACACACCATACTCTTTGATACCAAGTGAGTAATTACCGTGTCCATCGAAAGCGTTACCTTTGATACCGCGGAAGTCACGAACGCGAGGTAAGGTGACGTTTACTAGACGATCTAGAAACTCATACATACGCTCGCCGCGTAGAGTGACGCTTGCGCCAATGTTCATGCCTTCACGAATCTTGAAACCAGCGATAGACTTACGAGCCTTGTTGATAACGGGTGCTTGACCTGCAATCTTGGTAAGACCAGCGATTACTGGATCAAGGGCCTTGGAATCAGCAGATGCTCGGCCAACGCCAGCGTTAATTACTACCTTGGTAACTTTTGGAATCATGTTGACGTTCTTATAACCGAACTCGGTCTGAAGAAGAGCGGCAACCTTTTCTTTGTATAAATCTTTCATTCTTGCCATCTCTTACTCCTTCACAATCGCTTGGCATTTCTTGCACAAACGTGCTTTCTTGCCGTCTTTAGCGATACTATAACCGATACGGGTTGGCTTGCCACATTTAGGACAAACGAGGGCTACGTTGGAAAGCGAGAGCGGCTTTGCAATCTCGAGGATTCCACCAGCAGCGTTCTTCTTGCTTGGCTTTACGGCCTTCTTGACTAGATTAATCCCAGCAACGATAACCTTGTTATCACGAACGAGGACCTTGCTAACTTCACCAGTCTTACCCTTGTCTTTACCGGCAGTAATGTATACTTTGTCGTTTTTTAGAATCTTCATATTCGTTCCTACAATACTTCTGGCGCTAGGGAAACAATCTTCATATAGCCCTTCTCACGAAGTTCGCGAGCTACTGGGCCGAAGATACGAGTACCTCTAGGCTGATTATTCTTGTCAATCAGGACTACAGCGTTGTCATCAAATTTGATGGTGCTGCCGTCTTTGCGGATAAAATCTTTACTAATGCGGACTACCACTGCCTTTGCAACTTCTTTCTTCTTAGCGTTACCGCCTGGAAGAGCAGACTTTACGGAACAAGTGATAATGTCGCCGAGACTTGCGTAGCGTCTCTTGGAGCCACCGAGAACCTTGATGCAAAGAACTTCTTTCGCGCCAGTGTTGTCAGCAACTTTTAATCTTGTCATATGCTGAATCATCTTATTTCTCCAAATCCTTCTCTGTCAGGACTTTCACAAGTGACCAACGTTTGGTCGCAGACAATGGACGAGATTCTTCAATCACAACCATGTCCCCTGCTTTGGCTATACCAGCCTCGTCATGAGCAGCAAACTTAGTAGAAACGCTATACTTTTTCTTGTAAAGCGGGTGTTCTTTGACACGATCAACGAGAACGACGATAGTCTTCTCCATCTTGTCTGAAACAACCTTACCTGTTAGTGTTCTTTTCATCTTACTTCTCCCCCGTCTGCTTCTCTGCTTCGAAGATCTCGCGTTCACGGAGAACAGTCTTGATCTGAGCAATGAGCTTTCGGCTTTTTGCAACCTCGCTCACATTTGTGAGCTCTCTACCAGCGATAGCGAAACGATCCTTTAGGAGCTTAGCTTCTGTATCGGCTAGCAATTTCTGTAGGCTTTTTAGGTCCTTTTCTACTAGTTCTTTAGCTTTCATCGCTCTCTCCTTGGGAATCTTTCACAATAATCTTGGTTTTGATTGGTAACTTATGTTTTGCGAGACGTAATGCTTCGCGGGCAATCTCTGGTGACACACCATCCATCTCGAAGAGGATTCTTCCTGGCTTCACAACTGCTGCGTAGTGGTCGATATTACCTTTACCACTTCCCATGCGAACTTCGTTTGGTTTCTTGGTGATTGGCTTGTCTGGGAAAATACGGATCCAGATCTTACCACCACGTTTGATATAACGAGTCATTGCACGACGAGCAGCTTCGATCTGACGTGAGGTAACCCAGGCTGGCTCTAGAGCCTTGATGGCGTACTTACCAAAGTCGATGTTGGTTCCTCTGCCAGCCTTGCCGGTCTGAGGATTTTTCTGCATCTTTCGATACTTGGTCTTCTTAGGCTGTAACATCAGTAGCCTCCGATTTCTTCTTCTTTTCAATCATGCCAGTGAAAACCCAAACCTTGACCCCGATAATTCCGTAAGTGGTCTTGGCACGGCTAGTTGCATATTTGATATCAGCATCAATAGTAGCTAGTGGGATCTTGCCCTTGATTACGAACTCAGAACGAGCGATTTCGGCACCGTTCAAACGTCCGCCAACCATGATCTTGACACCCTTAACGCCGGCACGTTGTGCCTTCTCTACTGCCTGACGCATTGCGCGCTTGAAAGCGATACGGCGTTCTAGCTGCTGTGCGATGTTATCGGCAATAATCTGAGCATTGGTATCTGGATTCTTAACTTCGAAGACGTTGATGTCTTTGATCTTACCGGTTGTAAGCTTGGCAAGTTTAGTCTTGAGCTCAGTAGCTCCGGCTCCGCCGCGTCCGATGACAACACCTGGTTTTGCGGTATGGATACTAATGCTAACCTGATTGGCATTACGCTCAATCTCAACATTAGCGATACCAGCGCGCATTCCAAGCTCTTTTAAGATGAAACGACGAATCATAATATCTTCATGCAGAAGTTTTGCGTAGTCACGTTTGGAAAACCAGCGTGAGGTCCAGTTCTTGCTTACCTGAAGACGGAAACTGATTGGATTTACTTTATGTCCCATTACTTGACCTCCTCTGGAGTAGCTTTGACAGCTTTCTTCACTTCTTTAGCTTCAGCCTTGGCTGCCTTCTTTACTTCTTTTGCCTCAGCTCCAGAAACCACGACAATAATGTGGCTGGTGCGCTTTAGAAGCGGTGAAGCCATACCCTTGGAACGTGGGCGGAAACGCTTTAGGCTTGGACCTTGATCAACTGTAAGCTTGGTAATTACTAGCTCTTCACGAACTAGACCAAAATTGTTGACTGCGTTTGAAACTGCCGAGTTGATAGCTTTACTAATGATCCCAGCGGCTTTCTTTGGAGTGAACTTGAGGGTAGTCATCGCAGAAACTGCATTCTGACCACGAACAATATCAGCAACCAATCGTGCTTTCTTTGGGGAGATACGAATATATTTCTCTACTGCGCGTACTTCCATTACTTCTTCCCCTTCGCGAGCTTACCACCGTGACCACGGAACTTACGTGTTGGTGAAAATTCACCGAGACGATGACCTACCATGTTTTCAGAAACGAAAACTGGTGTGTGCTCTTTGCCGTTATGAACCGCAAAAGTGTGGCCTACAAACTCAGGAATGATGACAGCGGCACGAGACCAGGTCTTGATAACCTTTTTGTCGTTCCCGAGAGCATCAACCTTACGCACGAGGCGTTCGTCTATATATGGACCTTTTTTCAGTGATCTAGACATCTTTACCCCTTACCTTCGGCCCTTTTTGCGGCCTTTAACAATATACTTACTTGATAATTTCTTCTTATTTCTAGTCTTTAGACCGAGTGCCTTAGCACCCCAAGGTGTCTTTGGTCCGCCCATTAGAGCGATTGAAGTACCACCTTCACCACCACCGTGTGGATGGTCTACTGGATTCATAGCCTTACCACGGACAGAAGGACGGAAACCCATGTGACGAGTACGTCCGGCCTTACCTACCTTGATGTTGCTATGATCAGAATTTGAGACAGTACCGATAGAGGCACCACAATTCTCTGAAACTAAACGGATTTCACCAGAAGGCAACTTAATCTGAACCATGCCAGCCTCTTTCGCCATAATCTGAGCCTTGGTACCAGCCGAGCGAGCGAGCTGTGCGCCCTTACCAGGCTGCATCTCTACTGCGTAGACGATAGTACCAACTGGAATGTCGCGAAGAACCTTGCGGTTTCCTGTGCGGATTTCAGCATCTTCACCGAAGGCAAGCTTGGCGCCAACCGTAACTCCAGTAGGAGCCACGATGTAGGCCTTTTTGCCATCTTCTTTGGTGACTAGAGCGATACGAGCGGAACGATTTGGATCGTACTCGATAGATTCCACAGTAACAGTTGTGTTTCCAAGCATCTTTAGGTCGATTAGACGATAAAGACGTTTGACGCCACCACCACGATGACGAACGGTAATCTTGCCCTGAGAGTTACGACCGGCTTGGCTTTTTAAGCCAAATGTCAGTGACTTCTCGGGACTTTTCTTTGTAATATCGGCAAAATCGTCGACGGACATGCCGCGTCTTGCGTTGCTAGTTGGTTTTACTAATCTGATACCCATCTCTAAATTCCCTTAAAGTCCTCTATCGTTTCACCCTTTTTGATGGTAACGATAGCCTTTTTAAAATCACTTCTCTTGCCGAAAGATTTACCAAATTTCTTAATCTTACCAGCGATAATAACGGTATTGACGGCAGTAACATGTACCGAGAATGCCTTCTCTACAGCCTGGGCGATTTCGGTTTTTGTAGCGTCGATGTCGACTACAAATACGTACTTGCCTAGGTCAGCAGAAGCAAAGCTCTTCTCTGAAATTACTGGTCTTTTTAGGACGCTTAACTGTTTCATTATTTGGCCCCCAATACTTCGTTTGTCTTCTCTAGAGCGTCAGCGACAAATACCATCGTGTCGGACCAAAGAATGTCATAAACGTTTAGGTTACGGTAATCACATACGCGGACGTTTGAAAGATTACGTGATACTAGGATTGCCTGTTCGGTGAGGCCAGTCATAACGACAAGCTTCTTGCCAGTGGCAATCTTCTCGATTGCAAGGGCGAAATCCTTGGTCTTTGTAAACTCAAACTTATCTAGAACTACAGAGCTGTCCTTGCGAGTAGCAAGAGCAGAAAGTACCGCTCCTGAACGTTTCTTCTTAAGAACCTTAAGAGTGAAGTTCTGAATCCCCGTAGGTCCGAAAGTTGTACCACCACCACGCCATAGCGGGTTACGGATAGAACCAGTACGAGCGCGGCCAGTACCCTTCTGAGCGTAAGGTTTCTTACCACCACCAGAGACTTCGGCACGTGTCTTTACCTTGGCGCTAGCGGCACGGCGTGCAGCAAGCTGTGCGGTAACAACTTCGTGAATCAGTGCTGGATTTACTGGTGCATCAAATAAAGTGACTTTTACGTCCTTATCTGCCTGTTTTGTGCCTTTTGTATCGTATACTGCAATCTTCATCATTAACCTCTCAGCACCACAATCCCCTTGCGTGGTCCTGGAATAGCACCCTTGATCGCAAGTGTATTGTTTTCTTTATCGATACTAATAATTTCTAGGTTCTTTACAGTCACCTTCTCGGCACCCATGTGGCCTGCCATACGCATGCCCTTCATAACGTGCTGAGGATAACCTGCACCAATAGATCCTGGTGCGCGATAGTTGTGTGAGCCATGTGTCTTTGGTCCAGTTGTAAAGTTGTGACGCTTTACAGTACCTGCAAAACCTTTACCCTTGGAAGTACCAGTAGCAGCAAGGAGCTGGCCAACCTCAAAAGTGTCAACGCTAATAACGTCGCCAACCTTGATAGTTACCGCTTCTTCACCTTCTGGAGCAACCTCTACGAGATCAAACTCGCGAAGTACTTTTGGCACTGCGCCAGAGCTCTTGACGTGCCCAGCCAGTGGCTTGTTGATACGTTTGTCCAAGCCAAAACCGAGCTGAACAGCGCTATAGCCGTCAACTTCTGGTGTTTTCACCTGAACAACAGTACAAGGACCCGCTTCTACGACGGTCACAGGCACAACAGTACCCTTCTCGTCAAAGATGTGAGTCATTCCGATTTTTTTACCGATCAATGCCTTCATTGTTCATCCTTTTTACTCAATAAAATACTTTTCGACAGACAAACAGTTTCTGCGGGCGTTCGTGCAGACTTGTTCATCCCCCGATGGTTTTTTGCGAATATATCTTTTTACGCAAGAACAATTGTATATAAAATATGGGTAAATGTCAACTATTTTGGTCGACGTGGGCAGCGGGGTTTCCCCGCCGCCCACGGTCGTCGACGTTGACGCGTCTAGTGGCCCTCGGCCTGCTCCTTACGAGCCCTGTCGATTCGGATAGCCTCCTCGTAGTTGTAGACCGACTTGAGTCGCTTGAAGCCCTCAGGATTCTCGCGATCAAGTTCCTGCCAAGTTGCGAGGTCCATGCCCCGAAGGGCAAAGATGGTCTCGCGAGCCCGTGTCGCGTCTCCCCACAGATCAGGTTCGAGCTCGACCGCCTGTTCGACAAGAGTGTCGAGAGTCACCTCGGGGCACCCCTGCTTCCCAGGGATAGCGTACCTCGGTCCCTGACGAATGAAGAACAACATCTGAGCATAGAACTGGTCGATTTCGTTCACTGCATCACCTTCCTCTTTGGCTTCATGGCTATGCTAGAAGAGCTCGCCCTGGCCGTCACCGGCACCCGTAAGCTTCTGGAACTTGGCCTTCGCTCTCGCTTCTTCCTTGGCCTTCTTCTCGGCCTTCATAGCCCTGTCAGCAGCCATAATCGCCGCTGTGTCGAGAACGTTCGCCTCGGCACGTGCAAAGATGGCAGACAACTCTGAAGTAGACAACGAGCCGATGGCACGAGAACGGAACTCAACGAGCCGATACTGGCTAGGCGCCAGCATATCAACGTCGATTCCGTAGTCCATACGCAACTTGGCAGCAATCAGGTGACCGTAATTACGGTCAACAGTATCTCCGTGGTTGTCCTTGAGCCAGGCATTCTTCTGTTCGACACTGACTACAAAACTCACACGGTATTTGGACCTGCCAAGCACCTCGAACTCAGCCACCCAGGGGCAGTTCGGGCGCTTAACTCCAGCTTCTTGCTCTGTAAGCAAAGCTGTCACTGAGACCACCCCTTCCAGGGTACTATTTGACGTCAACGAACACCACTTCACGGTGTGAAGCGACACTATAATTTAATACTAAATTGCCATTTTGTCAATAATCTGACCTTCTCCTCTCCCCGAAAAATCGCCCGGGCTCGCAGCCCCGACTATCCTCGAATGCTAGAAATTATTGCAAGTTTACTCAGCAAAATTTCGTACAGGGCGTTCTGGGTTCGATTTTTCTTGAACTTTGGGATACCTTTCTTTTAAGAGAAAGGTATCAAGAAACGTAGTATTAAGATTCCCTTCTTCAAGGGAATGACAGGAAAATGGGGCACAAAGAAATCCTGTCCGATGATTCCGACTGGACGAATATTGGACTCGTCGGAGAATCAAATTCAAGATGCCAGGAGAAAGGCTGGGTTCCTGGCTTACGACCAGGAATGACAATACCAGTAATCAAAAGGAGCCCCCAGGGGCCCCCTTTTGATAGTTATTACCCCGACGTTCGTCGGGATCTCGCAAAAGCAATCCGCCTTTGCTTTACATCTTGATTTCGATGTCTACTCCGGCTGGAAGTGAAAGACTCATCAAACTATCTACTGTCTTCGCAGTGAAGTCAGTAATGTCGATCAGGCGCTTGTGCACCCGCATCTCGAACTGTTCACGTGCGTTCTTATTGACGTTGCTAGCACGGTTTACGGTGATAGGAGTTCTATCGGTTGGTAGTGGGATTGGTCCTGCTACCTTCGCACCGCTGCGTACTGCAGTCTCAATAATCTGCGTTGTCGACTGGTCAATAATCTTGTTATCGTAAGCCTTCAGTTTGATTCGGATTCTCTGTTTTTCGTTTTTCTCAGCCATATGTCTCCTTCTAGTTCCCAGGGTCACATTGCCCTGCTATCTATAAGTTTTAGTTTATTATAAGATCCCCGCTTGCGCGGGGATCTGTGTGAATCTATTTGTTGATCTTGGTAACTACACCAGCGCCAACTGTACGGCCACCTTCGCGGATAGCGAAGCGAAGACCTTCCTCGATAGCGATTGGCTGGATAAGCTTAACGGCCATCTTGACGTTATCGCCAGGCATAACCATTTCGCCTTCGAACTCGATCTCACCAGTTACATCAGTTGTACGGATGTAGAACTGAGGCTTGTAACCCTTGAAGAAAGGAGTGTGACGTCCGCCTTCTTCTTTGGTAAGAACGTATACTTCAGCGTCGAACTCAGTATGAGGTGTAATAGAACCAGACTTAGCTAGAACCATTCCGCGCTCAATATCATTCTTTTCAATACCGCGTAGTAGTAGGCCAGCATTGTCACCAGCTTGTCCCTGCTCGAGCTGCTTTTTAAACATCTCGATACCAGTAACAACGGTCTTGCGAGTAGGTTTGATACCAATGATTTCTACTTCGTCGTTGATCTTAACAACACCACGGTCGATACGACCAGTAGCAACTGTACCACGTCCCTTGATAGAGAAAACGTCTTCTACAGCCATCATGAAAGGCTTGTCAGTATCACGAGTAGGCTCTGGAATGTATTCATCAAGAGCGTTCATAAGCTCCATGATTGACTCTTCGTACTTAGCATCGCCTTCAAGCGCCTTAAGAGCTGAACCACGAATGATAGGTGTGTTGTCACCATCATATTTGTACTTAGTAAGAAGTTCACGAATTTCCATCTCAACAAGGTCAAGCATCTCTGCATCATCAACCATGTCGCATTTGTTCATGTAAACAACGATTTGTGGAACACCAACCTGGTAAGCAAGTAGGATGTGCTCACGAGTCTGTGGCATAGGACCGTCAGTAGCAGCCACAACCAAGATAGCGCCGTCCATCTGTGCAGCACCAGTGATCATGTTCTTTACGTAGTCGGCATGTCCAGGACAGTCAACGTGCGCATAGTGACGCTTGTCTGTCTCATACTCTTGATGAGAAGTAGCAATAGTAATACCGCGCTCGCGCTCTTCTGGAGCGTTGTCGATGTCGGCAAACTTTCTAGCAGTAGCTAGGCCTTTCTTTGCTAGTACAGATGTAATAGCAGCTGTCAGGGTTGTCTTACCATGGTCAACGTGTCCGATAGTACCAACGTTTACATGGGGCTTGTCTCTCTTATAAACTTCAGCCATTTGGTCTCCTTGTAAGTTTTTACTTTGTTAATTTTGTTTAATATTCTTGGTAATACACTTTAAATCCCCCGCGTCCTTCGTGACGTGGCGGATATGTATTCATTTGGCCTACAAATATTACTATATATCACTACTTTGTGCAAGTATTTAATAGTGAAAGTTCATAAAATTTGTAATGCCATAAGGTCTATAACGTAGAAGGCCGCGTGCCCGCCTCCTCGTCTGCTTTCGCAGAGAAGTGCGGACCCACGGCCCAGAAGGAATTCGTCACCTTCGCTGCGCCTAAGCGCTTGGAGAGTGACCACTGTTGGCGAGACGCTCACCTATGGCAAGGTAGAGCACACAGGCGAGCACGATGAAGGCAGTAACCACAAGCGAGCCGGGCCAAACGGCGAGCGGTGTCCAAAGCAGCCACCGTGGAGCATGGTAACCGACTACTGCCAGTACAGCGAGGTACTCGACGAAGAGCACTACAGCCGTTACCAGCTTCCAGTGCTCGATTGACGAAAGGACCAAGCCCAACACTGCATACCAGAAGTCGCTGGGATGCATCCTCGAACGCGACGCTCTGGAGCCGGCCGTGCGCGGCATCGTGTTGTAGACTCCGCTCTTGTGGCAAGCCACGTTGGAGCAGTGCGGACACTGCCCAGTAGACTTCTGCCAGAAGCACTGGAAACCACCAGACCACAGAAGGTAAGCGACCAGGGAGACGCCTCCCACAACCGCAAGCGCGAGCAGCGCTACTCCGAAGACAGCCAGTCTCTCGACCGCATCTCCGAAGAGAACGAGCATCGTCGTGATGCCAACCGTGTCGCTGTTCATGACATCCCCAATTCAGTAGGTCTCGGGCCAAAATCGGCGATGTTTACGACAACGTCCCCTACCTGCAGGTCATGAACCGAATCCTCTTCGGTCACAACCAGAGGCTGTGTGCACAACTGGTAGTTGCGCTTGTCGGTCTTACCGAGCTGCTCCACCAGCCCACGAGAGTAATCGAGCGTGACAGATGTCGCCAGCGGCGGAAGCTCCTCGGTTGATATCGCCCTACCTCCCGGCAGGGAGACAATGACTTTACTCATGGTCAACCCCCCATCTGGCGTTAGGCGCCCTCGTCGTTGCCCAACTGAACCGGCAGCAATCCACTCTCGACCAGAACCCACAGGCCCCAAGCTGCGAAGCAGACCAAGTAGACCACGGCGGTCCACCACAGGTCACTCAACTTCTTCTTCATATTCATCCCCTCGTCTCTTCAAGGTGCACGCCGTAAGGCGCATGCACCTTTGGCTTCAATGGCGGTATTATATGCCGAATGGTGGCTAAAATCAAGGAAAACGAAAAGGCCACGAACCGCATGGCCTTCCCGAACTATTGCGAGAAATGCTATTGCGTGTCGTGGCCTCTATGTGTACCTCTGGCAGGCAAGGCAGACCCTGAAACCGAAGTCCTTGACCAGGATGTTCATCACAGCCTCGTCGACCAGGAAGCATGCCGAGTTTGTAGAGTCACGCCGGCGTTCGGCGTAAATCTCGGCGAATTCTGCACGAAACTCGTCGAAGTCGACAAGGTCACGGCAGACAAGAACCCGGCAGTTGTTGTAGTAACGTCCGCATGCTGAGTGTGTCCACTCCCTGTCACGCCTTGCGATGTGCAGTACCTTGGAGCCATCGATTACGACGTACCAGGGCTTCTCACCAGACCTGAGCCGAAAGCTCCTACCCATCAGTTTCCTCCGCTCATGTCGTAACCCTAGCCGAGATCTTCAGCTGCCGTGATAACCTTGGCCAGTACGGAAGCGAGGTTCTTCGCGTCGCTGAGGTCGAGGGTCTGGTACCCTGACGTCGAAGCGTCTACCAGGCTCTTGGTCCAGATGCGAACCCTCGGCTCGTCCCCCTTCTTCTCACCAGGATTCGCCATGGCATCGAAAACAGGTGCCTTGATGCACGATTCGATCGTAGTACCATCGGCATCCAAGTGCCAAGTATTACCTCTACTCATAGTCTTACACCTCCTCTACCAGTCTCGCTGATGCTCAGGTACACCACATGCCGCTAACCAACAGTATCGCACTGCTCGATAGCCGAGATATATGGGTATCCACGAGAGGATAGCCAATCCCTCCTTCCAATTCGGCAGATCCTTCGGCGCCCCCTCGCTGAAAACAACCCAAAGTAGGGCAACGGCGCCGATCAGCCACAGCAGACCGATGGCCGCGAAAGGAGCAATCTGGACAAACTGGAACAACGTCATCGTAGACCCCAATCTATGGTACGCGCCGCCAGGCGCTTTATACCTGACTTTGTGCCGGTATTATATGCCGAAAACCGGCAATAATCAACGTTTTTAACGCCAATTTGCCCTGTGGCGCGTCTACAGCCCCTAGAACACACGATTAATATGACGCGTCTAAAATACGACCACCTAAATACTCCTTGCTTCAGCAAGGGAAGAAACGAGATTAGTACCAATCAAAAAGACCTCATTACTGAGGTCTTTTTGTATACAAGAGTTGTACAATCTACTTTATTCTGCCTGTTTCTTACCGCGCTTAGCGATAATTTCCTGGGCAACATTTCCTGGTACTTCCTCGTAGTGATCAAACTCCATAGTACTAGTACCACGACCTTGAGTCATCGAGCGAAGGTTGGTAGCATAACCAAACATCTCAGCAAGTGGGACGAAAGCATCTACAATCTTGGCGTTACCACGATCTGACATCTGCTGAATGCGTCCACGCTTTGAGTTTAGGTCACCCATAATATCACCCATATACTCTTCTGGTACGGTAACTTCTACCTTCATGATAGGCTCAAGGATGATAGGAGTAGCCTTGCGTACACCTTCCTGAAGCGCCATGGAACCGGCAATTTTGAAGGCCATTTCGTTCGAGTCAACCTCGTGAAATGAACCGTCATAAAGAGTAACCTTGACGTCAACTACTGGATAACCAGCGATAACACCATTGTCGAGAGCTTCCTTGATACCGTTTTGTACCGGGTTGATATATTCTTTTGGAATCGCGCCACCAACAATCTTGTTAATAAACTCAAATCCTAGACCTTCTTCGTTAGGCTCAATCTCAATCCAAACATGACCATACTGACCACGTCCACCAGACTGACGAACAAACTTACCTTCTTGTTTTACCTTGCCCTTGATAGACTCACGATAAGCAACCTGAGGTTTACCAACATTTGCCTCGACCTTGAACTCTCGCTTCATACGATCTACAAGGATATCTAGGTGAAGCTCACCCATACCAGCGATAATGGTCTGACCAACTTCTTCGTCCGTATGTACACGGAAAGTAGGATCTTCTTCTGCAAGACGTGCAAGTGCCATGCCCATCTTATCTTGGTCGGCTTTTGTCTTAGGCTCTATAGCAATCTCGATAACTGGCTCTGGGAATGTAATATTCTCAAGCTTGATTGGATGTGCTACATCGCAAAGAGTATCGCCAGTAGTGGTCTTACCAAGACCAACAGCGGCTGCAATATCACCTGAATAAACTTCACTTAGCTCTTCTCTGTGATTTGCGTGCATCTGTACGATACGACCGATACGCTCCTTGCTACCAGTAGTGGCATTTAGGACGTATGAACCCTTCTGTAGAACACCACGATATACACGGAAGAAGATAAGCTTACCAACGAAAGGGTCTGCGGCTACCTTGAAAGCAAGGGCTGCAAATGGCTCATCGTCAGTAGCTGAGATCGCGAGATCATCACCAGTCTTCTCATCGACAGCGTGTGCTGGAATAACATCAAGTGGTGATGGTAGATAGTCGATGATAGCATCTACAAGTATAGAAACGATTACACCACGACCATCTCCGCCCAAATATGGATAGAAATTACCAGAAACTGTCGCTTTACGGACTAGTTTTTTCAACTCTTCAGCAGTAAATGTTCCACCTGCAAGGTATTTTTCCATAGCATCATCGTCATATTCGACGACTTTTTCGATAAGCTCTTCACGGTACTTCTCTACCTTGTCCATCATATCTGCAGGAACCTCGACTTCTTCGAGCTTCTTGTCAGTATACTCTTTGTACATATAGGCTTTCATCTCGATAAGATCGACGGCACCCTTGATAGTCTGCTCATGACCGATCGGTAAGAAAATAGGATATGCATTTTTAGATAGTCTATCGCGAACAGAGTCGAGAGTCTTATAAAAGTCTCCACCTGTCTGGTTGATCTTGTTGGCGAAAAACATACGAGGAACGCTGTATTTGTCAGCCTGACGCCATACTGTCTCAGACTGTGGCTCTACGCCCATCTTGCCATCCAAAATAACGACAGCACCGTCTAGTACACGCAAAGAACGCTCTACTTCTACAGTAAAGTCCACGTGACCAGGAGTGTCGATGATATTGATACGGTGTTTTTTCCAGAAACAAGTAGTAGCAGCGGAAGTAATCGTGATACCACGCTCTTGTTCTTGCTCCATCCAGTCCATAGTTGCGGCACCTTCATGCACTTCACCGATCTTGTGAACACGTCCTGAGATATACAAGATACCTTCTGTGACAGTGGTCTTACCTGCATCGATGTGCGCAATAGTACCAATATTTCTAGTTTTTTCGAGTGAATATTCTCTAGGCATATAGTTAAGCTCCAATTTCCAAGTACCAAATTCCAAATAATTTCGCGGATTTTAGTATTGGAACTTAGGTATTTATTTGTTATTTGTCGTTTGATATTTGCAATTTATCAATTAGTAACGAGCAAAGTGAGCAAAAGCCTTGTTGGCTTCGGCCATACGGTGAGTATCTTCCTTTTTCTTCATGGCGATACCAATGCTGTTGTAAGCATCAACTAGCTCAAGGGCGAGTGCCTTTGAGAAGTCCATACCCTTACGGTTGCGGGCAGCATCACGAATCCAGCTGAAGCCGTAGTGCATACGACGATCACCCTTTACTTCCATCGGTACCTGGTATGTAGCACCACCGATGCGGCGTGATTTTACCTGAACTACCGGTGAAACGTTCTTGATGGCGGTTTCGAAGATTTCCAAAGCTGGCTTACCCAGCTTCTTCTCGGCTTCTTCCATTGCTCCGTATACTAGGTTCTGAGCAAGACTCTTCTTGCCGTCGAGCATTACCTTGTTGATAAATTTGGACACGATTACGCTACCATACTTTGCGTCTGGTAACAGGATTCTTTTTTCTACTTTTCTAGGATCTCTTGGCATACTTCTCCTTCGTAAGAGTCAGGATTTGCCCTGCTCTCGATGAATACTTTAGCTGCTCTCTACCCAGGTGGAGCAGCTAATAGCACTGCATTTATTTATAATTTGTATTAGGCTTTTTTGGCGCCGTATTTACTACGACCTTGTTTGCGATTAGCAACCCCAGCGGCGTCCAGAGTACCACGTACAATGTGGTAACGAACACCTGGAAGGTCCTTTACACGTCCGCCGCGGATCATGACTACACTGTGTTCCTGTAGGTTATGACCGATACCTGGAATGTAAGCCGTAACTTCCATACCGTTGGTTAGACGAACACGAGCAATCTTACGCAAAGCAGAGTTTGGCTTCTTTGGTGTCGTAGTCGTAACTTTGACGCAAACTCCCCTCTTCTGAGGACTATTTACAGCAGTTGTACGATTCTTGAGCACATTGAGGCCGCGTGCTAGTGCAGGTGACTTGCTCTTGGTCTTTGGACTCTTGCGAGGTTTTCGAATTAATTGATTAATTGTTGGCATATTTTCCCTTTTCCTTTGAAAATCTTATAGATTTTAACAAATTATTTGTTCTTTTGCAATGATTGAGCAAAGCCCGTTCCGGCTGGAATCAGCTTACCAATAATCACATTCTCTTTAAGACCTTTGAGTTCGTCGACCTTACCGGCTACTGCGGCGCTAATAAGTACTCTGCTAGTTTCCTGGAAGGAAGCTGCAGAGAGGAAGCTATCGGTTGTGATAGAAACCTTGGTAATCGAGAGGAGAAGGTTTGTAAATTCAGCAATCTTCTTTTTCTCTTTCTTTGTCTTGTTGTTCGTACGCTGCATTGCAGAACGAGAAACAATTTCACCAGCGATAAAGTTGGTATCATTTGCCTCGTCAATGCGGCAGCGTGAGAACATCTGACGGATAATAATTTCGATGTGCTTGTCATTGATCGTCTGACCCTGAGAAGCATATGTCTGCTGAACTTCAGTCATGATGTAACGTTCTACTGCGTTCTCACCCATAAGCTTCAGCGCATCCTGTAGATTCCATGAACCTTCAGTAATTTGGTGACCAACCTCTACTGTGTCACCATCTTTGACGTAAACACCTACCTGCTGAGGAACTTCGTAGCTCTTGATTTCAGCATCGCGGACTACGCGAAGGGTACCATCTTTGATCTTAACGATACCGGCATTCTTTGCCTTTACAGGCTTCTTACCGTCCTTGGTAGCGAGAACGTCCTTCATCTCGACCTTCTGATTGTTCTTGACCTCTGGTGTTAGACCAGTCATGTCATAAACATCTTCGGAAAGTACATCTGAAACAATGTCGATCTTGTGCTTACCGTTAGCGTTGGTGATCACAATCTTACCCGAAATTTCGGCTAGAATTGCCTGACCCTTTGGCTGACGAGCTTCGAAAAGCTCTTCTACACGAGGCAGACCCTGTGTGATGTCAACGCCAGCAATACCACCAGCATGGAAGGTTCTCATCGTTAGCTGTGTACCAGGCTCACCGATAGATTGTGCGGCGATAATACCGACAGCTTCACCGAGAGCGATCAAACCACCACGTGCTAAGTCGGAACCATAACAGTGTTGGCAGATTCCCCACTCTGACTCACAGGTGAGTGCAGAACGGATCGTAACTTCAGTAATCTGAGCGACATCAAGCTTGGCAAATTCATCAGTGCCGATAAGCGTACCCTTCTTGAGGATAATCTCACCAGTTTTCTCGTCCACTGCGTCTTTGGCAAGCACACGGCTGATAACGCGAGCCGAGAAATCTTCACCAATTTTCTTAGATTCAGTCTTGGTGATGACAGTACCATTCTTGGTACCACAATCCTTCTCGGTAACAACAACTTCCTGGGAAACGTCTACCAAACGACGTGTCAGGTATCCAGAGTCGGAAGTCTTAAGCGCGGTATCGGAAAGACCCTTACGTGCGCCGTGAGTTGATGAGAAGTATTCTAGAGAAGAAAGACCTTCTTTGTAGTTGGACTTGATTGGGAACTCGATAGTACGACCAGAAGCGTTCACCACCAGACCCTTCATACCAGCCATCTGTGCCATCTGTGAAAGGTTACCACGAGCACCAGAATTCATCATCACAGCTGCAGAGCTTGTCTGGTCCATATCTTTGGCCATAGCTTTCATCACCTCGTCACGAGCCTCCATCCAGATTTCAAGAATCTTGGCGTAACGCTCGTCGCCAGTGATCATACCTTGGCTATACTGAGCAAAAACCTGTTTTTCCTTTTCGTCGAATTTCGCAAGGATAGCACCCTTGGACTCTGGGATCTGGAAGTCGTCCATCGACATCGAGATTCCAGATAGAGTTGAGAACTCGAATCCAAGATCCTTCATCTTGTCTACAAACTTTACAGTCTCGTCTGAACCATAATCTACGAAGATTCTCTCAATAACAGCGGTAAGCTTCTTTGAAGTCATTTCTTCGTTCATATAACCAAAACCTGCAGGAAGAATTTCATTGAAGAAAATACGTCCGACTGTAGTTTCGGTAAGGGCGCCGTCGATCATTAGCTTGACCTTGCTGCGAACTTTGAGCTCGCCAAGATCGAAAGCCGAGATTACTTCTTCCTTCGAGGAGTAAGCTTTCACGGTACGATTTTCGGCAAGATCGACTGTCATCCAGAAGATGCCCAGAACGATATCCTGAGAAGGCTTCACTACTGGCTCACCAGCAGCTGGCTTTAGCAAGTTCTTGGTAGAAAGCATAATTTCAGCGGCTTCCTTCTGAGCTTTTGCAGACAAAGGAACGTGAACCGCCATTTGGTCTCCATCGAAGTCGGCGTTGAAAGCCGAACAAACAAGTGGATGAATCTGAATAGCTTTACCTTCGATTAGAACCGGTTTGAAAGCCTGAATACCAAGACGGTGCAAGGTAGGAGCACGGTTTAGAAGCACGTACTTACCAGTGATCACGGTGTCTAGGGCGTCCCAAACTTCGGTGCGGCTACGCTCAATCATACGACTAGCACTTTTTACGTTATGAGCAATTCCATCGAGAATAAGCTTGCTGATTACAAACGGTTTAAAGAGCTCGAGAGCCATCATCTTTGGTAGACCACATTGATCTAGCTTGAGGTGAGGACCAACTACGATAACCGAGCGACCAGAATAGTCTACACGTTTACCGAGCAGGTTCTGACGGAAACGGCCCTGTTTACCCTTGAGCATATCTGCAAGTGAACGTAATTTCTTGCGATTTGTAGCCATAGAAACGTTCTTATCGCGACGTGCAGAATTGTCGATAAGAGCGTCAACTGCCTCTTGAAGCATACGCTTCTCGTTACGACAGATAACCTCTGGGGCATCCATATCAAGCAATTTCTTGAGACGAGTATTTCTGTTGATAACTCGACGATAAAGATCGTTTAGGTCAGAGGTCGCGAAACGACCACCGTCGAGCTGTACCATTGGACGAAGATCTGGTGGGATTACTGGCATCACAGTCATAATCATCCACTCAGGTCGAATCCCAGCACTAACAAAGCCTTCGATAAGTTTGAGGCGCTTGATAGCTTTTTTGCGTTTTACACCCTGTGAAGCATCAACTTCGGTACGAAGTGTCTCGACCAACTTGTCGAGGTCTACCTGCTCAAGCAAAGTCTTGATTGCCTCGGCACCGATGCTTGCCGTGAAAACTTCACCAAACTTTAGTGAGAAATCACGATATTTAGACTCCGAGATAATCTCTAGCGGGCTAATTTGGTTGAGGTCATCACGAGCTGTTGTGCGGTACTGTTCGAGATCATCAATCTGCTGTTGTCGAGCTTCGGCGTCCTTCTCGGTTGCTTCAATCTCGGCCTTACGCGCCTTGAATTCTTCGTCAATTTTCTTCTTTGCAGCTTGTTTTGCGTCATCATCAACTGAAAGGATGATGTAATTTGCAAAGTAAGCCACCTTCTCTAGGTCACGAGCTGAAAGATTAAGAGTAAGACCAATAGATGAAGGTACTCCACGTAGGAACCAGATATGAGTTACTGGTACTGCAAGTTTGATGTGACCCATGCGTTCACGACGAACGATGGAACGAGTAACCTCGACTCCACAACGATCGCAGATTACGCCTTTGTAGCGGATTCTTTTGTACTTGCCGCAGTAACATTCCCAATCCTTTGCAGGGCCGAAAATCTTTTCGCAGAAAAGGCCGTCCTTTTCTGGCTTCAGAGTACGGTAGTTAATAGTCTCTGGCTTTGTAATTTCGCCGTGTGACCAATCGAGAATGTGTTTTGGAGAAGCTATCGAAAGCTTGATTGCTTTGAAGTTCTCATTTCTTGTTTCTTGTAATATCACTTTTCTCTCCTCGCCTATTTCTCGCCCTGAGGCATTTCTTCTAGTACTTCAAAGTCATCTATCGCTTTGTCGGTATCGACATCAACGGCTGGTAGCTCGTCCTCGGCACGATCCCCTACCATCAATTTCTGTCCCTTAAGCTCTTCGATATTCTCTTCATAGCTCTCTTCGATCAGCTTCTCTGCTTCGATAGCAACGTCGCCAACTTTTGGATCCTCCTGAATAAGGTCAACTTCTAGACCCAAGCCCTGAAGCTCTTTGACAAGAACGTTGAATGATTCTGGAACCCTTGGCTCTTTGATGTCCTCACCCTTAATGGTGGACTCATAAGCCTTGGAACGACCAATCACGTCGTCGGACTTGATGGTTAGGATTTCTTGCAATGTGTGAGCGGCACCATATGCCTCAAGTGCCCACACTTCCATCTCACCGAATCTCTGGCCACCGAACTGAGCTTTACCACCAAGTGGCTGCTGAGTAACCATAGCGTACGGCCCGATAGAACGAGCGTGAATCTTGTCTTCTACAAGGTGAAGAAGCTTCAAGAAGTATTTGTATCCGACTACTGTGCGTTCTGCAAATGGCTCGCCAGTGCGACCATCATAGAGCTGAGAACGCCCGTCTTCGGCAAGGCCAGCTTCACCAAGAAGCTCTTTGATCTGATCTACCTTAACTCCATTGAAAACTGGAGATGCAATCTTGATACCAAGTGCAGCGGCAGCCCAACCTAGATGAGTTTCGAGTACCTGACCAAAGTTCAAACGAGACGAAATACCTTGTGGGTTTAGCAGTACGTCTAGCGGAGTACCATCCTCTAGGTAAGGCATGTCTTCGATAGGTAGAATTCGGGCAATAACGCCCTTGTTACCGTGGCGTCCAGCCATTTTGTCTCCGACCGCAATCTTGCGCATCTGAGCAATCATGACGTAAACCTGAGTAATTACACCGGCAGGAAGCTCGTCACCCTTGTCGCGAGACTTGGTACCGATGCTTATGATCTTGCCGTGAACTCCAGGTGGAACGCGGAGTGAGCTATCCTTAACGTCGCGAGCCTTTTCACCGAAGATAGCGCGCAATAGACGCTCCTCTGCAGTAAGCTCAGTTTCGCCCTTTGGTGTAATCTTACCTACTAGAATGTCACCAGCGACAACTTCGGCACCTTCGCGGATAATACCCTCTTCGTCGAGGTCACGAAGAGCTTCGTCACCAACATTAGGGATATCACGAGTGATAACCTCTGGCCCGAGCTTAGTGTCGCGCACGTCAATGTGGAACTCTTCTAGGTGGATAGAGGTATAACGATCATCTTCTACAAGACGCTGTGAAAGAACGATGGCGTCCTCAAAGTTGTTACCCTGCCAAGTCATGTAACCAACTAGAACATTCTGTCCTAAAGCTAGCTCACCACCTTCGGTAGCAGCGCCGTCAGCAAGAAGGTCACCCTTCTTTACTTTCTGGCCAGTAGAAACGCGAGGATGCTGATTGATACAAGTATCACTATTGGTCTGAGCAAATTTATTTAGAAGAATGATTTCTTCCTTACCATCGGTGTATTTAATCTTGATGGTATCAGCAGAAACCGCAATGATTTCACCAGCGGCCTTAGCCTGAACAATCTGTCCAGAATCCTCAGCTACCTTGGCTTCATTACCAGTACCAACGATTGGAGCCTGTGGCTTCACAACCGAAACAGCCTGACGTTGCATGTTGGCACCCATCAAGGCGCGACGTGCGTCGTCATGCTCAACGAAAGGAATCAGTGAAGTAGAAATACTTACTGGCTGCTCTGTGGCAACGTCGATATAGTCAACTTCGGCAACAGGAACTTCGTCTGCCTCACCGTGTCGACGAGCGATTGCAGTGGCGCTAACAAAGTGACCCTTTTCGTCTACTGGCGTTGTCGCCTGAGCGATAATGCTGTTTTCTTCATCATCAGCAGCAAGGTAAACAATCTTACCGGTAGCATAAGGCTTACCGTTCTTGTCTTTCTCGACCACACGATATGGAGTCTCAATGAAACCATAGCTGTTGATCTTAGCAAAAGATGCGAGTGAGTTTACAAGACCAATGTTTGGTCCTTCTGGAGTCTCAATAGGACAAATACGACCATAATGAGTCTTGTGAACGTCACGAACCTCAAAACCGGCACGTTCACGTGAAAGTCCGCCTGGCCCTAGAGAGGACAGACGACGCTTGTGAGCGAGCTCTGTAAGAGGATTAGTTTGGTCCATAAACTGTGAAAGCTGTGAACTAGCAAAGAACTCACGAACCGATGCAACAATAGGTCGCACGTTGATGAGCTGACTTGCAGTAACTGTCTCGGTATCATAGATCGACATACGATCTTTGATGTTACGTTCTGTACGAGTAAGACCAATGCGGAATTTCTGCTGGATAAGTTCTCCAACTGTACGAACGCGACGGTTACCCATGTGGTCGATGTCGTCAGCCACGCCACCTTCATTATTCAAACGAATAATTTCTTTGACGATAGCTACTAGGTCTTCCTTGCGGAAAGCACGATTAGCACGAACATTCTTGATGTCAACGCCAAGGCGCTTGTTGGTCTTGTAGCGACCAACGCGAGAGAGGTCATATTTCTTTACATCAAAGAACATACCTTCAATAAAGCTGCGAGCATTCTCCACGGTGGCCAAATCCCCTGGACGAATACGCTTGTAAACTTCTACGAACGCTTCACCTTGATTGCGTGAAGGATCTTTTTCGAGAGTATTTGCGATGTAATCACGTTCTTTATTGGTGTTTACATCATGGAAGAGAGCTTTGATTTCCTCGTCAGTAGAGTAACCAAAAGCGCGAAGCAAAGTAGTGATTGGAATCTTGCGCTTGCGATCGATCTTGGCGTAAATGCCATCCTGAGGAGCTGTCTCGATTTCGAGCCAAGCACCGCGTCCAGGAATAACCTTGGCGCCAAAAAAAGTTCCCGCTGTGAGCTCTTCTGAGGTGAAGTAAACTCCTGGGGAACGTACTAGCTGTGAAACGACAACGCGCTCTACACCATTAATAATAAAAGTACCGCGATTGGTCATCACGGGCATATCACCAAGAAATACTTCTTGGATTTTCTTTTTACCGGTCTCTTTGATTGTAAGCTCTACATTCGCCTTTAGAGGTGCTTCGTAGGTTACTTTCTTCTCTTTAGATACTAGCTCTGAGTACTTCGGGTCGCCAAGCCAGTAGTCCTTGAAAGAGATGGACATTAGCTTGCCGGTGTAGTCGTCGAGGGGTGAAACCTCTTCGAACAGCTCTGCTAGTCCCTCTCGAATGAACCAGTTGAAGCTGTCTGTTTGGACTTCTGTCAAGTTTGGTAACTGCAGAACGTCCGGGGATGGGTTGAGATATTTGCGACCCGTCTTTGACGATGACGCGAATTCTAGCGATTTTTTGGCCATAAAAGCTCGCTCCTTAATTAATGATTTTACTTATATATAAGGGTAATTCGTTATTCTCATTGTAGTGCTCATAAAGATAAGAGCCAGGAATCAGTATTTTCGACTCCTGTTTCTTCTTTATTCCGTTAAGCTATAGTACAAAATTTACACTAAAATAGGCGTGATGTCAACTATTTTCGACTCACCCTGATTAGTCCACTAACTGGAATTATTTCTACGCCTTTTTTCTCAATTTCATCGAGAAGTAGGTTCATACCCAGAGAATCAGAGGCCATATGTCCAGCAATTACTACGTTCAAGTGGTGTTTCTCGGCTTCTTTGCGATGATCCTCGCCCATGTGCATCCCGATGATAGTCCCTATTCCAGCGTGTGACATCTTCTCAAACATCTCTTTGGCACCGCTAGTACCACCCGTCATCTCGGTGACGGCAATCTTTCCGGCTCTATTTTCCTTGTTTCCAGCAAAAAGACGTGGTCCTGCCCCTAGCTTCTTCCCTTCCTGGTACTCTGGTATTTCCATAAGAAGGTCAATTACATCGCCTACTGTATCAGGTTTTTTCCTGTCCATAATCTCTTTCACATAGGTATACACCATATTGTCAGCCACAGTGTGTGAACACATCATTGGAAATCCTAGCAACCTAGCAGCGTCCACTGCACGCTGATGATTTACTGGAGCAATACCTCGAGAAACCTCGGAAATGCGGCCGGCGATAGTCCCCTCTGCAACATTAATCGGGACACCATAGAGACTAAGAACATCAGACTGAATATCCATTACTTCACTTAGTGCTGCAAGCGCGACACCCTCTGGATGATGAGCTAGGATTAAATCAATCTGCTGCCCCTTCTCGGTAAGGCGATCGGCCAAAAGGACCTCCCCCACTTCCATATCTACACCAACCAAAATGCGCTTTACGTCGGTGTTTTCGTCACCTGCAAGAATGCGCGTATCTGCAAAAGGATTCACCAGACGTTCTTTGTCATAATACTGTTTCTCGTCCTTTTCTAGCTTGTCATACTTCTTCTTCTCATCAGCAAGAACTTTCTCGATCCGCTGCTTTTCCCGAGGATCATTTGCAATCCCCTTTTCTACAAATAGTTCGTATATCTCTCGTAATTTCATGTGGCGGTTCCTTTCCTGCGAAAAATCGCTCGCCCGAGGGCCGACTATCGTCGAATGCTAGAAATTATTGCAAGTTTACTCAGCAAAATTTCGTACAGAGACGAAGGAGTTCGATTTTTCTTGAACTTGACTCCATCTTCTTTCAAGAGAAGATGGAAAAGAAATTAATGATATCGTTAGGTTCATATTACTAGATTCCCGCCTTCGCGGGAATGACAAAGGGCAGGGATTACTTCCTTTTTCTGATTATCTCATCCACTAGACCGTATTTCTTTGCCTCTTCCGCGGAGAGGATATAATCACGCTCCACGTCGTTGTTAATCTTCGATATCGGCTGACCGGTGTTGTCTGCGAGAATAGTAGCCAATTCCTTTTTGATGCGTAGTAACTCCTTGGTGTGAATCTCAATGTCAGTAGCTTGCCCGCCCATACCCTCAACTAGTGGCTGATGAATCAGCACGCGGGAATTAGGCAAAGTGAAACGTTTCCCCTTGGTACCAGCTGAAAGTAATACCGCAGCTGCACTGGCAGCCATTCCGATACAAACTGTAGAAACATCAGGGCTCACAAAATTCATCGTGTCGAGAATAGCCATCGCCGAGCTGACGCTACCACCAGGACTATTGATATACATTGTGATGTCCTTCTTGGTATCAATGCTCTCAAGGTAAAGCAGCTGCGCAATCACAAGATTTGCTACGGTATCGTCAATGCCTGTGCCGAGGAAGATGATGCGATCCTCGAGAAGTTTGCTATAGATATCATAAGCACGTTCGCCGAGCGACGTCTTCTGGATAACGGTTGGTATCAAAATCTGATTTTTTTCGTTCATGTTGCTCCCCTTTCGTATTTGAGTAATCCTATTTTACCACAAGCACAAAGAAGCCGCACAAGAGTGCGGCTTCCAAAAAATATGATGATTTAGCTATTTACTACAAGTTTCTACTAGATAATCGAGAACCTTTGTGCCGATGATAGCGTTCTCTAGAGCATGCTGGCCATCGTGAGACTCGTAATACTTACGAGCTTCCTCGGCCTGAGCCTCTGGGTGGGACTTGATACGGTCTTCAACAGCTTTCTTGAGCTCTGCCTCGGTAGCTTTGTATTCTCCGTCTTTGGCGAACTGTGTCAGGATCATTCCAACCTTTACTCGCTTTTCGGCTTCTGGCTTCATCTCAGCTTCAACCTCTTCTGGAGTCTTCTTGATCATTTCCAGATATTGGGCCATCTGCATCCCTTGCTGCGCCAGGTTATTCTCGGCATCGTGCATCAGACGGTGCTGTTCCTGAGAAACAAGTCCTTCTGGAACGGTAAACTTCGCCTTCTCGGCAATAGCAGTAAGAATTTCGTCTTCCAGACGATGTCTTTCCTGGGTCTCTTTGGTGAAGAGAAGTTGCTTCTCGACGTCTGCCTTTAGGGTATCTAGGTCCTTGAAAGTTCCAACCTCTTTGGCAAAGGCATCATCGATATCTGGAAGGATAATTTCTTCTACCGTGTGAACTTTGACCTTAAAAGTAACCTTTTCACCTTTTAGGTTCTCGGCATGGTAATCCTTGGGGAAAGTCACCTCGACGTCTTTTTCGTCCCCTGCCTTTGTACCTTCGAGTTGCTCCTCAAACCCTGGAATAAAGCTTCCTGAACCTAAGACCAGTGGATGATTCTGGCTTTTACCACCATCAAAAGGTAGTCCCTTTAGGTAGCCATCAAAATCGATTTCTACGCGGTCACCCTTCTTGGCAGCGCGCTCGACAACTTGGAATTTCTGAAGTTGCTTTGCAAGGTCGTCTAGTACCTCCTGCACCTCCTCCTTTTTGACCTCTACCTTTTGCTTCTTGACCGAAATCTTCTTGAGATCTGGGATAACGATTTCTGGCATAATCTCAACTACAGCCTCGTAGGTGAGGCCATCGGTTGGTACAAATTTAACTAGTTTGACCTCAGGGGCGCCAACAACTTCGAGCTTCTCCTGCATCACTGCTTCATAATAGGTCTGTGGTAGTAGGATGTCAAGAATCTCTGCCTCAAAACGCTCGGTACCGATTTCCTTTTCTACAATATTCTTTGGGGCTTTCCCCGGACGGAAACCAGCCACCTTAACAGTGGGTGCCAACTTTGCATATGCTTGGTCTGAAGCTAGGACAATCTTCCCTGCCTCCACCTCGATGGTTAGCTTTACCTTACCGTCTTTTAGATTTTCTCGTGTTACGTTCATATACATTTCCTTTCAGTCAACATCTAGTTATAAAGTTTTAAAGTAAAAAGTGTAAAGTCCCTCCACTCAGCTCAGAAACTTTACGAGCTTTACTAACTTTAAAAACTTTCTACTTAAGAAGCCCCTCGGCTTTTGCGGTTAGTGCTGTCTCGTCCTGAAGTCCCACCATTGTCTCAGCGACTTCCCCGCCACGATATGTAATTACAGTTGGGATGCTCATCACACCATATTTCATGGCTGTCTCACGAGCTTCGTCAACATTCACTTTCACAAATTTTACTTTGCCATCATACTTGGCACCAACTTCTTCGAAAATTGGCCCCAACATCTTGCAAGGTCCACACCATTCTGCAAAAAAGTCTACGATTACAGGTGTTTTGCTATGTAAAACTTCTGCTTCAAAATTATCATCTGTAAGGGTTAGCATCATCTACTCCTCTTAATCTTTATTACTAAAATATTTTTACCTAGGTCGATAACAATAATACCATATCCGGGCAGAAATGAAAAAAGGCCCAATCGGCCTTATCCTCTTCTCTCGGCCTCACTCGGCCTGTCCCGTTTCCAACAAAAATAAATATTTTTGTTGGTCGAGGAAGCTCCGCGATAGCATATAGCAGTTGGCATTAGTCAACTGCGTCATGCGCCAGCGAAAGCTGACTCTGGTGCCTCGGAGAGGAATCGAACCTCCACGCCTTGCGGCACTAGTTCCTAAAACTAGCGTGTATACCAGTTTCACCACCGAGGCACGGTACGTGAGACTTGGACTATTTTACTATAATTCTTTGTCTTTTTCAAGAATTGCGTCTCTTTATGGATTAAGCAGAAACAGCAAGGTTGGTTTGTAGAAAAAATAGACATAATTAGCCGTTGCGGAGAACCTCAGTTCGACGCATTTAAAATGTCTTTTTGGATACTTTTGTGACTATGGACAAAAGCATCGAAAGCACCTTGCTTCAGCAAGGAAAAACACACTTAACCCCGAGTAATACTATCTTAAATTGTTATCAAGTCCTTCATCTGCGAATACTTGGATGGTCCAATCCCAGAGACATTATCTATCGCCTCTATATTTGGAAAGGGTCCGTTCTGATTTCGATAATCTATAATCTTTTGAGCGGTTGCCGGACCGACTCCAGGCAATTTATCTAGATCCTCGAGCGAAGCTGTATTTATATTAATTTTAGTCGAAACCGAAGAATTCGTATTGGTTGCTGCTGCATTATCTGAAGTCGTTGTGCTTTTTGGCGCATTCTCAACTGTTTTACCATCTCCGCTAGAAAAACTCATCGAACCCGCCTGCGGCTTCTCACGGAGTAGCAAAATTCCACTTCCGGCAAGAACCAAACAAACGAGCAAAATCCCTACTTGTTCCCGAATCTTGACTCTTTTTGCTTCTTCTAAGTTCGTTTCCATACTACTCCAGGGTTAGTACGCTGGTATATTTTGCAGCTTTTACGGCAAGTAATGGATATTCGGAAAGGTCAGCGTGAGTATAAAATCTTTTGGCTGCCTCGCGACATCGACTAATCAGCTCAGTATTCATCAGATTGCGCATACTAATGTCGGGTAACCCGTGTTGTCTACCGCCAATGAAATCCCCGGGACCCCGAATCTCAAGATCAGTATCTGCTAGCTTGAAGCCGTTATCAGTGTGCACTAGTGCTTCTAATCTTCGCTGAGCCACATCACTCTTGGACTTGGTGAAAAGGAGGCAATACGATTGATGCGCACCGCGACCTACCCGTCCTCGGAATTGATGAAGTTGGGAAAGGCCAAAACGTTCGGCATCCTCAATGATAATAATAGTGGCATTTGGAACATCCACACCTACCTCGATAACCGAGGAGGAGACTAGGATTTTCGTTTCACCCGAGATAAACCGACTCATTGCCAGTTCTTTTTCGGCTGTTTTCATCTGCCCGTGAATGTAATCAACTTTAAGTTCAGGAAAAATCTTTCGCGATAGTTTTTCATATTCATTCATTACCGACTTTCGCTCTGTCTCCGAAAGTTCTGACCCTGAAACTGCGCGGCTCTCATCTTCTCCGAAGAGCATTAAATCCTCCCCACGCTCCGTTTCTTCTGACTCCAAATCTTTTGCAATTACCTCTTCCTTCTCTTGGACCAGAGGACAGACAACATACACCTGTCTCCCCGACTCGATTTCCTTACGAATAAACTCATAACTATCGTTTCGTTTTACCTCGGGTACAATTCGAGTTACCACTCTCTGTCTTCCAGGAGGCAATTCGTAAATAATCGAAACGTCCAAATCGCCATAAACAGTTAGGGACAAAGTACGTGGGATTGGCGTGGCAGTCATTGCTAAGAAATGAGGAACAGTGCTACTTTCAGCGTTTTCCTTCCTGAGTGCTGCCCGCTGAGCAACTCCAAAGCGGTGCTGTTCGTCGACAATAGCCAGCGCAAGGCGCCAAAATTCTACCTTCTTTTCCAAAATTGCATGAGTCCCAATAATTACCTTCACCTCGCCGTCACGAATTTTGGTAAGAATCTCGATGCGCTCCTCCTTGGGGGTACTACCGGTAAGCAGGACACATTCCATTTCAAAGGGTTTGAGCATCTGAGAAATTTTTGCATAGTGCTGCTTGGCCAATATTTCCGTCGGGCAAAGTAATGCCGCCTGAGATCCAGAGGATGCAACGTTGAGCATCGCCATCGCCGCAACCACTGTCTTACCGCTGCCGACATCGCCCTGTAGCAATCGATTCATCGGCTCCCCTTTAGCAACATCTCGTAGGATATCCCAAGCGGATTTCTTTTGTGCCACTGTAAGTTCAAATCCCAAACTTTGAACAAATTTTTTGATCAATTCTTCATCAAAAGGTACGGCTATCGCACGCTCTTTCTTGAGATTCTTCTTGCTACCAAGCACAGCAGCTTGCAAAAGAAACATCTCGTCAAAATCGATGCGCTCCCTTGCTTTGGCAAGCTGTTCCTCGTTCTCTGGGAAATGCATCTGTCGTACCGCCGCAGGTAGATCTATTAACTTCTCCTCTGCCTTTACGCTCTCCGGAAGGTAGTCCTTGATGCTATACATATATTTCATCAGTGGTTGGATTTTGTTGCGCAACCATTTACTCGTAACTCCAGCTGTTTCGGGATATACGGGAACAATCCGCCCAACATGAGTCGTTTCCCCATCTTCCGAGCTCATTTTCTCGTAACTCGGACTCTGCATCTGGATGCTGCCAAAACTAAACTCCACCACTCCTGCGAGAAAGATGTCATCATCCACGTGAATATTTTTGGTCAGAAATGGCTGATTGAACCAGACCGCCTTGAGTAAACCGGTACCGTCAGAAATCAAAGCCTGAGTCAGATACTTGCCGCCACGAATCCGGCGATTTTCAATCTGTGCCACCTTGCCACGGACACTTACTGCAACTCCAGGCTTGATCTGGTTTATAGGAAGTACGTTCGAGTAGTCATCCCAACGCCTGGGTAAATGCCAAAGTAAATCCTCGATAGTGTGAATTCCAAGACCTTCGAGGAGCTTCGCATGACCCTCGCCGATACCAGCTACTTCGACTATTGGTGTCCTAAGATCCATCTATTTAACTTTAATAAACTTTCGTTTACCCACCTGGAATACCATTCCTGGCTTCGGTCGCACTGTAGCCTCGCGATCACCGATTACGGCTCCGTCTACGCGCACTCCGCCTTGCTCTATCATTCTACGGCCTTCTGTCTTTGAGTTCACGAGTCCACTCTGGTGCAAGAGCTCAGCTAGCGGCCAATTCTTATCCAGTAGCTCAACCTCTTCCATCTCGTCAGGTAATTCATTTTTTACAAATACCTGCTGAAATGCCTGGTAAGCCTCCTCGGCCGCCTTTTCGCTGTGGTATAGCGTTACAATCTCTTTGCCCAAACGGACTTTTGCATCACGCGGATTCATACCTTCGGCAAGTTGCTTTTCGATTTTTGCAATTTCGACAAGCGAAACATCCGTAGTTAAAGTAAGGTATTGAATAATTAGTTCATCTTTTAGGGACATCACCTTGCCAAACATTTCGTTCGGCGCATCCTCGACTGCAATCACGTTATTGAAGCTCTTGCTCATCTTGCGACCATCGGTTCCCTCAAGCAAGGTAAGCGTCATTACCATCTGGAGCTTGTCCTTCATCGAACGCATCAGCTGACGCCCCTGAAGCATATTGAAAGTCTGATCGGTACCACCGATCTGAACGTCCGCATCGAGCATTACGGCATCATATCCCTGGACTACTGGATAGAGAAACTCGTGGAGCCCAATCGGTTTTTGCTCCTTGAGTCTATTCTGAAACATATCACGCTCCAGCAACTGCTGAACCGTAAAGCTACTTGAAAGTTGTATCAAGTCTTTAAAGCCCAAAGCGTCGTTCCATTCACTATTGAAGCGAACTTCTACCGGGTTCTTGCCACCGAAATCCAGAAACTTCTCTACCTGACGCTGATAAGTCGCTGCATTCTCTAGCACCTGCTCTCTAGTAAGCGGCTGACGAATAGCATTCCTGTCGGTTGGATCCCCAATCATTCCAGTAAAATCACCGATCAAAAAGATAATCTTGTGACCAAGTTTCTGTAACTGTGCTAGTTTGCGTAAATGAACTGCGTGGCCAAGATGAATCATCGGACCAGATGGATCTACTCCGTAATAAATGCGTAGGGGCTTACCTAGCTTTAGCGCCTTCTCGAGTTCGGCTTTTACAAAAACTTCCCCAACACCACGGGTCAATAATTCTTCAAATTCCTTCATATTACACCTTCCTTGACAGTTTGTTCGTAAATTAAGTATAATTTGTTCAGCCTACTACGTAGGTTACACGCAGTAATTATACACACTTTTTATAGATAAAATCAAAGATTAAGCCGATCAGTCGGCGAATACCGACTCGGCAAGGAGCCACAATATGCCATTCGGCAAACGAAGTTCTAGATTCTCAAGCCAAAAGTACAACATCATGCCCAAAAAGGCACGCAGCGCCCGCAAGGCGGTGGCAAATACGTTCTCTAAAACAAAAAGCGTAAAGAAAAGACCGACCACAAGAGGAGGCTCCACTTTGAAGCACATGAATTTGGCCGCGGTGATTAAGAATTTTGATTTCCAGAAACTCAAGGATTACACCAAATACCTCTTCACAACAAGGGAAGGCCTAAAGAAAGTTGGCTTTGCTGCTCTTATTGGTTTAGCAATTCTTGCTGCAATGTTCCTCTGGTTCTCCAAGGACCTACCAAGCCCAGACAAGATAAATGCCAAAATGTCGGCACAATCAACCCAGATATTCGACCGTAACGGAAAACTACTCTACGAAATCCATGGTGATCAGAACCGAATCCTGGCTAGCTGGGATGAGATTCCAAAAACTGTAAAGAATGCCACGCTCTCTATAGAAGATAAGAACTTCTACAAACATGGTGGTTTTGACATCTTTGGCATTGGACGTGCTTTTACCGGCGTTCTTACCCACAATTCCGCTAGCGGTGGTGGCTCTACTATCACCCAACAGTTCGTAAAGAATGCGATTCTGACCAACGAATACTCCTTTACCCGTAAGATCAAAGAGCTGATTTTGTCGATGGAAATCGAACAAATGTACAAAAAGGACGACATCCTAAAGATGTACCTAAACGAGATTCCTTATGGCTCAAATGCCTATGGCATCAAAGTTGCATCCAAAACCTTCTTCAACAAAGATATGAAGGATCTGACGATTGCCGAGAGTGCCACCTTGGCCGCCCTACCGAACGCACCAACTTACTACTCCCCTTATGGCACCCACCTAGATGCGTTGATGGCGAGGAAGAACTTAATAATCGATCTCATGGTTGAACAAAAATATATCACCAAGGACGAAGGCAAGGCGGCAAAAGCCGAAAAACTTACTTTCTCGAATAACCCATATGGATCGATAGAAGCACCGCACTTCGTAATGTACGTCAAGGAACAACTGGTAGCCAAATACGGGGAAAACGTCGTGAACACTGGCGGCCTGAAGGTCTATACGAGTCTAGATATCGAAAAACAAAAAGCGGCCGAAGAAGCAGTAGCCACAAACGTTGACAAAAACAAACGTAACTACGGAGCTACCAATGCAGGCCTTGTCGCCATGGATCCTAAAACCGGGCAAATCCTGGCCATGGTCGGAAGCAGAGACTACTTTAACCAGGAAATTGATGGTCAGGTAAACATTGCTACTTCGGACAGACAGCCTGGCTCGTCATTCAAGCCGTTTGCATATGCCACGGCCTGGAAAGAAGCAAACTGGGGACCAGGTAGCGTGCTTTACGATGTTCAAACCGACTTCGGTGGTGGATATATCCCGCAGAACTATAGCGGTGGATTCTGGGGACCGGTAACAATGAGAACGGCACTACAGAACTCTCTAAACATTCCTGCCGTTAAGGCACTCTATGTAGCCGGGATGAAAGAGACAATCGATACGGCTCACGCCATGGGAATCACAACACTAAACGATCCTAGTCAATATGGTCTTTCTCTGGTACTTGGTGCTGGCGAAGTAAAGCTACTCGATATGACTAATGCCTATGGCGTGTTTGCCAATAACGGCGTCAAACAGGATCCTTCTTGGTTCGTTCGTATCGAAGATAGTAAAGGCAAGGTCCTAGACGAATATAAGCAAAAGTCAGGAAAAACTGTTCTTGATCCACAGGTTGCATATCTAATGAGCAACGTGCTTTCCGACGATGCAGCCCGTGCCAGAACCTTCGGCGCAGGTAGTGCTCTCTCACTCAGTGGCCGCCCTGCAGCCGCTAAAACCGGTACCACCAATAGTTACAAAGATGCCTGGACCATGGGTTACACTCCTAGCCTCGTTGCCGGTGTCTGGTCTGGTAATAACGACGGCACACCAATGACCTCTGGTGGCGGTGCTTTCGCTGCCGCTCCAATCTGGCACGACTTTATGACCAAAGCTCTTGCTGGTTCTCCGGTAGAGCAATTCAGTCGACCGAGCGGAATAAAGACCGTTACTATCGATGCAATTACTGGACGCAAAGAAGGCACAAGTGGCAGAACTGCAACCGACATCTTCCCTTCTTGGTACAAGATACCAGAATATACTGGTGGTTCCTCGGAGATAAAGGTCAACAAACTTACTGGTAAGAAGGTAAACGATACTTGCCCACCAGCCGCAAGCGACATTGAAACTAAGACAATCGGGGCGGTAACAGCCGAGATCCCAGCCACCGATGGCGCCTATTCTCGCTGGTTTGCGCCTATTGCTGCCTGGGCAGCCGCCAATGGATTCTCAACCGATCCAGGAAGCATTGCAACTGATACTTGTGAAGTGGCAGCGGTTGCGCCTACGGTAGTAATTAAATCCCCTACAGAAGGACAAATAGTTGTCGGGCCTACGGTCAGTGTAGTCCTCACGATAGAGACCACAAAAGCAACTGTCAAAACGGCACAAGTTACTATCGATGGAACAACGGTAAATGCCGCATTGTCAGGCTCTACTTATACCGCGAAATTCACTACCGTAACTGGGGGTAGCAAGAAGGTAAAAGCCGTCGTCACCGACAGTAATGGCAAGTCCACTACGGCCACCATTACCATCACTGTTAGCTAGTTTAATAATACTTACTGAGGTGACTCATGAATCGACATGACGTCACCTCAATTTTTATGATAAAATACATTCAGTTACCGCGAGTGGTTTGCCAATTGAAAACAGTTGGCCTTCTTCTCCCGGTTTAACTGGAAGTCTTATTTGCCAAGGCTGGAGCCACGAGCTCGACTTGATGCGGAAGACATTGGTGAATACAAAAAGCCAATGTTAGAAACATTGAGAGTTACGGACCCCAAGTGAGATGAAAGGTTAGGCAAAGGAGAGATGCGTTTCGCTAGTTGCCCTAAATAGGCGCTAGCTGTGTCGGAGTCAGTGAGGATCCATGTGTTTTCGCGAACATATGCCCTAGGTGGCTCCTTGTTTTATATAAATACCCCGATCTTAACGACTTCAGGCTCTAGAACAATATCAAATTTCGTTTTAACTTGGGCGACAACGTAGTGCTCAAGTTCTACGAAATCCCTTGCTGTTGCATCACCAAGATTGCGAAAGACATTTGCATGCTCCGTACTTACTTCTGCCCCGCCGACACGATACCCCTTGAGGCCAAGGGAATCAATGAGCTCTGCAGCACTCTTGCCCTCGCTCGGGTTCTTGAAGTAGCTACCGGCCGTCTTTCCTTTATAGGAGCCAGCCCGACGTGCAATTTCAGCTCTCACCTGTTCTTTGGCAGTAGCAGTATCCCCTTCTTGCAGCCGAAACTTTGCAGATAAGACCACGTATTCAAACTTACCTTTAATATTAGAAAATCGATAATCAAAATCGAAACTATCGCCCGGTAAACTCTCGATTTTGCCGTCGTGCCAAACCTCTGCCGAAACCAAAATGTCAGAAACCGAACCTACCTTGGTGCCAACATTACCAGCGACTGCACCACCGATAGTCCCGGGGATGCCAATTCCAAACTCAAAGCCCAGAAAACCATTATCAAGTGTCTGGCTGGCAACTTTGGTTAAACTAGCTCCACTCTCGGAGTACATCACGTCCTTTGTCTGAGTATGTGCGGTAGCCCTATTAACTATCACAAGTCCCGCAAAACCTTCGTCGGAAACCAGAACATTACTCCCACCTCCGAGGACTAAATATTTGAGCTTATTTCGATATGCATAATCTAGCGCCTCCAAGAGCTCGTCTCTCGATTTCACCACCACCAGATAATCAGCGTTACCACCGACCCCGAGTGTCGTATATTTAGCGAGCACAATATTCTTCTCGATTTCTATCATCTTTTATTCCTCAATTTAGCAAAATACATCTTTCCGGCTGCGGTTTGAATCGCCCGAACTACCTTTACTGTCACTTCTTTTTCGAGCATATTTCCTGCCCCTTCAACGATTACCATTGTGCCGTCCAGTAGATAGCCTACCGCTTGTGACTTATCCTTACCGAGATGAACTAATCGCAAGGTAATCTCATCTCCAGGGAGCAGCTGTGCCCGGAGCTGTTGTGCCAACTCGTTTACGTTTAGGACTTTGATGTTCTCTGCAGCAGCAACTTTGTTTAGATTATAGTCAGTAGTCATCAATTGAGCATGCAATTTCTTGGTAAGTAAAACCAGTTTCTGATCTACGGCTGGAGTTTCTGGAAAATCATCATCTGCAACCTTAAAGAGCACCCCTTTGATTCCCTTGAGTTCCTCGACTACTAGCAGTGCCCGCTTTCCCTTGTTCCTCCGGTCACTATCCTTAGAATCCGCGATGTTCTGTATCTCCGAGAGTACAAATCGCGGCACCACTACCTTTTGTGGCAAATAACCAAGACGAGCAACACTAACGACTCGTCCATCAATAATCGCCGAGGTGTCGATAACGACATCATTTGCTAGTGAACGGTGCTGTCCTACCCCAAGGGCGGCAGCGAGACCACCAATCCCGAAGACTTTCACAATAGAATCAACTAGATGATCTACGGTTGGTATCAACTTTCGATAGAGCAAGAGCCCGGCAATTGCAAAACCAATGCTCACCGCTAGGGGTAAATACTCTCCCCAGAAGGAGGGCAACTTCGAAAGCGGATCGGCAAGAAGAGTCCCTACTACTAATCCTAGGATTACGGATACTAAACCAAAAAATAAGTGCTTGAGAGGCGGTCGGGAAAAGACCTCAAGCAACAGAAAAACACTGGCGACCATCGCAGCAAGCACAAATACTATAAATATCACTGAATCCATCTGGTCTCCTACTACTTCATTTTGTCGCCAAAGATAGGATAAATCAAGGGTTAACGAACTGTCTCAAGAACGTAGAGCTTAATCTCTTTGCCTTCGCGTAGAACCGAAATGGTGTCCCCATCACGGAATTCGCCAGAAAGCAAACCATTTGCTAGCGGATCTTCGATCAAGTTTTGAATCACTCTGGCAAGCGGTCTAGCTCCATTTTCAGCATCGTAACCCTTCTCGACCAGAAACTTTTTAGCGTTTTCGGCAATGTTCACCGTGATGTTCTTCTGTTTTAGTCTTTCGGCAAGTTCTGCAAGCTGCAGATTAACAATCTTTTTGATACTCTTTGTTGAAAGTGTTCTAAAGACAACTACCTTATCCAATCTATTAAGGAACTCCGGTTTAAAGTGTTTCTTCATATCATCTAAGATAAGTCCAACATTCTTTTCGTGAGTCTCTTCCAGTTGTTTCTCGGCAGAAGCTGAGGTTGCCGTAAATCCGAGCTGCGCCTCCTTGCCTAGCCAGTGAGCCCCGATATTGCTCGTCATGATGATTATGGTATTGCGGAAATCGACGCGGGTGCCCTTGGCATCAGTAAGATAACCATCTTCAAATATCTGAAGCAACAGATTAAAGACATCTGGGTGGGCTTTTTCAATCTCGTCGAGCAGAATAACCGAGTAAGGCCTGCGGCGAATCTTTTCTGTCAGCTGACCACTCTCTTCATACCCCACATAACCAGCTGGCGCACCAACCAGTCGAGAGACATTGTGCTTTTCCATGAACTCTGACATATCAATCTTTACCAAGGCTTCCACGTCGCCAAACATCTCTTTTGCGAGGACGCGCGCTAGCTCCGTCTTACCGACACCAGTGGGGCCGAGGAAGACAAATGACCCGATAGGTCTACCCGCATCCGAAACACCGGTACGGGCTCTCCTAATGGCGCTCGCAATGATCTTGACCGCTTCGTCCTGGCCGATAACCTGCTTTTGTAGCTTCTCTTCGAGATGTAGTAAACTCTCTGACTCCTTCTGAACTAATCTGGTTAGCGGTATTCCAGTGGAGATAGAGATCACTTCGGCAATATTCTCCTCTGTAATCACGGGGCGTTTGTCCTCCGAAACTCCCTCTCGCTGTTTGGCATTTCGAAGTTTTGTCTCCAGAATTGCCTCTCGTTGTTTGAGCTCAGCGGCCTTAGAAAAATCCTCTGCGAGGGCCGCATCTTCTTTCTTTTGGGTGATTGTCTTGATCTCAAGTTCTAGCTTAGCAATTGTCCCCGAGAGCTTACCCTTTTTGATTTTCATCAGCGAAGCTGCCTCATCGATAAGGTCGATCGCTTTATCGGGGAGAAACCGGTCACTAATATAGCGCTTTGCTAGCTTGGTGGCAGCATTTATTGCCCCATCCGTAATCTTTACGTGATGGAACTCTTCATACTTTGGACGTAATCCCATCAGTACTTGATAGGTCTCCTCCTCAGTAGTTTCGGGTACAATTATCGGCTGGAAACGTCTCTCGAGAGCCGAATCCTTCTCGATATACTTGCGATACTCATTTAGAGTAGTGGCACCAATTACCTGCACTTCACCCCGTGACAAGGCTGGCTTTAGAATATTCGCAGCATCAATTGCACCTTCGGCGGCTCCAGCGCCAACCAGATTATGGATTTCATCGATAAAGAGGATTACCTCCTTATTCTTTTTGGCTTCTGCAACAATTTTGATCAATCGATCCTCAAATTCTCCACGAAATTTCGTTCCCGCCACCACACCAGGTAAATCCAGAATTAGTACCTGCTTACCTATTAGAAGCTCGGGGACGCTCTCGTCGGCAATCCGCTGAGCAAGCCCCTCGACAATAGCCGTCTTTCCCACTCCTGGTTCTCCAATGAGGACCGGGTTATTTTTTGTTCTACGATTTAGAATAGAAGTCAGGCGGGAAATCTCTTTCTCTCGACCAATAACTGGATCCAGCTCCCCTTTTTGGGCCTTCTGCGTTAGGTTAACGCTATACTGCCCTAGAATGGACTCTTTTTTTGTGGCTTCTTTGGATTTCGGCTGAGAATATCCCATAATATCACCCATATCCTCTGAATAATCGGCGTTATCGCTTGCGAAGTATTCCTTCACCCTTGCCAGTATCGCTTCTGGTTCCAGACCAACTCTGCGCAGCAAAAGATAGGCCTCGGAATTATCCTGGCCGAGCATTGCCATCAGGATATGTTCGGTACCGATAAAGTTATCCCCGTATTTCATGGCGATTGTAAAAGCAAGCTCTAGGGTCTTTTGGGCGCTATAAGAAAGCCCCGTCTGTACCTCTGCGCCGGTTACAACCTTGTTTCCGGGAACGATAATACTCTCTACCACCTCTGGACTAAGACCGAATTCGGCAAGAATTTCCCCTGCAACCGATTCCTTAATCTTGGAGAAACCAAGCAACATGTAAGCTGTGTCGATTACACGAATGCCACTAGACTGGGCATACTCTTGAGCAAGAATCATTGCCTGTCTAGCATCTTCTGAGAATCTATCAAATTGATTATTCATATTTCCTCCCTGTTTTCGCAAATCACTGTACTGCGGTTTGGGATGCCCAAACTTCAACTCCGAGGAATACTATTTATTATTCTGGCTTGGTAGCCTCTTCACCTTTTTCTTCTTCCAGAAGCTCGGCAATTTCATCTACACCGTTCTCTGCTTCTGCAACTGGTTCAGCTGGTTCCTCTACTACGGGCTGGCTAACAACTTCGTCGATTGCTGGCTCTTCGGTTACTGCCGAAACCTCTGGACTCTCAGCTTCGCTTTCCATGGAATCCTCGGTAATCATCTCTGATCCAGCAGTTGGTTCGGTGCTCTCCGCAATTTCTGGAGTTTCTACAGGTTCTATAGCTACCTCTGCCGTTGCCTCTTCGGCTGGAGCTTCGACGCCTTCTACAGCCTTCAAAAGCTCGGCCTCTAGATCACGTTTGTCTTCTACTGGACGAAGAATATTTGCTGCGGCCTCTACTCCGGACTCATCAGCGCCCTTGATATCAACATTCCAACCAGTAAGTTTCGCTGCAAGACGAACATTTTGTCCGCTCTTACCAATCGCGAGTGACAGTTGATCTTCTGGTACCATTACTTCTGCTTTTTTGTCTTCTTCATGAAGCTCTATCTTGTTTACCTTGGCTGGTGAAAGCGCGTTAGAGATAAAGGTTTTCTCGTCCTCATCCCAGAGGATAATATCGATTTTCTCGTCACCAATCTCATTCATGACGGCCTGAACACGAACACCACGCTGACCAACGCAAGAACCTACTGGGTCAACGCCCTCTTGGTTACTAACGACCGCCATCTTAGTGCGCTGTCCTGCCTCACGGGCAATTGCCTTAATCTCAACGATTCCAGCAAGAATTTCCGGCACTTCTAGCTCAAAGAGGCGTTTTACCAAACCTGGATGTGAACGTGAAATTACAATCTGAGGTCCCTTGTTGGTTTGCTCCACACGTACAACAAAGAACTTTAATCTCTGGCCTGCATAGTAACGCTCACCTTGAATCTGCTCATTTGGAAAGAGGATTCCAGCAGCTTTACCCATATCGACGATTACATTGTTGCCCTCAACTCGCTGAATTGAACCATTAACAACTTCGCCTTCTTTGTCTTTATACTCGCCAAAAACCATATCTCGCTCTGCCTCGCGAATACGCTGAATAATAACCTGCTTTGCAGTCTGAGCGGCGATACGACCAAAGTCAGACGGTAAATCTTTAATCTCAATGGTGTCACCAACGACAGCACCTTTTTTGAACATGTTAGCCTTGATCACGTCAATCTGAGTTGCCTCATTCTCGACTTCATCAACAACTTCCTTCTGGATAAATACTACGACTTCACCTGTATCGGCATTGAGCTCTACACGAACTTCCTGCTCTTTACTACCAAAATCTTTTTTGTATGCTGCTGCAAGTGCTGCCTCGATGGTTTCCATCACGACTTCTTGCGAAATATTCTTTTCTTCACAAATTTGTTTTATTGCGTCTGCAAATCCTGCATTCATGGGTCTCTCCTTTAGCCCTTTACTGAGCCATATTATTTAATTTTCCTCTTTTGAACAAAAAAGTCGCATTCCGCTACGGAACCCGACAAATCTCTGTACACAAATATTTTACGGGAAAGAGTACTCTTTGTCAAGCTACGCCATCCCCTCGGTATAGATATTCTTGATAATCTCTGGCTCACTATTCCCGCTAATAATCACCGCATCCAATCGGTAATCCCTGTCTTGTAGCCCATGATCATAGAGATATCTCTTTGCCGACTTTAGTATCTTTTCGATTTTCTGTTTATTAATCGCCGCGGCACCGCCACCAAAACTTTCGTAAGACCTTTTCTTTACCTCCACAAAACAGATCGTCTCACCATCAACAGCAATCACATCAATCTCGCCTACCCTTGCGAAGTAATTCCTATCCAAAATCCGATAACCAGCCGTTTCCAGGGCGAGCACCGCCTCGTTCTCACCAATATTTCCAGCCTCCCTACTCACCGAGAAGCGCCCTTACTGGCTTATAAGTAACTCGATGAATATTGGAGACCCCGTATTTCCTTAGGTTCTCTTGATGTAATTTTGTGCCATATCCCTTATGTTTAGCAAATTCATAACAAGAATACTCGCTCGCTAGTGATGACATAAGGTTATCCCTGGTCACCTTTGCCAAAATCGAGGCACAAGAAATTGAATAAATTTTTTGATCACCCTTAATAATTGCTTCTTGCTCTATTTTCAGCTGCTCCGAAAGATCGAGAGCGTCGCAAAGTAAGTAGTCCGGGGTACTCTTCAACATCTCTACTGCCTGCTTTGCAGCAAGTTTTGTGGCGTTTAGAATTCCAATCTCGTCAATTATCTGATGCGAGACGATACCTATCCCAAAATCTAGGGCTTCGTCCGTGATAAATTCATAAAGCTCGGCCCGTCGTGACCAAGATAACATTTTTGAGTCAGCTATCTCTGGATGCTGCTTATGCTGCTTCGTTAGTACAACCACCGCAGCAACTACAGGCCCTGCCCATGCCCCGCGACCTGCCTCGTCAATGCCACCGATCGAAATCTTATCTTGAGCCCAAAGCTCTCTTTCTCTTTTTAATGTCGGCCTAATCATAGATTGATTATACCATCAAAAAAGAGCCCGGCTGGGCTCTTTTAAGGCAAGTATTATGCTGCGTCTTCGACGGTCTTCTCGGCTGTGGCGCCCTCGCCATCTTTACCCTTTTCTAGATCTGACTCGGCCTTTTCGATTCCCGCTTCGACTTCTTCTTCTTGGGCTACCTGGTGATCGGTTTCAGAAGCGTCTGTAGGCTCATCTTTTGCTTCTTCGGTATTCTCAGCTTCGGCAATATCTTCTGTAGAAACTTCCTCGGATACGGTAGCTTCTTCAGCTGCTTCTTCGGCGATAATTTCAGTAACCGCTTCGTCAGTCACTTCTTCGCTGGCTGGAGCTAAATCCTCAGCGGTAAGTTCTGGCTCTACATAGTTAGCAGCCAGGGCATCAAACTTGAGATCCTTAAGTTTAGCGGCCTTACCTCGAAGTGCACGCAGATATGTAAGATAAGCACGACGAACATTGGCACGTTTCTTGATTTCGATTTTTGCAACTTTTGGTGACTGAATCAGGAAAGTACGCTCAACACCAATACCATAAGAAAGCTTGCGAACTGTAAAGGTCTGATTGATACCACCACCCTTAACACGAAGCACTACACCCTCAAATACCTGGATACGTTCCTTGCTTCCCTCAATAATCTTGGTGTGTACGCGAACAGTATCACCAGGCATAAGCTCTGGGACCTTCTTCAACATTTTCTGATTCATGGCTTCGATTGCTTTCATAACTACTCCCTGTCCGTCCGAAATTTATGCATGTAGGCGGACTAAATACGCGAGAACTATTATAGCGAAAAATGTACCTTTCGTCAATCATTTTGTCTATAAAGGAAAGAGCACAAACGCTCTTTCGCATTTGTGCTCTTAGTTTGTCTGCCCCTAGCACGTCTCACGACGTTCCGATGGCCGAAGAATCAGCCAATAGTCCCTCATGGACTATACGGGGCGCGGGATATATACACTCACAGTATATCCTCACGGATAGTCTGGGAGTCAGTAAACCTGTGCGCTCCGGATGCTAGGCAGTCTGGAGGCCGTGCAGTTCTACGAACGCCGCGATCTTGGGATCGGTATCGACATGATCCCTCATCCACATCCAGTAGAAGTGCTTGCAGATGTCGGACATCGGGGCGTTCTGCTTCTCCTCGGAGTAGTAGCGCATCATACGACGCGCCACCGTGAGAGGGTCTGCCTCTGCGAGACGAACGTGCAATCCCGCCCCGGGCGTTGCCGTGCAGGTAGAATCCGTCATGGCTACTGATCCTTTCGACTACGACTCGACGGTCTCGGTGACAAGTCCATGCTTGATGGCGAATGCGCCAATCTCGGGATGATCCCCGTGATCGGCAACGATCTTGGTGAAGTAGCCGCGAGCAGCTTCGATAAGCTGTTTGCCGCTCTTCTCGACACAACGAACCTCCTGGAGCGCCTGCTCAAGCGTCAGGCCGCTGCTTTCGGACATGGTTCCCCTCTTCACTTCCGTAGTTTCCGGTCCCCTCTTGAAACAGGAACCGTCTACGGACTTGCTTCGTGGAGCATCGGCCTCAACCCCTTCCGGTTGCTTGGGTACAGATTGACAAAACAGATTATAACATATAATCTGTTTTTCCACAAGTGTTTTAAACAAAAAGGAAGTCCTCTTGGACTTCCTTTTAAAACTGGTAGCTAGTTTGCATGTAATCTTTTTCGTATCGATTCAGCGAGCTTCTCGCTATATGCAATACCGAAGGGCAGCTTGACCTTTTTGGGTCCTGTTGCCCCGTTCGGCACATAGACAACAACCGGGGTTTCACCCTTATTTGCCGCTAGTTTATATTTAATGTCGTTCAGTGCCTCATTTACCGTACCCCTAGGAATATAAATACTTACCGTTCCGTCATTTCCTAGCTGTACAGACTGATTAATCAGTGGATCTACCACCTGAACGTCTTCCCCAATCATATTGCTCCCCTCCAGTGTTAATGCTTTATCAACGATTACTTTTACCATGGCGTCCTTGGTACTGACTTTTCCTCTTACAAGGAGCGCCTTACCGATAACCCAGTTTTCCATCCCCTCTTCTTCGATAATCTTGGGGAATACTATCAACTCAGTTTTTCCCGTGTGATCCTCAAACCCTGCAAAAAACATCGTTTGTTTATTTCTAGTTTGGATTTTTTGTAACGTAACTATTATTCCGCCAATTCGAACCGTCTGATTATTCATCTCTTCAGTCAGCTCTACAATCGGTGTGATATTATTCTTTATCAAAATTTCTTTGTACTCGTTAATTGGGTGCGCGGAGATGTAAATCCCAAGGAGCTCCTTCTCCCAGCCCAAAAGTTCTCTGGTAGTTAGCTTCCTCGGTGCTGGCTCCAGCTTTAGAGGAGGCATCTCTATGCCTTGCCCGCCGAAAAGATCGATCTGACCATTTGCGGCGTTCCCCTGCGACTTTGTACTAAACATTAGAATACGTTCCATATTCGAAAGCAACGTGCCTCTGTCCCCTAGGCAATCCATGGCACCACATTTGATCAGCGATTCCAACATCTTCTTGTTTACCTCGGCGGTGTGAACTCTCCGGGCAAAATCCTCGATAGAAACAAACCTACCACCCTCTTCGCGTGCGGCCAAAATCGCTTCTATCGGACCCTTGCCAACATTCTTTACAGCCATGAGCCCAAAACGAATTTTGCCCGTATTCTTAGCTACGCCAAATTCAGCAAAAGATTCATTGACGTCTGGTGGTAGTACCTCGATTCCCATCCTCTGGCACTCGTCAATCTCAATGGTTATGCGATCCATGTTGCCGTAATCAGAGGTAAGTAGCGCGGCCATAAACCCTGCCGGATAGTGTGCCTTCAGATACGCTGTCCAGTATGAAATCAAGGCATAGCAAGCGGCGTGGGACTTATTGAAGGCATAGGAGGCAAAAGCTTCCCAGCCGTCAAATATCTCATTTCCAAGCTTCGGCGGCACATCGTGTTCCCGTTTTGCCCCGTCTACAAACTCGGTACGCATCTGCTTTAGCAGTTTTGAGATTTTCTTACCAATCGCCTTACGTAAAGTATCAGCCTGACCACCGGTAAAACCACCCAGATCCTTGGAAATCTGCATCACCTGTTCCTGATACACTGTGATGCCGTAAGTATTTTTAAGCGCCGATTCCATCAGTGGATGCTGGTATTTAATCGCCTTTTTACCGTGTTTGCGGGCAATAAACTCGGGGATATTTTCCATTGGGCCCGGACGGTAGAGTGCTACCATCGCAATAATGTCTTCAAAAACCGTTGGTTTCAGCTCTTTGATGTAACGCTTCATACCAGCTGACTCTAGCTGGAAGACGCCAGTAGTTTCGCCTTTGGAGAGTAATTGGTAAGTTTTCTTGTCGTCGGTTGGCAAGGTGTAAAGATCAATCTCGTCGCCATATACTTTACGCACAATTCGCATCGCATTGTTTAGGACCGTCAAGTTGGAAAGTCCCAAAAAGTCCATCTTTAGTAGCCCCAGATCTTCGATGGCATGCATCTCATACTGCGTATTGATGGCGATATCACCTTTGGTCGCCTTTTGCAGAGGCGCATACTCTACTAGAGGGTCGCGAGCAATCACCACGGCACAAGCATGAGTGGAGCTATGACGCGCCACACCCTCGAGCTTCATGGCCAAATCGATAAGGTGTTTGATTTCCGGTTCCTCGTTATAGGCCTTCCTGAGCTCAGGACCAGTCTCCAGAGCATCTTTGAGACGAATATTTAGGACCTCTGGAACCATCTTTGCAACTCGGTCAACATCACCGTAGACCATGCCGAGGGCACGCCCTACGTCACGAATCGCGTTTCGTGCTTTCATGGTTCCAAAGGTAATAATCTGCGCCACTTTATCTTGGCCATACTTCTCGGTCACATATGATATGACTTCATGGCGTCTGTCATCCGCAAAGTCCATATCAACGTCGGGCATCGAGATGCGGTCTGGATTTAAGAATCTCTCAAAGAGAAGATCGTACTGCATTGGCTCTAGGTCAACAATCCCAAGAGCGTACGCAACTACCGAACCAGCGGCCGAGCCACGCCCTGGACCAACAATAATTCCCTGATCTTTGGCCCAGTTTACATAATCCTGCACAATCAAGAAGTAACCCTGATACTCCATACGCTCGATGACACCGAGCTCATACTTCAGACGTTCCTCTAGCTCTGGTGTTCTCTCTTTGTAGCGTTTCGCCACTCCTTCATTCACCAGCTTTTCAAGATAAGTGCTAACGGTAAAACCCTCTGGTACTGGATAATCTGGAATCAGAATGCCGCCAAGCTCGATGCTAACATCGCACATTTCAGCAATCTTAACCGTATTTTCAAAAGCCTCTGGCACGTCTGGGAATGCCGCCAACAAATCTTCGTAAGTACGCATACTGTTGTCCATCGTCATCTTCATGCGATCTTCGTCGTTGACTGTCTTACCCATCTGGACGCAAAGCAAAATATCCTGTGCTTCGGCATCGTCTTTGTTTACATAATGAACGTCATTGGTCACCACTAAACCGATACCGGTTTCTTTGGCAATTTTCTTTAGTCCCTCATTCGCTCTTGCCTGATCTTCAGCTCCTGGCTGGTCTTGTAACTCTAGATAATAATGATCCTTACCAAAAATCTCCTCATACTCCAAGGCTGCGGCCTTCGCCTTTTCATAATCCCCGTTGACGATATTTCTTGCCGGTTCCCCGTTGAGGCAAGCTGACATACCGATAAGTCCCTCTGAATGCTGACGGAGTGTTTCCTTGTCTATTCTTGGCTTATAGTAATATCCATCAATATGAGCAATTGTTACTAGCTTCATTAAGTTCTTATAACCGGTGTTATTCTTGGCGAGAAGTACTAGATGATGAGGTCGATTATCAATTCTTGCTTCTTTGTCGTGGAGAGTTCTAGGAGCCACATAGCACTCACAACCAATAATTGGCTTGATGTCGCGCTTCTTGGCTTCCTTGTAAAATTCAATCGCACCATACATGACGCCATGGTCCGTAATCGACATCGCTGGCATACCCAGTGCTTTTGCCCGATCCAAATAGTCAGGAATCTTGCCCATACCATCAAGAAGCGAATAGTGAGTATGAACGTGGAGATGGACAAATTTTGGCTTAGTTTCGGACAATCTTCCCCCTTATACAAAAAATAGAACCATTATGATAAAAGGTTCCCCTACAAAGTAGTGTGAACACCTCAAATCTATACCTATTTTAGCCCTATAAAATAGGGCTAACAAGTCTTGATTTAGTGCGGTTTTTATGTTGTTTTAGCGGTCAAGCTCAGCGTCGAGCCACTCTGCGTAGCCAGGGGCCACCTTTTTAACCTTAAAAGCTATGATTTCCGGTATTTCATAGGAATGATTTGCAAGCAATAGAGATTCCAAGGCTTCATATTTATCGAGCCTTGTCTTCATCCTGACGACAAGTTCGGTCGATTCCTCTATTTTGCCCTGCCAAAAATACTTACTCTTAACGTCTGGCACTACCTGGACGCATGCGGCAAGACGTGATTCCAATATCAAGGAAGCCAATTTGTCAGCATTAACAGTAGTTCCTACTGTCGTTTCTACAAGTAGATACTTAGCGTCTGCCACCGAGATACTCCCTAAGCTTTTCTAGAGCAATTCGTCGATGACTGATCTTATTCTTCTCTTCACTGGTAAGCTGCGCTAATGTTTTGATATATGTATCTGGCTGGAAGATTGGATCCCAACCGAAACCGTTGGCACCACGAGAATAAACTACATTACCTTTAATACTACCCTCGAAATACTTAACATTACCATTTGCATCCATATAACCTAAAAGGTTTGTTGCCTTAGCACCATGGATACCATATCGTGTAGCAATCTCAGCAATCCCCTCTGCTCCGAGGCTCGAAAGAAACCACTTGATAAATGGTCCTGGAAGTTTGCCACCTAGTGCATCGAGGTACAGGGAGGTATCCTCGACAATTAGCTCGCCTTTGTGATGCTTTCTCGCCTCAGCAAGTTTGGCAGCAATCACCTTATGTGGGTCAAGCTCCTGAATCTCTGGTAAATCTATGTTCAACTGTTCTATTTGGATGTTACCGAGTATCTCCCGTACTTCTCTCAGCTTTCCTGGGTTTCCTGTAATAAAATGAATCATGCCTTCTCCTTGTGATAGTGGACTATGTCAACTGGAAGCATTTTGCCTTCCTGAAAATCATCTACCATTACCGTTATGTCTTTTGTTCTAATTTTGCTGCCTAGGACTTCTTTGACTTCACTCCCCGCTATCCATTTGAGTTGCACTATGTCTTCTGCAAGTCCTGAAGTCTTTTCTCCTACCTCACCGCGAAACACCACCCGAAGGGCATTGCTTTGCCACTCAGGATACTCTTTGGTGGCATAATAGAAACCTAAGATACAATTTATCACCACCTGATGTCCAGTTTCCTCTACAAATTCCCGAGCTGCGCCCTCTTGCAAGGTCTCGCCAGGATCAAGTGTACCCCCAGGAATATTCCACTTACCCTTATCTGGACCTTCAGCTTCCTGAACGAACAAGAATTTCCCATCCTTTTCTGCTAGGACACCAACAACAATAAATGGTTGCTTATAATTAAATTCGCTCATTGTTTGTATCTTTCAGCTTTATTTGACGTTTCTCAAACCAGGTTACCCCACCTACCGCAAGGAGTGCGACAATGGCACCGGCTGCGAGTAATAAGAGAAACCAAGAAAATATAAAGTCGGCTACTGCTACCACTCCGCCCACGAGCTGGCGTCCAATCCCGGTGGCAGAAAGGAATTTGACCGCCAGAAAGAATAAAAATAGGGATAGTAAGGCCATTTTTGCGAATGAAGACTTGTAGAAAACGTAATTATCCCAAAATACTGTGAGCTTACGCTGCCAAGAAAGAGCCTTTGCATGGCTAAAATCGTCAACAGCCGCCTTGAATGCTGCCACGATATCCTCGGCCTCAAAACTCGAAAGTGTATACTCGAAAATGTTTTTTATCTGTTCGGTCTTCTCTAAGGCTTTTGCCAAAGCTTCCTTATTGGAAAGCTTCCAACCAAAAAGTGTGAGTACTTGGCTAATATTATTTGTAGGATACCCTCTCTCACGAAGCTTATAATAAAATACTTTCTCCGCCTCGATACACGCCATCTTGTACCCACTTGCTGTATGCTCTGCAAGGGCTCGCTCGACCTCTTTCCAAAGATCATCGGGTTTTTGACTGATTGCCTTCATCTTATTTCTGGTCTTTTCTATCCAGAATTATCCACTCTGTTCCCTCGACTAGAGAATTCGGTACGACATGCAAGAGGCCTTTATTATCTTCGATTCTCACCTTTCGCATATCGATTCCACGGATGGTGCCGGTAGTCTTCCCGTCGTTTGTGGTTACCTTCATCCCAACCTTAATGTCTGGGTCACTTACGAGGAAGAGTCCCGCAAAAAGATTTGAAAGCAATGGTCCGACACTGGCAGAGAGGAAAAATGCGACCACAGCAGCCGATCCGGAGAGTGCGACTGCTAGCCCACCCATACCAAGAGCTTGCGCTATGGTGATAACGAGGACTAGCCAAAGAACAAATTTTGTCACAGTAATAATTACGCCGCGAAGGTCGCTATGTACCTTTGTTATCCGAAGAGCTCTTTTTAGAAAAAAGATTACGAAACGAATAATTATCCAACCGAGAACAACCCCCAAGATTGCCCAAGGAAGAAGTTTTGAGAATTTCACTAATGTATCTAGATATTCGGTAATAATTTCCATCATTATCTCCTATTTTAACTTCTCACGTAGAATTTCGTTTACCAGCCCAGGATTGGCTTGTCCCTTAGTTTTTGCCATCACCTGGCCGATCAGATAACCGAACGCCTGCTGTTTACCTTCACGAAAATCGGCAACCGACTTCTCGTTTGCAGCAATAACTTCTTCTACCACTGTGCCAATCGCACCTGTATCGCTAATCTGGACCAGACCCCTTGACTTAACAATACTCTCTGGGCTCTTGCCACTTTCAAACATTTCAGCAAAAACTTCTTTGGCAATTTTGCCACTAATCTCACCGGAATCAATCATTGTGATTAAGGTGGCAAAATCTCTATGACCTACCTTGGTTTCAGTTATCTGAGTTGAAGTTTCATTTAGTTTTGCAATCAGCTCGGAAAGTAACCAGTTAGAGACCTTCTTTGCTTTTGCCTTGGCCAATTCTGTGTCTCCAGCGATTTCTGGCATCTCTTCCAGGGTCTGCTCGAAATAGCGTGCCGTCGCAAGATCGCTAGTAATTGTCTCGGCATCAATAGTCGACAAGCCGTACTCAGTCACAAATCTTGCTGCCTTTTCTTTTGGTAATTCTGGCAACATCGCTTTTATTGAAGCGACATCAATTGCTCGTGGTGTTGACCCAGAAACGGGAGGTAAATCTGGTTCTGGAAAATATCGATAATCGTTTGCCTCTTCCTTACTGCGCTGTGGCAAGGTCTTGCCCTTATTGTCGTCCCAGCCCCTTGTTTCCTGTTTTACTTTCTCACCAGCATCAAGAATTTCGGTCTGGCGCTCTACTTCATAATTGATTGCTCGCTCGACCATCTTGAAAGAATTGATATTCTTAATCTCTGCCCTCGTCCCATATTCTTTCTGGCCGATAGGACGCAGGCTTATGTTGGCGTCACAACGCATATTACCCTGCTCCAAGTTGGCATCCGAAATCCCCAAGTATCGCAAAATAGCCTGCAAATCCTGCATAAATATTCGTGCTTCGCTAGCACTTCGAAGATCAGGCTCAGTAACAATCTCCATGAGAGGAGTCCCGGCACGATTTAGGTCTACTAGACTGTACTGCTTCCCGCTTGGGTGAACTAACTTCCCTGCATCTTCCTCTAGGTGAATATGATGAATCCTCACCTTTCTCTCAACGCCGTCTGCAACCACAGTTAGCCCTCCGCCAATTACTGGTGGATTAGTAGCGGAAGTAATCTGATAAGCTTTCGGTAAGTCAGGGTAAAAATAGTTCTTACGTTCAAAGTTCCAGTAGTCTGAAACCTTGCCACCGAGTGCCATCCCGAGAAGATATGTCCACTCAATCGCTTTCTTGTTTGCTACTGGCAGCATTCCGGGCATCCCAAGACAAACCGGGCAAACATTCATATTCGGTTCTGCATCGACAGATCGATTATCACAACGGCAAAACATTTTGCTTACGGTTTTTAGCTGCGCGTGCACCTCTAGACCAATTACCACTTCGTATTTACTCATTACAGTGCTCCTAGATGTTTCAATGCTTTCTTGAAATAGTCGATCGCCCTCTTCGCTTCTCCGCTATTTAGTTCGTGACCAGCTTCGTGCGCAATATTATTTCTGACCTTATGCGCAAACCACAGATTATCGTAATCAGCATAATGAGCAAAATATTTCTTGGCCCCCTTTAGCCGCTCCCCCATGCTTTGCCCCGCAATGCCTCTCGCTTTCAGGACATGATCCACAAGTTTATCGGCCTCAAGGATGGCGCTTTTTAGATGAGATGCTCCGCCAAGCGAAAAAGTTGTCTCGATTTCCGCCCATTTACTTTGAACAAATTTTTTATCCAAAGTGACACCGCTTCCGTGCTTTACGCTCTTCCCCTTTTTCCCGAAGCTTCCACCCAAAATTGGGATCGCTACTACTAGAGCAACCAAGACCGCCAGGGCTAAAATTACTACAAGTGCATTCATTTTGTCTCGATGGTTACCTTATTTATCACAACCTTCTCTTGAGGCTTCGAGCTCTCACCAGAACCGTTGTCTGCAGTTGGTGTCTGATTTAGCTTCAGAACTACATCCATACCACCAGTGACTTTACCGAAAATTACGTAATCCTTTGGCAATTTTCCTCCCGAATAGTCACCAGTCATAATGAAGAACTGGGAACCATTGGTATTTTTACCACTATTTGCCATCGCGATTGTCCCCTGGGTGTAATCTCCAACCACCTTTTCGTCGTCAAATTTATATCCAGGACCACCGGAACCAGAACCTTCGGGATCACCGCCTTGAATCATAAAATCTTTCACGATCCTATGAAATGTAAGGCCATCGTAAAACTTATCTTTTGCAAGAGTCACAAAATTATTCACGGTTTTTGGCGCATCTTTTGCGGCCAGGGTTACCTCGAATTTACCCTGAGCGGTCTCGAACTTTGCAATATAGGTTTTATTAGCATCGATTTGCATATCTGGCGCCTTAGAATATTTATGATCCCCTGTCCTATAGCTCTTTGCTGTAGTTTCAGTTTTCTTTGCCGGAAATAACTTTAAATTCATAGTTTTTACTCCAAGAAAAGCTGCCGAGCCAAGAATTATCCCCACAGAAATACCGCTCACAATCGAGCGTGTCAATTTCCATCTCGCTTCTTTTCGCAGCTCTTTCTGCAAACCTTCCAGCTTGCGTTGTTCTTTTAATTTCTGATTCTTCCCCATTAGATTACCACCTTATGGTTTCGCCAATCGGCTTTACTGGTCTCTTCCTCGTATTGATGTGAGAAATTCATTATTAATTCTTCTTCAAAATAACGGCCGATAAGCTGCATCCCAATAGGCATCTTGTTACTATCAAAGCCGCAAGGCAAGGCAATGGCTGGATTACCGGCCAGATTCACCGCTGCGGTATAGACATCGGCCAAATACATCTCCAGAGGATCAGCCGTCTTCTCACCAATCTTAAAAGCCGTACTCGGAGAGATTGGCGACAAAATCACATCAACCTTCTTTAGGGCCTCTTCAAAATCCTTTTTGATCAGAGTCCGCACCTTCATCGCCTTGAGATAATATGCGTCATAATACCCAGCCGATAAGACAAAGGTTCCAAGCATGATACGTCGCTTTGCCTCTGCGCCGAAGCCTTCGCTTCTAGATCGGAAATAATTATCTATCAAATTATCACTCTCTGGAGCACTGTAGCCATACTTAACACCATCGAAGCGTCCCAGGTTGGAGCTAACTTCTGCTGGCTGGATTAAATAATAAACAGGGACGCCATACTTGAGGTTTGGCAGGCTGATTTCAACAAATTCGGCACCCATTTTCACAAATTCATCCCGAGCTGCTGTAATTGCCACTTTGATTTCCTCATTCAAGCCAAGGTCAAAAAACTCTTTTGCCCAGCCGATTTTTTTACCCTTAAGCGGTTTTTCGAGGAATTCGGTATACTTTGGCACCGCAACATCCACCGTCGTTGAATCCTTTACGTCGGGTCCGGCGATGACCTCCATAATTGCAGCTACATCCTTTGTAGAACGAGCAATTGGTCCGACACAGTCAAGTGAAGACGACATTGCAATCAAACCATAGCGAGATACTCGACCATATGTAGGCTTGAGCCCAACCACGCCACAGAAACCCGCTGGTTGACGAATCGAACCACCGGTATCCGAACCTATCGAAAAATCACATTCGCAAGCTGCCACGGCAGCGGCTGATCCGCCGGAAGAACCGCCAGAAACTCTAGTTAAATCATAAGGGTTGGTAGTAACACCAAAATCAGAGTTCTCGGTACTGGCACCGTGCGCCCAAGCATCACAATTATTTTTACCTGCCACGACAACACCTGCAGCCTTTAGCTTTGCTACTACGGTTGCATCGTATGGTGGTACAAAATCCTCAAGCATCTTTGAAGAAGCTGTTGTTCGTACGCCCCTAGTACAAAAGACATCTTTGATTGTTGCCACCGAACCATCAATACTAGATAGTGGCTTCGCCTTACTGTAACGTTCTGCAGATTCCTGGGCGGAAGCCAAAGCTCCCTTACCGACCACGCTTACTAGCGCATTTAGCGTATCCTCTACCTCGTCCATGCGCAATAAATATTCACGTGTATGAGAAAGCACCGATTCACTTTTCTTGATAAAGTCTCTGCTCAATTCGTCTAAATTCTTCATCAAAGAACCGCCTTCACTTTTATCGCTCCACCCTCTGTTTCTGGCGCATTCGCAAGCAGTTCTTCTCTTGAAAGAGCTGATTTCTCTACCCTATCCTCGCGATAAACGTTTGTGAGACCCGTTACCTGACTCGTAGGAGCCACATTTTCTACATCTACTTCATCGAGTGCCTTGGAATAATCAAGAATCTCTGACATTTGTGCTGCCAAAGAGAGTTTTTCTTCGTGAGTGAGTCCTACTCGAGCAAGTTTTGCGAGCACTTCTACTTCTTCAACTGTTATTTTGCTCATTTGTTTGCCTAAATTACCAAATCAGTATACCATTTAAGCATGATTTAAGGAAGATTATGGGACCAGAAAATTCAGATAGCAGTAAATCAGATTTTGTAAATGTTATCCGGGGCGTCCACGGTAACGATGCCGCGGAAAGATATCTAGAGGGCTCTTCCGTGACTCTTATACGGATTATCCCCGACGGCGAGATTGGCAACCTTGATCCAGAACCAGAAACCGACGGTCCCTACAAAGGAAGGCCCGTCCTAGAGATGACTCAATCTTCCTACGATAATATCCGAGAAGACCTCAAAAAAGCCTGTCGCATAGTGAAACTATAGATTATTCCCCCGTTAGCAGTTTCTGAAGTTCCGCTTCTGAGATTATTTTGACGCCAATGCTCTCTGCCTTGGCTAGTTTAGAACCGCCGCCGCTTCCGGCGACAAGATAACTAGTGCTTTTGGAAACAGAACCCGAGGCTTTCCCGCCCTGAAGGCGAATCTGCTCTTCGGCCTGTTCGCGAGTCATTGTATCTAAGGATCCAGTAATAACAAAAGTAAGACCTGCCAATTTGTCGCCTCGCTCTACAGTAATGTAGCCGACTCCATGTTCTGCGAGTTTTTCTAAAAGCTTAATATTCCTTGCCTCCCGAAACCACTCATAAATACTCTTGGCGACGACTTCCCCGACACCCTCTATCTCGGAAAGTTCCTCAATCGATGCCGCCTGAAGCTTTGCGAGACTCTCAAGATGCGCCGCCAGATCGCTAGCGGTAATCGCACCAACATGACGAATTCCCAGACCAAACAAGAATCGAGAGAAAGTAACTTTCTTTTTTCCCTGAATCGCCTCTATTAAATTAGTGGCGCTTTTTTCCGCAAATCTTTCCAATCCGTGTAAATCACCTTCTTTCAAGGCAAAAAAGTCGGCGGCATCTGAGATAATCCCCTCTGTTAGTAGCTGATCGACAATCTTTTCTCCCAGGCCATCAATATCAAAAGCATCCTTGGAGGCAAAGTGAATCAGCTGTTCTCGCTCGATGGCATAACAATATTTATTTACACACCTAGCAACCGCCTCGCCTGCTGGTTTTACGATCTTACTGCCACACATTGGGCAAAGCTCCGGCATTACAAATTTTTTTTCCTTACCAGTTCTGAGCTCGACCAAAGGGTAAAGGACCTCGGGGATGATATCACCTGCCTTTTGTAAGACTACAGTGTCACCGATGCGAATGTCTTTCCGCTTGATCTCGTCCTCGTTGTGAAGAGTTGCCCGAGAAACCGTGGATCCAGCCACGCTCACTGGACGCATAACCGCAAATGGAGTTAACGCTCCGGTGCGCCCTACATTTACCCGAATATCCTCTATTGCAGTCGTAACTTGTTCTGCCGGAAATTTGTATGCCACGGCCCCGCGTGGGGCCTTGCCAACATAACCCAGTTTATCGAATAGCTTATTCTGGTTAACTATAACGACAATTCCATCGACTTGAAATTCAAGATTATTACGTTTGTCATCCCAGTACTTACAATACTCAATTACTTCATCGATGTTGGCGCAATGTTTTACATACTTACTAGTCTTGAACCCCATCTCCGCCAGAAGTTGATGCTTTCCTTCATGGGTAGTCGCCTTGGTTTCAGAGTAAATTTCATATATATATGTATCGAGATCTCTACTTGCAGTAACGCTCGGATCGAGCTGTCGAATACTACCAGCGGCCAGATTTCTGGGATTGGCATAAACTTGTTCCCCTTTTGCCGCAGCTTTCTTGTTCACCTTTTCGAATGCCGATTTGGACATGTAGATCTCACCTCTAACATCGAGGCGTTTTGGAAAATCACCTCGCAAGCGCAAAGGTACCGACTTTATAGTACGGACATTCGCCGTTACGTCTTCACCAACACTACCATCACCCCTTGTCGCCGCTCTGACCAACAGGCCAGCTTCATAGGTAAGCATTACCGAAAGGCCGTCTATTTTGAGCTCACAAAAGTAGTCGAAATCTGAGCTTCCCAGCAACTTTCGAACTCTTTCTTCCCATTCGACGATCTCATCTTTATTGAATACGTCGTTCAGGGAGAGCATCCTTGAAATATGAGTTACTTTCGCAAATTTCTCCTGGGCGATACCGCCCACTCTCTGAGTTGGAGAATCGGGGGTAATTAGTTCTGGATGTGCTGCCTCGATCTCTTTGAGTTCGGCTGTCAGGGATTCATAAACTTGCTCGGAAGCTGTTGGATCATCCAAAACATGATAACGGTAGCGGTAGTCGCTTATCGTTTCCCTTAGCTTTGCTGCCCTTTCGGCTATAATCTGAAGGTTTTCTTTTTGCATAGATACATTATATCAAAAAAGGCCCCTTCTGGGGCCTTTTCCTAGATTGCCTTAAATGTACTGATTATTGATTTGACTGCACTAGTTTTTGTAGCTGCGATATCTGTGGCTCCCGCCTGAGCCCCCATCCACCCAAAGGTATAGTCACCGATGGTAGTTATTTTAGTGTCGCTTGGGCCACCAGCACTTTGTGCCTCATCCCACTCGGCTTTGGTATATGCGCTAATAGCAAAAAGGCTTACATATCCAGCTTCGCTAGTAGAGGTCGCTTTTGCCCAAGTAGGATCAGTTGTTGGTAATTCAACGTACCAAGTCTTAGTAGCACCATCCACATCCTTTTCGTAAATCTTGTACCCAGTCCAATCAGTTGGGACCGTAAACTCAAAGCCATACTTAGTATTTGTGTAAGTCTGAGAGTCACCAGCCTTGCTAGTAGTGCTGGTATTCTTAAGCTTTACCCTCAAGTCATCAATCTGCTTCTGTAGCTCGATACGAAGTTTATCACTTGCTTCTTCGTTTTCATTAGTCATTTTATCCAAGATAAACCAAGTGATGCCGAAGACTACCCCTGCAGTAAACACTACGATCAAAGTGGTTGTCACTAGACGTTTCCAACTGAAATGTTCCTTTTCTATCCCTTCTACTGATTCTTCCATATATCCTCCTTTTATTTGTCGCTACATTGCCATTTCACGCAAACGCTTTATGCGCTCTTCGGGGTCAGGATGGGTGCTAAAAAGCCCCGCAAACCAGCCTCTGGTCGAACCTTTATGTTCCTTCATTGGATCCGAAATGTATAAATGAGCCGTAGCCTTACCTGCTCGCTTGAGAGGCACCTGATCCGACGATATCTTCGCAAGGGCATCTGCAAGCCCGCTCGGATTTCTCATAAGCAATGCTCCGCTGGCATCCGCCAAGTATTCTCGTTTGCGGGAAATCGCGAGCTGAATCAAAGTAGCAAACAAAGGTGAAAGCAAAGCAAGTAAAATCCCTACTAGCATCATATAGGGGTTCTTGTTGTCATCATCCCCTCCCCAGAAACTAATTCGCAAAAACCAGTCGGAGAGCATTACAACAATACCAACAAGCACTACTATCACAGTGGAAAGCAAAATATCATCATTCCCAATATGAGAAAACTCGTGAGCCAAGACACCCTCTAACTCCGGTTTAGTCAGTTTGTCTAGCAATCCCCTGGTAACCGCAATTGCTGCATGCTTTGGGTTTCTGCCGGTAGCAAAAGCGTTCGGTGCAGCATCCTCGATAATATAGACGCGAGGCATTGGAAGCCCCGCCGCGATCGAAAGATTCTCGACGGTGCGATAAAGCACAGGATCCGTTCCTTTATCCGCTTCCCTAGCTCCACTTACAGCAAGGGCGATTTTGTCGCTCCACCAATAAGAAGAAATTGCCTGGAAACTTGCAATCATTATCGCCAAGGGAAAAAGCCAAGCGATATCGAGCGCCTTTGAGAGTACGTACCCGAAGGCGATGATGAACGCGACAAAAAAGGTAATCCAAAAAGTAGTTTTTACCTTATTGTCGGTAATGTTAGTGTAAGTTGTCGCCACTTGACCCTACTAAAAGTTTACTTCGACGTTTGCCTTTTCGCCTTCGGCTGCTTCTATAAACTCGTAAGGCTTAAAGCCAAGACTCTGTCCATATAGGTTAGTTGGGAACACCTGGAGCTTGGTATTGAAGTCTCGGACGTTTCCGTTGTAGAAGCGCTGTGCAGACATAATCTTGTCCTGAGTATCAGTAAGGTCCGTCTGAAGCTGCATAAAGTTCTCGTTTGCTTTGAGCTCTTGATTATCCTCAGCAATCGCAAAAATTGACTTTAGAGCTTCGGTTACCTGATTGCTAGCCGCAATCTTGTCAGCCGTCGATCCTTTAGTCATGCCCTCTCTGGCTTTTGTAACCTTGTCAATCGCGGCTTGCTCGTGCTTTGCATAGCCCTTGACTGTATTTACAAGATTTGGAATCAGCTCATAACGACGTTTCAACTGAACATCAATGTCGCTCGCAGCTTCCTCAACCCGATTTTTAAGTGTAATTAACCCATTGTATGTACCAATAGCCACCACGGCTACTAAGACGACAATTCCGAGTACTACCCAAGTAATCATATAATTCTCCCTACGCCCCTTCTCTTTTTTAGAAGGGCTTAACTTATATTTCCTAACTCTTTGGTATTTTTACTGTCTGACCAATCTGCAAGTTTTCACTTGTAGTACCATTATACTCCATTAGTTTAGCCGATGAGAGGCCATTAGCATTAGCGATGGTGCTCCATGTATCTCCAGACTTCACCGTGTAGGTAGTTTCTGTAGCAGTTGTAGTGGTGGTAGTCGCTGCCGGAGTAGTGGCCGCTGGCGTTGTTGCGGCAGGAGCTGCAGGAGTCTCAACTTTTGCTTCCTTCTTTTCTGCCGGTCTAGACTCAATCTTTTCTGAGGCGCTCTTGCTCTCTATCGCCTCCGGACGAAATAACATTTGGTAGCCAGCTACACCCACCGTACCAAATACTAGAGCGATAGCCAAAAAGGCAATGATTGTTCCGAGGAAATTATTATTCTTACGTTTTTCTTTAATGTCTTTTTTGAATTCGTCAGATAGCTGACTTTCACTTTTTTCACTCATGAGAACATTATACACCGAAAAAATAGAAATTGAAGTGCTATAACAAGCAGTTTACCGAAAGTTAATAATTGACTATTGAGCGCTATTCGAGTATAATTTTCCATGCGAATCAGGGGTCTGCGGACGTGGCGGAATTGGTATACGCGCTAGCATGAGGGGCTAGTGGCCGCAAGGCCTTGGAGGTTCAAGTCCTCTCGTCCGCACCAAATATTTTTCGTGGGTGATTAGCTCAGCTGGTTAGAGCATCTCGTTTACACCGAGAGGGTCGGGGGTTCGAATCCCTCATCACCCACCATATTTTTTACCAAAATTCATTTGGCTCGGTAGCTCAGTTGGTAGAGCAGAGGACTGAAAATCCTTGTGTCGCCGGT
>CAZCRI010000004.1:0-121134 GCA_964501135.1 uncultured Candidatus Saccharibacteria bacterium
TGGCTCGGTAGCTCAGTTGGTAGAGCAGAGGACTGAAAATCCTTGTGTCGCCGGTTCGATCCCGGCCTGAGCCACCAAAAACCTTGAACAATCTGGTTAATCCCACTCGTAGGGAATGCATTACGAGCGAGAGTAGCTTAGCGGTAGAGCGCAACCTTGCCAAGGTTGAGGTCGCGGGTTCGATCCCCGTCTCTCGCTCCATTATTGTTTATAAGGCCTGATGGCGGAGTGGTTACGCAGCGGTCTGCAAAACCGCGTACCCCGGTTCAATTCCGGGTCAGGCCTCCAATTAATTATAATCTTTACCACTAACGTGCCCGGGTGGTGGAATGGTATACACGAAGGACTTAAAATCCTTTGGTCTCACGATCTTGCGGGTTCGAGTCCCGCCCCGGGCACCAAAGTAAAGACCTCCGCAAGGAGGTCTTTACTAATAGTAACTTATTCTTAACTTTTTACGTTTAGATACCACTTATAGACATTGCTAAACGCATCGGTCGGTAACCCTAGCTTTGTTTGGGAGTAGCCCTTTAGTTGTGTCGAAAATGCAGACAGATGTGTCGGTCGATACAAATAGATAACTGGCGCTTGGTCGGAAATAATCTGCTCAGCCTGCTTTAATCTCTCTGCGATATACTTCTTGTCAGTACTCTTCCGAACCTGCTGCACGAAACGATCCAGTGATTTATCGGTAAAACCGCTGGCGTTCATTCCCGGACTAGCCACCTGGCTCGAATCCCAAAGACTGTACCAGTCGTTTGAATATCCAACATTCTGAGTCACCAGTAATAAATCAAAATTGCGGGGTTTAATATAATTTGAGCCAATCTTTTCCTCACTGGCCGCAATAAGTTCAAGGTTAACCCCAACCTTCCCAAACTCGGACTTCAGCAGCTTCGCGTCTTCCCTTGACTCGTAAGTATCAGAGTAAACGATTTTTAAAGTGAGTTTTTTACCCTCTTTTGAGCGGATGCCATCTGTACCGAGTGTCCAACCAAGCTTATCTAGAGCAGCCCTGGTAGCCTCCGGGTTATATTCGACTCCCTTATTCTTTGGGTTATATCCTGGTTGGCCTGGAAGCAACATTCCAACTTGTTTTTCGCCGTTACCCAACAACACTTTATCAATTATTTCCTGCCTATCAACGGCGCCCACTAGGGCGAGACGCAAATCCTTATCTGCAAGAATCGTATTCTTCAGGTTAAAATATACCATCTGATACTCTGGCAATAACTTTTTCTCTACTACACTTGCGCCACTAATTTGTGACAGATTTTTGTAGTCACCAGCCGAGATTGTAAAGACACCATCAATCTGTTTGCGTAGCAGTCCTTGGTAGGCCAGGGCGTCATTTTCATACATCACAATCTTTATCTGATCAAGGTAAGGAGTCGAGATTGAGAAGTGTTCATTCTTCTTAAAGATTACTTCCTGTTGACTACCCAACTGATCGAAACGAACAAACTTATATGGTCCCGTGCCGACTGGATTATTATTAAATTCGGCGATTTTAATATTTTTAGGATCAATTGCACCCAGCAAATGCTCCGGGAGCATTGCCTGGCTCGCAACCGACAAGAACCCTGGATAAGATGTCGGCAAAGTGAATTTAACCTCAATGTCGCTAACCTTATTCACTTTTACACCCTTCCAGACACTCTCCAGTCCTGTCTTGGTATCAGGGTTTTGTAGTAAACCAACTGTGTAAATGATGTCTTCAACCGAAAATTTTACCCCATCGTGCCACTTCACATTATCTCTAATTTTAAAGATATATGTCTTGCCGTCGTCCTTCACTTCCCACGATTTAGCGATGTCAGGAATTACCTGATTTCCATTTTCTATTCGCGTGAGCCCAGAAAAAACCAACTCACTTGCCGCCCGCTCCGAATCGTTTTGAATAAATAGTGGATTGATCTTATTTACCGTACCCACAACCCCCTCAGTATAGATTCCCCCAAAATCAGGCTTCTCTACCACGTAGTATTCACGAAGGGCTGAAAATCGCTGTACAAAAAGCGCCAAGGTAATAAATGACAAAATAGAACCGAAGAAAACCAGATTCCGAAGGTGGATTATGTCTGGTAGTTTCTTAAGGGAAGATAAAAAAGAATTACGCACATCCTTGAGATGGGTGTGACGGATATCGATTAGAATTTTTTTCATCAAAAGGCGTAGCCTGATGATGAGACTTCTTACTTTCATCTAGACAAAAAGGATTAAGGTTGCCGCAATACACATCACGACGGCTGAGAAAACGGTGAAGAAAACCAAAAATTTTTCGGCTCCCCTTTTGGACATATAGGAAACATCCGAACCGCCAAAGACGCCAGATAATCCCGACCCCTTCTGCTGCAGAACAACAGAAGCAACTGTGAGTACCGCGAAAACTAGAACAATAATGTTTAATGTGTTTTTCATACAAGGATTTTACCAAAATTGGACTACTTTGTCCAACTACGGGACCTCGGATTAATTATTATAGGTATTCACGGAGGCTCTTTAAGACCTTTGCGCTAATTAGTTGTATCAACTCTGAGTCGTCGACGGCCTTAATCTTTTCAACAGATCCATATTTCTGAATTAATATCTTTTTTGTTTTTGGACCTATCCCTGGCACATTATCAAGTCGAGAGCTCGTCAAGTCCTTGGACCGCAAATTACGATGATAAGTGATGGCAAAGCGGTGTGCTTCATCTCGAATACGCTGTACCAGAAAATACGCTTCCGAATTTATCTCTAAATTTACAATCTGGAAAGTTCCGTCGGGGTTCATTAGCACTAGTTCTTCCAAACGTTTTGCGAGACCAACAAACTTGGTTCCAAGTCCCAGAGGCTTCACGATTTCTAAAACTGAGGAAAGTTGCCCCTTACCTCCATCGATAATCACCAGATCTGGCTCCTCGGCAAAAGAGCCCTTACTTTCCTGTCCAAGCTGCTTGAAGCGCCGCTTCTGAACTTCTTGATGCATAGCAAAGTCATCAATTCTCTTTACCGTTTTGATCTCGAAACGACGGTAATCACCCTTATCTGGGACTCCGTCTTTAAAGACCACCATAGAGCCCACTGCTGCCTTTCCAAAAATATTTGAAATATCGTAACATTCTATGCGATGCGGTACATCTGCCATACCCAAAACATCACGTAACGTAGTAAGCGCTTTATCGAGGCGAACTTCTCTTTTATCTTCTATCACATGTTGAAAACGCATTTTCTCAAGAGCTGCAATTCGATCCCTAAACTCTGCAGCTTGTTCAAATTTTTTGTTCAAGGAATAAGTCTTCATCTTACGCTTCAGGTCGGTAAGAACAGCTTCCCTCTTCCCCTTCAAAAAGTCAACGAGTCCCCTAATATTCGCCTGATAATCGTTTTTTGAAATATATTTACTGCCATGGCCATGACAAAGATTCAGATGATAATAAAGGCAAGTAGCATCAGGATTCAGGGTGCAAGTACAGAAAGGAAATGCCTTGCGAAGTACTTTAAGGCTAGTTCGTACGGCATTAGCGTCGATATACGGCCCCAAATAATCGGCCTTGTCATCCACAACTTGCCTCACAACATATATTCGAGGGTAGTCTTCCTTCGTTATTTTGATGTAGCAATAATTCTTATCGTCTTTCCAATCTATATTGTAGTGAGGTTTATACCGCTTAATCAGCTCTGCCTCGAGGAGTAAGGCTTCGATCTCTGAGCCTACTACAATCCACTCGAGATTAGCAATGTTTTTAACTAATTCAACTGTTTTAGGATCGTGGTCACCACGGAAATATGAAGAAACTCTATTCTTTAAGTTTATCGCCTTACCAACGTAAATAATGCGCCCTTTAGTATTACGATAAATGTATACCCCAGGATCTTTTGGCAGGTCTTTTAGTTTTTCTTGAACAATTTTTGTAGTCATTTTGACTTTCTCTGGCGGCGCCTTTCGGCGCCGCCAGCTAGATAGCGAGCTACACCAGCTTGAGGGAGATTTCCATCTCGATCAGTTCGATTCTCTTCCGGGCCACTGCCACCGCTTTTGCAGCAACTACTACCCTAGCTATGTGACCCGCTGGAAGAACCTTCACTACCTCAGAACCAAATTCGTTGACTAGGTCCGTGAAGTTATCGAGGTAAAAGAACTCCTCGATATGAATCAACGTTTCGAGATACGATGCCTCCGCCCTAAGTTGGCCTATACTCATTTGTGAATACTCGGACGGTTCTGCGAATACTGCCACGACTGCCTCCCGTATTTATGGGTGACATGCTACGACTATTGCTCCTTTCCCGAGTATGGGTTCTATTGTCTATGTAAGGACCTTGGCGAGGAATTGACCAGTGAAAGAACGTGGGTTCTTTGCAACCTGTTCTGGGGTACCAACGGCGACAATCTCACCGCCAGCATTCCCACCCTCAGGGCCAAGATCGACAATCCAATCTGCACACTTGATGACTTCTAGGTTGTGCTCAATCACTAGGACAGTATTTCCAGTATCTACTAGTTGATTCAAAACTACCATTAGTCTACTAACGTCATCAAAGTGTAATCCTGTAGTCGGTTCATCTAGAATATACAGTGTTTTGCCGGTAGCCCGTCTGGCAAGCTCAGAAGCAAGCTTCACGCGCTGCGCTTCACCTCCAGAGAGAGTGGTTGCCGGCTGCCCCAAACGAATATATCCAAGACCTACCTCTACAAGCGTCTCTAGCTTACGCTTGATTTGAGGGATATTCTGAAAGAAATCAAAAGCCTCAGCTACTGTCATGTCGAGAACGTCGGAAATATTCTTGCCTTTGTAGTGTATCTCTAGGGCTTCTTTGTTGTATCTCTTGCCGCCACACTCTTCGCAGGTTACATAAACGTCAGGTAGGAAGTGCATCTCTATCTTCAGGATTCCTTCGCCTCGGCAAGCTTCACAGCGACCACCCTTTACGTTAAAACTAAATCGTCCCTGCTTATAACCACGAATACGAGCCTCGGGAGTCCCTGCAAAAAGGTCTCGAATATCAGTGAACACACCTGTGTATGTCGCTGGGTTGGAGCGTGGAGTGCGTCCAATCGGAGATTGATCAATATCGATTACCTTGTCGAGATGCTTGAGACCCATAATTTCCATGTGCTTTCCAGCTGGTTGCTGAGCATGATGGAAAACCTGAGAAAGCTTTCTTGCCAGGATATCATTTATTAAACTCGACTTGCCTGAACCAGAAACACCCGTTACTAAAACTAGCTTCCCAAGTGGTAAAGAAACAGTCACATTCTTCAGGTTGTTTTCGGCCCCACCAACCACGGTAATCTCCTTACCATTCCCCTTGCGTCGCTTCTGTGGCACCGCAATGGTTTTTGCGCCCGAAAGATACTGTCCGGTTATTGAGTTTTTGTCCTTCTTGATTTGTTCTGGTGTGCCTTCGGCAATAATATTGCCGCCGTGCTCCCCGGCTCCAGGACCAACATCAATAATCCAATCTGCTTCGTTCATGGTATCTTCGTCATGTTCGACAACAATCACCGAATTTCCAAGCTCACGAAGCTTTTTTAGGGTTTCTATCAGACGATAATTATCTCTTTGATGTAGACCGATTGATGGTTCGTCGAGGATATAAATTACTCCCATGAGAGAAGACCCTATCTGGGTTGCCAAACGAATACGTTGAGCTTCACCACCAGAAAGAGTATTAGCTGAACGATCAAGAGTAAGGTAGCTAAGGCCAACATTGAGCAAAAACCCGAGTCTTTCCTCGATTTCCTTGCGAATCTGTTTTGCTACAACTTTATCCCGCTCGTTTAGATGAATCGACTTAAAGAACTCCAAGGTTTCATTGATTGGCATTGTAGTAACGTCAAAAATCGACTTATTATCGACGGTCACAGCCAAGACTTCCGGCTTAAGGCGTTTTCCGCCACACTTTGGACACACCGTGAGTGCCATGTATTTCTCGATTTCTTTCCGGACATAATCAGAATCAGTCTCATGATAACGGCGTTCTAGATTTGCGATTACACCTTCGTAAGTCGCTTCATAGGTACGAGTTCCCATCCGAACGGTAAATGATTCGTCTCCTGTGCCATACATCACAATATCAATCGCCTTCTGCGAGAGGCTCTCTACCGGCTGATTCACATCAAAACCATACTTCGCCCCTACGGCCTCCAAAAGCTTCGTATACCAGCTCATGCGTGCTGTAGTACGACTCCATGGACGGATAGCTCCCTCAGCAAGAGTAAACTTCTGATTTGGCATCACGAGCAACGGATCAATTTCTAGCTTGGTCCCAAGACCAGTACAGACTGGGCAAGCCCCGTGTGGACTATTGAAGGAAAAACTGCGCGGTGAAATCTCCGGCAAACTGATGTGGCAGTTCGGGCAAGCGAAATTCTGCGAAAAGACTTGTTCGTCACCTGTATCACTATTTAGGAAAACCATTACGCCCTCGCCAAGATTCAGGGCGTTTTCAACTGATTCGGTTAGGCGCTTTTGAATTTCTGGGTCAACGATAAGTCGATCCACGACTGCTTCTAGAGTATGTTTTTTGTTTTTATCTAAGGAGTGCTCTTCGTCAATATCATAGATCTTACCGTCTACACGAACTCTTGCGTACCCAGCCTTCTTTAAGCCTTCAAAAACATACTTATGGACGCCTTTTTTATCATTAATAATCGGCGCCAAGATCATAAAACGAGTGTCTTTGGGCATTTCTAGAATCTGCTCTACAATTTGCGGAATCGTCTGCTTGGCAATGGTCTGCCCACAAACTGGACAATGAGGTACGCCAACACGCGCAAAAAGTAAACGAAGATAGTCATAAACCTCAGTTACAGTCCCTACGGTCGAGCGCGGATTGCGGGTGGTTGATTTTTGATCAATAGAAATAGCTGGCGACAGTCCCTCTATCTGATCGACATCTGGCTTCTCCATCAGACCCAAGAACTGCCTTGCATAGCTGCTCAGGCTTTCTACGTAGCGACGCTGCCCCTCGGCATAGATGGTATCAAAAGCGAGTGATGATTTTCCCGAACCAGAAAGACCCGTAATAACGACTAGTTTATCTCTAGGTATCGTGACATCAATATTCTTTAAATTGTGCTCTCTGGCACCGCGAATTACGATATTATCGTGCATAATCACCCCTCATCCCAAAATTAGCGCTGAAATCTTCCCAATTCTACCGCTAATGTCAAGATTTTTCAAGGGTTTTCACCGGCTGCTTTAGAGACTTTTAATCCGTTTATTGACCTTATTCTGATCTTTTCTTTGCTGTATGGAGGCAATCTGGTCACGAAGCTCTGCGGCTCGCTCAAATTCGAGATTCTTTGCTGCCAGATCCATCTTGCGCTCGAGGTCCTTTACCAAGCGACCCAGATCTTCTGCGGGAATCTTGGTAATATCAAATTCCGGCTCCATTTTTTCTTCGTGTTTTGCATGGACAATATCGTTTATCGCCTTCTGGATGCTCTGCGGAGTAATGTGATGTTCTTCGTTGTAAGCAACCTGAATCTTTCGACGACGTTCAGTTTCTGCAATCGCTCTCTCCATCGAACCGGTAATCTTGTCGGCATACATAATCACCCGCCCATCTTGATGCCTAGCCGCTCGTCCGATGGTCTGAATCAGAGCCTGCTCACCGCGAAGGAAGCCTTCTTTGTCAGCATCCAAGATTGCCACCAGTGAAACCTCTGGCAGGTCGATCCCTTCACGAAGAAGGTTGATGCCTACGATAACGTCATAAACTCCCAAACGAAGGTCGCGTAGTATCTCCGGTCTTTCTAAGGTATGAATATCGCTGTGCAAGTATTTCACCTTGATTCCCATCTCGGCGAGATACTGAGAAAGCTCCTCGGACATTCGTTTGGTCAGTGTTGTAATAATTACCCGTTGCTTCTTTTCGGTTGCTTTACGAATCTCGGCAATCAAATCGTCAATTTGCCCTTCTATTGGCCGTACTTCAATTGTGGGGTCGATCAGTCCTGTAGGCCGAATCACCTGTTCGGCAATCCCTTCGTATTCGATGCCCTTGCGTCGATTCTCGTAGAATTCGGCACTTGTAGAAACCTTCCCTGCGGTACTCGAACGCAGCTCATACTCGGCTGGGGTTGCTGAGACGTAAATCGCCTGCTTGATGTGTTTCTCGAACTCAGGAAACTTCATCGGCCTATTATCTAGCGCGCTAGGCAAACGGAAACCAAACTCTACCAAGTTTTCTTTACGGGCGCGATCGCCATTATACATTCCTCTAATCTGAGGTACGGTCATGTGTGATTCGTCAATTAGGAGGAGAAAATCCTCCGGGAAATAATCGATGAGAGTGGCCGGTTCGCTTCCTTCCTCTCGGTTTGAAAGAAAGCGAGAGTAATTCTCAATCCCAGAGCAATACCCGAGTTCATTTAACATCTCCAGGTCATAATTTGTACGCTGGGCAATTCTTTCTGCTTCTAGCAATTTCCCCTGAGATTCGAATTCCTTTACTCTCATTTCGAGTTCATTCTGAATCTTCTTTGAAGCCTCGTTAATCCTATCTTTTGTAGTCACGAAATGCTTTGCAGGATAGATCGTAATATGGTCAAAGGAGTTTAGTATTTCCCCCGTAAGAGAATTAATCAAACGAATTTTCTCAACCATGTTGCCAAAAAATTCTATTCGGTAGGCAAACTCTTCATAAGAGGGTAAGATATCCAAAATATCGCCTCTCACGCGGAAGTTACCACGCTCCAAGCTCTTATCATTGCGCTCATATTGAACATCACTAAGCAGACGAAGTAAACGATCCCGGCTTCGCTCTTCGCCAACCTTGATCTCAACCGCTAGATTCTGATACTCCTCTGGGTTTCCGAGACCATAGATACAGGAGACAGAGGCAATAATCAGCGTGTCTGTTCGTGATAATAGTGCACTAGTCGCAGCATTACGTAGCCTATCAATTTCCTCATTGATATCAGCATCCTTTTCGATATAGGTATCGGTACGTGGTATATAGGCCTCAGGCTGATAATAATCATAATATGAAACAAAATAATGAACCGCATTTTCAGGGAAAAATTCCTTGAATTCAGCATAAAGTTGCGCCGCTAAAGTTTTATTATGAGAAATGATTAGGGTCGGTTTCTGTACGTGCTCAATAATTTTCGCCATACTAAAAGTCTTACCGGAGCCCGTTACCCCGAGTAGCGTTTGATGTTTTATCCCCGCATCAAGACCCGCCGATAGCTTTGCTATCGCGGTAGGCTGATCTCCTTGCGGCGAATATTTTGATTTTAAAACAAATTTATTTTCTTCCATCATGCCCTAACTAAAAAAGGAGGTGTTACCCTCCTATTTTAACACGTTTATAACTTATTGCTTTGTGGTGGCAGTGCTGCCAATTGCGACATTATTCTTACTCAATGTTTCCTGGGTTTTTACCGCTGTCTTTAACTGAATGAGCTGTTCTTCAAGAGAAGTAATGTGAGCATCTGTAGTCTTTGATACGCTACTCTGCTCGAGGTTAACAAAAACCCACATTGACGCAGAAACGACAGCCGAGGTGACAACCAGCAAGACGGCAACGGTTACAATCTTACCAAAACTAAAATTATCTTTTGAGAATATCTTCTTCATCTATTACTTACTGATTTTAAATGATTTTACAATAGTTACTAAGTTCTTCTGGTACTTATCATTGTCATCAGTCCCAATGTACAAGGTTTTATCACGGAGAGGCAATAATACAAATGAAATGTTCTTTTTGCTCTCGGTATCTAGCCCTGTAAATTTTCGGCCTTTGACCCCACTAACAACAGTATCTTCCTCCTTGAAAGGATTTGATGACCTAAGAGTATACTTGGAATGCATATCTTTAATCACGCTCTCGGAACTAGCCTTGTAAACCTGAACTCTCATGGCAGTATACGGTCCACCCTGATCCTTATCATCTACAATTAGATTTGGATCGGCCAAAAATACTAATTCTTCGGTAGCACCCTTTGCTTGCCCTACATTTGTGGACCACACTTTCGGATAACTAAAACTAAAAGAACCAAAGATATCGTCTGCAGTATAGGTTGAAAGCACCGTTTCGCGCTCTGCCTGAAAGTCGGCCTTGAGCTGCTGTTCCTGCTTTGTTAGGTTTGATTTGATTTCAGCCAACTTTACTGTACCGGCTTCTGATAGTCTAACGCCAAACAACACTAGCAAGCCAAGAGAAACTAATAAAAGTCCTCCTAATACAATGGCTATAATCGAAATGGTTCGCTGATTCAACGCTATTCCTTGTCAGTTACGCTGATGGCCTGCACTGGGCAATTTAGTGCTACCTCTTCGAGATCGCAATCACAAGTTGCACCCTCAATTACAATTGATTTGCCATCTTCGTTGAGTTCAAAATACTCAGGACAAGCGCTTACGCAAGCCCCACACCCTATACAAAGATCATCATCAACATTTACTTTAGACATATAGTCCTCCATTCAACTCTTTATTACTTATAAAGTATAACAAAAATACCCTGGTAACACCAAACCTATTTATCGCTTTTGATTTTTGACTGAGCATTTCGCCAATTCTCGATTTCCGCATGGTTCCCTGATTTTAAAACTGGTGGAATTGCCTGTCCATTCCATTCTTCTGGCCGAGTATAATGTGGATACTCAATTCGGCCCTCGGTGGCATGAGTCTCGTCCTGATGAGACGCTTCGCTACCCAAAACTCCAGGCAACAGCCGTGAAATTCCATCAATTAGCATCATTGCTGGCAATTCTCCTCCAGTCAGAACAAAATCTCCAATCGAGATTTCCTCGTCTACCATAGATCGAATTCTCTCATCAAACCCCTCATAATGTCCGCAAAGAATAATGTAATCGCAAGATGAATCCGCCATCTCTCGGAGCTTGGGCTGTGTTAGTCTCGAACCCTGTGGGGTCATAAGCAGTACTTTATGGTTTTCCTTTTGCACCTTGTCTCTTGCTGTCTGCAAGGCTGCTGCCATCACATCCACCCGAAGAACCATTCCTGCGCCACCGCCATACGGAGTGTCATCGACCTGTTTTCTAGGACCGACGCCAAAATCGCGCAAATTTACAAACTCAAATTCGACAAGACCCTTCTCTTTGGCCCGGCCCAAAATACTTCCTCCAACGATCTCGGAGAACATTTCTGGAAACAAAGTAATTACTACAAATTTCATCTCTACCTCTTAACAAAACGGAACCAGGAAAACGTTCTGGCTCCGCTTATAATAATCAATTTATATTTTCCTAGATATCTAGATCGGCCATCAGGTCGTCGTCATCGTCTTCTACTACGGTTTTCTCTGGCTCTACAGCCGAAGCTTCCTCTTCGGTAACGACTTCCGCCATTTCTTCTGTACGATGCTCGCGTGGTTCTCTAGGCTCACCACCCTCTGGTTCCACAATCTTGAGATTGATGCGAGAGTCGCTCTTGGCACCCAAAACCCGGAGTAAGGTACGGATTGCCTTTGCAGTCTTTCCTTCTTTACCGATGATTACGCCCATGTCTTCACGATCAACGGTGAGCTCAATAAGAACTCCTAGTTCATCGATTTTACGAGTTGTTACGACCGCCTCTGGCTTAGTGACAAGCTTTCCGACGACGTATTCCACGAATTCCTGATCTGCTTCTTTTGCTGCCATGGATTCTCCCTCTTTATATGATTTGATTATAAAGCATCAAAAAACCTGGTGCAACCAGGTTTTTTATAATTATTCAGTTTCTGTAGTTTCGGCTGGGGTCTCTTCGGAAGCTGCTTCCTCGACAGGGGCCTCTTCTGCGGCTGGTGCCTCGGGGGCAACTTCAGGAGTAGCTTCTGCTTCTACCGGCGCCTCTTCGGCAACTTCTGGTGCAGTTTCTTCTGCAGCGGGTGCCTCAACCTTAGGCTCTTTTACCACTGGCTCTTTCTTGGGCTTGCGGTTCTTCTCGGTGATTACAACCCAATCTGGAAGCTTGATTCCCTTTTCTTTGAGTAGTTTAGCTACAGTGTTTGAAGGCTGAGCGCCTTTTGCAATCCAAGCGTTTACAAGTTCTTCCTTTAGCGAAACTTCCTTGGTCTTTGGATTATACCAGCCTAGGATTTCGATAAATTTAGAATTTACAAAACGACGTGAATCTGCAGCCACGATACGATAAAATGCTTGTTTCTTTTTTCCGGTTCTAGTGAGTCTAAGTACTACCACTTTGCTATGCTCCTCTGATTTTTTACGCCCCACAATTTTACTTGAAATTGGGCATTTTGTCAACGATTAGCTCTTTGCGGCTACCAAAGCTTCTGTCAGCTTCACAGATAAAAGCTTTGAAATATGGCTTTCGTCCATAGTGACACCATAAAGAGAAGAGGCGCATTTCATCGTATCCCGGTTGTGGGAAATGATGATAAACTGAGTCTTTTTGGCCAGATCCTCGAGTATCTTTATGAACCTGGTAGTATTTGACTCGTCCAGCGCTGCGTCTACTTCGTCCAGCACCACAAAAGGACTTGGATTTACCGAAAGTATCGCAAAGAGCAGGGCCAGCGAAGTCAGAGTACGCTCCCCACCGGACAGGGCCGTGAGGCTTTGCACGCGTTTTCCAGGAGGGTTAGCACTGATTTCGATCCCAAAACTACCCTCTTCGTCCTCGCCCAAGGTTAGTTTGGCTGTGCCCCCACCAAAAAGCATTGTAAAATAGCGATTAAACTCGGTGGCAATATTCTTAAAGATGTCGGAGAATTGATGCTTAATGCGTTCGTCTAGCTCTCGCACCACTTTCGTCAGGTCCTCTTTTGCCTTCGTAAGATCAGTGACCTGAGCTGCCATTTCGGTCGCTCGAGTCTCTAGTTCGTGATACTCAGCTTCAGTTTCCGGGTCAATTCCGGCTGTATTATCCAACTTACGGCGAATATTCTCTATTTTGAGCTTCAGAACGTCCTTTTCCATCTGGTCCAGATGCTCGTGTTTTGCTTCCCTGTCAAACTCTAGGCCCGACACTCGAATCTCTTCCGTGACATCCTCGAGGCGAATTGTTGCCTTTGCAAAATCTACATCAAGCGCTGCCAATTGGCTCTGAATTTGAACCTTACTACTCTCGAGCTCTCGTCTTTCATTCTCCAAGAATCTTCCACTCTGCTCAAATTGCCGTTCTTTCTCAATAATCTGAGTAAGCCCGCCCCGAAGCTTAGCAATGTCCTCTTCCAGTCTAGAAAGTTCCCTTTCCTTAACCTCCAATTTCTCACTTGTCGTCTCATCGCTTGAATTATCAACTGTCAGGCCGGCCTTCAGCTCCTGTTTTATCGTTTCCATTCTTGACACTGCCTTCGCCTGGTCTCGTTTGAGATTCTCAAGGGTCGCCTCGCGACGAGAGAGTTCCATATCCAGGTTATAAATCCCCTGCCTTAGCTCACGAGCTTCTCCCCGGAGTGAATCTTTTTCTCTGAGAATAGCGTTTTGTCTTTCGCTTACAACCCCGCTATATTTACGAATTTCAGACTGAACCGCGGAAATCTCATTTTCTAATTTCTTGATGTCGGCAAGGAGTTCTGTTTCTAGTTCCGCCGAACTAACATTCTTCTTATCAGCAGGGTACGAAGATAATTCTGTCTCTTTGTCTTTCACTCTAGACTTCAAATCAGCGAGCTTTTCTTTCCCAGAAACAATCTCCGCCTCTAGCCTCACTAGTTCATGACTAAGCTGCGCCAGCTCGCTCTCCAATACCCTACCCTTACCGCGTGCTTCCAAAAGCAGGCTCTCTAGTTTTTCTCTCTCCGTATTGTTCACCGCTTTTGTAACAGCACGAAAACGTGTAATTACCTTATCTAAATTCTGACCAAAATCCTTAAATTCATTTCTGATTGCCGCAAAGTCCTTCTCGGTCTTCGCACTCTCAAGTCTTTCGTAAAGCTTACGATGAACATCAGAAACCATACCTATTTCACTCTCAAGTTCCGTTAGACTTGCCTCAGTAACTTGTTTTGCTAGAGTGTGAGCCTCTATCTCCAAGCGCTCTATTTCTCCATGATTCTGCGCAACCAAAGTTTCTTTTGCTTTTACCTCAGTTTTTAGTTGCTTACTCCTAGCATCACTGTCCGCAATCTTCTTTTCTGTGGCACTCACGCTCTCACGGAGCGACAAGATTTCCTCTTGGCAACGCGCCTTGGCGGCCTCACTCTGTTCAGCTCTCGCTTTGCGTAAACTGACCTCTTGACGGAGTGCATAGAGCTTGTTACCCAACTTTTCTTTTTTCTGTACTAGACTTTCTTGCTTCGTCTCAAGAGAGGCAACCTTCTGACCTTCTTTATCGGCGGCTGGTTCGGTAAGCTTGTGTTCTAAACCAGTAATCTTATCTTCAATGACAGACATTTTCCCTGTCTCATTTTTTATCTTCGCTTTAGTAGCCGTAACTTCTGAGACTTCGCCCAAAAGTTGCTTTTCAATATCGGCGACAGTAGCCTTAAGCTCCAATATTTCGGCTTCAAGTTGGGTCTTTCTTTGCTCCGCCTGTTTGGCGTTACTTTTAGCACTCTCAATCTGACCTCGCATGAAGGCCACCTTTTCACGCAAAGCATCACGTTTTTCTGCTTCGTGCCTTATCGAAATCTCTGCTTCTCTTCTCTCGCCAGAGAAAGGATTATCACGATTCTCCTGTACCTTTAGCGCCAGGGCAGCAAGCTTCGCTTCAATATCCATTATTTTTGTATTGAGCTCGCTCTTCTTTGTCTCTGCGCCTTTGACCATAGAACTATATTCCGAATGTAATGACCCGTAATATTTCTCCTGGATAGCTCTGATTTCCGCCTCTAGCTCCTTGCGACCCTCAGCTCGCTTTACCAAACGTCGCAGATTCACAACCCTTGGTTCTAGCTCGGTCAAAATATCACGCAAACGGATCAGGTTTGCGTCTGTGGATTCCAGCTTGCGTAGACTCTGTTCTCGTTTAATCTCATACTGTTTGACTCCGGCCGCTTCATCAAAGAGTACTTTTCTTTCAGATGCAGTAAAGAACAACAGTCGGTCGACCATGCCCTGACCAATCACAGTATAGCTAGACTGACCAAAGCCAAGCGAAGCCAAAAGCTGTTGCACGTCGGTCAGACGTACTTTTTTACGATTGATAAGGTATTCACTTTCGCCGGAACGATAAAGCTTCCGCGCTACCTCGATTTCCGCAAGTTCGTGCTGTTTCCCATTAAGTTCAAACTTTACAGGCTTATCATCCGTGAGGACCAAGGTGACCTCAGCATAAGAACCTCTTGGTTTTGCGGCACTTCCACAGAAAATCACATCTTCGCTCTTTTTGCTTCGCAAATTCTTGCTGCTCTGCTCCCCGGTAACCCAACGGATTGCGTCAGCAACATTACTTTTCCCTGAGCCATTTGGACCGACTACCGCGGTGATATTTCCGGAATTTTTGTAATCAAAATCCAACACACTTTTTTGTGCGAAAGATTTAAAACCATAAATTTCAATTCGTCTTAGATACATTAACCTATCTATTGTACTAAATAAGCGTTGCTGTGAGCAACGCTTAAATGTTCGATTTGTCTGATAATTTTACTTGCGGTACTTATTTACCGCGTCTGCAGCAGCTTCTTGCTGGGCAGCTTGCTTCGAAGTGCCAGTACCTTCACCCCACTTAGTCTCGCCTACAAAGACTCCTACCACAAACTTTTTATTGTGGTCTGGACCGTCCTCGGCTACTACTTCGTATCGTGGAGTCAGGCCATCTTTCTCTTGTGCCATTTCCTGGAATTCGCTCTTCGGGTCGATGTAGAGCTTGGCCTCTAAGATGTGTGGCAAACGAACCAATAGATTTTTGGTAATAAAATCCTTGGCCAAGTCGAATCCCTGGTCCAGATACATAGCACCGACCATGGCCTCAAATGTATTAGCTAGAATAAGCTGGCGACTTCTGCCAAAACTCTTTTTCTCGCCGCGGCTCATCTGAATGTACTCTTCGACGCCAAGTTGCATCGAAACGTCCGAGATAGTCTCTGTTTTGACCAATGCAGAGCGCCAATTAGTCAGCTCTCCCTCTGGATTGGGATAATTCTTGTACAAAAACTCAGTTGTTACTAGCTCTAGGACCGCATCGCCGAGAAATTCCAGTCTCTCATTATGTTCCTTGATGTCCTTATGTTCATTGAGATACGAACGATGTGTAAGCGCCGTTTTGAGCAATTGGGAATCTTTAAAAACAACTCCGATGAGTTTCTCTACTTTTTCTACTTCGAACATACTACCTTTCCCGACAAGTGTTTGAAATTCGATTGATCAAATACCAAACACCATATCGTAAATATTATTTTTCGGTTTTTACCTCGGGTTCAATTTCTTTCTTGGTTTTCTTCTCTTGAAGTCTTTTGTCCTCAAGTGGATCGTATTTCTCACTGGCGCGAAAAACGGTACCCAAAACCCCGTTTACAAATCGTGATGAATTTTGGCCACCAAAAGCCTTTGCAAGCTCAACAGCCTCATTGATAGCAACCTTCGGAGGAACATCGCTGGTAAATAGCAGTTCATAGATACCAAGACGTAAAATCACCAAGTCCACAAGCGAAATCTGATCAATTGGCCATTCTGGAGCGGCTGGAGTAAGAATGGCATCAATTTTTGCCTGGTTTTCTTCGATGCCAAGAACAATCGTATCGATAAAATCTCTGCTATCAATACTCTTGGCATATTCGTTATAGTTCCGATCCAGGATAGGCTCGATACCCTTATGAGCATCCGCAACATCAGCCACGTCCGAAGAACAGTTGCGCATTAGGAATTCCCACTCATATAGAGTTTGGAACGCGACTATTCTTGAAAGGTGCCGATTCGATGCCACTTACGCCTCTTTTGGTTCTGCTTTTTGTTCTTTCTTGAGTTTCTTGTCTAATTTTGTTTCAACGTTCAATACCTTGTTGTCGCCGTAAAAGCCACAAGTAGCACAGGCGTTATGCGGAAGAACTGCTTCGCCACATTTAGGACACTTTGCTAGCTGAATCTTAGCAAGAGCGTCATGTGAACGTTTCTGTTTTCCCTGGGATGAAGTTTTTCTTTTCTTTGGTACAGCCATTTGGCTCCTTTCAATCGCAATTTCTATTTACAGAATTACTATATTTTTTGTTTTTAAATTTCAATTTTGGGCTAATGGGTTTGCTTTATATTACTCACTTATCTTACATGTACATGCTTCGTGATTCAAGTTTCGCCCACATCCGAGGCAGATTCCAGGACACTCCGACTTGCAGAAATTCTGGGTTGGTACTGCCAGTATCAGCTCTTCTCGAACTGGCTCGCTGATATCCACCGAACCATATTTATCTACGTACAACCCTTCGTCACTCTGCGCCTTCCTGTCGAGTTGATACTCTCGCTCGAAGCTAAACTTCACTGGTTTCTCGAAGTTGTCTAGACAGCGATCACAGATTAGACCAGCTTCCGCTACAAACTTTCCCGAAACCACGATGCTATCCTCGAGCTTGAAAGCCGTTACTTTACCCGTAATCTTCCCCACGGAGATTGACTCTGGAAATTCAAGATCCTTGCCTGTTTCTTCGATTTCAAAGGTCTCGGTGGCTCCAACATCTTCTCTGAATAGGTTTTTTACTGATAAAAGCTGCATTTCGTTCTTTCAAATTACTTTTTTGGCTCGCAAATTATAGCACAAAATCTACTCGGTGACAATGCTCAGTATCTTACCCTTGATGTAGATCATTTTCTTTACATTCTTATCTAGAATATAGTTTGCAACCTTGGTAGATTCCTTGGCCAGCTCGATCACCTCCGCCTCACTCGCTTCCGCCGAGATCAAGAGTGTATCTCGAACCTTTCCGTTCACCTGAACAGCAATGGCGAGTGTTTCGTCGACAATAAGAGATGGATCATACTCTGGCCAAGGCTGAACATGGATACTACTCGTGTTACCAATATTCGACCAGATTTCTTCGGTAATATACGGGGCAAAAGGTGCCATAATAACTACCAACTTTTCCAGGGTAATCTTGGTTATCTGCTTCTGTTGCACCAGTTCGTTCACCAAAATCATCAACTGTGGCACAGCGGTATTGAAACGAAACGCCTCAATGTCTTCACCGATCTTCTTAACACTCTTGTTGAGTAATCTCCCTACTACAATATTTTCTGGACCATCTGAGAGCTTAGACTCAGAGAGCTTCCAAACCCGTTCTAGGAGTTTTGTAACACCGGTTAGTCCTTGTGGGTTCCAAGGACCACCATCTTCGAACCGACCCATAAACAAAATATATGTTCGGAAAGCATCCGCACCAACCTCTGAGATAATGTCGTTTGGAACGATTACATTACCCTTGGACTTGCTCATCTTTTTCCCGTCAGGCCCAAGAATCATTCCCTGGTGACGAAGTTTCATAAATGGCTCGTCAAAACCAATGATTCCCGAATCGTAAAGTGCCTTGGTAACAAAACGCGAATACAGTAAGTGCATTGTGACATGTTCTGGGCCGCCGACGTACATATCCACCGGAAGCCACTTTTTGGTAATTTCTGGATTAAACATTTCAGTATTGTCGCCGACATTTGGATAACGCAAGAAATAAAAACTAGAACAAACAAAGGTATCCATAGTATCAGTCTCACGCTCTGCATTACCACCGCACTTTGGACATTGAACGTGAACAAACTCAGAAATACCGGCCAAAGGTCCCTTGCCGGTCCCCGTTGGACGAACTTGGTCGATACTAAGTTCTGGTAGTAATACCGGTAAACCTTGCTCGGGTACTGGTACCGTGCCGCATTTCGAACAGTAAACTACGGGGATTGGGGCTCCCCAATAGCGTTGACGAGAGAAAGACCAGTCACGCAAACGGTAGTTTACTCTGCTCGAGCCAATTCCTTTTTCCTCAAGCCATTTTGCCATCTGCTCCTTGGCCTCTTCCGAAGTCAGTCCCGTGAATTCTCCTGAATCGACCAAAATCCCTTTGTCTGTATAGAGCTTATCGCGATCCTGCAAGCGCTCCCAGGTATAACTCTGATTCCAAACATTTAGATACTTTGCTATCTCTTCCTTTTCGAGCCAGACCACGTCATGGGTGTCCTTCTCATTCTGTTCGACTCCGTCCATTTCCTCATCCACAAGGTCAAATAACACATAGTGAAAATGTGCTATTACATTTGACTTTTTATGAGGACGATAAAATTCCGCGTAACAAGACCATGGCAGCTGTTCTACAAATTGTAGATTCTTGTACCCGGTTTCTTCCAGCAGCTCTCGTCTCCCAGCTTCCTCTGGAGTCTGTCCATCCAAGCCACCAGTCGGGAAGGATTGCCATTCTGCTTTCTTCCATTTGAGACACAGATACTTATCGGTCTTTGGATTACGAACAATCATACAGGCAACTTCGCGCTTCTCCGTCTCGACTTCGGGTTTTGGTTTGTTTACTGGATCCAGAAAATATGGGGCGATAGCCTCTTTGATCGGCAAACCAAACTTCTTTGCAAATTCATAATCTCTCTCGTCGTGAGCAGGAACTGCCATGACGGCGCCAGTGCCATATGAGCCAATTACATAATCAGCAATCCATACTGGCACTTTTTCACCATTGAATGGATTGATAGCATAAATACCGGCAGGAACTCCTGTTTTCTCTTTGGCTTCCTGACGCTCTAGGTCGGACTTGCTCTTGGTATCCTGTAGATACGCTGCGATTTCCTTACTCTTTTCGCCTAGCTGTTTTGCTAGCGCATGCTCCGGTGCCAGCACCACATAAGACATGCCAAAAACTGTGTCAATACGCGTCGTAAATACCGAGATTTTATCCGCCATGTCTACAACACCTAGGTCGAACTCCACTCCCGTGGACTTCCCTATCCAATTTCGCTGCTTGAGCTTAGACGAAGATGGCCAATCCACCTTATTCAGATCTTGGTCCAGTCTATCGGCATAATCAGTAATCTTAAAGAACCACTGCTTCATATTCTTTTGGATTACTTCAGTTTCGCAACGCTCACAGATACCGTCAATTACTTGCTCATTGGCCAGCACAGTCACGCACTTTGGGCACCAATTTACTGGTGATTCCTTCTGATATGCCAAACCTCTTTCGTAGAGCTTTAGAAAGATCCACTGGGTCCAGCGATAATATTCTGGGCTTGAGGTAGTAACCATTTTCTCAAAATCAAACATACAGCCAAAGCTTTTGAGCTGTGCCGTAGCATGCACAATGTTATCCGCGGTCGAAACTGCAGGATGGACACCTTTCTTTATGGCATAATTCTCAGCTGGAAGACCAAAGCTGTCAAATCCAATCGGCTCAAAGACATTCTTCCCTGTTGCTCGCATATAACGACCGTAAACATCAGCCCCACTATAGGAATAACCATGACCAATATGAAGATATTCCCCGCTAGGATATGGGAACATCACCAAGTTATAAAACTTTTCAGCCTTTGCGGTCAGATCTGTATTATTAAGCTTGGTCGATTCCCAGATACCCTGCCACTTCGACTCTATTTTTTTGTGATCATATTTTGCCATAAGTAGGCATATATTAGCACGATTGAGGTTCTATTTGAAGGTCTTCTCGATAATACTGGCGAGCTCATCAACGTCGTGTGCAATCACCGTGTTCAGTTTTCGTAGTGCTACTTCGGTATTGTAGCCCCAGGTGACACTAATGATTTTTATACCCGCTTCACGTGCCGCCTCGATATCACGGACCTCGTCACCAACATAAAGAACATCGGCGCTCGAGATTCCGAGCCGTCTCATTATCTTCTTTATTTTTTTATCCTTACCAAAAAGACTAAGGCTAGTCTCGATATCATCGAAAATATCTAAATCATTAAGCTTTAAAAACCTCTCAATATTTGGCTTCGAATTTGAGGACATAATTGCCAAACCATACCCGTCATTCTTGAGCTGTCGGAGCATATCTGAAACGCCCGGAAAAACTGATGTTTTATCAATCCTTCTGGCATTTGCCGCATGGGCATCCAGAGTCATGCAAAACAGTTTAAACGGCCCGATCTGATATTTTTTTATAATATCCCGAAAAGGCATCTCCCGTAAATCCTCAATCTCAGCCTTGGTGGTCGCTTGATATCCATACTTTGGAGCGAGCTCCTTAACAATCTCGTATGTAAAAGGGAAGGTATCTGCAATTGTGCCGTCAAAATCAAATATTACTGTTTTCATGAAACTATTGTATCAAAAAAGCAGCCGTTTGGCTGCTTTCTCTCAAAGTGTAGTTATTTCTTCTCTTTGCCCAAAACAAATAAATATAGAATCTCAAGCAAACCAAGGGTATTTATCACAAGAAGCACCGCAAACCATGGCTTACTATCATTTTTTGCGGCACGCCAAAGTGCCATCCCCTTCCAAATTACAGACCAGATGAGAACTACTGCCAGCAACCCTGGGTTCGAAAATAACTCTAACATACGACTTCCTCCCTAAAGTTTAAAATTAACAAGTACCTGATAGATCACGATAGCCGGCCAAACGATTGCCTTGACCACACCCAGTAGACCGTCACCGAAGCTCGTAGCGTGCTGAATAAAGTAGACAAGGGCACCAATGAGTCCCATGCCATAAACAGCGCCACCACCGGCGTGCCCACCCATATTCCCATAGTTTTTACTTTTGCAACATCCGCTCCCCTTGGCTTCTTTTGCAACTTCGTGAATTGCGGTTTCTACAGCCGCTTCTGCCTTACTTTTTGCCATATCTCCCCCTTTCGTCTGAATATATTCTAGCACTTTTGGAGAAATTGAAAATATCCCACCGTTGTTGAGATATTTACTGGTGGAGTATAGGAGACTCTCACTGCTATCTTGGCGAGTATACACTAAGCTCATCTCAAAAGCAGTGTCGAGAACTCAAACCAGTAAAAAGGGAATCCTTTGGCAATTTTAGGAGTCTCGCTCTTATGCCCAAGATAAAATCCCCACCAAAGTGGGGATTTTATCTTGGTGGAGTATAGGAGACTCGAACTCCTGACCTCTTCGCTGCCAGCGAAGCGCTCTAGCCAACTGAGCTAATACCCCTCGTCAGCACAAGCTGACGTGTTATGCAGAGTGATTTAAACCAACTGCTTCACACTCTCGCTGTGCTTCCTCCTCCAGGCAAATCTATTCCGCATTTTCCCGGTTAATGAAGGATTCCGAGATATTCTAGCATAAAATTACAGCAGTTTCTAGGTTCTGATTATAGCAATCCTGTCTATATCGGCATAGTCACCGATGATCTCGACTGTCGCTTTTGGCATGGTTCCTTGCACAACTTTTGTGATCAGGGGCCCTTGGTTGTAACCAATCTCCAAAAAGACCACGCCGCTATCGGCCAGATAATCTGGTAACACTGGAAGAAACTTCTCGTATATTTCCATTCCAGCCTTACCCCCGTCTAGGGCAAGCCTAGGTTCGTAATGAATAAGATCTAGGGCCAGTGACTCCATGTCTTCGTGCGGTACATAAGGTAGGTTGGCTACGATAAGGTCGAATTTTTCACCATTCCAAGGTGACAATAAATCCCCCTTCCTAAATTCCACGAGATTATCGAGCTTGTTCGTTACCGCGTTTTTCCTCGCTACACCCAATGCTTTCTCGGAAACGTCCGAAGCAAAATAGCTATTATTGACGCCGAGTAGCTTGGCGAGAGAAAGCACTATTGTTCCACTGCCGGTACCAACATCTAAAATCCGAACGCCCCTACTCTCACGGAATTCAGAGGTAATTTTCTCTATCAAGAGCTCGGTTTCTGGACGTGAAATCAAAACGTCAGTCGTTACAGCAAGGTCTAGGCCCATAAATTCAATCTCGCCCGTAATATACCAAACTGGTTCATGTTTTGAACGCCTATCAATCCATACTCTATATTTGTCTTCCTGAGACGCAGTGAGCTTCTCTTCAGAGTGAATATACAGATATGTCTTGTCTTTACCCACGATCTTGCGCAACAAAAAATCCGCCGAGGCTCTCGCCCCCTCGACTTTTGCATTCTTGAGTATTTCTCGTCCCCATCTTAGAGCTTCTTCAATCGTCATATTACTAATTATTCTAATATTCTTAAGAATATTAGAATAATTTATCCCTTAAACTCAACTGATTTATCGAGGATTCTAATCTTGTCACCAAAGTGAGCGCCCAATTTTTCGGCCTTTTTGATAATGCCCATCTTGGTCATAATGTCATAAATTCTAGCTACCGCATAAGGGTTATTGAAGTCAGTTTTTAAGACGAATGGTTCTAAGCGTGAAGAAGTAATAATGTAATCATCTCCTTCTTTCTTGACTCTCATTTCGACTCGATCCCTCACGTCTTCAATGGTATAAACTTTCTTCTTGGCACCAGGTAGTTTCTTCGGAATCCTAGCAAGCTCCGAGGAAATCTCGAGAAGTAGTTCCCTAACCCCGACTTGGGTCGCGCCAGAGATTGCGAAGGGTTTCTTATCAAACTTAAAGATGTCTTTATGGGAAGATAATATCTCATTTGCTTGGGTCATAAGCTGCTGCAATTTTGCTTCGTCCACCAGGTCAATTCTCGAGATTACCAAGACTTGAGGCTTCTTTAAGATGTCTGGATTAAACTCGGCGATTTCGGCATTGATAACTTCGAAGTCAGCCACGATGTCCTCACTGGTTGCGTCCAGTAGATGAGCGATCACACGGGTACGCTCAATATGACGAAGAAATTCGTCTCCCAAACCTTTGCCCTGAGCCGCACCAGCGATAAGTCCAGGCAAATCGGCTACGACAAAACCTTCCTCACCAAAACCTTCAACAACCCCAAGGTTGGGGCTGATGGTCGTAAATTCATAATTTGCAATTTTTGGCTTAGCGGCAGAAATTACTGAAAGCAAAGTCGACTTACCGATGTTTGGCAGTCCTACAAGGGCTACGTCTGCAACGAGCTTTAGCTCCAAACGAATATCAAATTCTTCACCCTTGATGCCAAGCTCAGCAAAGCGTGGTGTTTGTCGGGTAGAGGAAGTAAAGTGGGCATTACCATAACCACCTTCTCCGCCCTTGGCAACGACTGCTTCGGCACCAATTTCGTCCAAATCGGCAATCAACTTACCGCTGGTAGCGTCATAAATACTGGTACCAACTGGGACATCAACAATTAGATCTTTGCCGTTCTTGCCATGCTTACGTCTTCCTAGACCCTCTTCCCCAGACTCCGCCTTTAGACTTCGGTTTGTCTTGTAGTAATACAAGGTATTCCAGCTGGGATGGACTCGGAAAATAACGTTTCCGCCATCGCCACCATCACCGCCATCAGGACCCCCAAACTCACGGTATTTCTCGTGCAAAAAACTAAGGTGGCCATGACCACCGCTTCCTGCTTTTATCTTGATTTCTACTTTATCGCAAAACATTGAATGACCTTTATTTCAAAGGCCATTCTAACACAATTTTATGATTTTGTCACGATGAAAGACGCCCCTATCCGCTACACCCACCGAAGAAGTTACAAGGATTGAGCCTAGTTCCACCGGTGATAATTTCAAAGTGAAGATGTGAGCCGGTAGAGCGCCCTGTACTACCCATATATCCAATCACCTGCCCCTTGGATACATAACCGTCAATAATGTTTAAACTGCTCATATGAGCATAACGAGTCTGATATCCATTGCCGTGATCGATAAGTATGGTATTACCATAGCCACCATTATACCCATATTTCGCTTCGACAATCCTTCCCGAGTCTGAGGCATAAATCGGCGTTCCGATTCCGCCAGGAACATCTATCGCCCAATTGTGATAGCCGTTATAGTAGCCTTCGCCGTTACTGGTTGGGAACATAAAGTTGCCAGAACCGTTAATCGCAGAGGTACTTCCACTTGAGCCACCGAAATCGCTACTATCGTCCGAAGATGTCGTGGCCTTTGCTACAGGAGTAGGTTTTGGTGCCTCAGGAATTTCACCACCAGGAATCAAAAGCTTCATTCCCTCTGTAATATCAACTCCCCAAAGATCATTTGTGGAGACGATGATTGCTTCTGTTACTAGGTAACGTGAAGCAATACCGGCAAGGGTATCACCCGAAGCTACTGTATGTAGCACGCCCGAGACCGGCAGTATGGTCAGGGTATCCCCTGGTTTTAAGTCATCAACGTTTGTAATTCCGTTTGCATAGCGTACAGTATCGGTAGAAATGTTAAATTTACTTGCGATGGTAGATAGAGTATCACCACTTTGGACAACATAGCTCTTAACCCCTGCTGCCTGACTAGAGCTACTATCATCGACCGCTGCGACTGGCACGCTTGCCAAATAATTTACTCTTGTGTCTATTGTACTCAAGTCATTATTCATCTTCTCGGCTACTAACGCTGCGTCCTGACCCAGCTTGTTGCTATACCAACCAGCCAAAGTCGCAACGGCATCAGCCTCGAGGAGGCGCTGTTGATCAGCGGAAACAAATTGGCTCGCCGATTGCTGCGCCGGGCTAAAAGGATTCGTACTAACACTACCACTATTACTATCGCCAATAGAAAGTGTAGAAAAACCACTAAAAAGAGCCAAAACTATGACCATTATGATTGAAAGGTGAGAAACATCAGAGAGTGGACGTCTAAAAGTAGCCAGGAGATATCTTCTGATACCAAAAATCCCCTTCTTCGTCGCCTGTGTCCTATCGCCGATCTCCGACTTAAGCGCTGGCGCCACCTTGGAAGCACCTTTTGTAATTCTTTTTACGTTCTTTACTAGTCCAGAGGCTGCTCGCGCTATCCTGCTGGTTAGTCTCTTTGTGTGAGTACTAATACCCACCTCCAAAACTTAAAACAGTGTATATTCTAATAGCTGGCTCTATTCGTGTCAAGTCTCTACCTGAGGTATTTCGCCACATTTGCATTATGTTCTTCTATAGTCTTTGCATAGTAGACCTGATCGTTTGCTGCAATAAAGTAGCGGAAAGCAGTTATTTCCGGGTAAACCACTGCGTTTATAGAATCCAATCCTGGATTACAAATCGGACCTACGGGCAAACTATCAACTAAATAGGTATTATATGGTGAGTTTAGCTGAAGGTCAGCCGCGGTCAACTCTTTTCGATCTTCACCGAGAGCATATGCAACCGTAACGTCAGACTGCAGTCTCATTCCTTCGTTCAAACGAGAGAGAAAAACGCCAGCCACAAGTTTGCGATCAGCGGGCTTATTGGCTTCTTTTTCAACAATAGAAGCTAGGGTAATGGTTTTATAAAGGCCTAGACCAGACTTACTGGCGGCACGCAAATCAGGGGTCACACGCTTACCAAAATTGTCGAGCATCATTTTGACTAGCGATTCTGGGGTGGCTGTCACCGAAACTTGATAAGTATCAGGGAAAAGGAAACCCTCGAGAGACACGCTATCCGGCTTACCTTCTAGGAAATCGTAAGAGTACTTGCCCCCTGCCGCAGTGGTAAAATCTGCCTTCTTTGCAATGCCCTGTTTCTCCAGATACTCCCCAATCTGTGAGATTGTCCATCCCTCTGGGATGGTAATGCTACGACTAGTCACTTTGCCTTTTGTGAGAATATCAGCAATCTGAAGAGGAGCCATGGTCGGTGATATTCTGTACTCTCCAGCCTGAATTGTACCGGAAAGACCAGATACTTTCAGATAGAGCATAAACATAATATCGCTAGAGATTAGCTTCTGATTTCTCAGATTTGTTGATATTACTCGCAGTCCCTCGCCGTTTACAACAGTAAAGCTCTTCTCGGACGCGTTTCTATTCAGGGGTGTACGAACAAAATGATCAAATGTCCCCCAGATAAATAAACCGATGACTAGAATAATCCCAATCGCTATAAGTAAATACTTTTGCAACACATTTGCAGCCAAATACTCACGAGTTTTTTGTATAAAAGTTTTATTCATTTCTTGCCTCCGTAACTGATTATTCAACATTATTTTGCCTCGAGAGGTAGCTCTCCAAAATAATGCAAGCTGCCATTGCGTCTATTTCGGATTTCACTAGGCGCCGTTTACCCATTGAGTGCAGTCTATTCTCTGCTTCGTTTGAAGTAAGCACTTCATTCTCGTATTCTACCTTAATATCAATTTCCTTTTCTAACTCGGAAACATAGGCCTTAACGTCTTCTGCCTGAGATCCCAAACCACCGCTTGGGAGAAAAGGTAATCCGACCACAATCGCCTCCGGACTTTCCTTCGAAATCATCCCAATCACATATTCCATTGAATCATCACGCGACACTGTACCGAATGGGCTCACCGAAATACCTAGGTCATCACAAGTGGCAACTCCGACACGTTTGGTACCTACATCTAGTGCAATATACTTAGACAACCTATTTCCTCGAACTGTCTGAAACGGTAATCGTCAAATAAATATTATTCTTTATCCTAGGAAAACTGCGAATAAATGAAGGGAAATACTCTAGCTTACTGCTCTCTACTCCGTCCAACGCTGCCAAATAATTGGTAGCTTGGGTATTGTTTAGCCCGGTAAGTTCGGCTTTCACTTTCTCCTGGTCTAGTTTATTGGCCACGTAAGCGGTTGTGGTTACCGTGCCGGTAATTTTCCCCGTGTCGAGCTCTGCCGTATCGGTTCGTAACTCCAAAGACGAGGAACCGTCGTCGATAATTTGCCTCGTACCACCTAGCTGTCTTGTGACTTCTGATTTAACTAAAGATCCCAGATCTTTTGTACTCAAGGCTACTGCCTTGATGCTAACCTTGATAGTTAGAGTAAAATCAGAGGCTTCCTGATCCACCGACGGATTTGCTGTCGCCGAAACCACCTCGGTTTTTTTGCTACTATCAATTACCTTGAGCTCGCTAGATTTAGTCGCGAATTCTGCCGTCGCTTCATTTGTAGTATCTTTCGATAAAGCATCCTTTGCAGAATTAATGTCTCCTTGAGTGACAACAGTCACCTGTTTTGTGGTACCGCCGGAAACTGCCGTAACGGAAGTAATTGTTGGTTCTTCGTCATTCACCGCCGAAAAAGTTCTACCCGAAGCGACATTATACTTTTCACCCGGATTCTGAGCGGAAACTTCAACTTGTGTCACCGAACCTGGGGTCAAAGAGATACTACTATTTGTAAGGTAGATCAAACTAGAATCGGAGCCCAGCTGAATACGAGTCCCAGAAATCCAATTCCGTGCCGTTTTTCCTGAAGAAAGGTAAACTTCCAGCTTCCCTGTAGCTTTTGTTCCTGCGTCCTTTTTGCCAGTCGCTGGATATTTCTTGCTGCCATCCTTGGTAACTTCAACAATTTTTGTCGGAATCACCGCTTTTTCAGAGTCGAGTTTGGCGTCCTTATCACCCGTGATGCTGATTGATACTGGCTTGCCTTCGGATTTCATATATACAGTCGCTCTTGCCCGAGGTAAATAGACATAGCCGACAATCAGCAATATAGCCAACGGAATACCGCCAAATATTAAAACTTTTTTCCAAGGAAATTTTGGCACTAAGCTCTTCGGGTTACTATCGATTTCATCATCGAGCTCGTTCTGGGATTCATCTGCGCGTGTTACAAGATCCTCTTTCTCGTCAGCCTCTGAAATCGTAAATTCATCTGGCTCAACAGTGAGTGCTGCGGGAACGGCTTCCTTGTCGAAGATTACCTCGTTTGTATTCAATAGCGGATCTGCTTCATTCTCTTTGAGCGGGGCTGCCATCACCACTTCTGCTGCACTTAGTCCTGCGACGGCAGAGGCCGCGGCAATTCCAACCTTACCCGCTAGATTACGCAGCACTTTATCCCCAGTCACTATGGAAATACTTTTATTTAGACTTTCCGCCTTCTTTTTGATCAATTTCAGATTTACCACACTTTGCGAAATGCTGGCGCCTTTTGGCACCACCAAGACAATGTCGGTAAACTCGGTTTTGCGAATCTTATCGATAACCGAGGTTATTTCCTCATCTGGCTCCAAATAAATTGTTTTTGGTGTTACTACCACAATTCCCCTTACTGCATCCCGCGAACAATCTTTTGCAAGATTGACGGCATCACTTCGTCTTCTATATCCATATCTACGATCAGAGACCCTAGCCCCATTGGGGTGATGTCTTGCTGATCCTTGATGTGACCAGTCTCGTCTACCATATTAGCAACATCAGCAGGCTTAATAAAGCTCACTTTTGGCTTCTTAGCAAAAGGAAGATCCTTATACCAGTCACTAGCCTCTAGTGCCTGTTTAATCTCGGGCAACGCCGAGCCACCGCCACAAAGTAAAATCCTAGAAGGCAACGAATCTACCTCGGAGAACTCAGAAAGGCTTAGCTCCACACCGGATAGCCATACTTCGGCATCCAACTCTAGGGCATCCTTCACCTTTTCGGCGTCTTCTTTCTCTAGCTGATCCGTGGCATAAGCAAGCTTAATCTCTTCGGCTTTGGCAAAAGGAACATTAAATGACTGAGCTACCCTCTTGGTAAAGCTACGACCTCCGATGGCAAACATCTTGGTACCCTCAAGTCCCCCGTTTCGCACTACAGCTATATCAGAGGTTCCACCACCGATATCGATAAAGATTGCCGAGAACTCCCCCGCCTCGTCAACTCCTACTGATCTAGCGACCGCATATGGCTCTGCCGCAATACTAACTAGTTCCAAGCCGAGATCCGAGGCTATGGTCTGCAGCGCCCCCAGATGAACCATAGGTGCAAAGGCATTAAAAATACCAATCGAAACATCTTTTCCCTGGAACCCAACTGGATTTGTTACCTTATAACCATCAATTTTGACATCAACAATAGAGGCGGAAACTAGCTTAACGTCTAACTCTGCTTGCCCAGTCTCCCATGCAAGCTGCTCGCGTGCTGCGTCATATGCCTTCCATTGCACCTTATTCACAATATTTTTGAGCTCAGCAAGATCAATTTTCTTCGTTGGATTCAAGCGCTCATAATGGACCGTGGTCGTAGTGCCTTTCACGAGCTCACCAGCAATGCCGATAATACATTCATCAGCAACAACCCCAGCCATCTCTTCGGCGATATCAAGCGCCTTGCTACAATTTTCGACCACACCAGCGATATCCGTTACTGTACCGCCGTGCATATCACCAAGCCGCTGCCTAGCACGACCCGTACCGACTATAACTCCCTTGCCGTCTTCGATTTTAAAAATAAGAGCCTTAACAAACTCGGTACCAATGTCTAGTGAGACATAATGCGGTACCTTTGGCTCCTTGGTAGTCTTGATTTTTTCGAGAAAATTCTTCATAACCCTCTTCGTACATTTTAGAACAAAGAGCCGTAATATTCAAATGTGTTTATTCGAGAATGGCCTTAATCCTGCGGACACCTGAGGAGCTAGACTGCTCATTAGTGATCTTGAATTTACCAAGCTCACCTGTATTTTTCACATGTGGGCCGGTACAGATTTCCTTTGAAGCGACTTCGACGGCGTCTATATCCCCACCGATGCTATAAACCGTGACTTTGTCACCATATTTATCGGAGAACTCACCCTCGGCTCCTTTCTCTTTGGCAATCTTGGGGTCAGTTTCGCAAACATAAACGTCTAGTTTCTTTGCAATACTTTCGTTCACATAATTTTCGACGGTTTTTTTCTCTTCTTCGGTCATTTTCTCAGGGTGCGAGAAGTCAAAACGAATGCGCTCAGCGGTAATGTTGCTCCCCTTCTGATGTACATGCTCCCCTAGAACTTTACGAAGTCCAGCCAGCATTAGGTGAGCAGCCGTATGATACTGAATTATTTTGGGATCGTCCTTGTTCTCTAACCCCGACGCAAATTTCTTGTCTTGAACTCCTGCTCTGGAAATTTCCTGGTGCTTTGCAAATTCTGTATCAAAGTCTTCTTCAGAAACTACCTTTACATTTTGCTCCTCTGCAATTTCTAGAGTCATCTCTTTTGGAAAGCCATTTGTCGTAAAAAGCTCGAACATTTGCTGCCCAGTAATTTCTTTCTTCTTTGCTGTAATGCGCTCAAACTCGCGCGTTCCCGACTCAAGTGTCTTTAAGAATTTGGCTTCCTCTAGGTTTAATTCGGAAACTATCGAGTCGTGGGCAAAACCCAGATTCTTGTAGTGATCTTTGTAATCATTAATAATTGACACCGCAATTTTTGAACAAATATTTTGTTCGTAAAGTCCAGATAATTTAGCAAACCGAATCGAACGACGAATTAAACGACGCAAGACATAGCCTTGCCCCAGATTTGATGGCTTGATGCCGTCACCGAGAATAAAGGTCGCTGCTCTCATGTGGTCACAGAGAACCCGGAAAGATTTACGGACAGTATCGTCTGCCCCCGAATACTTCACGCCAGTAATCTGCTCAATGTCGTTTACAATTTTCTTAAAAATATCGATATTAAAGACATCTGGATCATTGTTTGCGGCGGCGGCAATTCGCTCTAACCCTCCGCCAAAGTCCACGTTCTGCTTTGGCAATTTACTAAAAGTGCCGTCTTCGTTTTTGATGTATTGCATAAACACCGAGTTGCCAATTTCCATGAATCTACCGCAATCACAGTTCGGATGGCAGTGCTCACCCCACTTCTGGTCATGAGGCGTACCAAAGTCATAAAAGATTTCGCTATCTGGGCCACCTGGCTCGCCAGCAGGCATATTACCCGGAACACCTGCACGGCTCCACCAGTTCTTCTTGCTATCATAATAGAAAATTCGGCCATCTTCCATGCCAACCTTGTAGCCATTTTCCTCAGAACCAATCTCTACCGCCTTGGCATCTACGCCCTTGCTTGCAAATAATTTCTGCCAGATAGTCACAGAGTCATCATCTCTTTCAATGTTGTTCTCTGGATCCCCAAGAAAAACCGTAGTATAAATTCTCTTTGGATCTAGACCTAGCTCACCTGTGAGAAACTCAAAAACCCACGGGAGCTGCTCTTCTTTGAAATAATCCCCTAGTGACCAATTACCAAGCATTTCAAAGAAGGTTGTATGACGATTATCCCCAACCTCATCAATATCATCGGCTCGAAAACACTTCTGGGAATCGACTAAGCGAGTGCCCTTTTTGTGCTCTTCACCAAGGAGGTAAGGCATGAGTTGCTGCATCCCAGACCCAGTGAATAAGGTCGTTGGATCATTCTTTGGAATCAAAGAAGAAGACGCAATCTCAGCGTGCCCCTTCTCTGTATAGAATTTAATAAATTTTTCACGTATTTCGTTTATTGTCATAAAGGTATTTTACTATTAAACCGCTCTTATCTCAATAAAGGTATCTGTTCTCTTCTCTGACCGGCGCCCCTCTGGGGCGCCGGTCAGACAATTGTCCGCCGCTGCTGTTGTCCTAGCTCTGGCACGTGACCGCCGCGATTTTCGCGGCCAAGTCCTGCATCTCGATACTCGAGTGACCTAGGTCCCCAAGCCTCTCGCCCGCCTTCTTCAGGAACATGGCGAAATCGACCGCGATGCCCGAGGCATACTGGCAGCAGAGAAGCTCGAGCTGAGAGCCGAGATCCCTGGCCACCACCTCGCGTCCGGTATAGACGGCGAACGAACGGTGGCCCGACAAGCAGACCGGATGTGTCGCGACAAAGGCGTCATGACGCGCTGCATCAGCCGCAGCAATAGCCTCGCCGACAGTGCCAGGCAACCTAGGCTCGAAGTCGTGTTCGACTCCCACAAGGTTGTGGACCCCATTGGCCCCGATCCCGGTAACGCGAGTCATGTCATGCATTGGAACTCCCCTCTCGACAGCAGACAGTAATACTAGACCTTGCAATCTCGCAGCTATAGTACAACCTCAAAAGTAATTTGTCGATAAGATTATATAGATTTGCATCAGCTAAATAATTAAAAGGAACGAGGGCCGCGGACGCTGTACGCGTCGCGGCCCCCAGGTGACAATGTCACCCCAAACGGTCCCACTACTAAGATTCGATGTCTTTTCCGGCAATGTCGAGCGCCCCCTCGTCATTTGAAGTACAAGTACTTCGCCCGATCTACAACCCTCCGTTCCTCCGCCCCTGAGGCAAAGAGTCCCTTGAGGGCGCTGCGCGCCTTCCGTAGCTCGCTGGCTGTGCCTTCATTCTGAACCAGGGCCCGCGTACGCTCAGCCTTGAGCAAACGGATTAGCGCTTTTGCGACATCGACGGTAACCCCCATCTCTTCCATCAACGTCTCTTCGACCAGCTCCGTGATGCCCGGCATCAATATCACCTCCTCCTAGAGGTAGTGGGTACCAGCGATACGCAAACAGGCATCCTATCTTAGGATGCCTGAGTCACTCGCATATCTGCTTGGATACTTATTATACTCCCTAGGTCAAAGCTTTCCAGTGGACAAAATAACTCCCCCGCCTAATACGACTTCTTTATCGTACAAAACAGCTGATTGTCCAGGAGTAATGGCTTTTTGTGGTTGCTTGAAAGTTACAATAATATTACTATTCTTTTCGATTCGAGAAATAACACAAGCGACGTCTTCGCTCGCATAGCGAATTTTGGCCGTACATTCATACGGTAGTTCTGGCTCCGCGCTAATCCAATGAGGTTCAGCGACAACCAAGGTGCTGCCAAACAGTTCCTGTTCTGATCCAATAATCACCTGATTATTCACGGTATCGAGCCCCACTACATACATGATTGACGGGAATCCCCCACCTAGCCCCTTGCGTTGTCCGATCGTATAGTGATGCAAACCATTGTGCCTACCCCACACCTTTCCTGCAGAATCTACAATATCACCAGGGCTATCCTCTATTTTGCCATGCAAGAAGCCATTTACATCCGTAGTCACAAAACAAATATCCTGACTTTCTGTCTTCTCTGCGGTCCTGAGCTTGTATTTTCGCGCTAGTTCACGCGTTTCCGGCTTCGTGAGTTCTCCTATCGGAAATTCCAGATGAGCAAGCTGTTGCTTGGTAATGTTATATAAAAAGTACGACTGATCCTTCTTTTCGTCTAAACCACGAAGCAAATGAAAGCCAAGTTCATCGTGGACAATCCGTGCGTAGTGACCGGTGACCAGTTTCTCCGCACCTAGTTCCTGAGCTTTGCGCAATAGATGTTCATACTTGATGGTTTGGTTACAACGAACGCAAGGATTTGGAGTAAGTCCAGCTGCATAACTAGCAACAAAATCGTCGATTACCTCTGCCTGAAATTCTTTCTCCAAATTTATAACGTAGTGGCGAATTCCAAGCTGCTTACAAACCGCTGCTGCATCCGCAATAGCATCTAGCGAGCAACAGCTCTTATCGCTTCCGCCTGCATCACCGTAACAAAAAAGCTTCATTGTGACGCCAAAAACCGCTTCGGCACCGTACTTTTCGACCATAAGGGCTGCGGCCACAGAAGAGTCAACCCCACCAGACATTGCCACTGCTATCTTCATTTACTGTCTCCCAAACTTTGGGCAAAATTCACAAAAATTTTGCTAACCTCTCCGAAGGTAAGGTAGCGTGCCACATTGTTGTCCCACCAATTTTTCTTGCTCCAATTTACGTCCTTTGCGGAATGGTTGATGATTGCAAAGTCCTTCCCCAATTCTTTTTGAAAAAGATCCGAGGCTCGCCTCTGATGGTATGGGGAGGTCACTAAAATTATGCTTTTATAGCCGTTGTCTTTGATGATCTTAGCGCTAAGAGCAGCGTTTTCTACGGTAGTTTTCGATTTTTCCTCGAGAATAATATCTTCTGCAGGAACTCCGGCAGTAATTGCAATTCTTGCCATAGCCAGAGCATTCGAAACGTCTCCTTCTGCAGCTGCTCCAGAGAAGATAATTTTAGGCGCCCATCTCTGCTCATAAAGTTTGACGCCCTCTGTGATTCTAGAATCGGTATCCCCACCAGAAACTACCACAATAGCATCGGCTTTTTGGAGCGGATTTTGTGGTGAAAGGTAGATAGCAAGGGCAAATGGAATAAAAACTACCACTAGTACCGCTATTAATACCGCTGCGATGAGCTTCTTTAACATTAGTCTGTAAACTCCTGAACAAAGATTTTCCCATGAACCCCACCATCAAAAACCGCAATTCCAACCTTGCCATAATCACCAGAGAGCATATTGGCCTTGTGTCCCGGAGAAGCCAGAAGTCCAGTCATTGCCTCGTCAGTATCGGCTGCAATTGCTAGATTTTCCCCAGCAAAAAATGAGCTAATACCAGCAGCCTTCATCCGATCAAAGGCGCTCTTCCCTTCTGGAGTATAGTGCGACAGATACCCTCGAGAGAACATGTCCTTTCCATGAAGCACCGCTACCTTTGCTAATTTCTCATCTGCCTTTAGTGGTTTTAGCCCGGCCTTTTCTCGCTCTGCATTGAGACGAGCGAACATTCGATCAGCCGAAACCGCGTCCGGAGTAGGGTTTACAATTTTATATCCGAGGGCGACCTTATCTCGACTGCCACTGGTCACCGTGGCAAACCTTGCCAGATTACTCGCCACCTCACCAAAGGTCGCTTCGAGAAACTTCCCTACCGTTTTCGAATTTCCCTGCAACTGCCTGCCCACTAGAGACTTGTGGATATTGGCGTCCACTTCTTTCCCTAGAGGGAGAATGACCAAGGTTGCCATCACCAGGGCTATGATGCCGGCCGCTTTCACGACGCCCAGGGCGACCCCACACCACTTATTCCACCTGGAATCTATCACCTCTTCGGGAATATATGCTAGTGCGTAACTACTTGCAATATATAAAATTAACTCAACAATGAACCAGATAACGAAAAAGGCTCCGGCTTTGACAAAAGTTTCCGGCAAGGAAATCAAATTTCCTAGGAAGCTCGCTAGCCCAGAGTAAAAAACTAGCGCTGATCCAAATGAAATCAAAAGAATTGCCAGGTCCGCGGCCTCGCGAGCTAACCCTCTACGGAAACCGAGGAGCCCGAAGACTACGAGAATCAAAAATATAATCAGGTCAATATAATTCATAGCCACCCTATTTTACATTTCCAGGCACAAAAAAGCCACCTTGGAATCCCAAGGTGGCTCACCCTTAGCTGCTATTTACCGCAGCCACACTTACAGACACAGTCGTCGCCACAAGTACAAGGTTTACCCTCGCCACAGCCACAATCGCATTCGCAATCTGGACCACACTTGCATTCTGACTTCTCAGAGTCAGCGCAACCGCAAGAACAATCTGGACCACAAGTGCAAGGTTTGCCTTCGGCACAACCACACTCGCAAACACATTTGTCTCCGCATTTACAATCAGACATATGGTCTCCTTTCCTTACTAATTAACAATAAAATCACCCGTATACATTCCCATCGAGCAAGAGAAATGAATCGCTCCGCTCTGTTTCGGCGTAAAATCAAAGGTGTTTACACCCCGCTTCAACAACTGACTAATGTCTAAATCCGGAGACCACAGATAGCTCGCACACGTAGAAATATCTTTCACGTCAACTACCCAACGAATCGGGACACCCTTCTGTACAATAAATTTATTCGGCGTATAACCATACTGGGTAACCTCCATCCTGGCAATCTGGACACCATTCTCCATAGTTACGGCTGCGGCCTTTGGCTGCAGAAAGCCTATAGAAACAGTGCGAATTCCAAACATATTTAAGGCATAAACCCCCTCTATCAGGGCGAACATAATTACTACAACCCCAATAATCTGAAAAACCTTCTTCATCGACTGACTTCGAATAAAGGAAACTAGCCCACCTACCGCCAGGAGACCCGGTGTGGTACCGAGCGCAAATGCCGCCATCAAGAGCCCTCCCTGCAGGAATCCTCCCGAAGCTACAGCGGTAACCTGTACCGCCTGAGTAAAACCACAGGGCAAAAAGAAGCTGAGTACACCCAGAGTGACCGCACCCCCATGAGTATATTTAGTGTTTAGATACCGTGTGACCTTAGACGCCCCATTGGGAAGAGTAACTCGAAAGCCAGCGATACGTGGTGATAGCCCGCTAAGGTCTATCCCGATAAGTAGCATCATAACCGCTGCCATCAAAATGAGCAGCCCATTTACATACGGACTGATAGTGATAGAACCACCGAGGACTCCAAGCAAACCACCCAAAACAAAGAACCCACCTACCCGGCCGACATTAAAAAATATGTTTGGTATGAATGCCCCTATTCCCTGGATTGTAGAGTAATCCTCTCGATATTTGGCAGTAAAGGTCATTACCATCCCACCGACCAGAGCCATACAAGTAGAAACACCCGCAACTAGTCCCAGGGTCAAGGATCCCCAAACGCCTATGGCAGTAATATTTATCCCTGGCAATGCCCCACTTACAAATATCAGGCTATACACAATCAACACTAATATAGCCGTGAGGACTGCCCGAAGCCATAATCCGATGTCTTTTGAATACAATAATGGTCTTTGATTGGTAACCTGGTAGCCCAAATCCACAATCTCTGCCTGTACCATGGCGCTATCAAATTCGCCCCAGACACTTAGTTCACTCTTTCGAGTACTTGCAGTCACCTTCTCAACGCCAGGAACCTTGGAAATACGTTCTTCTAGCAGTACTTCACAGGCACGACAGTGCATCCCACCTATTTGCAAGGTAGTTTTGGTCATTTAGCCACGCCTCTTGAAGGCTTCCATTACTTCCTTGGCAGCTTCGTTTCCCTTGCCTTCCTTGATTTTCTGCACGACACAGCATTGCATATGGTCCCCCAGGACTGCCTCATCCAATTTCTTAAGAGCACTCTGTACTGCATATGACTGATTTAGTATGTCTATACAATATTCATCGTTCTCTATCATTGAAACCACCTTCTTCAGGTGACCCTCAATGATCTTTGCTCGGTGCAGTATATCTTTTTTGTTTTCTTTCTTAGTCATATTTCCTTCCTTGTTGAAAATCTTACTGGTCCCTATCCCCCGGAGGGGGTGTAATATAGACATTTTATTATCCCCTATCCATTACGTCAAGGGGATAATTATAAAACCTATTTTTTGCTTCGGTAGTCTTTTATCGCTGCCTGCAGTGCATTCGCCGCTAGGTTGGAACAGTGCATTTTGACTGGCGGTAAACCGCCTAGTGATGCTGCCACCTCGGCATTTGTCACCTTTTCGGCCTCATCAATAGTCATTCCCTTCACCATCTCGGTGATGCGACTAGATGTCGCCACCGCGGCACCGCAGCCAAAAGTCTGAAATTTCACGTCCTTAATGGTTTCCTTTCCGTCTACGAGCTCCACATCAAGGTAGATTTTCATAATGTCACCACAAGTTGGATTCCCAGTCTCACCCACTCCGTTTGCATCCTTTAGTATCCCCACATTACGCGGGTTCATGAAGTGATCCATTACTTCTTTTGTATACAAATCTGCCATTATTTTTCTCCTTTTTCAATTTTTGTTTCTAGCTCATTCATAGTTTTTATAAACTCATTTTCTATATCAATACTCAACTCGTCCGCGATTACGAGAACTGTCCATAGTATGTCAGAAAGTTCATGGGCCAATTCTGAGTCTATATTTGTCCCTTTATACTTTCTGGTGCCTGCCTTTGCCATTACTAGCTTCATAAAGTCACCAACGTCTCCCGCCATTCCCTGGCTGCGTTCTACAAAAGTCCAAGGCTTTCCGCTACTTTCGATTTCTAGAGGTCTATATAAATTTTGGATTTCTATCGCCCGATCGCTTAGTTCCTTGAATTCCACGTCAGTCTCCTATTCTCTTTATACTACTTATTGTTACTAGAATTGCCCCTTTGGCCGGGAAACCTGCATGGATTTCTTGGACCATGTCATAATATTTACCCACCGTTTGATATTCTGCCTTACCGGTAATCTTGTAGCCAAAACATTCCTTCTCCCATTCCGGGTTCCAAACGACCATCGACACTTTGCCGTTCTTATTAATGTTTTCCCTGGTTTTTGTTAGGTAGTTATCTCCGATAAGCAATTTCTCATCGACAATCTTGACGTCAGCAACAACCGCCACATCCGGCTCGGTAAATGAGCTTGTCGATATCGCAACTGGATTATTCTCGATTAGCTTTTTGGCCTCTGTAGAAATCATCGCACTGGACTCATATCTCTTAGTTTTTTGACAATTCCTGGCAAGTGCTTCATTAGTTCATCTACGTCCTCTTTACGATTCATCTTGCCAAGAGAAAACCGAATTGCTCCGTGAGCATCAATATCGGCAAATCCCATTGCCTTAGTCACGTGTGATGGCTCTAAACTACCAGAAGTACAAGCCGAACCCGAGGAAGCCGCAATCCCAAGCATGTCGAGATTGATCAGGATTGATTCACCTTCGATGTGCTTAAAGAGGAATGCTGCAATATGCGGGAGACGATTCTCTGCCCTAACAGGACCTATGAGCTCTACATCTGGAATCTCGGAAGTAATCTTGCTCACCACATATTCTCGAATCTCTTCGGTATGTTTTCGGTTATTTTCCCGTTCTGCGGCCGACAATTTCATTGCCGCTGCCATTCCTACTATATAAGGCACGTTCTCGGTCCCGGCCCTCTGATTTCGTTCCTGGGCGCCACCTTGTTGCTGCGGCGTAAACTTTGTCCCCCGCTTTACATAAAGTAATCCGACCCCCTTGGGACCATAAAATTTATGCCCGGTAAGACTCAGCATGTCGACACCAAGTTTCTCAACATCGATATCGATATATTGGAATGCCTGGACGGCGTCGGTATGAAAAACGATCTTTAGAGCATTTTCATTCTTCTTTCGCTCTTCATTAGCCACTTGGACCACATTGGCAATCTCCGCAATTGGCTCCACAGCTCCCATCTCGTTGTTGCCATACATAACCGATACCAGTGCCGTATTGTCGCGGATAGCTTCATGAACATCCTTCGGATCTACTAAACCCTCTCGATTCACTGGCAGGTAAGTAACTTCCACGCCATAGGACTTCTGCAAATATTTTGCGCTATCCAAAACACAGTGATGCTCTACGGAGCTTACAATGATGTGAGGTGTCGCCTGAAGAATATTAGCAGCAGACTGGCACACCCCTTTCAGCGCAAGATTGTTTGATTCGGTAGCACCACTTGTAAAGATGACTTCTGAAGGCTTGGCGCCTATCAACGTAGCAATTATTTCCCTAGATTCATTTACGGCGTCCTTGGCATCTCGGCCCACGGTGTAAATACTCGAAGGATTACCAAATCGCTCCGAAAAAAAAGGTATCATCGCATTAAGAACTGCTTTATCCACCGGTGTTGTGGCTGCATGATCAAAGTAAATCATTACATTAGCTCCTTTTTCACGGTAGAAATACACGACTTGCAGGCGTTTACCTGCGCTCGCTCCTGATTCTCAATCTTTTTGTAGTCCTCCCAGGAGATCAGGACCCCTACTGGGTCAGAGTAGCGCAAAATTACGGTACCGGTACCGCTCTTTAGACCGCTCAATATCTTCGAGGCATTATTGGCCAGCTCTGCCGTGGTGATAAACTTTTCCTTCATACATCTCCCATAAAAAATGTTACCCTACTTCCAGGGTAACATTGACGGTAACATTGTGTCAAGATATTTACGGTATTGTTGTTAGGTCCTTACTACACCAACCTGTCTTGCCGCTATAAGTGACCTTGAGCCAGCCGGATTTCTCTTCTTCGACGGTTAGTTTTGTTTTATCAGGAATGATTATTAATACAGCTGCAGTAGTCGCCGCTGTTTGGCGCAGGTTCAGCCCTCCTTCGGAATTTACATAGACACTCTTTGGAGTGACCGTCACAGCCTCCGTGGTCTCTGCGGATTCCTTGGTTTCCGCTACTATCGAACCCTCGATTTTTTCTTCCGCCTTTATCTTGGTATCACAGCTGTAAACCCGGTATCCGGTATATGCAACACCGCCTAGAATTACCAAAACAACCCCATAAATAAATACCGTCACCCAGAGATTTCTCTTTGGCTCGTCTAGAGTAATCGTATCCGATGGCTTTTCGGCAATCAGCTCTTCTTCTGGTATCGCTACCATAAAGTCTTCGAGGGTCTTTTTGCGTTTTGCATCCATTTGGAGCCTACTTTAAGTTAAATAGTTTCACTGCATTCATTGTAGTACGTTCCATAACGGTTTCCAATGGGATATCCAGAGTGTCTGCAATAAACTGCGCCACCAAAAAGGTGTTACTAGGTTCATTACGCTCACCTTTTTTCTCCCCAGGAGCCAGATAAGGACAATCCGTCTCGAGTACAATGTGGTCCAAACCGACCTCTCGAATCAATCTCTTGTAAGTATCCGAGTAGGTTACAATACCATTTAGACCAATGCTGTACCCCAGCGCTATAAACTTCCGTGCCGTCTTGTATCCGCCGATAAAACTATGGATAACTCCTGCTTTCTCCACGGGATGCTCGGTAAGAATCGTTAGAAGATCCGGATAGCCGTCCCAACAATGAATCATTACTGGCTTTCCCACCGTGTTTGCAATGTCGATAAGTTCCACGAGGGTTTCTTTTTGCTTGGCCTTTAAGGATTCTACATCGTCCGATTCCTCAAAGTGATGATAATCGAGTCCAATCTCCCCGATAGCTACCACCTTGTCATCTCTTGCCAGTTCGAGATACTTCTCCTTATCAAAAACCTCACCCCTAGTATGAATCTCTATCGGCTCCAGCTCGTCACTGTCGGCATAGCTAAAGCTGCCTTCCTGCAAATGAACCGGATGGATGCCCACAGCTGCCCACACATTTTCAAAGCGATGCGCGGTACGAACCGAGCGTTCACTAGTCGAATATTGAGTTCCCACATTCACTACCCCCATGCCCAGATCGAGTGCGCGCTGCAAAACTTCGTCTCCATCTTCCTTGTAGGCTGCAAAATTTACATGTGCATGGGTGTCAACTAGCTTCATGAATCGTCCTTATCTTCGGTATTACGTGTATTGTTCTGTCCTTTTTTACATAAGGTAGCTCGCACTTTGCTCTGGGCATTAGCCCGGCTGCAAGAGCCCCAGCAGCCCCAGTTAGTAACCCGATTATTATTAGTGTTTTGTCTGAAAATAAGAAACTCAAGGCGAAAAGTGCCGCGTAGAGGAAAATCTTGCCCACATCGATCCCGGATTCCATCGCGAAAATGTATTCTTGGCGGCTATTCTCATCTGCGTGTAAGTAATACTCCGAGGTATATGGTGCCTGACGCAAAGAACTCACCAAGCTCCTTGCCATATTTAGTGAAATAATCTGAACGAATGTATCCACAAAAGTAAGCAATACAAAGATAACGCCATCGAGAACACTACCAGCTGTAATGTAACGGTGACGATTGGCATTATTCACCCGCTTCCCTACAAAATATGTGACAAAAATCGTCACGACTAAAGCCGCTGAGGTGATAAAACCAACAGATTGATAACTTTTAACGCTTGCATAGACAAAGAGCGGCCAAAAAACTAGAGATACCGATGCCTCGATTCCGGCTCCAGCATAAGAGAATAGATCCCTCGAAATCTTCCGCAGTTCTATCTTCTTTAGGTCTATCGGCACTCCAGTGTGAACTTCTGTCTTCCTAAGAAGAGGTGTAAAGACCAAGAGCAACAGCCCGATGACTACCGCGTAGAGTGCAATAAAACCAAAACGACTGACGATGATACCTCCGATTAACGGTGCCACTGCCCCCAAGACAGCTAAGATGATGTACATTTTACTGACGTCCTTGGTAGCATTCTTCTTTTTAGTGCTTCTCGAAAAATCGTAGTGGTAGCCTTGCCAGTAAAAAGCCAAGGCAACCCCACCACAAAAACCGATAAACCAAAGTGGCCAATGATAAGTAGGCAGGGTCGATAACATCCAAAAATGCGCGATTAACGGTGGCATCGAAAGTGCAATTACATGCTTTGGCCCCACCTTGGAGATGTACGAGGCCGAGATAAATTCAAAACAAAATTCTGCAACGAACATTACCAGGTGCAAAACCAAAACGTCTCGCAGACTGTAACCAAGCGAAAGTAAATAAATTGGCACGAAGATGCTAATCATGGCGCAAACAAATGACCGCATACTCATCACTAAAAATATTTCGTTTATCTCTGTGTGTTTGATACGAAACATTTGGTGCTGCACTAATTGATGGTCACTAATAGACAAGTCCCCTCCAATTTAGCTATTTTTCGATCTCGAGCCGCGGGAAAAGTTGCTCTGGTTTGGTCACCTTCTGTCCCACTGGCAATACTGACCACGAATCTTTGATGCTTGGATTGTCTGCAAGTAGTCCCTTGATTCCAATGGCTTTTGCAATCTTTAGCGAAGTCCGTGGCATCACGGGATAAATCATCCAAGCAAGCTGATGGATACCCTCCAAGAGACCCACGACAACCCATTTTAGATTATCGGTTTCCCCTGTTTTGGCCAACTGCCAAGGTCGAAGCTCCTCGATATATTGATCACAAGTCTTAACAAATGCCTCCACCGCAGCCATGGCGTCTCCAAATCGAAGCTCGGTAATAGCCTTGTCGTACTCGGCATAAGCCTTTTTCCAATTCCAAATATCTTCACCAACTCGTAGCAGATGTTCATCCGGATCCCTCTCTACCTTTGGCACCTCGCCATCGCAGTATTTCTCTACCATCGTGACAACCCGCGAAACTAGGTTACCAATACCGTTCGCTAAATCATAATTATATCGTTCTGCAATCTTGGTCTCCGAAATGTCACCATCAATTCCAAAGGGCAAAGCCCGTAGGACCGAGTAACGAACCGCGTCTGAACCAAACTTCTCCACTAGTTCGTGAGGGCGAAGCACATTTCCGAGCGACTTACTCATCTTCTTGCCATCAACTGTGAAATAACCGTGAACATATAGTTGCTTCGAGGTTGGCAGTTTCAAGGCCAGTAGCATAGCTTGCCAAATGGTCGAGTGAACTCGGGCAATATCTTTCGCCATCAGCTGTACATCTGCAGGCCAGAATTTCTCGGCAAGCTTGATATCTGTCGGCCAACCAAGTCCAGTAAGGTAGTTTAGAAACGCATCAATCCAAACATAGGTTGTCTGAGTTTCGTCGAAAGGAAGGTCGATACCCCAAGAAACGTTCTCTTTCTTTCTTGAGATTGCAACATCCTCGAGTCCACCGCGAATAAATGCAAGAATCTCGTTTTTGCGCTCGACAGGTAGAATCTGGATTTCATCATCCGAGATGAGCTGTTCCAATTCTTCCTGGTACTTGGAAAGTGCAAAAAGGTACGCTTCTTCCTCGTGAACCTCACACTCCCTGTTGTGATCGGGGCACACCTTACCATCCACTAGCTCGGAGATTGTTTTATACTGCTCACAACCAACACAATAAAGAGCCTGGTATGACCCTTTATAGATGTCGCCCTGGTCATATAGTTTCTGAGTGACCCAACGTACAGCATCCTCGTGATGTGGGTCTGTAGTTCGTAAAAAGTTGTCATAGGTAATATCCAAAGTCTTCCAAGCAGACTTGAATTTAGCTGCTACCTCGTCGGTAAATTGCTTCGGTTTTTGACCTTTAGCTTCGGCTATTTCCTGTATCTTAGCACCGTGTTCATCGGTACCAGTCATAAAAAAAACATTCTCCTTACCGTAAGCGAGACGATAATACCGCGCCAGTACGTCTGCCACTGTCGAAGTATAAACATGGCCGATATGTGGCTCTGCATTCACATAATAAATTGGGGTTGTAACATAAAATCTGTTTTTAGCCATTAACTTCTCCTAGAAGTAATTGTAGCTCATTTTTACACTGTTCGGGAGAGACAAAGAGTAAAGTTCCCATTCCTAGCTCTCGTGCCGGAACTAGATTCGCTTCCCGATCATCGACAAAGATCACTTCGTCCGGTCTAACTCCGAGGCTTTTAATGGAATATTCATATATATCCTGGTTTGGCTTACGCATCCCAAGTTTACAAGAGACAAACTGCTTGTCCTTATCGAACACTTCGTCGTAATGCCATATCTCTGCATTTGCTTTGTCATATGCGTCGCCAAAATTTGTCAGAAGTGCCACTGTATGCGTTTTCCGCAGATTTAGAACCATTTCCCGCATATGATCTTTCGGAATATAGCTTTCGATATGAACTTTTTCCAAATCCTTGGCAACAAATGTTCTCCCAAAATGGTCAGCTATCTTCTGATAAAACTGTAAGGTGGTTTCACTGCCGTCATCCAAGGGCTCCGCGAATTTATCAAACACTTTGTGAAGTTCCGTTTCCTCAATATTGAAATACTTTGCGAAATTAGCCACTGTGTTTTCTTTGTCGCTAAGAGTTAATACTCCGTTATTGTCGAATATTACCGCTTTAATCATTTTTTGGCTCCATGACAACTACAAATTCACCTTTTTCTTTAACCTTAGGTAAGACTTCGCTGATTCTACCCCTCAGGGTTTCCTCGAATTTCTTAGTGAGTTCACGAGAAACCGAAACTTCCCTATCCCCTACAAATTCCAACAATTCCGTCAGTAATTTTTTGATTCGAAATGGTGATTCGTACAAAATGGTTGTTCTGTCGATGAGGGCGATTTCTTTGAGCTTCGTCTGTCTACCCTTTTTGTGTGGAAGGAAACCAATAAAGACAAATTCATCACTACTAAGCCCAGATATTGAGAGTGCTGTTACGGCCGCTGAAACACCCGGAATGGGCACTACTTCAATCTCTTTCTCTATCGCGGCACGTATCAAAAATTCCCCTGGATCGCTGATCCCGGGTGTGCCCGCATCTGTAACTAAGGCCACATTTTTGCCTTCTACAATTGAGCTAATTATTTGTTCAACTTTGCTGTCTCGAGAGTGCTGATGGTAGCTCACTAGGGGCTTTTTGATCTCGAAATGGTTTAGTAACTGCAATGTATGACGAGTATCTTCACAGGCAATCACATCTACCGCTTTCAGCGTGTCGAGGGCACGCAAAGTAATGTCTCCCAAGTTCCCTATCGGTGTAGATACTACATACAAAGTTCCCATTAACGGATCTCGAATCCTTTTTCTAGTTTGGTTGGTTTTTCCTCGACAATCTCTACTTCATCCACGGTGGCTAGTGGTGACCCTTGTTTTGCCCATCTGGCAAAGGCGTCCACGGCCTGATCCTCGCCCTCAGCAATCATAAAGACACTACCATTGGGCTCATTGCGGCACCAACCGTCAACAGCTAGCTTGTCGGCTTCCTTTTTTGCGTTATAGCGGTAAAATACCCCTTGGACATCGCCACTAACAACAATTTTCACCCTCTTCATATCCCTCCTTAGGCTTTATATGTTTCCGTATAGACGTTATATAAATTATACCAATCCATCATAGTGAGACCCTCAGCCCTAGTCATTGGATTGATACCGGCTTTCTTGAGCATCTCTTCCACCACGTCTCGGGAAAGTAGCAAGCCACCACTAAGTGAGTTTATAAGCTGCTTCCTCTTCTCGTGGAACCCTGCCTTCACAATGCGGAAGAAAATCCGCTTATCGACGTCAAACAGAGGTTTCTTGTAGACCCGGATCTTAAGTATCGCGGAATCCACTTTTGGTGCAGGGAAAAACGCGGTACGTGGTACCACTTCTACAATACTTGGATTACCATAAAACTGAACCGAGACTGCGAGCACACTCATTCGAGCTGGTTTCGCACAAATTCGCTCTGCGACCTCACGTTGAATCAGAAGCACCATCTCCTCTGGCTTATTATCTGATTCCAGAAACAATCGAATAATCGCGCTGGTAATGTAGTACGGCACGTTTGCCACTACCTTGTACTCGCCTAGTTCGTCAGTGTTGTACTTTAGAACGTCGACATTCTCGACGCGTAAATTGGTGTGCTTGATACAACTAGTTTTTACGATAGCAATCATCGAACGGTCGAGCTCGAGAGCTACCACCTCTTTGGCGCGCTTACAGAGCTCCTTGGTAAGGATTCCCATTCCGGGTCCCACCTCTACCACTCGCTCATTATCATGAACATCGGCTGCTTCTACTATCGCTTCAAGGGAGTGTTCATCGACCAAAAAGTGCTGGCCGAGGTCCTTGTTTGCATATGCGCCGTAGGCCTTCAGAGTTTTCTTGATTTCAGTTATATCAGTAAGATCCATAAAAAAAGGCCCTTTCGGGGCTAATTATATCGTAATTCGTGCTCAGAGTCTATGAGATTAAGGCTAATCTAGAAACTGAACTGCCACGTTTGGGAGATAACCGCTACCCAATGATCCACCAATAGCCTGAAATGGTTCTGTTCCCATGTCCATTAGAGGCCCGTTAAATGGACCTGAACCGATAATTGTCACAGTAACTTGCTTACCGTTATCGAGGTTTGTTACCGCTAAATGGTGTCCCGTGTATCCCTTATAGTATGACGTGACCATACCGGAATAGTATCCAAAATTTGCACGACCAATTTCAGCTCCCTTAGAAACAATTTTGTCTTGAACAGCTACAAGGGTCTCACTGGAGGTTAGCGTTCTTGACACCTCTACCCCATCGTTATAAACCACGTGATACTTCTTTTGAATCTTACCGGTAATTCCCTCCTGGCTGATTCTTTGCTCGTTCAGACCGATAGTAGTGTCTATCCTGTACGTTGTCTGATAAGGCACAGCAACAGTTTCTTCAACGTCGGCGTAGTTGACGCGAGTGACCTCAATCTGACCGCTGACAGGTGCCAACGCATCTCTAGCAGGGTCCGTAATATCATTTTGATTTAGCTTGATACCTACATCAGTCAGGACCTGTAATACCGTCTTACTCCAACTATGAACCACCGCCTTGATTCCATCGACGGATACCGTGTAAACCGGTGCGCGACGAATCGAAATCTTTTGTCCAGCCATATTCTCTTCTACTGGATTCCAGATAAGCTCTGTATTCACAATGTCAGCTTTGTCGGTCTCAATGCCAAGCTGCTTTAGAATATCGGCAGTGGTAGTGTAAGCACTGCGCCCCACCCAAGACTGGCCATTATCGCTAATAAGAACTGGCTGCGACGGAACTAGAGAAACTGTAATCTCTCCCCCAATCAATGTAGTTGTGAGTGGCGGATTGGTAATATCATTTTTGCCCAGCTTTATCCCGCGCATGGTAAGTGCATTTTCTAGGGTGTTCTCGTGGGTTGCGAATGTTACGGTTTTCCCATTTGCCGTGTAATGAACTGTAGTCTCAACGCTTCCCACTACACTCTCCGCACTAACCTGCTGCGAAAGTGCCGCAATCAGGATAAAAGACATGCAAAACACCGCCAAATAAGCGTTTTTACACTTCTGGTGGAGTTTTTGGAGGGTATTTGTAGTGAGGGTTATCTTCAAAATTTAGAAACTTTTCTTAACGTAGATGACATTGTATGACGGATCGCCAACCCTGTCAATCTTTGTACACAGCCCTAAATATCTAAATAGTATATGTCAGTATCCTCGCCCAGATCGTTCTTCGTACTTTCAAGATAAATCCAACCAAGTTTTTCGTATAAACCCTGGGCAACCTCGGTATGAAGGTAAATTCTATGATACCCAAGCCGCTTCGCCTTCTCAACTGCCTCAGATATCATATCCCGTGCTACGCCATTGCCACGATACTCAGGCAATACCAATACACCTGCAAGCCAAGGGCTAAGATCGGGACGTTTGGCAAGGTCGTGCTCGAACAAAGCCGCCGAACCAAGCAGCTTTTTCCCGCTAAAAGCAACCAATACAAAAGGTGGCTTCCCTGTGCTTATCCGGTCCTGAAATTTAAAGATCTTTTGCGCGATATCGGCATCGGTAACATTTGGCACCCATTCCTGCGCCCAAAGCGTAGCCAGTTGTGCTAAAAATTGCTTCTGATTCCCAAGATAGTCAATTACATAATCAAACATAATGGATAGTTACACCTTTTTTAGTTTTGCATAAGAGAGCGAGAGCCACTTGATGCCGTAGTCGTCGAAATGAACAGTAATCTCATCATCGTCAATTTCGGTCACTTTGCCTTCGCCAAAATCTTCATGCGAAACCCTATCTCCCACGTTTAGGTATCCGCCCAATGACTCCTCGGCCACTTCTTGAATTGGTGCGGAACCCGAAGAAGCAGAGAGTACACTTTCGTAGCCTGTCATAAGGTGGCTAGGAATATCAGCTAGAAATCTACTTGGAGAGTTACTGAGCGTTTTCCCGTAAAGCATTCTGGTATTGGCGAGGGTAAAGTAGAGCCTCTCGCGAGCCCGGGTAATTCCGACGTAGCAGAGTCGGCGCTCTTCCTCGAGCTGCTCGTTGTCATAACTACTATTGGCATGAGGAAAGAGGTTTTCCTCCATTCCAGCCATAAATACTGCTTTGAATTCCAAACCTTTGGCCGCGTGAAGTGTCATCAGGGTAATTGCTTCTTCGTCGGGATTCCAGTTATCAATATCTGCCACCAAGGCCATTTCTTCTAGAAACTCCTCGAGCTTGGCATCAGAATGGGCGTTGATATATTCTACAGCTACGGAGAGCAGCTCACGAACGTTTTCTACGCGCTCATCGCCAGCTGTTGTACCATCTCGCAAATACTCCTCATAACCGCTCTTTTTAATTACCAATCCTACCAACTCAGGGAGTGTTTCTATCTCCGCAGAACGACGGAAAACTTCGAGCAGTCTAGCAAAATCAGTGAGCGCAGCGGTCTGTTTGGGACCAAGGCCCATTTGCGGTACCCGGTCAAGAAGCGTGGAAATATGCAAATTATTCTGCCGTCCAAAATCAATAAGCTTCTTTAGGGTGGTATCACCAATCCCCCGTCCAGGGACATTAATGATACGTTCGAAGGCGACCCAATCACTATCGGAACTAATGACTCTGAGATAGCCCACGATGTCTTTGATTTCCTTGCGCTCAAAGAAACGGAAGCCCCCAATGATACGGTATGGTACGCGAAAGCGAACGAATTCGGACTCTATAGAGCGTGACTGCGCGTTAGTTCTGTAGAGAACGACGATATCGCTAAGCTTGTAGCCATCCTCGCGCACCAGGCGCTCCGACTCACGAATAATCGTCTGGGCTTCGTTGTGCTCATCATAGGCATCAATGGTAACTATCGGGATTCCCGCCTCGTTCTGGGTAAAGAGCTTCTTGTCGCTGCGGTTCTCATTTTTCGTAATTACATGATGAGCAGCGTCTAGAATCACCTTGGTCGAACGATAGTTTTCCTCGAGCTTGACCACCTTGGCACTTGGCCAATCAAGCTCAAAATCTAGGATGTTGCGGAAATTTGCGCCACGCCAAGAGTAAATAGATTGCCAGTCATCCCCTACCACGCAAAGATTCTTACTTTCGGCTGCTAGGAATTTGGCGAATAAATACTGGGCGTGATTAGTATCCTGATACTCGTCAATATGAATATATTTCCAGCGCTTTTGATATTTTGTAAGTACCTCAGGAAATTTCTGAAACAGTACCACGGTCTGCATCAAGAGGTCATCAAAGTCCATCGCATCATTCCGTTTTAAGTTTTCCTGATATAGTGGGTAAACCTTTGCCGCAATTTCCTGGAAATAACCGCTAGCGAGTGTGGCGTATTTCTTTGGGCCCATTAGCTCGTTCTTGGCACTTGAGATATGAGTCAGTAAGGTAGAGGCAGTAACCTTTTTGTCCTCGAGCACTACCTGACTCATCGCCTGCTTCATGGCTGACTGGGAGTCAGCGGTATCGAAAATCGTAAAGCTACGTTTGTAGCCCAAATAGTGGCCGTCCTCACGCATAATACGAGCGCAAATAGAGTGAAACGTTCCCATGGTAGGCTGGGCACTACCACCAACCAGTGTCGCTACCCGGGACTTCATCTCTTTTGCAGCCTTATTGGTAAAGGTTACAGCAAGAATATTGTCTGGCGACACCCCTTTTTCCCGAATCAAATAGGCCACTCGATGAGTAAGAGCCTTGGTCTTACCACTTCCAGCTCCGGCTAAAATTAAAACTGGCCCCTCTGTGGCCAGAACCGCTTCTTTTTGTGAGTCGTTTAGACCCTGTAGGATATCTTGCATTATCTAATTATACGGGAAAACCGACAGCAAAAAAAGTAGACGCTAGTCTTTGACTCTTATTGCCATGTCGGGACAGATTTTCTCGCATAGCTTGCACTGTATGCAGTCCTTGATCTCGCATTTAATAGTCGGTCTACCGAAGTGACCCAGCACACTATCGTCCCAGCTGAGCACCTTTTTGGGACACGCCTCGATACAAAGACCGCAGCTCTTACATTGCTCTGGAAATTGGACCCAGACTTTGGCCTTATCTTCAAATTTCTTGATTGTATGCTTGCTCATTTTTTCCTACCAACTGGTTTATAGGCTTCTTTGGCGAGCTTTTCACCCAGCTCCAAAGCCTTCTTATTTAAATTACGCAATTGCGGTTTTTGCTTGTATTTGTAACCCAGAACTTCCTCTAGTGCCAGCTCAACTTGTTTTCTGGAAAGTAAATGAATCTCGGATAACAAGGCACCAGCCAGCACCATATTGAATACCGCGGGCGTTAGCTTGCTTGCCGCAATACTGGTAGCTGGAATTGCTAGTTTCTCTGCAGAGACCTCCCTAAGCTCAGAGCCGGTAATCAGATCGCTATCGTAGATATACAGAGTGTCCTCACCGATATACTCACTAACACGATCAATAGCCCGATCTCGCATATTTACAATTATGTCGGCTTCCTCAAATTTTGGGAAACCGATTACTTCTTTACCAAGCTGCAAAAAGCCGAGAGAAACCCCTCCCCGCTGTTCAACACCATAATTGGGCATATAAACCACATTGAGATCAGCCTCGAAGGCCGCACGCGTAAGGACATGGCAAAGAGCCTGGACTCCCTGTCCTCCCTCGCCAGCAATCAATATCTTGTAATTATTTTTAACCATTAATCACCCCCGGTTTGTAGATTCCTTCGAGTTTTTTGGAAAAATCGATGGTAGCCTCGGCATTCGTTTTCCAATTTGTCGGGCAATACGAAACGATTTCGACGAGTGAAAAATTACCAGCGAGCTGTGCCTCGATTGCCTTTTTGATATACGATTTTAGAACCGGGATATTGTTTACCGTTCCACGTGCCAAAAAGGCACCTTCGCTTACGACAGGTTGCAAAAGCTCTGGTCCATAGATAGGCTTGGATTCTGTAAACTTGCCGCCAGGAGTAGTGGTTGTTACTTCACCAGGAAAAGTGGTCGGGCTCGACTGGCCACCGGTCATTGCATATAAACTATTATTAACACCAATAATTGTCACCGCCTCATTACGATGAGCGGTATGAATAAGCCCTTGCAAACCAATGGCATAGAGACCGCCGTCACCGGCGATTCCAATGGCAACACTCTCCTTTTGTCCTCGTTTGTATCCGGCAAGCATCGGCGTTACGCGTCCATGATGAGACTGAGCGGTATCTAGGTCGTAATAGTTCCAGGCCAGTAGGTTACAGCCAATATCGAGACCAATCACCGTACGTGGAGAGATTTCCATCTCATCAATAACTTCGCCAATTACTCGAAGGATGATTCCGTATCCACACCCTGGACAGAAATTGCTTGGCTTTGACTCGGTTTTTAGTACTTTCGGCATCCTTGGAGTGTTCACTTTGCTACCTCCCGAATCTTCTTCTCGATCTCTTCTGCTGTAATCCCCTCGGCGGGTTTGTAGAGCCGGACATATTCTGCGTCTGTACTCTGGGCTAGGGTTTCTCGAACAATCCGCCCAAAATGACCCGCACTACTCTCGGCAATAATAATATATTTTGCCTTAGCAACAGCCTTTATGGCTGCGGAGCTATCAAAAGGACGCATAGTAATTGGTCTAAAGAGCCCTACTTTGAGTTTGTCTTTTCTTGCCTTCGCCACCGCAACTTTCGCTGCATACCCCACCGAACCCCAGGCAAACACTACCACTTCCGCATCCTTTGTCTGGTAGCTTTCGGACTCAACAATCTCTTTACTTGCCTCAGAGAATTCCTTGAACATAAAATTCAAATGCTCCACAAGCTCTTCTTCCATCGAAAAACAGTTTCGCATATTCTTGATCGGACCGTTAAGAAAATAAGGCGTCGATTTTACCTTCGGCAGCTTTGCAGAAACATCTACCGGAGCTTGCATCTTGGAAAGATAACCATCCCCGAGGACAATTACCGGAAAACGATACTTCCAAGCCGTCTCGAAAGCTTTATGCATATAGGTGTACATCTCTGCGAGTGTTGAAGGCGCATATACAATACGCAACCCCTCTCCGTTACCACCAAAACGAGCCAAAGTAAGCTCTTGCTGAGAATAAATAACAGTCCCCGTCGATGGTCCACCACGCTGACCAACATACATCACAAAAGGCAATCTGTAAGACTCCGCTACCGCAAGCGGGTCTTGCATCAAGACATGACCAATTCCTGCTGTTGCTGTCCATGCCTTTTTACCGGCAAGAAGGGCACCAATGACCGCAAAGCCAGAGGCAATTTCATCTTCCATCTGCATAAACTCAAGCTTGTTATCTTTGGCAGCAGCATTTGCCCAGCCAGTTAGAACCTCTGTGGTCGGCGTTATTGGATAACCGGCAAAAAAATCCGCTCCAGCAGCATAGGCCCCACGTAGCAAAACATCATTTCCAGCAAGAAGCTCCTTCTTACCTTTTATTGTTGCCACTTTTGATTTTTCTAGATTTGTTTTAGCCAAAATTCCTCCGATAAACTACTGACCTATTATACGTTACTTCGACTCTGGCTCAAAGATAATCTTTGCATCGAGTGCAAGTATCCCCTTGTGATCTGTATTCACACGGATCGGATTGATGTCAACTTCTTTGATATGAGGAAAATCAACCATCAGCTGGGATAATCCCGAGATAGCAATTGCCAAGGCTTCTACGTCGAACTTCTCGCCGTTTCGATAACCGTGCAAGATATCGACATATTTAATCCCCTGAATCATTTCTTTTGCCTTCTCGACGCTAATTGGAGCGAGCCCCAACTTGAAATCTTTGAAAAGTTCGATATAGACGCCGCCCAAGCCGAACATCACGACAGGGCCAAACAGTGGGTCTCTCTTGGCGCCCAGAGCAACCTCTACAGTCGAACGAACCATGTGGTAAACCGTAACTCCCAAAATCTTTGCTTTTGGATGATGTTTCTTCGCATTTTTCAGCACTTCTTGATATGACTTTCTAAGATCAGCTTCGTCCTCGATACCAAGCTTAATCGCCCCCACCTCGGTTTTATGTAGAATATCAGGTGAAGTAACCTTAAGCACTACTGGATATCCGATTTTGGATGCGGCCTTGACTGCCTCTGTAGCATTTGTCGTCAGTTTCGAACTAGCCATAGGAATCCCGTAGGCCATGAATATTTTTGCAATATCTGCGTCATCAAGCAGTTTATATGCTTTTATTACCCTGCCAGCTATGTCCTTACGAACCTTAGTATAAGTCTCAATTTTTGGCTTCTTGTAGTAATAATTTGCGTATCCAACCAACTTATCAAGTGCTAGTATTGCTCTTTCTGGATAAAGAAATGTACAAATTTTGTGCTCAGAAAGAATTCGTTCGGCAACTACAAATTTTGGACCCCCAATAAGCGCCACTACCACGTCTCGATTGCTATTTTTTACGATTACATGGGCAATCTTCTCGGCATCTGTTGATGATTGTGGTGTCAAGATAATCAGTTTAAGGTCGCTATCGTGCTTACCCCGCATCACCTTAAAGGCGACCTCAAAGGTACGACTAGTAGCATCACCAAGTAGGTCTATCGGATTGTGAACGGCAGCACCAAATGGTAATACCTTCGATAAGATATCCTTCTGTTCGGAGTTAGGTTCGAAGAAATCCAAATTCCTGGCCCCCGCAATAGCGTCTGAAGTCATTACTGCTGGACCACCGGCATTGGTCAGAATCAGCAGCTTATTCCCTTTCGGCAGGTTCATATCGGCAAAAATTGTCGCAAATTCAAAGAGGTCTTCCAGGGTTTCCGCTCGTATAATCCCCGCTTCGGCAAAAACTGTTTCTACAATGTTGTCGTCCGCCGCCAGAGCGCCTGTATGAGAACTTGCTGCGCCACATCCAGCGTTACTTCGTCCCGCCTTTAGGATAATCAGGGGTTTCTTGCGGGTAATTTTCTTGGCAATCTTAAGGAACCTTTCGGGATCAGAAATTGACTCCAAGTATCCAATTATAACTTCTGTACTTTTGTCGTCTGCCAAAAACTCTAGTACATCACATTCATTGATGTCCATCTTGTTGCCTAGACTTACAAAATGAGAGAACCCGACATTATTACCGTTCGCCCAATCCAAAATTGCCGTACAAGTAGCACCACTCTGCGAGAAAACGGCGATATTGCGCTTGGCTGGCATATTTGTTGCAAATGAGGCGTTAAGCTTTGTCGTAGGATCGATTATGCCGAGACAGTTCGGACCCAGGACTCGAATACCATAAGTGCTGGAGATTTTCGCAAGTTCATCCTGCAGTTTAACGCCTTCTGGTCCAGACTCAGCAAAGCCCGCTGATATGATAATGACGCTACCGATACGATTTTTCCCGCATTCAAAAAGGACGTCTCCGACAGCTCTCGCTGGTACAACAATCACTGCTAGGTCTATCTTACCCTTTACTGATTCTAAATTGGGGTAGCATTTGAGTCCTAGCAAATTATCTGAATTCGGATTTACAGGATATATCTTCCCCTGATAGCCGCCGTCAATTACATTCTTTAGTACAGAAAAACCAATCTTCTCAGGATGAGAAGATGCTCCAATAATCGCAATTGACCGTGGTAAGAAAAAATCCTTCAAAAATGTCCCCTCCGAAACGTTAAGGTTTACAGCTAGCCAGCTGCATTCGCCGTATCATTCACCTTTTCTGGAACTTTAGTTTCAGTGCTCTCAATCGTTGGGGTAGTTACCGGTGTTTCGACAACAACAGGAGTAGTACTTGTAGTGGTTTCGGTTTCAGTTGCGGTCAATGGGCTTGGTGCCTCAGTGAGACCAGAGAGCTTCGCGGTCAACTCATCTAACGATGCCTGTTGTTTCGAAAGCTTACTTGAATTACTAGAGCTAACTGCAAAAAAAGTTATGGTAGAGATAATAATTGTGGCCACTAAGCCGACACCAACAATAACAAGGATACCCCGCGTGTTCAGGGGAGTACGTTTTGTATATGAAGAATGAAGCTGTGTCTCATTAGGGCTTGGTGCTGCCGGAGTAAGATCGGCAAAAGGATTATTGTTTACTGGCTGCTCTGGGACTGTAGTATTCGCAACCCCTGGGTCTGGTGTTACGGGACTAGGTACATCTGGTGCTGCCGCTGTGAATGGCGTCTCACCGATATTTTGAGAAGCTAGATTAATCTTAACGTCATCTGGTTTATCAAAGCCACCATAAAAATGATTACTTGCACTTGTCTGGGCTGAAGCTAAAGGATCTGGTTGTACGCCAGGAGCAGAACTAAAAGCATCTGGCTCACTCGTGTTTGGATTAATTGTATCAACCATCATCATAATCTTACCCTCTTTAACTAATTGTAAGAGTATTTAACATTTTTAGCAAATCATCTAAGTAGCCACCCGCTTCGGAAAGGATTATAGACCCGCTACCACCAGCAACCACAACTGTTGTCACTTGAGTGTTGGAAGTAGGAGAAGTAAAAGTATACTTCTGAGCTGTCTTACCCGCTACAGTCAAAGGTTCTACTGTTACTCCGGCCATAGCAGCGTAACTCTTATTTGTGTCTGTGGCCGGCTTAGAAGTTGTATTCACAACTACAGGCGCTATAAAATCGCTACCTGCTGGTATCGTTGTTGGTAAACCCTGGTTACTAAAGGCCACCACGGAGGTCATACCGGTAGTGTCGTTCTTGCCGTAATCTTGAACATTCCACCCTACCTGGTACTTGATAGTATATCCACTGCCAGCAAACGTTTTCCAGTCTTTAGTGGGATCTACTGCGGGAGCTGCCGTCGTTGTGAACTGCTTAGAAATCCAACCCTCTTTATTGTCATAACTAACCTTATACCACCCATCAAGCTCCTGGGTAACGGTCAATCTTGTGCCGTTTGGAATAAGAGTCAGGCGTTTGGATCCAGAATCTCGTGATTCACGTAAACTAAGTCCGCCATCAGCATTTACATAGATTGCCAACTCTTTGGCTACCGGCTGATCCCCTGTCTTAACTGCAACCTCTACCTTGCCACCGCCTACTGGCTTCATCGCCGTAAAACGAGCCACGCTAAAAACAAACAAGCCGCCACTAACCAAAATAACCGCAGCTGTAGTAAACTTCTTCCGCCGGCTGGCAAGTGGTGATTTTTTAATTCTATATAGATTTCTCGATAACATTAGATAGCAGTAATTCCCTTTATTTTCCAGGCACCTTCAAATTTCACTAAATCAAAAGTACGAGCAACTTGATCTTCGCCTACTACAAGATTAATACTAACAGTTGCCGTATCGCCCTCAATTGTTTGCTCCGAATCGCCGACTGTCATATTTACAATATCACTCCCAAGTTTAAGGGTGTTCTTGATATCCATATTCTGAACCGAACTGTCTAGATAAAGTTTCGCATTCTCAGTAGCATCTGACTTTACTTCGTTCAAAAAAGCCACCACTGCCTCCGTTGGAGTAAAGTTATTTGTGTCCTTTGAACTTGTAATTTCATCGACCTTCTTTTGGGTTTCGTCAATTTTTGCGGATATCTCTGACGACTTAGAAGCATATGAACTGTTTAGGAACAGTATAATCGCCGTTACTGATATCGCAAGAACAACGATCATACCGATGATAGCAATAATTGGTGACTTATCTTTCATTTTTCCTCTTTCTCCCTAAGCTTATAATTCGGGGAGTACTTTACTATCTATTTTAGCGCTAAGTTCATCAAAAGTCATCAATCCTTCTTGTGCACCGATATAGCGAACCACATTTCCAGAATTTGCGGCAGCAAGTTTCATTCCGTATTTTGGTCCATAACCGAGTATGTGCGCTGCGACAAAAGTCGCCCCGTAAGCATCTCCTGCACCAGTAGTCTCTACTACCTCTCCTCCAGCCGCTGGTTCGTGATATTCCTTATTCCCATCATTGAGATAGCTTCCGTTGGCACCATCAGTAACAATGACGATGCCACCTGTCATCTTTTGTAATTCTGCCAGAAGTTTCTTTTCATCTGCTTTTGCCAGAGATTTATCTTTGCTAGATGCAAGTTTTACTGCCTCATCCCTGTTCAATATGAGAACCGCCGTCTCTTCAAGGTAGCTACTAAGGTCATCATATCCGCCATTTAACTGTTCACTTCCGGGGTTCCAAGCAACATGAACATTGTGTGCTCTCGCAAAGGAAAAAAGTTCCGGGATAATATCAGCTGACTCTCCTGTAAGGGAAGAGAGGTAGAGCCATTTACAACGAAGTGGTCTCCAATCGTGAATTTTCAGATAATTATTAGCCCCTCGATAGAGAAACATCGTATGGTCCTCTCCTGGCATACCAACAATTATCGACATCGCCGTGTGATGCTTATGATCACGCACAATATGGTCAGTATTAACCCCGACCGCCGCTAAATCCTTGATTACCAAGCTACCTGTACCCTCGGAACCAATATTCATAACCGAAGAGACGCGGAGACCCATCTTGGCACTCGCCACCGCAATATTAAAGGCTCCACCTCCATAAGTAAATTTGGCTTCTTCTGGGATAATCTTGGAACCGTACTCAAAAGCAATTAGTTTTTGATGTCGCCGCAAATCGTTCACCACCATTGCCTCTCCTGTCATAAAGAAGACGTCCCTAGTTGCTCCACCAATTGTAATTAGGTCAAACATACTCTACCCTGCCTCATTTAACTAAACTTTTACTAGTCATATCATGTGGTACCGGTAATTTCATTAACTTCAAAATCGTAGGGGCAATATTCGAAAGTCCCGGATTCGTAACGTGGGCGATGTCTAGCATTGTTCCAGAGATAATTACTAACGGCACAGGAGAGGTAGTATGGGTCGTACAAGGTTTTCCATTGGGTTCTGCCATCTTCTCAGCGTTCCCGTGATCTGCAGCCAGAAGGACCACATATCCAAGCTCACTAGCTTTTGCCACAACCTCCCCCACCTCTTTGTCTACTGTCTCAACTGCCTTTATGGCTGCTTTTAGTTTCCCCGTATGACCTACCATATCGGGATTGGCAAAATTCACTACAATGAAGTCATACTTACCCAACCTCTCTAGTAACTCGTCTCCAACCTTTTCAGCGCTCATCTGCGGCTTCTCGTCATAAGTAGCAACCTTGGGGGAAGGCACCATGGTCCGGTCTTCACCCACTTCTTGAGATTCACTACCTCCCTCAAAAAAGTAAGTCACATGTGCGTACTTTTCGGTCTCTGCCAAATGATACTGCGTAAGTCCATGTTCCGAAACGACATCAGAAAGTGTGTTTGGTAACTTTGTAAAAGGAAAGGCCACCCCAGAAACAGGGAGATCCTTCTCGTATACGGTAAGGGTCACCAAATGAACATCTTTAGCGACTATCTGCCTCTTAAACTGAGTGAATTTACTATCGAAAATAGCTCTAACAAGCTGTCTTGGGCGATCTGAACGAAAATTAAAGAAAATTACGACATCTCCGGAACCGATAATTCCATCGCTACACACTACTGTCGGTTTAATAAATTCGTCACTAATTCCTAGTCTATAGCTGTCGTTTACAGCGTCACTAGCTGTGTCTGCGAGTTCTCCTTCACCCGCAACTAGCGCTCGGTATGCAAGTTCGGTTCTTTCCCACCTATGATCACGATCCATTGCGTAGTAACGACCGCAAATCGTAGCAATCTTACCGACGCCAATTTTTTTCATTTCATTTTCTAGTCGCCCTACGCTAGTAATGCCAGAATGAGTGTCTGTGTCACGTCCGTCTGTAAACCCATGAACATAGACATCATGAATCGCATTATGTTTTGCCATCTCTAGAAGAGCAAATAGGTGACTTTCGTGTGCATGGACACCACCATCTCCAAGTAATCCCACTAGATGGACCTTCTTTTTGTTTTCTTTTGCAACTTTAAATGCATCTAGAATAACTTGATTATGAAAAAAACTGCCGTCCTTGATTGCGGCTGTAATTCGCGGCAAATCCTGGAGAGGAATCCGACCAGAGCCAATAGTCATATGACCAACTTCTGAGTTTCCCATTTGGCCACCCGGAAGACCCACAGCAGAACCAGAGGCATTCAATCTAAAATGCGGATTCTGAGACCACAAACTATCAAAATTGGGTGTACGCGCAACACTAATAGCGTTCGTAGGTCCAGCAGGCGCCAGTCCCCAACCATCCATAATAATGAGTAATACCCTCCGTTGCATATGGATATTATAGCAGAATAGAGTCATAAAAAAGAGCCCCTTTGTGGAGCTCTGTAGCAATCTCTAAACCTAGGCCTGAGTCGTCAGTTCTGCTTCTATCTCAACTAAGCGATTATATTTGGCGACACGTTCGCCTCTGGCTGGTGCCCCAGATTTGATTTGACCAACACCAGTTGCAACCACTAAGTCGGCGATAAAAGTGTCGGTGGTTTCGCCAGAACGATGGGAAATCATACATTTATAATTGTTTTTAAGCGCTAAACTGATTGCGCTCAGGGTCTCGGTCAAAGTACCTATTTGGTTTAGCTTAATCAAAACGGCATTCCCAGCCCGCTTTTCTATGCCTTCAGCTATTCGTTCAGGGTTTGTAACAAAGAGATCGTCACCAACTAGCTGAACCTTGGCGCCTAGTTTTTCGGTCAGTAGCGTCCATCCTTCCCAGTCGTCTTCGGCCAAACCGTCCTCGATAGAAACGATCGGATAACTACCAATAAGCTCTCGATACCAAGCAATCATTTGCTGCGAGCTAAGGCCAATGTTTTCACTACTTAAAATGTACTTGGAATCCTTTTCTGGATCATAAATTTCGCTAGCGGCGATATCAAGCGCCAAAGAAACGTCTTTTCCTGGTTTATAGCCAGCAAGGGTTATTGCCTCTACAAGTAGGTCCAGAGATTTCGGATTCGATTCCAAATTTGGTGCAAAACCGCCTTCGTCTCCAAGGCTAGTAGAGAGGTTTCTGCTTGCCAGTAACTTCTTCAATGAATGGTAAACCCGGCTGGCAATTTCTAGATTCTCCGCAACGCTATCCTTTAGCGGTACAATCATCGACTCCTGGATATCTACATTATTATCGGCGTGCTGCCCCCCGTTTAGAACATTAAAGTACATCTTTGGAAGCACGTAGTCCCTTGCTTTTAGTGCCAATTCTGGCTGCCAATGACCTTCATTTTCAAATAAGTCATTCAGGTAACGATACAGCGGCACGCCAAGCTTTTTTGCCGTTGCGACTGCTGTGGCAACCGAAACTCCCAAGATAGCATTCGCCCCGAGCTTTTCCTTATTTGCAGTCCCATCTAGTTTGATTAGGACCTGGTCTATTTCAGCCTGATTAGTAGCTTCTGCTCCAAGCAAAACCTCTCTGATTGGTCCAACTACATTAGCAAGAGCCTTCTCTACCCCAAGACCATTGTATTTTTTATTACCATCCCGGAGCTCCAGGGCTTCATGGATACCGGTAGATGCGCCGCTAGGAACCGAGAATTCCCCGGCAACCCCGTCAACATAGACTGTCACCTTTAGGGTTGGATTCCCCCGAGAATCAAGAATCTGTATTACCGTTATATCTGTTATCTTCATGTGTTAATTATTACTGATTCTCATCAGTATTACTAGTATCCACTTCTGCGGAGGCATCGACTGATGTATCCTCATCTGTGTCAGCTTCGTTAATTGTTGCTTCATCGCTCGGAAAAAGGTAATCCGCAAGATTCCCTGAACAAGTCGTACCGTCCAAAGTTTCTAAGGCCTTATCTGAACTAAGAGTACTGTCTAGCGAACAAACCATAACTTGACCTTCCTTCGTCGTATCTTCCGGGTTGCTCTTAAGGATAGCTTCAACTTCACAAGCATCTTCTACGATGCCGCGAATCTGATACTCTACCTCAACGTTACCGGCCACTGTAGAGTTAATACTTCCCGTCCAGCTAGCCAATGAGCACTTTGCATAGCTTTCGGCTATACATGATTTCTTTTCAACGTCGCCAGCGGCAGCGTTACAATCTACAACAACTTCCTCCGTTTCCAACTTGCCGGTACTAAGGTCAGCCCCGCTAGTCAGCAACCGATAGGCCCAGATTCCCACGCCGAGTAAAAGAAGTGAAAAAGCAACTCCTCCTAATAGAATGTAAAGGTTGGTTTTTCCCCCACCATCTCCCGCTCCCTGTTTCTTCTGAACTACTGGCTCCTCTGGAGGCAAGGGGATCTCATAGAGAGGGTCTCTATAAATTTCCGGGTCCTCAGGGAGGGGCGTATCCCCTGTAGGCAAACTGGAGGCGACAGGCGAAGGCGCTAGATTTACACCCGCATTCGTGCCATCCTCTAGTTCTGGCTGCAACGACGGTGAAGGTTTATCAGATTCAGGGGCCACTTTTACTGCTTCGTCCGAAGAAGACTCAGCTGTTGTCCCAAAATCATCGCTCGCATAAAATCCCGAGGTATCACTCTTCTCATTCATGGGAGTTTGCGTAGCATTATCAGACGCCTGCTCGATGGTTTCGTCACTGGAATCTAATCCTCCATTGGTTGGAATAACCAGCTCGGCAGTCTCACCAATGCTCTGGTCGATGTCCTCCGGATGGCTGTCTACAGCCCCTGGTTCCGGGGCTGGGACGACTCTACTGCCATCAAATGATCCCTGACCCCAATCACCCTGATTGATTTCTGCCTCAGGCACTTCTTTGCCACAATCCGAGCAAATGTATCGCCCATTTACTTGCACTAATTCAGTTTTACAATTCGGACATTGCAAGTGGTACTCCTAGTTTTTATTTCCAAACTTTGCTTCGAGTTCCTTGATTTCATCCTTCATTTTAACCACGTCGTTGAGTAATATCTTCTCCTCAACGGCCGCTACCAATCTCCTGGTACTGTCGATCATGTCTGGGTTTACGGAGATCGAAGTTGCACCGTATTCCACCATCTTCTGTGCCACCTCGGGGTAAACACTCGGTGCCTGACCACAAATCGAGCATGTTACGCCATATTTGGCACAAGTCTCCACGGTTCTTTGAATCATCCATTGAACCGCTGGGTAGCGCTCATCAAATTCCTCGGCTACTACCGAAGAATCTCTGTCGAGACCAAGCGTCAACTGGGTCAAGTCGTTTGAACCGATAGAAACCCCATCTATCCCCATCTCACAATATTTATCGATTTCAATTACCGCACTCGGTACCTCTACCATAATCCAGAGCTTAAAATCAGGGTCAGTTTGTTTGTTGAGCCCGCTGGCTTCTACAATCTGTTTAACTTTAGCAAATTCGTCGGTGCGACGCACGAACGGAATCATCAATTGCAAATTATTGAAGTTCTTACGAACCCTCTTAATCGCCTCTAGCTCTAGAGAAAACTCCTCTGGATCTTTGAGATATCGGAAGCAACCCCTATAGCCAATCATCGGGTTTTCTTCGTTTGGTTCAAACTCTTCCCCACCTTTGAGACCTCGGTACTCATTGGTTTTAAAGTCGGTCGCCCGGTAAACCACATTTCTTGGATGGAATGCCTTTGCGAATGTTTCCATCCCTTCTGCTAGCTTGGCCACGTATTCTTCTTGGCGTCCTTGCTTTATCATCGACTTTGGATGTTCTCCAATCGATTCCATAATAATAAACTCGGCACGAAGCAAACCGACACCGTCTACGTCCATCGCTGCAACCTTCTCTGCAAGTGAAGGCTCGGCTAGGTTGACATAGATCTTCGTCGCTGTCACTGGAGCTGCTGGAGCTACCATCATTGTCTCACCAGCTGCTGGAGCTGCCGCCTTTGGCGCTTCTACCTTACCTTCGTAGACACTTCCGCCCTTACCGTCTACGGTTACCACCTGGCCATCCTTGAGCTTCGTGGTAGCGTCTCCGGTCCCAACAACACATGGAATCCCAAGTTCGCGAGAAACTATCGCTGCATGGCAAGTACGTCCTCCGGCGTCTGTAACAATCCCGGCGGCACGTTTCATGGCTGGCACAAAATCTGGCGTCGTCATCTCTGTAACCAAAACATCGCCCTCTTTGATCAAGTCGATCTCAGAAGGACTATGAATAATCTTGACTGGACCCGAAGCCATCCCGGTGCTCGCTGCCTGGCCTTTGATGATAACCTCATGTTTTGTATTATCCGCAGCACCCTCTTCTGTAGTTTCGACGGCAGAATCTCCCAAGGTGGTTACAGGCCTACTCTGAACCATATACATTTTGCCACCTTCTAGTGCCCACTCCGTATCCTGAGGTTTACCGTAATGTTTTTCTATTTCCAGGGCAAGCTTGGAAAGCTGCATAATCTGAGCATCAGTTATTTTCTGCGCTTCCTGATCTTCGATCTGCACAGGAATGCTTTCGCTCTTTAGTACCGAAAGGTCTCCAGTGTCCCCAGAGCCCGAGTCTCGGGTAAGCTTCCAGGTCTGCTTAAAGATCTCTTTCGAGGTAACCTCAAGGGTCTTTTTATCCACCAAGTAACGGTCTGGAGTAACAGCACCCAAGACAACTACCTCCCCAAGACCATAAGCGGCTTCTATGGAAATGTGGTCTAGGTCGTTATTCGAAGGGTCGATGGTAAACATCACGCCAGCAGCTTCCGAATTTACCATCTTCTGAACAGGCACAGCGATACCAACATCGAGCTGACCAAAACCTTGTTCTTCGCGATAATAGATGGCGCGAGCTTCAAAGAGTGACGCCCAGCATTTGAGAACTGCAACAAGGACTTCGTCGTCACCTTTTACGTTCAAATAGGTTGCTTGCTGGCCAGCAAAAGAAGCCCCTGCAAGATCCTCTGCGGTCGCGCTAGAACGTACAGCAACATAAAGCTCATCCAGAGGGGTCTTACTGTCCTTGGCTAGCTTGTGATAACTATCTAAAATCTCTGTTTTTAACTCCACTGGGAGTGGCGTTTTTAAAATTAGGTCTTTTGCCTTCTCGGCACGTTCCTGCAAGTCCTTAGAGTCTTCCTTGTTGAAACCATCAATTACTGAACTAATTTTTTGTGCAAGATCAGTCGCCTTGAGGTAATCAAAATATGCATCTGCCGTGATGATAAATCCCGGAGGAACTGGTAATCCCGCCTTGGTAAGCTCCCCTAGATTGGCTCCTTTTCCGCCAACAATTGCCCCGTCATCTTTTCCAACCTCTGAAAACCAAAGTATATCTCTACTCATTTACCCCTCCTCTGTCTTTATGCTCTGTCGGCACTTCCGAACATTACAATTTTTTTCTTCACAACTTCCTTGATGGCCTCAATCTCCTCTGGCAAATACTTATAAGGCACTATCTCTTCTGGATTTTCACTGAGCTCCTCGCGAAGAGTTTCGGTATAGGCCGCCCGAAGCTCGGTATTTACGTTTATCTTTGTAATCCCAAGGCTAATCGCCTTCTTTATCTGCTCCTCTGGAATCCCTGAACCGCCATGAAGTGAGAGCGGCACACCAATCTCACCGATTTTTTCGAGCCGTTCAAAATCAAGCTCAGGCTCATTTTCATAAATACCATGGATATTGCCGATTGAGGAAGCTAGAACGTCGATTCCGGTCGCCGCCACGAATTCTGCTGCCTTCTCCGGATCAGTATATGTACTCTTTTCCATCACAGCAGTTTCTGAATGTTTCTCGCTTCCACCACCGACATGGCCAAGCTCTCCCTCGACAGTAATCCCCTTGCTATGAGCATACTCCACAACAGATTTTGTGAGCGCGAGATTCTCTTCATAAGGCAAGGTAGAAGCATCGATGTGAACCGAACTATAACCAGCGGCAATTGCATCTTTAACTGTTTCTAAATTCTTACCATGATCGAGATGAATTGCCACCGGGATATTGAGCCCATCTGCTAAGTCTCTAACAATATCTGCCACGACACGAGCCCCCATAAAGTCCTTCTCCTTCTCTGAAGTCTCGATAACCACCGGTGCATTCAGCTCAGTTGCTGCCTCCAGGATTCCTCGAATTGCCTCTGGAGTAGATACATTGAAGGCTCCCACGGCATAACCACCCTGCTTTGCTTTTGCGTATAGTTCTTTACTGGTAACAATCATTTCTTCTTCTTTCCCTTCGGTACTACTTTACCCACTGTCCTTGGTAGCACATATCCAAAAAGTTTGGACAAAGCCCAAACAAAACCCCCAACTACCGATAAAAATATGATTAACAGTCCACCGCCAAAGATATAGTCTATAATCCCAGTTACAGGCTGCGTATATCCACCAACTACTGACATTATTTCACCGCCTTTTTCTTTGGTGCTGGTTTTTGATCAAAAGCTTTTACGATTGAACTAAACTTATCAAAATTGAGACTCGCTCCGCCAACCAAAACTCCATCTACCCCAGCTACCTTCGCGATTGCGCCAACATTCTCGTCATTTACACTGCCACCGTAAAGCACCCGCAGGCCTTCTGCGGCTTTCTTTCCGTAAAGAGCCGATACCAGGCCGCGAATATTCTTTGCCATCGCGGCGATTTCTGTCGGCTCACATGTAAGACCAGTGCCAATTGCCCAGACAGGTTCGTAGGCAACCACAACCTCAGCCACTTCCCCTGCCGTAAGCTGTGAGAGCGCGGCTTCTAACTGGCTCATCACCACTACCTTCGAAAGACCATCACCCTTCTCGTGAAAAGTCTCGCCTACACAAATAATTGGGGTAATTCTGTAAGAATATGCCGCTACTGCTTTTTTGGCGACGAGCTTGTCGTTTTCACCAAATAGCGCTCTGCGCTCAGAGTGTCCAACCAAAACGTATTTCACGAAGTTCTTCAGCTGAGAAGCGGCCACCTCTCCAGTATAAGGGCCTTCTTCTTCATAATATACATTTTGCGCGCCAACAGCGATATTTTCACCAGAGAGCTCCTTCGATGCGGCATAAATATCCAGAAATGTCGGGCATACCACGATTTCTACATTATCTACCTTGGCCAGATTCTTTCGTAGTTTCTCGATAAGAATCGTGCTCTCAGGCACGGTCAAATTCATTTTCCAGTTACCAACAACGAGTTTTCTTGCCATATAATTCGCTCGCCTATTACGGCCAGCCCCTCCTAGTTACTTTCTTGGTTAATTATAGCATCGCTGTGCCAGATGAAGCTAATTACCGAGAATTACAATCCCCGGTAACTCCTTACCTTCCAAAAATTCCATACTGGCGCCACCAGCCATCGATACAAAATTGAACTTATTTTTTGTTTCTTCAGAGAGCGCTGCTATCGTGTCGCCACCACCAATTGCCGTATAGGCAGCCGATCTGGCAATAGCGGCACCAACGGCCACCGTTGCTTTCGCAAAGTTCGGAAACTCTGCAATCCCGAGTGAACCGTTCCAAAAAATAGTTTTTGCTCCAGCAATTTCCCGCTCAAAAGCGGCGACAGTTTCTGGACCAAGATCGACGATAATATCCAAATCCCCGACCTCGTCTATCGGCACGGTAAGACCGCGAGCATTTTCCGAAACGGCCTTCGTTATCACTACATCGCGCGGCAAAACTAACTTTACCCCCTGTACTTTAGCAGCTTGAACAATCTCATTTGCCTGCCGTACGTATTCTTCTTCGTAAAGTGAACATCCAACCTCAACTCGTTGAGAGCAGAGAAAAGTATTCGCCATCCCCCCACCAATCAGAAGGGTATCTATCTTGCCGAGCATATTATTTAGAATTCCAAGTTTGTCAGAAACCTTGGCTCCTCCGGAAATAAAGACAAATGGCTTCTCCACTTCTCCTAGTAATCTAGAGAGGTTATCAACTTCGCGCTGCATGCAGAAACCAGCGCTTGCTGGCAAGTATTCTGCTACCCCTACCACAGAGGCATGTGCCCGATGAGAAGAAGAAAAGGCGTCGTTTACATACAAATCGCATCCGCGTGCCAGCTTCTGGGCAAACAAGGCATCATTTTGCTCTTCCTCTGGATAAAAGCGTACGTTCTCTAGCAATAAGACATCACCGCTTTTTGCCTCTGCAACGTCCTTATCTCGTTGTTCCCCGACACAGTCTGCGACAAATTGAACACTTTTTTTGATCAAAGATTCTAGCTCTTTGGCTACGGGCAAGAGAGTAAAATCCTGCTTATTTTCTTCGGTAGGACGCCCCAGATGACTCATCAGAACCACTGCAACATCGTGATCCAAAAGATAATTTATCGTCTCTAAGCTTGCTATTATTCTCTCGTTATCGGTAATCTTGCCTTCGGACATAGGGACGTTATAGTCCACACGCACCAGGACCTTCTTGCCCGCTATCTCTGATATGTCTTGGATTCTTTTCACTTTATTTCCCTATGTAGACAGCCATCTCTGCCAAGCGGCAAGAGTAGCCCCATTCGTTATCATACCAGCCAATAATTTTGAAGAAATTCTCGCCCACGCACTTGGTCATCGCGGCATCATACCCGGCAGAGAATTCGCTCCCCTTGTAGTCCATGGAGACTACCGGGGCCGTAACATATTCTAGATAGCCCTTCATGCGTCCCTGAGAGGCCTCAAGCATCTTGGCATTGATCTCTTCTACCGTCGTAGCTTTTGTAAGTCGTACCGTAAGGTCCGTAACGGAAACCGTAGGCGTTGGTACGCGAAGCGCAATCCCGTCTAGCTTGCCTGCTACTTCTGGGATTACTTCCTTGAGCGCTTTGGCGGCACCAGTACTAGTAGGAATGATGTTCAACGCTGCGGCACGTGCACGGCGCAAATCTTCATGAGGTAAATCCAGGATCTTCTGGTCGTTAGTATAAGAGTGCACAGTAGTCATCAGTCCGGCTTCAAGTCCGAAATTATCTACAAGCACCTTTACAATTGGCGCTAGCCCGTTTGTGGTACAAGACGCATTAGAAACAATGTGATGCTTGTCCTTGTCATAAGTCTCTTCATTGACCCCAAGCACCAGCGTCGCATCGACATTCTTACCAGGAGCCGAAAGCAACACCTTCTTGGCACCGGCAACAAGATGCGCCTTGGCCTTTTCGCCGTCAGTAAAGAAACCAGTACACTCGAGCACTACATCGACTTCGAGATCCTTCCAAGGAAGGTTGACAGGATCTTTCTCTGAGCAGACCTTGATGTTCTTGCCATCTACACTAATGGAGCCGTCTTTGGCTTCAATTGCTGCCTTCCAAACACCATAGTTCGAATCATATTTGAGTAAATGAGCAAGCGTAGCCACATCCGATAGATCGTTTACGGCAACAATCTCTACTTCTGGATACTTTGTTGTTAAAATTTTGAATACCTGTCGTCCAATACGACCGAAACCATTTATCGCAACTTTCATTTTCGCTCCAAACTGTCATTCCCGTGGTTCCGAGGAACACAAAGCCTCGCTGCCTCGGTCTAAATGACAAATTAATTAACTACGTTATATTCTACCGTGCTGAGCACAAAAAAAGAAGCTTTATCGCTTCTTTTTGGCACTAATCTGATTAATTTTCTGTCTGGCAAATTCTCGAATATCCTCCATAAATACAAGGCGAATTCCAATAAGCTCAATGCCCACAAAAACCAGTATCCACCCTGGAAGAATAGGCAAGAATATCCCGGCAACTCCAACTGCCACCAGCGCAACTCCAAAGATTATTCGTAAAAACTTCAATACTTCCTTGTACATGCCAGTATTGTAACATAAAAAGAGACCGACCATTTCCACAAATGATCAGTCTCTTTTTGGTAGTCCCAAGGGGAGTCGAACCCCTGTTACCAGGATGAAAACCTGGCGTCCTAACCACTAGACGATGGGACCTAGGCGCAGTCACCCCCTACACAACAAATCCTTTAGGTAAGAAGTTAATTCAGCTCGGATATTATAGCAAATATTACGTTTTTTTTCAATGTTATTACATCAAGGACCTACCTGTGAAATACGGAGAGCTTCGCCGTTTCTCCCAGTGCAAGTACTGCCAAAGAAATAATAGTAATTCCTATAGTGTAACTAGTAGGTAGACTTACAAACCTAAAGATCCCCATCAGGAAGGGTGTCGACGTTGCGAAAGCAAGCATTAGAAATGTAAATAATAGAACAGCAATAAGTGCTCTGTTGTCATTTTTTCGTAACTTACCGATAAACGACTCTCTTTTCGAGAGGCCAACTAATATCAGTACGACATTTATAGCAACAAGTAAAGTGAAGGTAAAAGTACGAGCGAGCTCTTCGTCGGTATTCTGCAGCAGTATACCATAAGAGCTAACTAGTATAATTGCGCTTACGAGGCCCCGTCCTATCGGGCCTAGTAGATTCCTAAAAGAGACAATCCTGTCGTGAATTCCTCTTGGCTTCCTAGACATTATATCCTTATCTTCTGTGTCCGATTCAAAAACGATAGTACAGGTAGGATCGATGATAAATTCCAAAAACACTATATGAGCCGGAAACAGCACCATGGGCCAACCCAATAACACTGGGAAAATTGACAGTGCCACTATCGGTATATGCACCGCTATCAGATAACCGACGGCTTTCTGCAAGTTATCATAGATACGTCTTCCCAGCTTCACACCACCGACAATAGAGTTGAAGTTGTCATCTAAAAGCACGATGCTAGCAGCCTCTCTTGCCACATCCGTGCCCCTTTGACCCATGGCAATACCGATGTGGGCTGCTTTGAGAGCCGGGGCATCATTGACGCCGTCACCTGTCATTGCCACCACTTCACCCATAGCTTTCAGCGCCTGGACAATCATGAGCTTTTGCTCTGGTACGACTCGGCTAAAGACACTTATCTTCGATAAAACACTTTCCCTCTCCGCCGCTGTCATCTTTTCGAATTCATGACCTGTCAGCACCCCGTCGGTTACAAGACCCACTTGTTTCGCGATCGAGAGTGCGGTGTCGTGGTAATCGCCAGTAATCATAATCACGCGAACGCCGGCTTTGTTTGCCAAAGCGACCGATTCCTTCACCCCATTACGAATGGGATCAGCCAGTGCAACGAGGCCAAGGAAGACATAATCTATCTCTGCCCTGTCTTCTGGCAAACTTTCCTTCCTGCAGCTACCCTTTGCTACAGCAAGAACCCTATAGCCATCCTTGGCCATTTCCGACACCTTTAGGAGTATCCCCTTCTTCTCTTTTGAACTTACGTGGCATAAATCGAGCACTGCTTCAACCGAGCCTTTGAGCGCGACCTCGTAGCCAGACCGATATTTATAACCATGAGCGACGCAAAGTGATGTTGAAAGCACTGGATACTCCTTTTCCAGCTTGTATTCGGAGTAGAGGGCTGCAGTATCCAGGTGTCTCTCGCCCTCTTTCACAAAAGCCAATTCCATCGGGTCAAAAGGCTTTTTCTGCGAGGCTAGCAAGCCGTACTTTATAACGTCAGCATCGTCGGCAAAGTCATTGAGTAGGATTTCTCCACTAGCGGTATATATTTTCTCTATCGTCATCTTATTCTCGGTGAGAGTCCCCGTTTTGTCTACGCAAAGGACGGTTGTAGCCCCCAGTGTCTCGATAGAAGCAGCCCGACGCGACAAGACATTATGTTTGGCAAGTCTCCAGGCCCCCATCGTAATAAATAACAATAAAACTATCGGGAACTCTTCGGGAAGAATGCTTATCGCTAAGGTAAGGCCAGACAACACGCCCTGAACCAAATTGCCCCGAAGAAAGAAGTATAGTACAGCCAAAATTATGGACATTGAGATAGCTATCACAGCAAGGTATCGCACTAACGTGGTGATTTCTTTTTGCAACATGGTCTTCTCTATTTCTATAGACTGGAGAGATGTCCCAATCTTTCCTATCTCCGTTGCTAGACCAATAGACTGCACGATAGCCCTACCGTGACCGCTAACCACCATCGATCCAGAAAAAACCTGTTTGTGCTGCTTGGCGTCTTTATCTACTGGGACCGACTCCCCGGTAAGCAAGGATTCGTCAACTTTCAGATTAGTAGCATCTATTAGCTCGGCGTCGGCAGGGACTCTATCGCCTTCGACTAGCAGTACCAGATCCCCTACAACCACTTCCCTGCCTGCGACACGTATTTCCTCGCCACTTCTAATTACCAAAGCTCTGGGGCTAGAAAGTTGGGTCAACGCCTGCAGCGACTTTTCACTTTTTCTTTCTTGATACAAGGAGATACCTACTACTCCAAAGATAGAAAGTAAGAGTAATACCGCTTCGGCGATGTCACCCAGAAAGATATAGATTCCGCCCGCAGCCAACAGTAACGATATCATCGGCTCTTTTAGTATCTCTACCAGGAAATGAAAAAGGCTCTTCTCTCTGGCGGTAGGAAGTTCGTTATAACCATTTATATTTAGGCGTTTTGCGGCCTCTGCTGTAGTAAGACCTAATTGTGCAATCAAATCGACTATTCTTTCGTGTTTGTCATCTCTGCGCCATTACTTCTCTCGGCAATCTCTGTTGCTGTCGGCATAGAGGCCACCGTGCCTTCTGGTCGTGGTGCAGGAGCGCTTGCAAGTTTCGGTGAAGCCTTCTTCTTTAGTGGGAATTTGAAGCCAAACACCGATCCCTTGCCCTCTGTAGAGTCAAAGATGATCTCACCACCATGGTCGAGTACAACGCGTTTGGCAAGATAAATTCCGAGACCTGTACCATCTGGGCGTGCAGTGCGGGCATTATCGGCACGGAAGAACTTCTCAAAGAGATGATCTCGTTGTGCCTTCGGTACCCCGATACCTGTGTCGTGTACTTCGTAGATAAAGTTATCCTTGTCGTGCTTCAGAATTACAGTCACACCACCAGTATTTGTGTAATAGATAGCGTTGTCCATAAAGTTCATCACAACCTGGCGAATCTTGGTCTCGTCGGCATAAATGTGTGGCACCTTGCCCTTTACCTCAAGTTTCAGGTACAGACCCTTGGCCTTGGCGCTGTTACTAAGCTGTTTCACTTCCTCATTCACGACACGTTCAATGTCTACCTCTTTAGGCTCTAGGAAGAAACGACCGGTATCCATACGAGAAACGTTCAGGAGGTCGTTGATCAGCCCTACCATACGGTTTGCGCCACTGTAGGCTTCGTTGATGAAGTCGTACTGACTTACCTTGATATCTCCGGCATCTCCCTCGAGAAGCATCGACAGATAGCCCTTGATGGCCGTCAGAGGGGTACGGAGCTGATGAGATGCCATGGAGATAAACTCGTCCTTGGCATGATCTAGCTCCATGAGCTGCTCATTCTTCTGTTTCAATCTGTAGGTAGCACGTTTTACTTCCTGACGCAGGGTGGTGTTGAAGCGACTAATCTCCTCGTAAGATTTCGCATTCTCTACGGCAATTGCCAGCTCTGGAGCCAAGATTTCTAGAACACTGATGTCCTGCTGGCTGTACATGTCTCCTGAGCTTTTTTCACCAAGCAGCAAAACACCAACAATTTCTTTCTCTGTCTTCAATGGGACAACCAAAGTTGCTTCATACTCAGAAAGTAGATGCTTCATACGAGAGCCGTCCTCTAAGTCATCAAAGTGAATTATTCCGTCATGTGTCATCTTAATAACATCTTTGGGGTCTACATCTGGAGTCTGTTTATACCCAATTGCCTGTGCTGTATATAATCGGCTATCGTCTTTAACTAATGCAAAAAGAACCCTACTCGCTTTGATATTTTTTGACAGCAAGTCTCCAACTTTATAGAGAAGCTCTATAAGCACTATGGTTGAACCAAGGGTATTAGATAATTCACTTAGCAGATCATCCGCATTATAGGCGTTTCGAAAAAATACCTTGTCTGTTACTTTGGTAATCCAGGTCTTAAGGGGTTGGAAAAGGAATACCATAACGACAGCTATGACTGTTCTGAGCGCGCCTTCACCCCAACCAAAATTTGCCAGCTGTTCAGGAAAGAATAGCTTCTCAAGGCCCAAAACAGAACCAGCGTAAAAGGCCGCCAATGATAATAGTAGTAATAAGTAGGATACCGACCTAGCTACAACCAATCTAATATCCATCAGCTTATGCTTGGCAATTGCATACGAGGAAGCCGCTACTAAAAATAGCGAACTCTGGGCATCTATAGGCGCAACCATCTTTATTCCAAACATTGGCAAAATAGAACTAAACATTACAGAAACCCCACCAAAGATAAATGAACCAATCAATATATAGCCATATTGCCTTTTTAGACTACCTTTCGACTTCACGAATGTGTAGACAACGATTCCTATATAATAAGCAAACAAGATATTTATAAGATAACCGTAATAGTCAAATAGAGGCCCGGGGACAAATGTGAACGCCCCGTTACTGGTTACTGACAAAGACTTAATTACGAGGCTCCCCATCAACGGAATTAATAAAGTAAATAAGTAAACCAACGTAAAGATTATTACATTAAGTTTGGTAGCCTTGTTTCTCAAAAAGTTAAACCAAATAATAATGGCTACTATTGTTGAAGCGCCCAAGGCATATTGTGATTCAAACAAAAACATCTTCGGAAAGAAGTAAAAAACGAAATTGGACAAACACCATAAGCCTGTATTTAAGCTGAAAAGTCCAAATGAAATGTACAAGGCCTTCTTAGGATTTCTTAGGAAAACCAGGAGACCTAGGATTATATTTGCTAATGCTGCAAAGAGAGTAAGATAATTTAAATAGTCCATTTTAGATTAAACCAAACTCCTTTCCTGCTTTTTCAAAAGCAGCAGCCGCTGCGTCTAAGTCCTTCTTTTCATGTGTTGCCATAATCGTAACTCTAGCCCTAGCTGAATTTTTTGGAACAGCCGGCCATCGGAAACAGGGAATGTAAACTCCAAGCTCAAGTAATCTATCAGAAAACTTTACTGAGAGATCTTCATCTCCAATCACAACTGGCAAAACAGAGATTGTTCCGTCACCAAGTACCGTATAACCCATGGCCGTAAGTTTGTCTTTTAAATAGACCGAGTTGTCCATCAATTTCTTTCTCAGTTTTTTGCCCTCAGCATTTTGGCAAATCTTCAAAGACTCAATAGCGCCACCGGCTAAGACACCCGGGACAGCACTGGAAAAAATATATGGCCTTGAAGCAACTTTTAGATAATCTATCAGTTCCTTCTTCCCTGCTAGATAACCACCCATACAACCGATGGTTTTATCAAATGAACCCATTAAAATATCAACCTTGTCCGTAATTCCTAGATATTGTGGAACACCCCCTCCATCATTGCCCATTACTCCAACACCATGAGCATCATCAACCATAAAGATACAATTATACTTTTCGGCTAAAGCTGCGATTTCCTTTAGCTTTCCAAGGTGTCCGTCAAGACTAAAAACCCCCTCAGTGACAATTAATTTATGTTTATTTTTTGAGTACTTTTTTAACTTATTTTCTAAATCAACAATGTCATTGTGCTTAAAAACAACTTTCTTTGACGAACTGAGCCTGCAGCCATCAATTATTGTGGCATGATTGTATTCGTCACTGAAAATCACCCCGCTACCCTTAGCGTAAGGTACCCCGTTCATAAAAAATGGGTCCATAACCGCACTGAAAACCGCCAGGTTGGCCATATAACCCGTAGGGAAAGTAATAGCTGCTTCCTTGCCCACTGTCTTTGCAACAACTTCGTCAAGCTCCTCGAGAACCTTAATATTTCCGCACAAGAATCTCGAACCTCCTGGTCCGCCACCATGTATATCTAGCTGTTTTCTGGCTCCCTCAACAACCTTCCTGTTGGTTGCCAATCCCATATAATTATTTGAGCTAAACATTAGGACCTCTTTGCCATCAATAACTACCCTGGCATCAGTACCATTGTTTTCAAATTTTTGGAACTTAGGATATATATCTTCTTTTTTTAGAAAATTTAGAAGCTTCTCAATATTTGCAAATTTATAATCTTCTCTCGAAATTGCAAGCTTAATCAGGTCTGCGGCTTTTATCATAATCCCTCCTTCTCTAATATAATTCTACACTATCTTCTTGCTTAGCTATACATTTCTTCAATTTTGACAGCTTTGTTTGCTAAAATTACCTGCCTTTTTAGCGACAGTTTTGGCGTGAGTTCTCCACCTTCTATGCTGAAAGGCTCTGCAAGTAAGGCGAATTTTCGAACGTGCTCGATAGTAGATAGATGTGCTGTCTTGTTTATCGCCTCGCCCGAGATTAGCTCAAATACCTCTGGCATCTTAGCTAGTTTTGCCTTGCTCTTCACATTGAAATGAAGTGCCAACTGCGCATAGTCAGGAACGATTAGGGCAGCGATATGCTTATGTCCATCCCCTACCACCATTGCTTGCTCGATATAGAGACTAGACTCGAGCGCATTCTCGATGTGGACAGGAGCGACTTTTTTGCCGGTTGTGAGCACTATCAGGTCCTTTTTGCGTCCGGAGATGGTAAGAAAACCATCTTTATCGATTGTGCCGAGATCGCCAGTACAAAAGTAACCATCTTTGGTGAATGCATCTTTGTTATCGGCCGGTCGCAAATAACCCTGAGTAATTGTCGGTCCCTTTACTAAGATTTCCCCGTCCTTCGCGAGCTTAAGCTTGAGATTGTAAATTGGGTGACCGACGGTACCAAATCGGTAATTTGTAATCTCATTTACCGCGATAATCGGTGAGGTTTCCGTGAGGCCATAACCCTCAAGGACCAGCATATCGACCTTGGCGAAAAATTGACCGATCTTCTTCGGTAATGATGCTCCACCAGAGATGAAGAAACGGATATTGCCACCAAAATTACCCTTTACCTTGGAGAAAACTAGTTTATCAAAAAGTGGATAGAACGGGCTGCTTTTCTTCGTAGCAAAGGCGAGGCGGAATATCAGCTTGGTGAGTAGGCTCTTATTTGCCTTGGCCTGAACCTTTTCGTAAATCTTCTCATATAGCCGCGGGACTGCTAGTACAATGGTTGGCTTTATTGCCTGTATTTCTTCCGACAGAGTATTTAGGCTCAGGCAGTATGCAATGCTAGCACCGGCATAGATAGGGATATAGTATCCCGCGGTACGCTCAAAAACGTGTGAAAGCGGCAAGATAGAAAAAAATCGATCGGTTGGCAATATCCAAATAGAGTGTGTAGTACCGATAATGTTCTCAATAAAGTTACCGTGAGTAAGTTTCACTCCCTTGAGGTGACCTGTAGTACCAGAAGTATAGATGATACTGGCAAGAACATCGGGCCGAATCTCGAGCGCTCCTGCTGCCAGCGCTGCTTCCTGTGCCTCGGTAATTTCCATATCGTTGATCAGTTTCTTGAAATAGAGAAGTTTGGCAAAGTTCGTATCTTCGATATGGGTAAAAGATACCAGGTGCTCGATTTTCGCCACATCCCGAGCAATTTCAAGGAGTTTATCTTCAATCGCCTTCTCCGAAAAGAAGATTGCCTTGGGCTTGATTTCTTCAATTATCCCAGCGAGTTGCCCAGCCGAAAGTACCTCGTGAACTGGGACCGTGACTCCGCCGATTAGTTGCAAGGCAAGATCAGTGATTACCCACTCTGGACGATTTTCGGAAATCAAAAGAACTCGGTCCCCTTGCTTGAAACCGAGATTCAGCATCGCCTGGGCAAGCGCCATAACCTCACTTTTTAGTTCAAAGTAGGTCAGGCTTTCGTAATGATGGCCTTTTTTGTATCGTAGGACTTCGTTTTGGGCACGTAGCTCGGCCGAAGTGAGAAACATATCGGCTAGATTTAGCGGTATCCACTGCTCTTTTGGCTTTGTCACGGGTATCCCCTCCAGCTATTCAGTATTTGTATATTACCAGATACTTGCACTATTGTGGAGACTTTCTCCTGATCCCGCACCCTAAAGTATTCTCTATATCATCCGGTGGTAAAGTTGTTGCTGGAGCAACAACTTTACCACCTTATTAAAAAACCATCAGTCTTCGAGGTTAAGTTTAAACTTCCTCATGTATTCTGCCTGTCGAGGCAAGTGGTCGGTAACCAGGAAAACTACGTATGACGAAACACCGATACTGTGTGCAAACACAGCCAATTCCTCCTTGCATTCATAGGGAAAGGCAAACATGCTTTCCTGGACTTTCTGAAATCTATTCTGAAGCAGTTTTTTACGGAAGTACTCTCGCTCCTTCTTTGCAGTGTCTGGGATATCGTAAGCAACTACGCGCCACAAGCCATCCCAACGTTTTGCAGTCTCAATAGTAAACTCTTCAGACTGCAACAGATGCATCAGCTTCTTTCCTTTCGAGGTCAGCTTTACCAGGTCGCCACTTAAAGATATCAAATCCTTGTCCTCCAGGGCTTTCATACAACGTTTCGCGTTATATTTTGAATATTTATTCCCAGGAATTAGTGGGGCCACTGCCATTGGCAAACCGGGGACAACCATAGAAGCTAAGACAAAAGTACCCACTCCAATATATCCAAGAATCTCCTTCTCTTTCTTTCCGAGACGTATACTCTTAAGTTTTCTTCGTTCCTCTTGTGAGATTTTCATTTCTTTGCTCCAGCAACAACTTTACCACCATAGTTTTTGTGCTACTAGTAGACAAGTTATAAGTTGCTACTGAATTCCCTACCGGGAGAAATTCCACTTGTATCCGTTAGCCGCCCCAAGATAGGCGTCGAAACTTCCCTGTAAACTCTGTGCGGTAGTAGTTGGAAACATTCGGATCCTGGGAATTTCATAATTATTTCCCGACTTGGCGAAAGGCTGGGTCGTAACTGCGGCCTTATATCCAGCGGCCTTTGCTTCTCGTTCCGTAAGTTCTCCAAACCGTCCCGAAGGGTAACACAGAAATCCCACTGGCTTTCCGGTTATTGCCTCCAAATCGGCCTTACTCTTGGTGAGCTGATTATCCATATCTCCCTTATTTGCAAACTGCATATCGATATGAGTTACCGTATGCGATTGGACATCCATACCAGCATCTGACATTTCACGTAGCTGCGCGCTGTTCATGTACGATCCAGCTCCAACGTAACCAGAAATAATAAAGAAAACCCCCTTTTGACCACGTTCTCTCAGTCTAGGAAATACCTCCGCGTAATTATCTGCATAGCCATCGTCAAAAGTGAGAACCACAGATTTTTCTACCACCCTACCAGCAAATAAATCGGTAAGAGTAATAGTATGATAGCCGTTGCTCTTGAGCCAATCTAGCTGGGCAGCAAAAGCCTCGGGTGTTACCGAAAGTCCTGCCTCTATCTTGTCCTTACCAGTATACGTCCGGATATGATGATACATGAGGACCGGAACTAGTTTGTCACCAGAGACATAATGCCTTTCCTCTCCTCTCGGCATCGGCGGAATAACCTGGGGGACATACTCCCCTTCATGAAATACTTGCTCTGCCTCTTGAGCCTGCACCGGATCCTTGACTACGGCTTGCATGGAGACATGATTCTGTGAAGTACGCGCCCACCACAACATTCCAAATATCATAATTAATACCCAGATAACGGTGAAAGAAAAATAATTTCGAAGAAAACGATGCGTATTTGGTTTTGTTATACTATCTTGATGCAATTTATTCCTAGTTACCTACCGCATATACTTTATTTGGTGCACTACCAGTAATATTGGCCCCAGTTTGATTTTGGTTATTTAACCGAAAACTAAATTTGTATTTTCCAGTCTTCACGTCATACTCATAGTTAATACTACCAACATTATAGTCCGAGGTAAGATAAGGATCATCACCTGCAGTAAATATCGCCATAAGCTCATTGATGTCTGTCGCCGCCGGATATGCACCTTCGTCTGATTTGTACTGCTCCAGAGCCGTCTGTAATACGGAAATATCTGACCTTAGCGCTGTATCTTTAGTTTTATTCTCGGCTCCCGTTCCGAAATTTTCGTCATATGCAGCTGCTGCGTCTGTGCTGTTAATAATTCTTGCTCCAATCGGCAACTTTATAGCATCGTTGAAGCTGTAGTCGAAGCTTTGTTGCCAGGAAAAAGTATATTTCATATCTACTCCCTGGACATTTTTGGCTGCATCCCCTGACGAAGTCACTGTCGCTACTGCTCTAGCATCAATTTTTGTAATGCGACCAGTCGTTGCATCAATCCAGATCTCGGCTTTTGTAGCACTTTCATCAACTTTGAGCTCTACCCCAGAGCTATTTCCAGCCAAGTTTGCCTTTAGGGCATCTATCATCTCTGAGCTTACAAGGAAGGCAAAGCGATATTGTCTCTTGCCATTCACTGTTTCGTTACTTTCTCTAGTAAACACCTTGGCGGTACTAGCATTAAGCCAGCTCTTTTGCGGAACCAGCTGAGATACATCGAAACCGACTGTCTTCGCGTCCGTTACTGCCTTCCAGGCATTTTTGTATTCCGTATATTTCTTGGATGAAAACTTGGAATTTTCCGGATCAGCAATGTATAGGGCGTCCTTCTTTTTTATATATACCAGACTACCCGGCAAGTTCTCGTCTGTAATGGTAGCCCGAACATTCTGGTCTCCATCAACCTCAAGCTTGCCCTTTATGGCAAAGCCAGTTGTACTAAGACTAAGATCACTAGACATCTTCGGTAACGACGAAATTTGCGACAAGGAACCCTGCAGAATCCTTAAGTTATTACTCGCCTGATATGCCTGATAACCAAAGTATCCGGCCACCACGATCACAATCAAGAAAACGGCTAGCCCGCTATATAGTAGTATGTTTTTTAGAGTCTTATTACCAGAAATACTAGAGGTTTTTACGGACGCGTCTCCAGTTGGCCGCTCAATAAGGGTACCGTCCACTGCGACGCTCATTCCCCTACTATCGACTTGCTTTCCTTCGGAAAGTGGATCTGGAACCATTGCCGGATTTACATAGGTGTCGCGAATTGGTTCACGTGGAACTCCGATTGGAACTGGTGGTACGGCAACAGGCGGTGTTTCGGTTGGGACTTGGGGCATCGGCGCAAAAGTCTGGCCCAGGCTTGATGCTGGAACCTCTGCTGCCGGCTGCTCCGGTGCTTCGTTTTCGTTCACTTCGACGCTATTTTCATCAATGGGCACTTCGGTTGGAACTTCTTCTTCCGACACTGTAGCTCCAATAACCGGAGTTTCCGTAGACTTAGGTTCGGCAATTAAATCGTCAGGCCGAAAAATTGGTGGCATATTTGTATCTTCCGCGCCTAGAGACCCTAAATCAGCTGCCGGTACCACACTATCGGCAGAATCTCCCTCTAGGGAGTTTATCGCATTTGCAATATCGTCGTCCAAAAATCCCCTCCCGCCACTGGTTATACTGATGTATCTCTAAATATAAATCTCGTAAGGGCCAAAACCGTAGAGACAACAGAAATAGACAAAAAGAAAAGTAAGTAATTATCAACAAATTCCGCCTTTACTAGGTTAGTCGAACCACTAAAGTAGTGAAATATGGAGTAGTCCTTTATCCAGGCGTTGCTTTCCAAAAGTCCACCCACTATATTGGCTCCGTAGAAGGCCAGAATTACCCCAGCTGTCACAAAAGTAGCCTTACCCTTCTCCGAGAAAAATGAGGAAGAAAGTGACGCAATACTCAATACTGTCACTCCGAAAAGTAAACCGCTAACAGCAAGCTGCCAGTTCCCTATACCCGTGATGTCAATCTTGTGCATTTTAGCCAAAGGTACTACCGCGTAGATTGTTGTAAAAGTGTACAGCACTAAGATAGAAACAGCCGCCGTAAAACGTCCCACAAAAATTTTCCAACGTTGTAGTGGGAGTGCAAGAATCTGCTCAATCGTACCCTTTTCGACCTCAGTGGCAATCATTGAATTCGCCAAAGATATTGAAAAGATGATGACAATAAGCGGCCAAACCATACTATACTGTTCCATTGACAAGAAAGAGCTTATCTTTGTAAAGGTAATGGCTCCTGGGTCTACGCCGACGACCGCCCATATCTCCTTTGGAAATGACTGCATAAGAACGTCGAACTTCTCCTGAGCGACAGTATTGAGGCTTGGGAACATGGCAATATACATCTCTAGGAAAACTATTGTCGAAAGGCTATAAAGGAAAAGTGACCAGTATTTATCTTTCAAAAAACGTAGATAAACTGCTATCATACCTCGTTCCTTTCGTAATATTTTAGAAACACATCTTCAAGGCTTGCATGAGACACCTCAATATCAAGTAGTTTGTGTCTCGATAGTTTATGTAAAACCGGATTTACATCTCCAGAGACTGTTATGACTAGACCATCCGATACTTCCTCTACCTTATCCACTCCCTTGCCAGCAAACTCTGCTACATCATATGAGTCAGCAAAACGAACTTCAATCTTGTGGATTTTCTTTTCCCCCAGAGCCTTGATACTCTCCACAGCAACCAGCTTGCCCTCTTTGATAATCGCCACACGGTCGCAAAGTCGCTCAACCTCTGGCAGATTATGCGACGAAATAAAAATTGTCGTTCCCTTGTCTCTCATCGCCAATAATATCTCGTAAATCGTATTTTGAAGTAGCGGGTCGAGTCCAACAGTCGGTTCGTCCATGATAAGTACTTTGGGGTTATTCATAAGCGCAAGAATAAGCCCGAGTTTCTGTTTATTACCGCTCGAAAGGTGGCGAAACTTGGCCAGTGGATTATAGTCGAGCTTTTTCATCAGATCCCTGACGGTGTCTGACTTTCCACGTATGCTCTCAAAGAAATGGATGTGATCCCAACCTGTCCAATTATCATAGAGTTTTACGTTACCAGGAAGGTATCCGATTTGTTTCTTAATGTCTTCGGCGCCGAGAAAAAGGCGCTTTCCGAGGACCGTAGCTTCCCCTTTAGTGGTCTTGTTGAACCCCATGAGACAACGGATTGTAGTGCTCTTGCCAGCACCGTTCGGTCCGAGAAAACCAAAAATTTCCCCCTCGGTTACCCCAAAAGATATCCCATCTACCGCATGGAGTTTGCCGTAGTGTTTTGCGAGGTCTGTAACCTCAATCACGTTTTTCTTCATGTATATATATTAGAACCGGAGTGGAAAATTGTCCACTCGTAAGTATAAATAGATTATAAACGGCGAAGGGCCCGAAACCTTGGCGGTTTCGGGCCCTCACAGAAAGCTAGTACGGGATGCCGTAGTTCTTGAGGCAATCCTTGATGCGCTGGGTGAGCAGGTTCTGCTCCCTCAAGCGGGCGACGCCGTCCTCGGGGAACGTGCCGCTCTCAATCATGTCGAGAGTCAACTCCTCGACGAGCTTGAGACTCGGCGTTCCGAGGTCTTCGGTGACTCGTTCGGCACAGTAACCGAAACCGCCGTGATGCTGAACCTCGCGGACGACCTTGATAGCGTCCCACGGAGCCCACACCTCGCTGACCTCACCCTCGGCGACCGGCTCGAAGCCGATGCGCATTCCGAGAGTCAGCTCGAAACCTTCCTCGTCACCGTTGTGTACGGGGTGGTCGAGGTCGATGCGGACGAAGTCGGTGCCGGAAACCGGCCAACCGCCACCCTGGGCGCTGACCTTGTGGTTCTTGAAGGCTCGATCGATAACCCAGTAGAACCCGTGCTTGCCGTGTCCCTCATAGTTGAGGAGTCGGCCGAAGATGATGTCGGCCTCCCGGACATGTTCGACGAACTTATCCTCAACCTTCACCTTCTTGGGCTGTGGAACCTTGACGGTCTGTAATACCTCTACCCGCAAGTGCATCGGCTGCATTGCTTCCCCTCTCGCTGTAGGTGTCTTTCTGCATTCGCTGACTGACGATGTCAATCCACGAACACCCGATTATACAAGTATTTATATCAAAAGTCAAGGTCTTTTACACCTCTGCCTTGTAGTTGACACCGCCCCTAGGTAGAGTAAAATAAACACAGGAGTTACTATGGCAATAAAAATCCTACTCGCAGAAGACGACATCCAACTTGTCGATATGTACAGTCGCAAATTTGCGCTTGATGGTTTTGATGTTCAGCTTGCCGAAGACGGGCAGAAAGCCATCGACATCCTAAAGACTGGATTTATGCCAGACGTAGCCATACTTGATGTGATGATGCCTCAGGTAGATGGACTACAGGTTCTCGCCTACATCCGCGAGCAAAAGGAACTCGACGACCTCATAGTAATCATGCTCACTAACCTCTCTGACGAAAAGACAGCGGAGCGAATTTACGCCCTCGGAGCTACTGAATATTTGGTAAAAGCTGAGTTTACGCCACTAGAGGTCTCGGCCAAAGTAAAAGAACTCATCGAATACTACAAGAAGAAGAAATAAAAAAGACCCCTACTGGGGTCTTTTTTGAATTAATTTAGATATTTATCGATGTAAGTCTTGAACTCCGCCTTGGTTCTCTCTCCGGTAATCGTTTCCATTTTCTGGCCGTCTTTAAAGAAAGTAATCGCTGGAACGTACTGAAAGGCTTTATCCCAATTCAGAATAAAATCGCGGTTTGCATCAACTGCAACGCTCATCTTCGCGACCACAATCTTGTCACCATATTCATTAGAAAGCTCCGTAAGTATTGGTGCAATTTTCTGACAGTGTGAGCAAGTTGGTGAATACATGTCCACCACCACCATCTTATTCTTGGTAGTAACCTCATTGAAATTCTCTGGTGTCAACAATACCTCGCGGGCACCTAGCTTATCAACGTCGGCTACGCTTGTATCCTCTGCCTTAGTGGTAGTTTTAGTATCACCATCAGCCGGTTTTGTGCTCCATGAGTAGTAGATAATACCACCGAGAGCTAGTAATGCTACTACAATCAGTCCGATCGTCGCTTTATTTAAGGTAGTGACTGTTTCTTTTGCCATGGTGTATCTCCGTTAATATAGAGAGTATATCAAAATATCCTTGCCTTTGCTACGATTGAAATATAAGCATAAATTTGCTATACTCTAGTGGCTTTGAGAGCCCTCTCACGGCCTGGGGTCCCCAAAATCGTTAGATTTTAGGGGAAGAGGAGAAGTTGCGAAAAGTCGAAGCTAGCGGCTACGCCGTCTAGCGAAAACTGACAGCAGATTTCGACGAGCGCCCGTAGCTCAGGGGATAGAGCAGTAGCCTTCTAAGCTATTGGTCGTTGGTTCGAATCCAACCGGGCGCACCATATCCTTGATACATGTGTCAAAATCTGTTATAATCTTTTCGTTATTTACGGGCCTGTAGCTCAGTTGGTAGAGCAATTGCCTCTTAAGCAACTGGTCGCGCGTTCGAGTCGCGCCGGGCCCACCAAATATATAAAATGTGAGCCTAACTGGCTCATTTTTATTCTAAAATAAGGTAAAATCAAAGCAATGAACAAGACTAACTCTAAACAACTTGGTTTCGCCCTCGGTCGAGATACTGCGCTCTCGGTTGCCGAAATTTTTGCCTATCTACAAAGGCTCGAGATTGAGACTCTATCTCGGCTGCTCATTGGTGACATACTGATTATTGAAATTCCTGAGGAGCAAAGCAAGCAGATTGATATCAACTCACTTGGTGGCAGTATCAAACTCTTTGAAGTCCTGGGATACTTTACTACAGGTAACGAAATTGCCGAAAAATTGCTTTCCGAAGTCAATTACGAATCAGAAAAACGAGTGAACTTTGGCGTCTCTGGATACGGAAATGTGAACAAAAATTTTGTTCTAAAGGCAGGTTATGACGTCAAAAATAAACTTCAAGAAAGTGGATATGCCGCTCGATTTGTTACTGGCAAAACAGTAGACCTTTCGAGCGTAATTGTTAACGAAAACAAGCTCATTGAGCGTGGTTTCGAGGCCATCATTGTGAAATCTGGCTCCGACTATATCCTAGGCAAGACTCTGGCGGTTCAAGACTACAAAGCCTACTCCAAACGTGACTTCGGCCGCCCAGTTCGCGATACCCGTAACGGAATGCTACCACCAAAGCTTGCCCAGATGATGATTAACTTTGCCGCCGCACCACTAAGCTCTGTCGTTTATGATCCCTTCTGCGGTAGTGGAACAATTCTTCAAGAAGCTCTATTTCTTGGTTATCGTAATATTTACGGTAGCGACATCGAAAAAAAGAACATTGCCGATACTCTCACCAATATGGAGTGGCTCTACCAGCGTTTTGGGATGCCTAAAATCACTGAGGAGAGGGTCTTTCTCTCCGATATTCTGAAACCGGAAAAAGAAATTACAAGCGCTGCCATTGTCGGTGAAGGCTACCTAGGAGAGCCGGTTCGCAGACGCAAGGATAAAGCGATTGCAGATTCACAGAAACTAGCACAATTCTACGTCCATGCTCTGGCCAACATCACTTGTCAGCTAGAGAAAGATGGGACTATCGTCCTGGCAGTTCCTTTCTTTATCGTAGAAAAAGAATATGTATATCTACCACTAATGGACAAACTCGAAGGGTTGGGCCTTACAACAGTTAATTACATACCGAAAGACCTAGGGATCCGTCGCTTTGGCCGCGGAAACCTCACCTACTCACGAGCTGATCAGTTTGTGGGACGGGAAATTCTCGTACTCAAAAAGAGCTAGCCAGCCGGCTAGCTCTTTTTTATGAGACATCACTCGTATCTGAGAGCTTCGATTGGATCCTTCTGGGCCGCTCGAAGTGCTGGCCAAAGGCCGAAAATCACCCCAATCACAGTAGAAACACCGAGCGCTACCAATATTACATCTGGTGTAATAGAAGGTGTCAGTGGTGTTTTTGCTGCCACCACAGCTCCTACTGCGAACGAAATCAAAAGACCAATGAGTCCACCGATTAAGGTTACAAAAACTGCTTCTACTAAAAACTGAGTAGCGATAGCAAACTTTGTCGCCCCAACTGCTTTACGCAAACCAATCTCTTTCGTTCTTTCCGTCACTGTCACTAACATGATATTCATAATTCCAATACCGCCGACTACAAGAGAAATAGCTGCTATCGCTGAAACCAGAGTCGTCGCAAGCGAAAGAAATTGATCAAAGAGCCCTAATATATCATCTTGCGTCAACACAGAGAAATTCTCTTCCCCGCCATGAGACTTAAGAATTGCCTTTTTTACATCTGCCTTCACCGTAGAAACCTTGGCATCATTTGCGGCCTTTACTACGATACGGTTAATCGTCACTTTACCCTTATTCAAGGCCGTTGCTGTGTCAAAAGGAACTACGGACAAAGACCCAAATTCACTGCCAAAAATACTGGAGGCTTGCACGTCATCAAAAACCCCAACAACCGTAAATGGTCTTTTGTTAATTTCCAGCGTTTTACCAAGAGCATCGGTATCTCCAAAAACGTCCTTCTTCACGCCCGGTCCAATTACCACTACATCGCCCGCCGCATTAGAATCAAACATTTTACCGCTCTTGATTTTAAGGATTTCCAGAGCTTTATCAAAGTTGGGGTAAGTACCCGTGACGGCTGTCGAAACCGGCTTACCATCATAAGTAACATTTCCGGCAACCAAAGACATAGGTGCTACTTCTTTAACTCCTCCTACGCTCTTGATAGCGTCCAAATCTGGCAAAGTCAGGATGTCACCAGCAATAAAGTTTGCCGGGTTGGAACCACCCATACCGGAGCCACTCTTTGTGTCGATCTTTCCAGCCGTAACAAACATCAGGTTCGAACCGAAACCACGGATTAAGGTAGATACTTCATCTTTTAAGCCCTGCCCCAAAGAGACCAGGATTGTTACCGAAGCAACACCAATCACAATTCCCAGAACCGTTAGCACACTGCGGACTTTGTTGGACCAAATAGACAATAGAGCTGTCTTTACACTTTCCATTACTTTGCTCCTTTCTCGGGTTTTTGAACTTCGCCGTCCAAAATTCTTATCGTTCTATCGGCAAAATCGGCTATTCGTTGATCATGGGTAATGAGAATAACCGTTTTCCCTTTTTTATTTAGCTCTGTAAGTAAATTCATAATCTCCGTGCCACTCTTACTATCGAGATTTCCAGTAGGTTCGTCAGCAAGAATAATATCGGGATTATTGATTAGGGACCGAGCGATAGCGACACGCTGAATCTGGCCACCAGATAGCTCTGTCGGCTTGTGGTCTTCGCGACCGGCAAGACCTACCTCTCGCAAAAGCTCCTTTGCCCTCGCTTCACGATCAACCTTACCGACCTTTCGGTACTGAGTAGGCATCAAGACATTTTTCATCGCTGTAATCTTTGACAGGAGGTTGAATGTCTGGAAGACAAAACCAATCCGCTCGGAACGTAACTTTGCTAGCTTGGAATCGGCCATATCGAGCTCAATTCTCTTACCAGCGATAAAGAGCTCGCCTTTTGTCGGTCGATCTAGTAAACCAATTATATGCATTAGTGTAGATTTACCAGATCCAGATGGACCCATTATGGCCACGAACTCACCGGTTTCGATTTTGATATCGATATTTTTCAGGGCATCAACATGTAGTTTCCCTGTTTTGTATGATTTTGATACTTTTCTAAGCTCAATTGCTACTGACATATCACTCCCATCTAAATAGTTTAATGGCTAAGACAAACATAATTATTGCCCATATAGCGAGTCCTATCAGGTCTCCGCTAATCTGAGTTATAGTATACCCCTTTACCATGACATTTCGGAGAGCGTCCGAAAAGTAGGTCAGGGGGAAGTAATCCGATGCCTTCAGTAACCAGTCAGGAAATGCATCTCGTGGGAAAAAGATACCAGAGAGGAACATCTGAGGGAACACGAACAAGTTAGCAAGAGCTGCCACAGTGTTTTGAGTACTGGCGATTCCCGAAAGTGCAAAGCCCATCGACAGGAAGATCAATCCTCCAGCGACAATCAAGAGGACCACGAGACCAAGGCTTCCGACAATATGCAAGTTGAATGCCAGGATACCAAGGAGTATCAGGATCGATGCCTGCATAAAAGTGATGATAACCCTAGAGACGATCTGAGAGAAGATAATAACCCCAGGGTGGATAGGCGTGGCCAAGAGACGTTTCAGGATGCCCCTCTCACGCCATGAAACTATCTGGCCAGTGACAGCGAAGATAGAGAGCTGCATTACACTCATTGCCACAAGCCCCGGGATCAAAAAGTCGATATATTTAAGGTCATTACCGGATATAGAGAGCTGTCTTACCTCAAAGAAGTTCGGGACTCTTGCAATCTGGTGCGTTACCCCGTCAAATATCTTGTCGAAAACTGTGAAACCGACACTTATGGTAGAAGAGTTCTGACTCTGATCATAGTAGATATCGATTCTCTGCGGCGTTACTGTCGATACTGCTTGCTGTTGCGATACTGGCAACTTCGCTAGCTCAGCTTGCTTTGCACCGTACTCGGCAAAATTGGAGCCGAAACCCTCAGGAATCACGATTGCATAGGTCTGCTTGGAGTTTTTGAGGTCCGCAAGAGCGTCATTCTTGCTCTTCGTGGTAATCGTAAAGACACTGACCTTTTGCAGCGCTGTTACAACTTGCTGTGACGCATGATTTTTTGCCTCATCAACGACCGCGACATTAAACTTAACGCCGCCACCCGTATTGATGACACCAAAAATACTCATCAACATCACAGGGATAAAAAGCGAGAAGAAAATGGCGGTTTTCTCACGGAAAAACATCAGTATCATGTATTTAGCGATTGTAAGCGTGTTTAGGATTTCTTTTTTGATTTTACGTAAGTTCATCATTAGTCCCTCAATGTCTTTCCGGTTAAGTCTAGGAATACGTCTTCAAGTGTTGCCTCTTGCACCACTTTTTTCTTCCTGAACCCACGACCGAGTAGTTTCTTGATTAGGTTTGCCGGGCTATCGATATCGATAATTTGACCCTTGTCTACTACAGCCACGCGGTCACACAGCTCCTCGGCCTCATCCATGTAGTGAGTAGTAATAACAACAGTCATACCTTTCCCATTTATATCTCGAATCAAGTCCCATAGATGGCGCCTAGCCTGAGGGTCCAGACCTGTAGTCGGCTCGTCAAGAAAGAGCACTTCCGGCCTATTTACCAATGCTGACGCTATAGAGAAACGCTGTTTTTGCCCGCCAGAAAGTTTCTTCACCTGAGTTTTTGCTTTCTCTGTCAGTCCAACCTCTTCAAGAACCCTCATAGCGTCCACTCTAACCCCATAAAGGGAAGAGAAGAATTTTATCAGCTCCTCGAGCGTCAAGTTGTCAAAAAAAGCCGATGATTGGAGCTGCACACCAATGAGCGCCTTTACCTTCGACTGATCCTCACAAACATTTACCCCGGCGACGAAAATGTCTCCGCTGTCACTTTTACGTAACCCTTCGAGCATCTCGAGGGTAGTGGTTTTCCCGGCACCATTTGGCCCGAGCATTCCGAAGACTTCACCCTTTTTGACTTCAAAGCTGATGCCGCGAACAGCCTTCACGTCGCCAAAGGATTTTTGCAAATTCTTTACAGTTATAATGTTTTCTGGCATCACTTCTCCTTCCTGATTATAGACTCGATTTTGGCGTGTTGCCTCGTCATCTCGTTTGAGAGCTTCTCGAACGCGGAGAGCTTCATCAGCATCAATCCCTTCTTGTCTATGCTCATAACCAGGAGCTTCTCGCCTTTTTCTAAGCCCAAGGCATTTCTAGCCTCTACAGGAATAACCACCTGTCCTTTATCGCTAACAACGGTACTCCCGTAGAATTCTGGTTGCGGCATTTTCATTTTCACCTCTTACTTTTCTTACTTGTAGTAATTGTAATACTTCATGACTTTTTAGTCAATCGCTATTCTTCTTGAAGAAATACCCATCTTGCAGTATAATTATCGAGTTAATTCTACTCCTCGGGGTGTAGCACAGTTGGCTAGTGCGCGCGGTTTGGGACCGCGAGGTCGAAGGTTCGAGTCCTTTCACCCCGACCAAATATATTCAAAAACAATCTCTTGTAGATTGTTTTTTAGTTCCTACGTAATACCTCAAAGGTTTCGAAGCTCTTTTCGCTGTGATAATGAGTGTCAAAATAGTTCACCATCGGCCTGTTTTTGTAATAGAGGCCTTCTCTGTCCTTGTAGACGACGACATATTTTGCTTGCGACCTTTCCATGTCGGCAACAAATTTACCGTCTAGATCAAAACCATAACCATCACGATAATCAAGGAGTAAAACACTCGCAGAGATAAAGCGTGACCCACTATCCCTGCGCGCTAACTGATAAAAAGTGGCGCCATAATCGGCAGCAAAAACCTTGTCGTTTGGAGTAGTATTATCATCCACATACTTTGCAATCTGCTGATATTCAAGAGCTTCTGCATGAGTTCTACCGACAAAACCCCTAACCATCTCGAAGCTTGAGTAGCCGATATTGATTGCGGCACCAAATACAAACACTCCGATGAAGAAAAATCCCAAAGGTTTTCGCCACTGAGCCGCCATCAGCAAAAGATATGCCGCTGCAATTGCATAAGCCGGCATGAGAATCTGGAAGTAGTAGAGATATGGCACCCCAACGGCAAAGAAAGCCGACGAACCAAAAATAAAGGTCAATGAAAAATAAAGATATTCGTGGTTATCTCGCAGCCTCCAGGAGCGTGCGATAAAGATTAATGGTACCACTAGTATCAACGGTGCCGCAAAGGCGACTAAAACGTAGAAAATCCCCAGATTGCTCAAGTCCCCCTTCCAAGCACTGGTCGAATACTTGGCGCTAAAAGTAAATGAAGCGAAAATAAATTCGTTCAGAGTACCCTTGCCGATAAAATAAATGGCCCAGGCGCCGGCAGCAATAATTAACGGCAATCCGAATGCCAACGCGTAACCGATGAACTTCTGAAGCTCTCGCCAATAGTCGACGAGCAGCATGATTCCAATAGGGGCGGCCAGGAGTAAAAAGTTACCCTTCATGAAGAAAAGCACCGCAAAACAGCACCCAGAGAGCGCCAGCTTCCACCATTTTCGATCTTCGCGAAAAGAGAAATAGCCAAGCAACATGCCGAGGTAAAGAACGAGGCCAAAATTCTCATTATTATTTCCACTACTCGTAAACTGGGAAAGATTACGCCAAAATACATAGATTAGAAGCGAGAGCTTGGTAAACAACTCCGTCTTTTGTGGTATGAGTTTGGGGGCAAGCTTCTTTGCGAGTAACCAAAACAGATAAATGTCGATGAGCGCGAATGCCGTGAGTAGCACCCGATGAACCACGATGCTATCACCTAATAATGACATCAGTCCATTGAGAAGGAATATTACCGGTGGCTTGTGATCCCAAGCCGTGACATACAGTGAACCGCCGTGGAGCCAATTCTTGCCAACATAAAAGAAAATCCAATGATCGCTATCGAATGGGTATAGCCAAGTTCCAAGCCGACATACGACAAAAGTAAATATAATAAGCGACCAATAGGCTATTGGGTTGCTCCAAAATTTGCTGACTTGCTGCTTGATACTATCTAACATCTGTAGCCACTCTTTCCACACCAAGCTGAGCCATGAGCCGATCGACAGCCAAATATAAGTGCGCGAGATCCGACTCGTTACCCACCGTGTAATCGGCCGCTTGTATCGCGGCGTCAACATTCTGTTCAGCCTCATTTTTACTGTTACCCTCTGCCAATTCTTGTTTTTCGAAGTCCTCAAAGGAAACTCGGTCACTTACCCTACCTCTAGCTTTTGCCCACTCGTAACGCTTTTCGATTGGTGCTACTGCAGCGATAATGATACACCCGGCATCTCTTGCTGCCTGAATTTCACCCACTGCTCTTAAACCGTTCACTGCCACCCGATCCGCCTGTGAATCTAAGGCTAATCGAAGAAAGTAATCAGCGCCCTTGGCAGCTCGAACCTCGTTTGCCACCTTTTGCATCATATCCCTAGTGGGTTCACCAAGGTCATTTGCGGCCATATAGTCACGAACCATTTGCCCGGTCGGCAGGTGGGTAAATCCATACTCGGATGCTAAATATTCACCCACGGTGTCTTTACCGCTGAGTGGATGCCCAACAATTGCAATTTTTATCTGTTTTGTGCTCATCTTTGATATTATAACAAAAAGAATGGCTACAAGCTGATTTATATTGAAAGAAACGGCTTTTTCTGCTAGAATAACTAGGCATTTTGGTCGCGCGGGTATCGTATAATGGTTTATTATGCGACCCTTCCAAGGTCGAGATAAGGGTTCGATTCCCTTTACCCGCTCCATTTGCGCCCGTAGCTCAGTTGGATTAGAGCGTGTGGTTTCGGCCCACAAGGCCGGGGGTTCGAGCCCCTCCGGGCGCACCAAAAAGTTTGGACATGGTGACTGTAGCTCAGCTGGTAGAGCTCCGGTTTGTGGTACCGGCGGTCGCGGGTTCGAGCCCCGTCAGTCACCCCATATGAAATTTAAAAGAACCCCTTGCGGGGTTCTTTTTGAATACCTATCGTACGGTTTCTTTGAGGTTCTTACCTGCGCGGAAGCGAGGCATCTTCATCTCAGGAATACGGATGATTTCTCCGCTCTGAGGATCTCTACCGCGGCGCGCGGCGCGCTTGCCGAGGTCGAAGGTACCAAAACCGGTGATGGCTACCTTTTCGCCCTTTTTCACAGTGCGAGTGACGACTTCTGTCAACTTATCGATGAAGGCGTCTACCTCCTTCTTTGTATATGAAGTCTCCTTAGAAAGTACGTCGATTAGTTCTCTTTTTGTCATTTCTCTCCTTTCAGCCCACATGGACTTTGTTAATAACCCTACATATATATTATACATTAGATGTAAAGTTTTCTCGACTACAAAGGTAATATCCGAATCTGAGAAACAGCTGAGAAAGAAGTTATAAAGTAGAAAGTTTGCAAGTGCGTAAAGTTCTCTTCCGGCGTAAAATACTTTTTACCTGATAACTTTAGAAACTTTCAACTACTCGGTCGACCCTTTCGATGCTTTTCGCCTTACAGTCATGGCCGAGGTCGACAACAACCGCATTTATCTGGATTGGGCCGTCTGCTAGTTCAAATTTCTGCGGCATGCTAGTGATGAATGTATTGAAGATGATATCATCCCGAACCCCCAGAACTGATTCCATCGGGCCAGTAAAACCAACATCAGAAACTACTGCCGTGCCATGCGTAAGAACGCGTTGATCTGCTGTAGGGACATGAGTATGAGTACCGACAACCACAGAGGCCTTGCCATCTAGATAACGGCCGAGCGCCACCTTCTCACTACTCATCTCGGCATGAAAATCGACAAAGACATACTTACATTCTGGGTTGGCAGCGATAATCTCGTCAGCTGTGGTAAACGGTGACTTCACAACTGCCTTGATTTCGTGCTGGCCAAGAAGGTTGATGATGAGCAATTTACCATAGCTCGTTTCCACCACCTTGAAGCCTTCACCCGGTGTACCCTCGAGATAATTTGCAGGTCGAATCAATGGCAAGCCGAGAGAATCGATCTTGCTCGCAAAATCCTTCTGTCTCCAAATGTGGTTTCCGGTGGTAAAGAAATCTATACCAGCTGCCATCATCTCGCGAACTACCTTCTCGTCTACGCCTACGCGATCAGAAAGGTGCTCGCCATTTGCAATCGTAAAATCGATGCCATATTCCTGACGCAGGCTAGGCAATATCTGTTTTACGGCCTCGCGACCATTCTTACTTACAATGTCGGCAATAAATAAAATCTTCATATCTACTTGGCGTACTCGATTGCCCTAGTTTCACGGATTACGTTTACCTTGATCTGGCCTGGGTATTTGAGATCTGCCTCAATCTTTGTCGCTACATCCTTGGCAAGCTTGAGAGCCGTAAGGTCATCAATCTTTTCTGGAGTAACAAAGACACGAACTTCACGTCCGGCCTGAATAGCGTATACTTTTTCGACGCCATCAAAGCCTTTGGCAATATTTTCGAGCTCAGTAAGACGCTTGATGTAGTTGTCGAGAGAGTCACGACGAACACCAGGGCGTCCGGCAGAAATAGCATCGGAAACCTGGATAATAACTGCTTCTACAGTGTGGAAAGGAACTTCCTCGTGGTGAGCTTCAACGGCATGGATAATTTCGTCGCTCATTCCGAATTTCTTACAAATATCGCGTGAAATGCTAGCGTGTGAACCTTCGATATCCTGGTCCACTGCCTTACCGATGTCGTGCAAGAGTCCAGCCTTCTTAGCAATTGCGACGTCGGCACCAAGCTCTGAAGCTAGTGCGCTCGCAAGCAATGCTGTCTCCACAGAGTGCTGCAATACATTCTGAGAAAACGAAGTACGGAACTTTAGACGACCAAGAAGCTTGATCATCTCGGCAGGTAAGCCAGCAACGCCAGCTTCGTAAACAGCCTTTTCGCCGGCTTCCTTGATTTGTTTGTCAATCTCTTCCTGAGCCTTGAGAACCGCTTCCTCGATCTTGGTAGGATGGATACGACCGTCCTTGATTAGTTTCTCTAGAGCAACTTTGGCGACATTACGACGCACTGGGTCGAAACCAGAGATTACGATCATTCCTGGAGTATCGTCGACGATAATGTCACAGCCAGTTGCCCGTTCAATAGCCTGAATATTGCGACCCTCACGTCCAATGATGCGACCCTTGATCTCGTCATTTGGAAGCGCCACAGCAGTAACGGTGCTCTCTGCAGTCTGCTCACCAGCAACACGCTGAATAGCAGTTACGAGAATCTCTCGTGCTTTTGTATCGGCCTCTTCTTTGGTCTCGCGCTCAATCTTGCTGATAAAGCTGACGATATCCTTGCGGTATTCCTTCTCCACCATCTGCATCAACTTCTCTTTGGCGTCTTCTTTGTTCAACTTGGCTATCTTCTCGAGCGCTTCCTGCTGACGTACACGAAGATCGCGAAGATCGGTCTTGACGGCTTCGATATCTGCCTTGGCCTTATCGATGTCATCACGTTTCTTATCGAGTTCATCACTTTTCTTATCTAGAGTCTCTTCACGTTGTGCAACACGACGTTCCTGAGCGGTAAGCTGATCTCTGCGCTCTCGCTCTTCTTTCTTTGCTGTGTCAGCAATCTTTAGAGCCTCATCCTTGGCGTCAAGGATTATCTCTTTGGCTTTTGTTTCTGCTTCGGCAATCTTTTTCTCTGCCTTGCCTTCTGCATTCTGGACGTCCTTGGCCATCTGAGTCTTGCGATATGTATAACCGCCGAAACCACCAACGCCAAGAGCTACTACAGCAAATACGATGCTTAGTAATTCCATACTTTCTCCTTCCTTCCCTGAATATCAGGTGCTTTTCATAAAAGCTGACACGCTAGCCGTCTTCTAGAAGATTCCGCAAACTATGCGGGCTTTCTATTCGATTGAGTACATCTTTTCTAAGATTGTTTATGTGTAAAGTGAAAATTTGTAATTTAAGGCCAGGAATGTCAACTAGTTTGTTTACTAATTTACATCGCTATTATACGACTTTTGGCACCTTTTAGCAAATGAGATTTTCCAGTAAAAAGAAACAACGGCCGCGACCCGCTGTTCCTCAGAACAGGGATCACGACCGTTCGTGTAGTTATCGCTTGGACCAGTGGCCCTCGAACTTCCCTCCGTTGACCTCGCAGTAGTGTGACTCCGCGGCACTTTTGGCCGTGGGCATGTACGGCTCCACTGCATCCAGCAGCGGGCCGTCAAAGTCCCCGATGTGAACCTGGTACTGCATCCTGTCCTTCTCGTCCCTGACGGGGATCCCATCGTCAGTGTAGAGCTTCTCGACGTAGTACAGAATGTTCCCTTCTTCGTCGACCAGCTTGGCATCGCGTGAGTTGATCCAGACCCATTGGAGCTTGCGCCCTGATATCCGGATGTTGTTCTGGCTAGCAGCCAACCTGACACCTCCTTATGGTCTTTGTCTCAGCTCCCGCCAAGATTTAACAAACAGGACAATTCCGTATATCACAGGCCATCGCACCAGACCCTTGGGCGGTGCGACAAGCTCGAGATTCCTGGACCTTCGACGTGCAGACTGTACAAACCCGCTCGGGGTACGATCTGCCATATGGCAACACCTACCCCTTCGGTTTCGGTTGTGTAATGTGAGGTTCAGCACCATAGTGCGGTACTACTACCCCTTCAAATGATGCGCCACGTGATTCTAGCACGGTTTTTCCTTTTTGTAAAAGCTTATCGGTGTCTGTTTCGTCTGCAACCCCCGCTATCGGGATGTCATATGTATAGGCAATAGTATTGGCCACCGAGAGACCGATGCGCAAACCAGTAAATGACCCCGGGCCAGCGTTCACAATAATGCCAGTTATCCCCTTATTTAAAGCGTTATTATCCGTAGTAGGTAATACAGTTTGAAGTTTTTGTATAATAAGTTTATTCAATTCTCGACCAGCGACAAAAGCCTCTTTTGCGAACCATTTTTGGTCCCAAAGACCAATAAACGCGTTTTCGCTAGCGGTATCGAACACTAAGACCATTCGGCACCTACTTTCGAGAAAGTAATTACCCTGTTGTCATCATCGGTATAAGAAAAATTCACCAGGTAGTGGTTCTTGCTCGCAAGTATCGTCATATTCTCTGGCCATTCGATAACCGTGATGTCTAGCGGTGACGTGACGTATTCCTCGATCTGAGACTGAATCTCTCGGTCTTCATGAGTTCTGTAGAGGTCAAGATGATGCAGAGTAAAGGTCTTCCCCTGATAAGTCCGCTCAATTGTGAAAGTCGGACTCACCACGGTCTCGGAAATTCCCAGTGCTTTGGCGATACCCTTGGTAAACTGAGTTTTACCACCGCCAAGCTCCCCGGTAAGTAATACTAGGTCGCCACCTTTAAGGGTGATTCCTAGCTCTTCCCCGAGCTTAGTCGTTTCGGTGGCGGATTTTGTCGTATAATTTGCTCGCATAACCTCTATTCTCCCAGAGATTATACCCGACAAGAAGCAAAACTGCCAAAGATATCAGTGCGTAGCCAAGTAGCTGATTATTACCCCCTACACGTAAGCTCGCGCCCTTTACTTCCTCTTTCGCTATACTAGGAGCGGTGCTAATTGTGGCCTCATTATCACCCACAGAATTCGCTGAGGCCACCGAAACTGCCTTGGTAGCGGCAGTTTTCACTTTCTTGGTTGTAGATTTGGCAGCAGTTGCCACCGGCTCCTCGACTTCTACGGTATCGGTAAAAATGTTTTGTGCCCCAGGAGTTGCCGATTTCGTCCAAATATACTCACTCCCGAAGAGAGACAAACTGTTACCCTCGTCGGCATTACCATAATCTCCGCCGCTATCGGCAAGCAAATTATCGCTTCCGTCACGAAGTTCCAGCCAATCACCAGTATTATTTAGCGTGATTTTGGTCGTGTCCTGACCAAAAACCTTGTATTGAAATGGCTCCAGGACATCAGTATCGGGGAAGAAATAGCAGTGAACACTTCCCACGGCATCGCAAACCTTGAGCCCAGAGAGCGAAACCGGGAGGCTGGTCGGGTTAAATAATTCGAACCATTCCTTGCCCTCACTTGGTGCCGGCATGAGCTCACTGATCGATATCTTATCTGCATTTGGATCTAGGGTGGCTACTTTGAAATTCGAAACAAAATCGTCAAAATTTACGTTTGTATCCTGGGTTCTAACTAATTGCTCGTCAGCCGCGGGATTGGGAAGCGGCGCTCCCTCAAAAGTATTCGCTTCGCCATACCCCACGAGGTCGACAATGCCTTTATCGGGAGCAACGATCGCCACGGAGTTATCGGCCGTCAACGAATAGCTGCTCGTAGAGTATAGATAATTTGAAATCCCCACATACTTCGAATTTGCTATTACTATCACCTGCCCAGGATAAATAGTGACCCCTATGAATTTATACAGTGTATTCCAGCTAGTTGCGCTCTTGGTCTTTCTCGAAATTGAATAATTTGTTAATTCTAAAGGCGTTGTGCCGTCGTTCGAGATGGAGACAAATTCATCGTATGCGCTCTCTCCGGCGATTTGAAAAGCATGAATATGAAGAGCGGATGTTGCTGCGCTCACAGTAAGCGGCGACATCAGAAGAGCCAATACAAGGGTTACCCAAAAGTAGTACCTTTTCATTCCCCCTCCGTGTTATTTTTATCTTACACAGGGGGAAAATACGTGTCAAGTAGACAGCCCTTAATTCAAATATAGTGCCTGATAGTTGTATTTCGAAAGGCCTGGTTCCAAGTCGGCATATTTTTTGCCGCAGAGCATACCGCCGGCCAGAAATTCCTCTTGAGTTACATCAGCGAGACAAAAATCAGGCATCTCGAAATTATCCTTATCGGTTTCGTTGTCAAATTCAAAATCAACAACAACGAGGCCAAGCAAATCATCCTGATATACGTCGATTTCAGCATTTCTACCCTGGTACGGGTATAAATAACGACGTTTGCAAAACTTTTTCCCACCAGCCTTCACTAGGTCCAAATACTCGTCCTCGGTAAGTGGAATCGTGTTTTCTATCTGCTTCGAAGAGTCAGTGCCATCCACGGGTGTCTTCTTTGTGATTTCATACTTGTCTCCTCTTTTGCGTAAGCGCAATCTAGGATGAACTGTCTCTTCCGGAAAGAAAGCATCTGAGACTACTATGTACTCCTTATCTTTCAAGTCCTCAGGTAAAAATTTTGCCAAATAGGTTCTCTCGAGCTCGATTTCTTTCATAAATTCTCCTTTCTTTAAGAAATATACATGGCATCGCCATAAGAGTAAAATCGATATTTTTTCTCAATCGCATAAGTATAAGCCGCACGAATGTTTTCGGCCCCCGCAAAAGCAGAAACAAGAAGCAGTAAGGACGACTTTGGCAAATGAAAATTGGTAATCATGGCGTCAACAAACTTGTACTTATACCCTGGGAAAATATAGATAGAGGTTTCGCCTGAATTCGGCATGAGTACATATCCCAGGTTACCTGGATTCTGCATTCCGCAAGCCTGACATGGCACAGAGGCACTTTCTAGCACCCTTACCGTAGTGGTACCGACAGCGATTATCCGCCTTCCATCAGCTTTTGCTTTATTTATCCTAGTCGCGGTCTCCGGATCAATCTCATAGTATTCGCTGTGGATCTGGAAATCTTCAATATTTTCCTTATCTATAGGCTGAAAGGTGCCCAAGCCGACGTGCAGCGTGACATACTCTATCTGAACACCTTTTTTATACAAATTTGCCAAAAGCTCATCGGTAAAATGAAGTCCTGCAGTGGGAGCTGCTACAGAACCTTCGCTCTTGGCATAAACCGTTTGATACTCCTGATTGTCGCTTGGCTCATCATGTTTCTCCCCTCTCGCCTTTAGGATGTATGGCGGGACAGGCATCTCCCCAATCTCAGCAAGGGCTGCAAAAAGTGCTGCGCCAGAAACGCTAAACTCTAGGAAGAAGATATCTTCCTTCCGTTCCAAATATTTCGCCGATAGCTTGTTCGAGAAGATAATGGTTTCACCTGGCGCTAATTTCTTGCCATTTCGCACCCAACACTCCCAAACCGAATCGTGCGCGTTTTTTACAAGCAAAAATTCGTGCTTTCGGATATTTCCGATTACATTACCAAACAGACGTGCTGGAATTACCTTAGAATTGTTGAGGACCAGAACATCATTTGGCCCTAATATTTCGGTAAGGTCAGAAAACGCCCGATCTTCGAGAGCACCACTGTCCCTATCGAGCACCAGTAGACGCGCTGAATCTCGCGGTTCCGCAGGGGAAATCGCGATTAGTTCTTCGGGCAAATTGTAATCAAGTTCACTTGTTTTCATATATCTGCTAAAATACTCATGAAAGTATAGCAGACTTAGTGGGTAAAAACACGGGGGGTACAACTGAATCTCGACTCAGAGCAGCTCAAATCGCTGCTTGCTAAAAATAATGTTGCCACTAGAGAAAAACTCGACGAACTGCAAAAAATTGCGGACGGCAGTAAAGAGTCTCTTTTGGATGTGCTCTACCAGAAAAAAGTAATCAACGAAAAAGAATTTTATAAACTCTACGCAGTAGAGATTGGCAGTGAATATACCGAGCTCGGGACTACCCAGATTCCAAAAGAAATCCTAGAAAAACTTCCAGAACGTGTCTCCCGCCGTTACCAAGCGGTAATCTTTGCCGAAGACGATGGCCACTACAAGGTCGCCATGGCTGACCCTAGCGACGTGGAGGCTGTTCAATCCATTCAGAAACAGTGTGGCTTTGATATCAAAATATATCTCGCTACCCCTTCAGACGTTTCCAATGCTATAGAACAGTACAAAGAAGGGCTAAGCACCGAGATCTCCAAGGCAATCAAGGAAACTGAAGAAGAAATCCAGATCGATAAGGAGGAGCTCGACGCCGACACCTCCGCAGATAACGTCGAAGCTATCATCTCTGAGGCTCCAATTGCTAGGGCGGTGAACATCCTGATCGAATATGGAGTGAAATCGAGAGCTTCAGACATCCACATTGAACCCCGCGAAGGTTTTGTACAAGTACGCTACCGGGTAGACGGAATTCTAAAAGACACTATGACGCTACCAAAAGCTCTCATGGCCTCGATTGTTTCCCGTATCAAAATATTATCGAGCCTCCGTATCGACGAGCACCGTATACCACAGGACGGACGTATAAAACTAAAGATTGGCAGTACAAACATCTCTATCCGTGTCTCGACACTTCCTGTAATGGATGGTGAGAAGGTCGTGATGCGTCTTTTGGACGAGTCTGCACGGGCACTTACACTTGAGGAGCTTGGATATAAGGGACAAGCCCTAATTGCCATTGAGCGGGCTCTTAAGAAGCCACACGGCATGCTATTAGTGACCGGACCTACCGGATCCGGTAAATCAACTACCCTTTATAGCGTCCTATCCTCCTTAAATACTATTGGCGTTAATATTTCTACGGTCGAAGACCCGGTCGAGTACCGCATTCAAGGCATCAATCAAACGCAGGTGTCGAGCAAAGTCGGAATGACTTTCTCCTCTGGCCTCAGGGCTCTCTTGCGTCAGGATCCAGACATTATCATGGTTGGGGAAATTCGCGATGCCGAGACTGCAGAAATGGCGGTTCATGCTGCTCTTACTGGACACGTCGTACTGTCCACCCTCCATACCAACAACGCTGCTGGCTGTCTTCCTCGTTTACTTGACATGGAAATTGAGCCCTTCCTAATTGCAAGTACTGCAAACGCTGTCATTGGCCAACGTCTTGTGCGCAAGCTCTGCCCGCACTGCAGCGAAACCTACACCCCAGACGAAAAAGTTGTTGCAGACATCATTAATAACTTTGGCTTACGTACCGACTTTTTGACCAGTAAAAACAAGACCGTAGCTCAGGATATCAAGGTTGCTCCAGAACCAAAGGCCGGGGGCCTGGTAGGTGAAAGAAAAATTGCGGTTCCTGCCGACCTGAAGATTGACGAGAAGTCGATTCTCGATAAGATCTCCGAGGATCCAGATATGGTAAATCGTAGTGCCAAAGAAGCCGAAGAGATTATTCTTCGTAACAAGATCTTTCTTACCGAAACCGAGCGTGCCGCCCAGGACAAGAAGCCCGAGACCCAACATAAACCAGGCGAACTCAGCCTTACACTCTATCGGAGCAAAGGGTGCGGCAAATGTGACGGTTCTGGCTACCTTGGTCGTATGGGTATCTATGAAGTGCTAGAAGTCGATGATGAAATCGGCAAACTTATCGTTAGTCACGCTACGACTGAAGAAATCCAAAGAGTGGCAATCGACAACGGTATGATTACGATGCAACAAGATGGCTTCCTAAAATGTCTTGAAGGCATTACGACCGTTGAGGAAGTACTAAGGGTAACGAGGGAATAATGGCAACTTATAATTATTGCGCGAGAGACAAAAACGGTAGAATTGTTAACGGTTGTGTCGACAAGCAGAATCGAGAAGACGCTGCTACCTCCCTAATTGACCAAGGATTAACCCCAATCAACATTTCTGCAGGAGTTGAGGAGAATCCCCTACTCAGGCTTGCGAACTTTACTACCATCTCGCTAGCAGAAAAAGTATTATTCTCACAAGAGCTCGCTACTCTCGTAAATGCTGGCGTGCCCATCTCGCAGTCCCTTGCAATGCTCGAAAAACAAACTAAAAACAAACGTTTCAAGAAGATCATCGGAGAACTTGCCAAAGACGTCGACGGCGGAATTACTCTAGCCACAGCCCTGGGCAAACATCCAAATGTTTTCTCTCCCCTCTTTATCAGCATGGTAAATAGTGGCGAAATCGGAGGCTCACTGGACAAGGCGCTTGATGAGCTTGCAATCCAGATGACCAAAGATCGCGAATTAATCTCAAAGATTCGTGGTGCCATGATCTACCCAACGGTAATCTTTATCGGTATGGTAGGAGCACTTATTTTTATGCTTGTGACTATTATCCCTAAGCTTCAAGATATGTTTGACCAGCTAGGCGGTGACCTCCCTGCAAGTACAAAATCGTTAATCTTTTTATCTAAAGCCTTTACTAACTATGGCATTATTACCTTTTCGCTACTTGCGGCCGTCGTCTTTGGTTTCCGCTATGCATTGAAGAATTTTGATAATTTCCGTAAATTTATGCATACTCTACAACTAAAAATCCCTGTCATCGGAACTCTTACCATTAAGCTCAATGTTGCCCGAATTTGCCGCACCCTGAGCTCCTTACTCACCAGTGGGGTTAGCGTTGTAGAGGCGCTCCAGATAATCGGTAACTCCACTCAAAATATGCTTTTCAAGGATGCAATCTTAAAAACCGCGGAAAAGGTAGGAAATGGTAGTGGCATCGCAGACAATCTAAAGACCTTCAAGATATTCCCTCCTCTAGTACCTCAGATGATTTCGGTTGGTGAAGAAACTGGCTCCACAGATGTAATCCTTGGTAAAATTGCCGACTTCTATGACAGCGAGGTAGACAATATCACCAAGAATCTCTCGACACTACTGGAACCAATGATCATGATTCTGATTGGACTGATGGTGGGATATGTAATTATTTCGATAATTACACCGATCTACTCGATGACCAATATGATATAAAGTGCTTGTTTCTCCGTCTAGCGACGGATATAATCAAGATAAATTCACAAGGAGGGAGGTGAAAAAATGTTAAACGCAAAAAAAGGGTTTACTCTTATTGAGTTATTGATCGTTATCGTGATCATCGGAATCCTCGCTGGAATCGTTGTTGGTATCGTTGGTACTAGCGCAAACGCCAAAGCTAAGGACGCAAAGCTAAAGGCAAACGTACACGAAGTACAAAACGCACTTGAGCAATACTACATCGATAACGGTACTTATCCAACTGATGTGGCCACCTGGGCAACAGCTCTAGTGCCAGCAATAGGTACCAAATACCTCACTAGCACCGATGTAACCACAGGAATGAACTATACATACGACGCAACAGCCGGTAGTTACGTTCTTAGCGTCGTTCTAAACAACAACGCCGAGAAGGTAGAAGGCAACGTGCGTGCAGGTAGCGGACAGACCAAGGAATTCTTCGTTACTTCAAAACAGCAATAATACGTGTGTCATGACACAATCAAAAGAACCGGCTAGCCCGGTTCTTTTGATTTTTAGCTTAAATCCTAGACCGCGATAATGTATACTAAAGGCACCATGGAGGGTAGACGAAAACACGGCTTTAGCTATATAGAGATACTTCTTGCTGTCACAATTTCAGCAATTATTTTTACAGCTGTTTTCCCCCTTCTTTTTAGCTCAGTCGAGAAGAATCGTGACACCAGGCTAAGGCTAGTGGCCTATGAAGCAGCTAGCAATCAAATAGAAGAACTTCGTACTCGGAAAATATCATCACTTCTTGCTCCTTCGCACACTCCTTTTGACGTTCCAGAAATCCCGGGCTCTGCCGGAGATGTCTACGTCCAAAAAAATCTTGGTGACAACAAAATTGCCTCAGTACTGATTACCGTAAACTGGAGTTTCAAGGGCAGATTGCAGAAAGTTGAGCTCACCAGCTATCTCTATGGGAGCACTGAATGATGAAAAAACGCGGTTTTACTTTAATCGAGATGCTTATAACCATGACCCTGGTCGTAGTGCTCTCAGCGGTAATTTCCAGCTTGTATATAACTGGTTTTAGAACTTTTAAGGAACAGATGGCAATCGCGACTATCCAGTCTGATGGTCAAACCATCCTCGATACCATGACTACTGACATAAAAAATGGGCTATCAATCGAACCTACCTACTTAACTTATGTGACCGATGCTAGTAGTATTATTATTCGTGTTCCGGCAGTTGATAGCCAGGGCAAAATCTTGTACTCAGGAACTAATATGCTCGTGGATCACATCATTTACTACTACCAAGATAAATCAATTCACAAGGTTGTCTACGCCGACCCTGCGAGTGTGCGTTATGCTAAGAATAATATCGATAGCGTTCTGGACAATAAAATTCTGATTCTTGGCTTTACCTACAGTCCAGATACAACTTCGGCGACACTGGTAACAGTTAACATCTCTTCCGAAATTAAAGTTGGCACTAGAAGCGAACAAATACAGCTTACTGGTAAGGCGAGACTAAGGAATCACATATGAAACATCAAGGAAATGTACTTTTGGGAATAATGCTCCTTCTCACAGGACTCATGACTGTAGCTATAGCCCTGAGCTCTGCAGTACTCTCCACTTCTATTAAAATTCAGCGACAATATAAGAGCCTTCGTGCTCTTACCATCTCAGAAGCTGGATTGAATAAAGGCCTCTGGAAGGTAAATGTTCCCGATCTTACCTACGGGACAGCCCCGGGTGGCATCCTAGAAACAGACCTGACAGGTGGAGAATATCGCGTAGAAATTAGCGATTGCCCAGCGCCTGAAACAAACTGTAAATACATCAAATCCACCGGCTATGTGCCGACTTATGCCAATCCAGAAGCCACTCGAGTGGTTCGGGTAAAGATAAACAAAGCTACCAGCACGAGCAATGTTTCTTTTAAGTTCGGGGTTCAGGTAGACAACTTTGGAACCTACATCTCAAACAATGCAAAAATCAACGGTAGTGTTTTCTCTAGTGGCCCTGTCCAGATGAGCAATAACTCACAGATTACCGGTAATGTCATAAGCTACGGTAAAACCATCTTTACTAGCTGGATTTATGGCAGCGGCAAGATAATCGGTGATGCCAAGGCGTGGCTCATCTCTGGGGTCAATGTAACTGGAACAAAGACACAAGGCAGTTACCCACCAGACCAAGATATGCCGATAAAAACAGCCGAGTTAAATACGACTATCGACGCATGGGAGACAGAGGCTGCCAACGGCTCGGTTCATATCGGTAACCTCACCACTACCGGCTCTTCGAACAAGTTGGGCCCCATAAAAATTGATGGCAACTGGACGATTAGCAACAATGCTGAGGTAGAAATAATGGGAACCATCTGGGTTACCGGCAACATCACCGTTGGTAACAACGCCAAAATATTCCTTACTCCTAGCTACGGAAACAGCAGCGGAATCATCATTGCTGATCATAAGACAGATCGAAGTGACTCTAACTTTGGGACAATAACGGTCCGACAAGGATCAAAAATTAGTGGTATAGACAAAAATAACCCCAAAACGCCAAGCTACATTATGATGTTCTCCACGGAATCACCACCAAACCCCTGGGATTGGCTTCTCCAATTCTTTGTTCATGCCATCACTATCGAACAAGGCTCTGTAGGTGGCGTTTTCTATGCACCCTTTGGATCACTCCACCTACAACAGAATGCCCAAGCTAGAGCGATAGCAACAGCTGGCTTACTCATAGACCAAAACGCCATAGTCGACTATGACGGAGGACTAGCAAACAGCAGTTTCGCTGGCGGCCCTGCTGGTCCTTGGACAATAACCGAGTGGCTAATTTTAGACTAAAGAAAACTGCTAGTTAACAAACGGGTTTCTGCTTGCTGAGCTCCCGCTACTCGCAGGTGGCGTTGTTAGACTCTTCAAAAGACGACTATTGAAGTTTATATTTAGCTCATTCAACTTTTGTTCACCAGCCGCTACAGTAGAATCATCATCTCGTGGTGCTAGGGCCAGATAGGTCAATACCGAGAATGTAATTACAAAGATAATCACACAAAGTGTTGGAAGTAAACGAAGTGTACTCTCTTTGATAGCTATCATTTTAGGGCTGTTGAAATCTATCTTCATCTTACTTCTTTACGTAAATGGTTAAAATAAACGTTGCTCGTACTTTACCTAGAGCTGCCTTATCGGTGACATCAGCGGTAACTTCGAGGTCGGAAACCGACATTAGCCTCGGCTGGACATCCACGTCGGCTAACAGTTTCGTAAGGTTAGCGTAATCCCCGGTCATCTCATACTTGATTGGCAGCTCGTAATAATCATTTTTGTTAACCGTTTGGGAAAAATCACTGCCCGTCTTGGATTTGGCCTTTACATCACCGACATTTGTATTGGAAATTGTCATGCCGTCTGCCTTGGCAAGGCTTTCGAAATCCTTAAGAGCAGTAGAAGTCTCCTTGGTTTTTGGAATTGCCGAGTAAACAACCTGTTTTTGATTGAGTACCTTGGCCAAAGTTAGCTTTAAATCACTCAGTTTACTTGCTTCCTGTAGGTAGTTATCGGCCTCAGTTTCCAATCGATTTCCCTCCGAGCTAATACCGATGATGTAATACCAGCCATAGGCAAAAGCGCCCAGCGAAACCAAAAGCACTGCAATCAGCGCAACTAGCAAGTCTCTATTTACAGCCCTGGCTCGACTTTTCATTTCTTCTTCGCCTCCGCTACCTTAAAACTCGCTGTGATTCGAAAAGTTACGCCGGCTCTCGAATTATCTACGGGATCAGTACCGGCCGTGACCGACTCTACATCAACAAATTGGAAAATTGTAGTTTTCGATAGCTGTTCGCGATATATCCCAACATCTGCTGCAGAGTTCGCAAAACCATTTATTGCAATACGATCTGTATTAATGTCCGTAAAATTAAAACCAATTAAGCGAACTCCAGATGGAGTGCTATTTCCGACTTCAGTGAAAATCTTATTCCAATTCAATTTATCCTTGCGGATTTTATCTATCAGGTTTAATCTGGCGTAAAAATCCTTGGCGTCTATCTCTACCTGAGACATCTTGGCGAGCTGTGTCGCCGCATCCTGCCTGATTTCACTGGCAACTATCTTGTTGTTCCAAACGATAAAACCGATTACGAACATCAGGGCAAAAATACCAGAAATTACAGCCAATGAACGCACTAAGTACTGATAATAATTCGCGTTCTTGTGCGAATACTCAATCTCCTCCTTAATCTCTGGCGGCAACAGATTTAATCTAATCATCCTGCACCCCCAGCATTGCTAGTCCGATAGCATTGATGTAAGTCGGAATCTCTTCTGCGGGAATTTCGCAATTTTTGGTAAAAACAAGGTTCTCAATACTATTTACGACCTCAGTCGGTATCGCCAGCTTCTCCCCAAGCACCTCTGAAAGCGAAGGCAAACTAGCACTACCACCGCAAAGCAAAACCCTGGTAATCTTGATCTTTTGACGGCTCTTCTCTTCGTAGTAATTAATCATGCTGGTGGCCTCTTTGGCAATTTCGCTTACCGACCCTTCAAGGGCTTGCTTGGTCTTTGCTATCTCTGATGTAGCCTTTTGCCTCTTAATCTTCTCGGCGTCAATCTCGCTGACCCCGAGGGCCTGCGCAATTCTATAAGTTAGCTGCTCACCACCAATAAGTGTACTGCCCGTGACGCGAATTGCGTTATCGAAAATGGCAAGATTCGTGGTTTGACCACCGATGTCGATGATAAGAGCCGCCTCCTTGGCTTTTCCCTTAGCGCCGATTGCTCTAATTATTGCGGTTAGACTAGTTTCGATACCGGTTATCTCTAGCCCCAACAAAGAGTACAGCTGAACATATGAATTCACAATCGCTTTTGGTGCCGCTGCATAGAGGACTTCGTCTAACTTAGGATCCTCATGAGATGGTCCTATAAGCTGCCAATCCAGATAAAGGTCCGACATAGCCATGGGAATAGTTTGACTCGCTTCCCAGCTGACTGCCTCGTCTATCTTTTTATCTCCTGTACGAGGTAAGGATATGGTGCGAGTAAATATTTTGGATTCAGGTAAAGATGCATAGACCCGTTTTGCGGTAATCTTCCCCTTAATCTCTTTTTGCATAAAGTTCTTTGTGAGTTCCGCTAACTTTTCTGATTCGGCAACTATTCCTTCGATAATAAAGTTTTCTGGAACCGCCATCTGGCCAAAACCAACTACCGTAATCTTCTTCCCCATTCTACGCAGCTGTACACACTTAAGAGAACGGGTACCAATATCGATACCTACCACATCTTTGTGCTTCCAAATCGGATCTACTTTTAGATCAAAACCCTCCAAGAACCCCTCCATTTCGCCACTATGCTGGTGGCTGTTGACCTTCGTTCCCGCTAGGCGGGTACTCTATCTCTGGTGAACCATAATTACTGTTTGCAGCAGCTGCGGCTGAGACATTGGTAACGCTACTGACCACATTAGCATTGCGATTTATACCGTCTCCTTTGAGCCCCATACGTTCACAATACTCCTCCTCTATCTGCATTACCTTTTGTGCGATTCCATTTGGATCGGGTACAAGCTCAATATTGAAGTTGGGCATGTCTCCAGCAGTTTGGATATCTACAGTACCAAGGTTAAACATCGTATTCACCATTCCCTTTTGATCAGCAGACACGTCCTGTATCTTATCAAGTGATAACTGCGAAACTTTTCTCGAAAACAAACCGCTCTGTGCTATTTCCACAAAATGATCATCGGTCAGAATCGCCACATGAAGATAATGCAGAGTCCAGTTGTGAAAGAGAAAAGCTGTATTAAAAAAGAAAAGTAAACTTACCATCAAGATATAGACATTATAGGCAAATCCCGTCACTAGGGCCGGTATCAAATAAGGAACAACGAATATCAACAATAGCCCGAGTAAATATAGCAAAGAGGCAGTGACCACAAAAGGCAGTATAGCCAAGAAATGTCTACGAACCAAAAGAACTACTTTCTCGTCAGGTAGCTGTGATTCAAAGTACTTCTGAAAATGTGTAGTCTCTTCCACTAAGCCCCCATTGATTTAAAGAAATCAGGAACCGTTACCCAGTCCGCACCGACAATTGTTATTAGCGATACGACTAGGAATACCCCGCAGGCTGCCCAATAAATACCAAGTCGGAGCAAACCAATGTTATCTGGATATCGATATTTTAAAAGAATATAGGTAATAACTGCCGACCAAGATAGCCATACAATCATAAGGAGTACGTATAAAAGTAGAAATATCGCCATATGTTAAGTATAAAGGATAAAGTCAAAAGTAAAAAGAACTATTGGCTTTTATTGCGTTCTTGCAAAGAGAAAGAGCAGCCACAATATTTCTGTCTATACAGCTCCATCTGTTTCGCTTCGTTCTGACCTTCACGAAAGTAGGGTCGCCAGTCGGTGTAATGGAATTCTACTCCATACTCCTTGGCGACTTCGGATGCAATTATTTTTAGTTCTTCATGTTGCTGATACGGACTCACAAAAAGAGTGGTCGATATAGCATCATACCCATTCTCTTTGGCGTATTTGGCAGCACCTTCCAGCCTTAAACGATAGCAATGTAAACATCGCCGTGGAAAGATAGTGTCTTTCGCTACTGCTGCGCTATATAATTCCGGTTCATAATCTGCCTCAACTAACGCGAGCCCTCTCTCTTTTGCTGCAATCCGTAAGGAGTCTCGCCGTTTTGTAAATTCAGTTTCCGGGTAGATATTAGAGTTATCGTAATAAAGGGTCGTCTCAATTTCTTTGTGGCTACCAAGCTCTTCCCAGACACCTAGAAAACACGGCCCACAACAAGCATGAAGAAGAAGCTTCATGAAATCGATTCTCGCCAGTCGAATTCTGAGATAAACTCACCTTCTCGATACTTTTGTAGTGCGGACAAAACATCTATCTCAAGATTATGCGGTAGTGCTTCCCAGCTGTACCATGTTAATTCAGAAGAAAATTCAGGCTCAAGATTCTCTGGAACGCCGTCCCAAGAAGTAGCCCGAAGATAATAACAGATATATTCCCTTTCACTACCAATTTGGTGCGCAATGTGAACAACTTGTAAGTCTTCCGGGTAAACTTCAATCCCGGCCTCTTCTCTTGCTTCTCGAATTACCTCCTGTTTAATCGTCAGATTGCCATCAATGTGCCCTGTAACCAGACTATACTCTCCATCGTGCCAGCCCGTATTTTGCCGTTTTTGGAGCAATATTTCGCCGTTCTTCTCTAGTAAGAGGTAGACGGCTCCGTAGAGGCGAAAACGGTTCTCTTTTTGCTTTATGCTAACTCTCAAAGTAGACTATCCTGTTCGGAGTTTAACGGATTGAAGCCAAGGTGACGGAATGCTGCAGCCGTGACCTTTCGACCCCGTGGGGTTCGTTCTAGAAAACCAATCTGGATTAGATATGGCTCGTAGACATCCTCGATAGTCTCTATCTCCTCACTTGTTGCAGCTGCCAAAGTGGAAAGTCCCACTGGACCACCCTTGAACTTCTCAATAATTGTAGCGAGCAGCTTGCGATCTGTGTTATCCAAACCAAACTCATCAACCTCGAGCATATCCAAGGCTTTATTTGCAATATCCTGGTCGATAACACCTCTTGCCTTCACCTGAGCAAAATCACGAACTCTCTTGAGCAATCTATTGGCAATACGCGGCGTTTTGCGCGCCCGCTTGGAGATCTCCCCTGCACCATCGTCTGATATCTCGATGCCCAATATTTTCGCCGAGCGGCGGACGATTTTCTCAATCTCGTCGTCTTCGTAAAATTCGAGCCTATTCACAAGCCCAAATCTATCTCTCAGTGGTGAGCTAATGGAACCCATCCGAGTAGTTGCGCCGATGATGGTAAATTTCGGTAAATCGAGCTGTATGGAACGAGCTGCTGGACCCTTGCCAATAATTATATCCAGAGTAAAGTCCTCCATTGCGGGGTAGAGCACCTCTTCTACAGTTCGATTAAGACGATGGATTTCGTCGATGAAAAGAATGTCCCCTTCTTGCAGATTTGTAAGGATGGAAGCTAGGTCACCTGCCCGCTCGATGGCTGGCCCAGAAGTTACTCGTATTTGAGCGCCAATCTCGGAAGCGATTACATTGGCCAGAGTAGTCTTGCCTAATCCTGGTGGGCCGTACAGAAGCACATGATCAATGGGCTCTTTGCGAGTTTTTGCAGCCTCTATCGTAATCTTTAGCCCCTCTTTTGCCTTTTTCTGGCCGACATACTCGGAAAACTTCTTGGGACGCAAAGTCTCCTCAAAAATCTCTTCTTCTGGAGTTTCTTCACTGTCTAGGATGTGATCGATGTCTGTATTCATAACTAATTCTTCTTCAGCTGGCTTAGGCAATATTTAAGCTGTGACTCTGCGGTCACGCAATCATCTGGCATTGTACCTAGCGCTTCTCTAGCTTCTAGCGGCTTAAAGCCAAGCCCAAGTAGCGCTTCATAAACATCTTCCACTTTCTCGCTAGTAGCATTATCAAAAATACTCGCCTTTGAGCCGACTTTATTCTTGAGCTCTATCACAACCTTCTCGGCAGTTTTCTTCCCGATACCAGAAACACTGGAGAGCAACGAGGGGTCCTGCTTTACAATACTGGCACGTACTTTCTCGACAGAGGCCGCCGAAAGGATTCCCATAGCAGCCTTAGGACCGATACCGGAAACCGAAATCAAAAGCTCAAAAAAATCCAATTCATTCGTGGTTTCAAATCCATAAAGCGAGGCGCTATCCTCGCGATACTGAGCATAAGTATAAAGACGGGAATGAGAACCTTCATGCAGCTTGGAGAGTAGCTCTGGACCAATAGAAACTTTGTATCCTACACCTCCGACATTCAGAACTACCCAGCCTGGTCGAACAATCTCAATTTCACCTTCTAAAAATGCAATCATAAGGCTATTTTAGCAGTCTAAACACGATATTCAAGTATACAAGCTATTCGGAAAGAATAGATTCAAAGATGGCTTTTGCTTTCGCGACGCCATGATTTACGTATCGAGTTATAGTCTTCGCCCTAATGCTTGTATTCGCTATCATATAGTCGGGCGCGATTGTATAAATTCTTACTTTTTCGTTTGGAATCTCCCTACCAAATGCCAAATCAAGACTATGGTTATAAAGCTCAACTCGATGATTTCTAACGTCCTTAAAATCTATGGTAAATTTCCGACTCATCACAAATTGAAAAACCCTATGAGAACGCTTCTGTTGACGCTCATGATGTTCCTCGGGGACGGTTGTAAGAACTAAAATATCCGTACATCTATCCTGAATCGCCTCTTCTATTGGTAAAATCGTTGCTATATTTCCATCTAGATATAGTTTCCCATTCACAAGCACCGGAGGAAAGTGATTTGGATAGGCACAAGAGGCCTTCATGGCAGCAAGAACATCTACCCCTTGGTGGTTAGTGAAGTATTCACTATGACCAGAGATAAAATCTGTAACGTACATCTTGAGCACAGTTTTTGATTTCTTTAGCTTATCAATATCCAGCGGGTGTTTTTTTCCGGTGAGGAAATCTATCAAATAATCCAGATTCATGGTCCTTTTCAGGTTCCATGGGCGTATAAGACGGAATCTGGAAATATCATTTTTGTAAATCTCGACTCCATCTCTTGTCTGGCCGGTAATAAAGTAGGCACCTGTATTACACCCAGATGAGGACGCATAGACCTCGTCAAATGACTGATTCAGACCAAGCTCCACCATAACAGAAGCTACACCGGCACCAAAAGCGCCGCGCATTCCTCCGCCTTGAATTACCAAACCGATCTTGAGTCCGTCGTCACTACCAACCTTGTGGTTTAGAATATTCTCCAGTACTAATCTATTTTCGGTATTAAACATCTATTATTTCTGTAAAAGTATTAACGAAATAGCAATCACAGCACCATCAGTAAGCAAATACAGCGGATTGGCACGATGAGGCTGTCGAACATAGTGCCATTTGCCGAGTTTACTTTTATGGATTGCCGGTATTCCCACCAAAAGAATATCAACAATAAGGCCACCGGCAACACCCCAAATTATTCCCGAGGTGTTGGTATGGTAGTTTGTAATCAACAAGTACGCACAAGGCAGGGTAACGACATAGTCTATAACCGTAAACCATAGTTTCTGTGAGGAGGCTTTCGGCCAGTAATGAGGGATTTTGTCTATCAACAAGTGAGCACCAACACCGAGGCCAAAGGCAAGTGCTGGATTCTGTACTTGTTGTCCTACAAGTGCGCCGGACGCCAGATGTGCGAGCTGCCACATTTTATATACCCTCCAAAGTAGTTACTGTGTGTATATTTTATCACAAATTGTTATATTTCCTTGAGCTCGAGTGACAGATTGCAAGAGCTAGGGCATCCGCAGCATCGTCTGGCTGAGGAATTTCGTCCAGCTTCAGAATCATCTGTACCATCTTCTGTACTTGCTTTTTGTCTGCGCTGCCATAGCCACAGATACCATTTTTCACCTGATTTGGCGTATATTCCGACATCGGCACACCTGCTTTTTGTGTCGCAAGCAGGATCACTCCCCTGGCCTGGCCGACCGCAATTGCCGTCTTTGCATTATTACTAAAGAAAAGCTCTTCTATGGCAATTTCGTCTGGATTGTACTCATCGATAATGTCACCAAGTTGGTCAAAAAGAATCTCGAGGCGCTGTTCGGCAGTATGTTTCGGCTCGGTGATAATGACACCGTAATCGATAAGCATGAGCTTGCCACCTTTTTCTTCTACTAGGCCATAACCTGTAGTAGCGGTGCCTGGATCTATGCCGAGAATTACCATAAGTAAAGTACTCCCAGTGCCAATACTATTTGTGCTACATCGGTAGCTAGCCACATTGGGTTGTGATGGTGATATTGCCTCATCTCGTGCCACACGCGGACTGGGTTATTCATAAAACTTTTCCAAAACATTGGCAGAATCACAAATACCAGATCCACGAGGGCTCCGCCAAAAGCACAAGCGAGAATGGATGCCTTATTTGTAAGGGGACTAAGGGCGAAAAGAACAAAAAGCGCCAGTGAGAAAATCCCGTCCAGAGCTATCTGAGTGTTCTTTCCCTTCTTTGTTTCCGGCCAAAAATGTGGAATTTTATCTATCACGAGGTGTGACAAGATACCCACAAAGAAAGCCAAGATTGGATTGGGAATGAAGCGGCCAATAGCGCCGCCTACAGAAGTATGTGTTACTCCCGTCACTAGAGTTGCTCCAAGATACTCTCTGGGATGTCATAATTCGAGTATACCGTAGTTACATCCTCAATGTCCTCTATAGCGTCAATCAGCCTGAGGATTTTTCGCGCCGTCTCGACGTCGGTGACTTTTGCCTCATTTTTTGGTTTATAGACAATTTCATCGTCTGAAATCGTGATTTTTGCGCTTGCGAGAGCCTCTTTCACTTTTTGGAAATTTTGGACTTTTGTATAAATTATGTATTCATTATCTGTCTCATCGAAGTCGTCAGCTCCAGATTCTAGGATTGCCATCTCGATTTCATCTGCGGAGAGTGCCTGCCCAGCCCGAGGGACTACGATCTCACCTTTTTTCTCAAACTGAAAGGCTACCGAGCCTGTCTCTGCCATATTGCCACCTAGTTTCGAGAAAACCGCACGTACCTCAGGTCCAGTACGATTCCTATTATCTGTGAGAGCCTCAATCAGAACAGCCACACCGGCCTGTGCGTAACCTTCATAAAGCAGCTCCTCTGGGGCTGCTCCACCAAGTTCCCCTGTGCCCTTCTTGATGGCACGCTCGATGTTTACTGACGGCATATTGACCATCTTGGCCTTATCTATGGCGAGTCTAAGGGAAAAGTTTGTCTTGGGATCACCACCGCCTTGTTTCGCGGCGATTGTAATATTGGCTGCTGCCTTGGTAAACTCCTTGCCCTTCTTGGCATCGGTAGCTGCTTTCTTATGTTTAATACTAGCCCACTTACTATGTCCGCTCATCTAGGCTCCTTTCAATGCGTCAGTTGTTCTTTGTTACTCACTGAGTATACTCTTTTTGTGCCTAAAATTGAAGGCGGGCGCCTACCCTCTGGGGTAGGCGCCCGCGAGGCGAACCGAAAAGAACGCGTTAGAGCCCATGGGCATATTTTCGCCCTTCGCAGTGTTCATGTGGTGCCAGATAAGTACCATCCAACTGTTTTGAGAAGATAAGCTTCTCGCCACAATCGGGACAAGACACCTCCATCTGGAGGCTACTTGAACACTGACATCCCAGAACCATCCTTACGGCATTCTTTGCTCTAGGATGAGCAAGCGCCCCATTTCCCTTGAAACACAGCTCAAGTACTGCGGGCGTCTGGCATTCTAGACACGAGATCTGGCCCGTCTCTACTTGTACACTTAGATCACACATACAACATTCTCCTTCGGTTGTGGTACTCGACAATACATCTGTCGCGGATGTTCTTGGTCGGGCTGGCAAGGGATTGACCTTACCAACCCGATATTAAAAAACCTCGCCGGAAAGCGAGGTAATCATCTAGTTTGCGTTAAAACAACTAAAACTCCGCTTTCCTACACTTGGTAGTAAAGAAAAACGGACGGAATGTATTTGTTGTTTGCATGAAAAACATATTAACGGATTATCCCTTTGGTGTCAATAAAGCGAACGGCGCACCGTCCAAGCCTGCCTTTTGGACACTTATCAACCTCAACGTATGTTCATACGTATCTCGGTTGGCTTGGTCTGGTGCGCTCGAGTTCGCGAGAGAGCTACGCGTTAAGCGGAAGCGGCATGATACCGCACAACTCCACTTCACGTAGCGTATCGCCGATGACACTCATGTCACCCCAGAGGGTGACCTGTAGACCATCGACAGAAACGTCGTCGCAGATTCGCTCTGCGATCGCGGCGGCCTGCTCGGCTGCTGCAACGTCGGTGAACTGCACGGTACGCTTACTTTCAGCCATGGTTCCTCCCTCATGCTGGGACGTTCGGTCCCGAGCACCTCGTCGTAATCCAAACACCTGCCTGCTGGTCAGCAACGACCTGCAGTTTGCCTCCAAGCTCGGAGATGTACGCCGTGTACCCCATCTTACGACAGGCGGCTACAGCCTTCTCCAAATCCTCTCGGCTCACCCCTTCTGGTGCCGGCATCGTCGTCGGCTCACTGCTCGCCATACCCCCTCTTTCTCTCGCGATTGTCATATGAACACGGGCGAGGTCCACCCGCAATAACCTCTGGTCATCCTTTTGGGCATTCACCCATCTGGACGGAATCAAAAAACCTCACCGCTTGGTGAGGCTACTCGTGATTGAGATACTTTACTCTTCTACCCGGACCTCATCCACCACAACCTCACCATAGCTACGGAGAATAGCTAGGACTACTACGAGAACGAGGATAAATGTGGTTGAAACGATTAACATGCGTATATGGTAATAAATTATTTGCCTTCAGTCAAGACAATATTTGCATTCATTTCATTCGTGTGCGGCCGCATGAGATTGAACTGCTATTTTACCGCATTAACAGCACTCTTCCCCATCTCAAAGCTGACGGTTCCCTCCTGGTCAGTTCGAAAAATCTGTATTCCCGAAAGTGCAGCCAAAGCTTTTGCTGTCGGGTGGCCAAATTTATTATCCTTTCCGACCTCAATTACAGCAAACTTCGGATTTACGGCCTTCAGAAAATCGGCATTTACAGAATCCTTGCTTCCGTGATGTGGAACCTTATATAGGGTGCTTTTCAAAGATTGTCCAGAGGCAAGAAGCTCTGTCTGAGCTTCGCTTTCTAGGTCTCCCATAAACAAGACTGACTCACTCCCGTAGCTAAGCCGTGTCACCACCGAGCTGTTGTTGATATTATCCATACTCTTGCCCGACACATCACTCAGAGGAAAAAGAAACCCGATACCCACCCCTTGTCCAAGGTCCAGCTTGTCCCCTGCCTTAACCGCCTTGGTGGCAACGTGTTGTGTTTTTAATAGGTTTAGAAATTCCAGATACTCGGGCGTAGAGTAGGTAATACCACTGATGTAGGCGCTTTTTACCTGATATTTCCGAAGAACCGAAATCAGCCCAGCCACGTGATCAGCGTGAGGATGAGTGAGGATAATCGCATCAATATTTCGAGCATAAAACGGTATAAATCTATCAAGCTCGGTAATTACGCTGCTATCTGGACCGCCATCAATTAGCACATTCTGATGATTTGGGGTCTGAATCAGTTCGGCGTCGCCCTGACCCACCGAGAGAAAACGGACAAATAGTCCACTATTTACTGGCTTCACTGCAGCCGACCAAACTGCGAATACCAGTGAAACCAGTATTGCCAAAGCGAGCGTGCTCCCCAGTACCTTTCTAATGTGTTGCCATAGTGCCTTCATAATTCAATTATATCCCTTATCTTTAGCCTTTACAGGTGTACACATTTTTGATAATATACTTTCCATGCAAACCACAGTAAACACAATGAAGAAGTGCTGGAAGAAGGCTGCCTCTCGGGGAGTTGTGCTTTAGGTTTGTAAATTTACTTTACCTATCGGCTCTCCCCCCAAGGAGAGCTTTTTTTATGGAAATTTCGGGGGGAATCCTGAAGTATCCACCACCATAAGATGAGCTGAGATGCTCGTGTACCACGACAACAAGGAGGCAACAATGAGCGCAAATACCCCGGGGACCATGCCGAGGAAGACCCCGATCCGTGTAGGGTTTGGGAATGTAGGCACGACGCAAGGAGATACTGGAAGCGCCGTCGTCCATCACTCCACCCAGAACACCGACGCCGTACTAGACAAGATCCCGACCATCGAGCCGAGGAATCCGACCCGCGGGGCCCTGTTCCCCGAACTTGACTAAGGAGTATCACATGGGAAAGCACGGGGGATTTTGCCCGGTACCGGTGAAAACCAGGACCGGAAAGCTCTGTCCGATTGGCCACGTATGTGGCAGTTTGCACGGTAAGCGTACCTGCTACGGCAAGAGCTTTTGCCAGCTAGGCCGAAGCGTGCGTTACCCTAGAGAGTTCAGGCAGGCCATTGCGGCACTGCTCGAACAGCGGGGCTTACACACCGATGTCTGCCCTATAGTAGGCCCTGGAGGAGTTTCACCTGGCGAAGTCGGCGACTGCTTCACGCATCGCGGCCACCAGTTCTACTCTCCCCGGATTGGGGAATCCGGAATACCGCTCTATGTTCACTGTGACGACCCCGATATCGCCTGTCTCCTGAAGCGTCTTCAGATGGTTCTCGTCAAAAGAGATGCCATCCAGCCCGCGGTCCGTTCCTAGGACCGCGGGTGCACCACCTTACTATTCAATTTTGATTTTTATTATGCTAATATATCGCAGTTGCCACCTCAGGAAGGAGTCAGTTTGGCTGACACAAAGCCTTCTGGGATAGAGGGCCGCAATGAATTTGCTGCCAGGTACGAGCAGAAAGTCCGCAGAGGTGTCTGGGGACCTCGTACAATCGCACAACATCCCGCATTCATGGGGAAGAAGGGGGACACTATGTCCGCACTCGAGAACGGCAAAGGACGTGCGGCCTACGGTTCTGCTACTCGCAGAATTCCGGCCAGGCCTGCCTGCCCTAACACGCTCCTTCCCTGCCCTTACAGGCGTCCCAATGGCGACTGCAACGGCAAGGGCGACTTCACTGATTGCCCCAAGGGGGCACCCCACAAAGACGGCTAGCCACAATATGGCAGCCAATCGCACGTCGATCCTCCGAGACTACTCGGTGGGTCGCGTGCGACCCACTTTACCAAAAAGAATCCAAATATCGAAAATAAGTATATAAGTTAGGAGAATCCACCATGGATTCTCTATTTTATAGGTGGCGCTCGCCCACCCAACACTACCCGACCAGATAATAACCGAGTTAATTAAATGGAGTAAGTAGTAAGTCGGCACCGCAAGAAAAGAGCCAAAAGATGACGAGAGCATCCCGACAACTCCCATTGCAAAAGTCATCGCCATTGCCAAGGGAACGAGGGCCAATATCACCACATTTGTCAGTGGAGCAATTACCGATATTATTCCAAAGTAATATGACAACAGAGGCAATGTTGCTATCTGAGCGCCGATAGTTTCGGAAAATAGCGCTGTAAATCCCCCTCCAATTTTTCGGGATAGGCTTTCAACCAGAGGTGAAATGTACACAATTCCGGCAAAAGCCACAAAAGAAAGTTGAAAGCCGACATCAAAGAGCGGTAAAAACGGATTAAAGACCGCCATTGCTGTCGCCGAGAACAGAATCGAGATAAAATTATCACTTTCCCGACCGAGATAGGACGCCACAAGCGGCAAAGAGCCCATGATAGCTGCCCTCACCAGGCTTGGCGCACCACCGGTCATAACCACAAATACCACAATTAAGGAAATTGGTGCTATCAGCTTCATCTTTCGAGATAATCTATTACGCACCAAGAGGAACGCGCCCATAAGAATCGTAATGTTGTACCCCGAAAGCGCAATTATATGTGTCGTTCCGCTTGCCTGAAGCGCCCTCACCATTTCCGGACCCACTAAAGCCTTCTCACCAAGGATAATTCCACTTCCCAAACCAGACTCTGCCGCCGGTAGCAATCGAGATATAGATTCATTGAGGGCTTGCCGAAACAAGAGTAAAACTCCCCTTACTTTGGCTAAAATCCCAGCGCTAGTTCCTGTGACTTTGAATTTTGAAATCGAAACTTCACTCACGACGCCAGTACTTACATTCCGCCACCTCGTCTCCTCTTTGTACGCCGATATTTTGGTATCAGTTCTCAGTAAATCACCATACTTGAGAGGCGAAGCGTCGCTAATGTAGGCCGTTAATTTTGCGCCAACGAGAGCACTTTCGCCGTTTACAATAACCAGCCGAACCTTATCCCCGTGTAACGCCTTCTGCGGTAGATCATCAACCCGCGCCGTAATCTGGATAACCTTGCCCGAATACCTGGTATTTAAGTCAAATAATGCTGTGGCATCACATTGGAAGTGCCAAACAGAGAGGAAAAATAGCCCGAATCCAAATATTATTCCAAAAAGGTATGGCTTCCTAAGAAATATAAATGAGAGCACAATTAGAATCACTGGGAGCACAAGGTAACCAAGTAGATAAATAGGCAGTACATAACCGGCAAAACAGCCCAAAAGATAACAAAATAGCCAGATTACCAACACTTTTGCCTTCATAAAAAGATTATATCCCAATATCAAAGAATCCCCCATTTCTGGGGGATTCTCTTAAATAGTTGTACTATTAGTTTTCGCGATGTTTAGCGAAACAATCACGGCAATATACTGGACGATCTGACTTTGGCTCGAAAGGAACCGTAGTAGTCTGACCACAGTCTGCGCAAACTACCTCGAAGCTCTTTCGGTCCATTTTGGCCTCTTTGAACTTGCGACGGCAATCAGCACAACGCTTAGGCTCGTTTTCGAAACCCTTTTCAGCGTAGAACTCCTGTTCACGCGCTGTAAAAGCGAAATCTGAACCACAATCTACACATGAGAGTGTTTTGTCTTCATAACTCATTTAGTCGATATCTCCTTTCAAAAGATTCTCCATCCGGAGTGGGGCTCGACTTAGTGCAGATTGGGACTGGCCTTTTTCTGTTCCTAAATTTCGGACCATAGATACTATACCATAAGATGGGGAAAAAAGATACAAGATAATTAGTAAAATAAAAAACACCACTACCATAGTGATGTGATTTTGGTGGCTGCGGGTGGATTTGAACCACCGACCAACAGCTTATGAGTCTGCTGCTCTACCCCTGAGCTACGCAGCCGCGT
>CAZCRI010000005.1:0-100565 GCA_964501135.1 uncultured Candidatus Saccharibacteria bacterium
CACCGACCAACAGCTTATGAGTCTGCTGCTCTACCCCTGAGCTACGCAGCCGCGTCAAAGACGAGACAGAAAATATTAATCTGGTGGGCCCGGCGCGACTCGAACGCGCGACCAGTTGCTTAAAAGGCAATTGCTCTACCAACTGAGCTACAGGCCCGTGAATATATAGACTGTTTTTTTAGCCGCTAAAACTTAGCGGCCCGGTGCCGTTTCTGGTATTCTTCAACGTGTCGAGAAAACTTTGAAACATAGGTATTATACCGAAAATCGTGCTTATAGTCAACGAGATACTTGCTTGTTATAATGTAAATATGAACAAAGATAATTTTCTCATTCGCATCGTCATAGCCGTAGCCATCTTGTATCTACTTTTCGTCGTCGGCAAAACTTTGTATCAAAGTTACCAGGTTCGTCAAGAAATCAATGGACTGAAAAATGAAATTGAAACCATGAGACTCGCGAACAAGGACTTGTCGGAGAAAATCATTTACTACCAGAGCTCTTCTTACCAGGAACGGATCGCTAGAGAACGTCTGGGGCTTCAAAAACCAGGCGAAAAAGTGATCGTCATCTTACCAGAAGATACCAAGAAGGTAGCCGAGAAAGATCCTTACGATAAGCTTTCTGGCCCAGAAAAGTGGCTGAAATTTTTCTTTAAAAGCTAGTCCAGCCTTGACTTTAAGCACAAATACTGCTAAAATTATGTCTGTTAATAACGCGGGGTGGAGCAGTGGCAGCTCGTCGGGCTCATAACCCGAAGGTCGTGGGTTCGAATCCTACCCCCGCTACCAAAAATGAGGTTTCCAACTTGTTGGATGCCTCATTTTTGTTTAGTGATTATCTTCGAAATTTATTCCAGAGTGTTAGCGCTGTCATCATCACGATCGGAGCTAGGAGCCAGAAGAGCTGGTAATTTGAAACCTGTATCGCTAGCGAGCTATTACTAAACAGTGAGGCTCGCTCGACGTCCCCCATAAAGGTAAAAACACTCGAGAGAAGTAGCCCCGCAGCCAAAACGCCATAAATTACTGTTTCAATAGACTTGCTAGAGCCGTCATTACCGCTATTTAGCTCCCTATTCATCATTAGAACAAAGAGCACCGTCACAAAGACAAAAACCTTTGCGCCAAACATTGTCAAATTGAAGGAGTGCGAAATATCAGTAATCTTGGTCAAGTATTGATATGCGTAGCTGCCAACATAGGTCGAGACTGTAAGCCCGACGTAAGAGTTAAGAATAATACTAAACACTCGGCTTCGTCCAAGAAGAAAGCCGTAAACACCCATGATTACGAAAGTTAGGACTATGAAAAGATCCCAAGATAGGGTCATAGTGGTCCTTATGTTAGTACTATATATAGTATAGCTCGCGGTTTTTTAGGGGTCAAATGAAAGCGGACGGAAGCCCAGGGCACAAATTGTGCGCCGGTCTATCCGTCCGTTTCCCTCACTCTTGGGGTTGCCCCTTGGTCATAGAGACACCATCGGTTTCGCCCCTCGTCTTTGGCTTGGTACATGGCTCCGTCTGCGGCTGCGATAAGCCCGGCTGCTGTGTTCACGCCGAGCTGTCGCAAGCCTGCAACACCGATGGAGACCGTGACAGGGATGTCGTGCTCAGAGAATGCCAGCTCAATGAGAGAACGATACCGGTCAGCTGCGAGCTTCGCAGCGTTCAGGTCGGCGTCCACTAATGCAACGACAAACTCTTCGCCACCCCACCTCGCAACGGTCTCTGCTTTTCGTGAGGCTCCGCTGAGAAACAGGGAAATCTCCTGCAAGTATGCGTCACCGGTCTGATGACCCAAGCTGTCATTCACTTGCTTGAAGTGGTCGATGTCGAGAAAGAGCAGAGACAGGTGACCACCAGTACGGCTCGCTCGTGCTACTTCCGTCTCGAGAAGTGCCGTGAGTCCGGGACGATTCATGAGTCCCGTCAAGTGGTCTATGTGACGCTCTCTTTCGAGCTCCGCCACCCGCAACGTGCTCTGTTGCAGGCGCAACATACTCTCAGCACAAGAGGCCTTAGCTGCAAGCAGCTTTCTGATGGTCCTTGCCAGATGAACGGCCAAGACTATCACAAGGGCGGCCATAACAACCAACAATCCGTACCCCGTACTTGTCATCGTTTCAGCCTCCCTCCGGCTGTACTTGTCCCGTTTTTCGGGAACACAGATATATCGCAAAGCAAAGAATCTCTGTCCCTGAAATAGAGCCCGATTATACCCCAAAATAGCTATTTTGTCGAGATAAATACCTGTTCTGCGGCTGCTGCGAAACCTTGATCAGTCGTATCAATAATCAATTTACTAAAATTCGTCTGGGCTAATGCCCTTTGGAACCACTGCTGCTGATCCGTGTAGTAGGCAATGATTTCATCTCTATTCCTGCCCTTTTTCCAAACAAATTCTGCCCACGAAGCATCACGATGTCTGAGAGATTCAAAAATACGCGACTCTATCACCCTTGGGTCAACTATAAGTAATACAAAAGTAGGATTTAGAAGCGACAAGGCCTCTCTAACCTGTTCGAAATCAGCGAAATCACATTCAGTACGAAATATGTGCGAAAAATACAATCGATCAAAGAGAATGATATCAGGGTTTTCCTTGGTGGCGCTTTTTATAGACTCGAGGCAGCGGGTAATGTTGGCCTCGTGTGACCAATCCTCGATTATTGGCATCAAGGTCTCTTGCTCATCAACAACGAGCACTGTTTTACCTAAAGCACGGTACCTATCAGCTAGGAGTTTCGTAACGGTGGTCTTGCCGCTAGTCGCGATACCTTCAAAAATAATAACTTTCATAGTGAATGATTATAGCACAGAAACCTTTTTAGAGTTCGATTAGTCCCTAATAAATACGTTCTAGTTTGCTAGCGATTTCTTCATTTGACAAAGTGATGGCAACCAGTTTAGTAAGAATTTCTCGCACGTCATTAGCTAGGACCCCATCTGCCAGCACTTCTTCTTCAGTAAGAGCCCCTGCTCTGGAGAACAATTTCTGTTCAGCAGATCGTAAGGCAGCTCTTTTAGCTTCTTTACTTACTTCAGTCGGTGTTATTATCTCTGAAAATTCGGTAGTTTCCTCTTTGGATGGTATCTCTGAATTCATACTATTGTTCATTTTCTATCTCCGCTCAGTATATCATTGACGCTATCCAGCGTTTTTTTATCTAAATATTTTGTAATTTCAGCATTACAGTCACTTACTAATTGTGCAAGTGCATCAACATCGTTTCCGACTACTTTGGCCAGCTTGCGAGCGTCGTTAATAATTTCTTCCGCAACCTCTGGGTGTTCTTGCTCCAAAGTGCGGATAATTTTGAATAAGTTATCGAAAGGCATTACGTTTGTGTCGGTCATATTTCCTCTTTCCTCAACATTATATACCAAGGCAAACTAATCGTAAAACGCGAAAGGACCGGTGTCCCAGCTCGCGTTGCACCGAAGTGCTAGCGAACCGGAACCCGGTCCTCGTTGTGCTTTACCCTTTCGAGTCGGTTGCACGCCGTGTGGAACTAGAAGCTCTTCAGCTTCTTCCGCAGATCCTTGATCGCGTCGAGGGTCTCGGTGTCCTCACCCTCATTGTCGCCGATATTCTCAGCGTTGGCGACGTACTTCTCGAGACGCGTGATTCGCTTCTCGATGGCGCCGCGAGGAAGGTCACGCCCTTCGACCATGTCGTAGAGCATCGGGATGACGTTGTCACCGAGATTGCCGTAGGCGTAGCCTTGGGCGTCCTTGCCCGTGAGGCGGTCTTCGTAGTCCTTCATAGCAGAATCATAGTTCACGAGCAGCTGCTTGGGGTTGGCCACCAGGTTCAGCTGATACAGCTGGTTGTCCTGGTTAGCGATCTCCGCCTGGAGAGCATCGGCGCGCTCGGACTGAGCATCGAGCTCCGCCTGCATGCTCGCAACCTGAGACGTCAGCGTAGCCATCTGCGGCGAGCTTGCCACAATCTGATCCAGCGTCTCTTGCGGTATCGGCCGACTACATCCCGTCGTGCAAACCAGCACAGCACAAAGCAATGCAGATGCGAACACGAACAGGAACTTCTTAGACATGAGATCCCCTCTCATCGAGCCCCCTACGGGGCATGTTCCACATGTTATCGCCACTTGGCGACAACTGATCACGATTAATCACGATCAACTGTCGCCAAGGCGATAGATTTAAGGTGCATATCCTGATTTCCAAGACAAAGTATATTAACATACTTGTTTACTTTTGTCAAGTGCTTTTACGCTATAACGCGAAAGGACCGGAGTCCCAGCTCGCGTTGCACCGAAGTGCTAGCGAACCGGAACCCGGCCCTCGTAATGTGTGGCCGCAGCCTTGCGACCCTATCCCCGCTGGAAACCCTGGAAGACGTCCTGGAGCTCGCTGGGGACAAGCCTCAGCACTCCACCGCCTTCGCAGTACTTTGCGGCAATGCGGGAGATGGTCTCGATATCGTTGTAGTCCTGCGCGAGCGGGACCTTACCGATGAGCTCGACGTTCTTCTCGAGCTGCTCCATCGCGACGACAACCAGCTGCCCCCCATGGGGAACATACTGATAACCGTGCATGTGCATGACGACACCCACCGCTCCGAAGAGCGCGAGAGCCTGCAAGCTGTAGGTCCTGTTCTCCACTCGCTGATCGCGTTCCATCTCGTTTGCTCCTTCGTGCTAGAGCGCGGCCTCGAGGGCGGCGCGTACCTGATAGAGCTTCTTCTGGTTGTGCTGGCCGATCGGGCAGTGCGGGTCGGTAACGAAAGTTGACTTGACCACCTTGACGACCGGGCTGTCCGAGGGACCGGCATGGACCTTGGCCGTGAACTTCACGACTTCAGCCTTGGCCGGTGCGGCTACGGCATCAGGCAGCTTCGGAAAGTGATTCCGGTTGCTGCCCTTGACGTGCGGCGCCTTGGAGGCACCGTTGCGCGGCTTGTTACCACGGCGCTCACGAGCGCGCTTGACCTTCTTGGATTCGGTCTGCTTTCCCACGATAACTCCCCTCGTCAGGTTCCGTGTGGAACCACTGAACAGATCAGCCCTGAAAGTAGCGAGCGAGCGACCAGCTGACGGTGAACTGGAAGCCGTCAACGTCCTTCTTCACCTTGCCGATGAGCCATCCGGCCTGGAGAGCGAAGAGCTCTGCGAGCTCCTTGTCTACCGACAAGAGACGATGCACCTGGCGAACCGTCTCCTCAGAGAGGTCCTCAGACTCGTTGACGTAGATGACCGTGTTGTACTGGTCCACCCGCGTGTGCTGCAGCTCTCGCTTGTAGCAATCACGAGGGTCGATACCGAGGGCGATAGCTATGGCCATCGCCACCCGGTCTTTGACCGAGATGTAGACCTCGTCCACATCAATAGCCAACTTCTCCTGTTCCGCCTTGCTAATTCCGTGTATCATGGCTCCTCCTGGGTCGTATGGATTTGTTTACTGCAATCTGTGTGCAGTTATTGCCGACAGGTTGCAGTAAACAAAAAGTAAAGTTACATTTCGTCCTCACGAAACACCATATTGTAGCACCAACACATGTTTTTGTCAATACATAAAATGCAAAGCGGGCAAGCCCGAATGCATGTGATATGCAAACGGACCTGCCCGCACCTTTTCGCGATTGACTCCTGTCAGTAGAGCTCCTTGGCCTCCTTCTTGAAACCGTCACGCTTGAGGCTCTTGATCGTCTTTTCGACCTCGGATGTCTTGCTTGGCCACACATCCGGTTCCTTGTACCCCGCTTTGTCGAGGACCTCAAGGAGCTTATCGTACTTCCTCCACGCTCTTAGCCCCTCAATGTTGCCGGGGTACCAGTTCATGAAGCGCGCCACGACCGCCTTCCACCGCCACTCGGGGTGCTCCTTGCGTCCCTCGACGATCCGTATGGTCGCGTCGAGCGCCATCAGATAGTGCTCGTCCTCGATGGTGGCTTTCCCGCCATTGGCCTCGCTCCACTCCATGTGGTCGAGGAACTGTTTGATTGGCTTTCCGGGGTACCTGCCATGAGGTTCCGGAATCGGCGGCGCCTCCTCGAGTTCTGCTTCTACTGCAGTGTCCTCCAGGCTCGCCAGGTTCGTAGCCGTCTGCGAAGGAGTAGGGCTGACCGAAGCCTGTCGGTGAGCCGAGCATCCAATCAAGAAAGCGACTGCCAACATGACAGCTACTGCGACCACGGACAAGAAGTACTTATTGAGCCTCACGGCCCTCACCCCTCCCAAATTTGTTTTACGTTACCTCGAACGTTTAGTATATGATATTTCACATACTAAACGCTCGAGACAACCAGGTACAGATAGATATTACCCAGGATTATAGGCTATTTCAGACATTTTTCAAGAGTATTCGATAGAAAAAGGCCGGTTCGTTAGAACCAGCCCTTTTCTGAGGCGAACTCCTCAAGGAGTTTCTTTTGCTTGCTCGAAAGCTTTGTCGGAGTTTTTACTATTACAGTCACTAAGTGGTCACCACGTTGTCTGCCGTTTATATGTGGAACCCCACGTTCGGTAAGTTTAAATACCTTACCACTCTGAGTCCCAGCCGGAACCTTCAGGGTAACTTTGCCATCGATAGTTTCCACTTCGACGGTAGTACCAAGAGCCGCCTCGGGGAAGGAAATCTCAGCCTCGCTTTCGATATTGTATCCATTACGTTCAAACCTCTTGTCTGGGGCCACTCGAACTATCAAGTAGAGATCACCGGCTGGAACGCCATATTCCCCAGCTTCACCCTTCCCACTTACTCGAATTGTCTGACCATTATCGACACCGGCTGGAATTTTCACCTTGATGGTCACTTGCTCCTTTAGCCTGCCTTCGCCATGGCACTTACTACATTTCTTCTCGGGAACCTTACCCTTGCCGTGGCACTCTGGACACACCGCCGCTTGGGCAAATGTACCGAAGATAGTATGCTGCTCGGTCTGAACCTGACCTTTGCCATTACAGGTAGGGCATGTCTTGGTCCCACTTCCCGGTTCTGCACCGTCACCATGACATGTGTCACAGCCGTTCATCTTAAGCAAGGTGAAGTCTTTTTCGACTCCGAATACTGCCTCCGTAAAACTAATTCGCATCTCGGCCTGAATATCAGCACCTTTGCGCGTACGAGAGGAACGTCCCCCGCCACCACCAAAGAAGGTTTCGAAGATATCACCAAAGCCACCAAGGTCATCCATGTTCACATTAAATCCACCGCCATTGAAACCGCCATATTGCTGATACCCAGCACCGGCACCAGATGGACCATTGCCAGCACCGAAGGGGCCGCTATGACCGAATTGATCATACTGCTTACGTTTCTGGGCATCCGAAAGAATCTGGTAGGCTTCGTTTGCCTCCTTAAACTTCTCTTCAGCTTCCTTGCCCCCACCACGATCCGGATGATGCTTCATCGCAGCTTTACGATATGCCTTTTTGATTTCATCATCGGTCGCCGTTTTACTGACTCCCAGGATTTCGTAATAATCTCTTTTCTCGGCCATTTTCCCCCATTTCAGATTTGCTTATCTAGTTGGCACGGGGGCAATCCCCCGTGCCTCAAGATGAACAAATAGTTTGTTCAATTGTACTTAGAATAGTACAAAGTAGCAATTATTTTCGGCAAATATTTTGTACAATATTCGCTTATTTTTTCTCTTCTTCGTCTACTACTTCGCCTTCTACTGGCTCATCAGATTTGGCATCTTCGGCCTTCTCTTCACCAGCTACAGCCTCCCCTTCTGGCTGGCTATACATTGCTGCGCCTACCTTTTGGATGGCTTCAGAGAGTTCATCATAAGCTTTCTGCATCGCTTCTTTGTCATCGCCGTCTTTCAGCTTCTTGAGCTCCTCGACTTTGTCTTCTACAGCTTTCTTGTCATCTGCATTAGCCTTCTCGCCGGCATCTTTCAGGGTTTTCTCTGCCGTGTAGACAAGGGCATCTGACATGTTTTTGAGGTCGACAAGTTCTTTGCGTTTCTTGTCTTCCTCAGCGTGAGCTTCGGCATCTTTCTGCATCTTCTCGATCTCTTCGTCTGTTAGCCCCGAAGAAGCAGTGATGGTAATCTTCTGTTCCTTACCAGTAGCCTTATCGGTAGCGGTGACATGTACGATACCATTGGCATCGATGTCAAACTTCACTTCTACCTGAGGGATGCCACGTGGTGCTGGTGGGATGCCATCGAGAATAAATCTACCTAGAGATTTATTATCAGCAGCAAATTCACGCTCACCCTGCAGCACGCTAATCTCTACTGACGTCTGATTGTCAGCAGCGGTCGAGAATACTTGTGATGCATTGGTTGGAATGGTCGTATTCTTCTCAATCAGCTTAGTAAATACACCGCCAAGGGTCTCGATACCGAGTGAAAGAGGTGTAACGTCGAGCAGAAGTACATCTTTGACCTCTCCGCCGAGCACACCACCCTGAATGGCGGCACCTATGGCCACTACTTCGTCTGGATTTACACCCTTTAGAGGCTCCTTACCGAAGAATTCCTTCACGGCTGCCTGTACGGCCGGCATACGTGTCATACCACCGACAAGAATAACCTCGTTGATATCTTCCTTTTTTACACCAGCATCCTTAAGCGCGGCTTCGCAAGGCTTCAAGGTCTTCTTGATCAAATCCCCTACAATGTCCTCTAGTTTAGCGCGGTTAAGCTTGATGTTCAGGTGCTTAGGACCGCTAGCGTCGGCCGTAATGAAAGGAATGTTGATTTCGCTCTCACTCTTGCTCGAAAGCTCGATCTTGGCATTCTCTGCAGCTTCCTTGAGACGTTGAAGGGCAGCGGTGTCGGCCTTTAGGTCGATTCCCTGCTCCTTTTTGAATTCATCTGCTAAGTAGTCAATGATCTTCTGGTCAAAGTCGTCACCACCGAGGTGGGTATCACCATTGGTAGATTTTACTTCGAAGACACCATCTCCAAGCTCTAGAATCGAAACGTCGAAGGTACCACCACCAAGGTCGTAGACTACGACTTTCTCTTCCTTTTTCTTATCAAGTCCATAAGCTAGGGCAGCAGCAGTAGGTTCGTTGATAATACGTTTGACATCAAGACCTGCAATCTTACCCGCATCCTTAGTAGCCTGACGTTGTGCGTCGTTGAAGTAGGCAGGAACAGTAATAACCGCTTCTGTCACTGGTTCTCCCAGATAAGCTTCGGCATCTGCCTTGAGCTTACCAAGAACCATCGCTGAGATCTCTGCTGGGCTATACTCTTTGTCTCCCATTTTGATCTTGACCCCAGCCCCACTCTTTACAATCTTGTAAGGCATGAGCTCGATGTCTTTCTTTACTTCTGCATCGTCAAAAGCACGCCCGATGAGACGCTTTGCCGAGAAAATAGTGTTCTCGTAGTTGATGACCGCCTGACGCTTGGCAACTTGCCCAGCGAGACGCTCTCCGCTTTTACTTTCTGCAACAATAGATGGTGTGGTGCGATTCCCTTCGGCGTTCGCAATCACCTTCGGTTCGGCACCTTCCATCACGGCCATGGCCGAGTTGGTAGTACCCAGGTCGATTCCGATAATCTTTCCCATTTTGTTCTCCTTCCCCGACGCTACAGTCGGGATCCCGACTTTCGTTCAGCGAAACGTCGGAGTTGTTAATAATTTACTTTAATTTATTTACCATTACTTTGGCTGGTCGAATGAGCTTGCCATTTAGCAAGTACCCTGGGGCTTCCTCACTCGTTATCACACCATCTCCTTGTAAAGCATCAGTGGTTTCGCCAAGCGCTTCGTGCTTTGTAGGGTCAAACTGGAGACCCACTGTCTCAACCCGCGTTAAGCCATTTGCGAGCAATACCTGTTCCAGTTGCTTCTCAATTGCCTTTACCCCAATTACCCAAGAATTGCTCTCAATTTCTGCTGGAACATGCTTGGCAGCAAGCGCAAAGTTATCCATTACAGGTAACACCTGTTCCACAATGTCGCTGGTCGCATATTTCACAAAATTCGACTTGTCTTCCTCGTTGCGACGTCTGTAATTCACAAAGTCGGCTTGCGTGCGCTGCAAAAGATCTTTGAGCTCAGCATACTCAACCTGTAATTTGTCTTCCTTGGCGATTTTCTCTTTCTTTGGCATTATCTCGACTCCTCAATATTATTCTCATCTTGTTGCCAGCTTTCCAGCATCTCTTTGATCTCCTCGACTACGGCAATAACCTTCTCGTAATCCATCCTTGTCGGCCCAAGAACCGCAAGCCTCCCTATAGTGCTATATGGCGTTTCAAAGCCTGTTACGACCAGGGAACAGCCAGCGGCAGCGGAAAAGGGTGATTCACTACCGATAAATACGATTGGGTTTACCACCTTAGGGATTTCGGACACTAGCTCATGCATTCTGTCCAGAATCTCGGCCGCACGAACGGCATTCTCTGAATCCTGAAACTCAGGCTGGGAAAATAGATTCGCAAGACCATGCGAGTAAATGAGACCAGAAACCCCTACAATACCGACGTTGCCAGTACTGTCAGCCAGGGTTTTCGCTGCAAGATCAATGAGCTTTTCGTAACGCATGTGTTGCTCAAGTATTTTGTGCTTAATCTCGAACTCATCGCGTTTAGCGAGCGCTCTGGTCTCTGCGACCATCAAGTTTACAAAGTACCGATACCCCTTATCTGTAGGCACTCGGCCTGCAGAAGTATGCGGTTGAGAGATGTAGCCCATTCTCTCGAGTTCGGCCATCTCACCCCGAATAGTGGCCGGAGAAAAAGGAAAATCATACTTTTTACCAAGGCTCAGTGAACCAACAGGCTCAGCTGTTTCTACATAGTCGCGGATTATAGCGTCTAGAATTGCCTCGGTTCTTGTGTTCACTCATTCTCCTTGTTGCAGGTGATCCAGCACGATTTCCCGTAGGAAATCGGTGCTGGGCCCACAATACAGTGATTTGTCTAGCACTCGTTAAAGTAAAGTGCTAAAAATATATTAGCACTCTCCTATACCGAGTGTCAAGAGTTTTTCTCACTTTTTAGAAAGTTTTCTTTAGGCGTAAATGTGCTAAAATGTTTAGGTAAGTGAAGGAGGGTGTATGGAAGCCCAAAAACCAAAAGTTGTTGTTATTGAAAGTGACGAAAACCAAAGATACCTGTACGATATTGCACTGGAGTTTCAGAAATTGAACGTACTGACAGCGGCTACCATCCAGGAAGGTCTGGATAAAGTTCGTGAAATTCAGCCCGACCTGGTTCTTGTTGACGAAGTAGTAACCGACTTTCACACCTTTAATCTAATAGAAGAGCTGGAAAAGGTAGTTCCAGATAAGCTTCCGGCAATTATCATCACCAATCTCCGGGACGAAGACACTCGAGAACTCGAGAAGAATAAAATTCACCAAGCATTTGATTACCTTGTAGACGGGCAAAATACTGTTGGTAACGTTATCCGTAGCACCAGGAAAGCCGTCAACCTATGAGTGAACCAAAGATTATTATTGTCGATAATAACAAGGATGTCTGCCGAATCTACGAAGACACCCTAAACTCTGCTGGTTATAGCGCCATCTCGGTTTGCGATGAAGAAAAAGCCCTTACCGAAATCGCGAAGGAGCTTCCTGAGCTGGTCCTTCTCGACATCCTAATGCCAAAAATAAGCGGCCTCCACATACTAGATATGATCTGCAAAGACCGCAAAACCTGCAACGTAAATGTAATTATCCTTACCGAAGTTGCTGACTCCAATATCAAGCAAAAGGCAATGGACCATGGAGCCAAAGACTATATCATTAAATCAGAAACAAACATGAAAGAATTACTAAAGAGGATCGACAAGGTTATTTCTAGATGAGCCTATCCATCAACAAAAAGGATTTCGACCACTTTCTCCTAGATATTATCGAGGAATGGCCGACTTATGGTCCTACAGAAGACAAAGAAGGTGCAAAATCCCGATTTCGTTTTGCTCGTCTGCGGGCCGCCAAAGACTTTGCACTTCACTATAGACCGACTATTATTCCACCCAAGAAATACCTCTTCCCCGCGAAGGAGGACGTCTTTCGTTTTGAAAAGGGAGAAATTCTTCCACCCTCAAACAAAGATTTTGTCGTCTTCGGCGTCAATAAACGAGACGGGGAGGGGCTTTTTTATTTAGACCAGATCTATCGCTACCCCATAGAAGATACTTTTTATACAGAACGCCGAAAGCACCTAAAACTCGTCATTGTTGACTCACTACCTCCTTCAAACAACGTTGATTGTGACCTTTACCTACAGATTGTAGGCGACAAGCAATTCGCCGCCTTCCCCTTTACTGAGTTTGGCGAATCACTAGTTCGGGGCAACAAAAGTTTTGGCCACGCTGGGGAGATTGGTGAAATTTCCGTTCGTCACATGCCGGATGAGGTAGTCTTCCACCCACGTCTTGCGGAGATTGTAGAAAATTCCCGAGAAAGCAAAATTTGGGACAAACTTAGCGAGATTTGCTTCAATTGTGGAATTTGCAGCTATACCTGCCCACTTTGCTACTGCTACAACGAAGGTGACCGTATCGACCTCCGGGGAAATGTCGAAAATGACGTTAAGGGTGGCCGTGAACGCACTTGGGACTCTTGCATGCTTCCCGATTTTGCTGCTATCTCTTTCAAGGATTTCCGTCCAAAACACAGAGATCGTATCTATAATTGGTATTACCACAAGTTTGTTAGAATGCCTCGAGAGCAAGGATTTGTGGGCTGTGTCGATTGCGGCCGTTGTATCACCTATTGCCCAGCCAGAATAAACTACCGCAAGGTACTGGAAAGTTTAATCAAAAATGACAAACGAAAATAATTATCGCAAAATACGAGTCATAGCGGTCAGAGGGCTAAACCCAAAGGTCCGGGCTATTCGCTTTGAGTTTATAGAAAAGGAAGATGCCAAAGAATTTACGTTTGCCCCGGGAAGTTTCATTATGGTTACTGTACCAGGATTTGGTGAATCACCTTTGACTGTCACCACTTCCCCGAGTCAGCTTCCTGAGTTCGAAATAGCAGTGAAAACAAACGGTAACAATACCATGGCTCTGAATAGATTAAGCGTCGGTGATACAGCCTATGTTCGTGGCCCGCTAGGTAAGGCCACAGACCTGCAAGCCATCTATGGCCGTGAACTGGTCCTAATAGGGGGTGGTATTGGCCTAGCGCCACTGCGTTCATTCATTCATTATTTAGCCGAGAATCCTCAAACTGTTTCCAAACTAACTATCATTCACGGGGCCAAAACGCCTCAGGACTTGATATTCAAAGATGAACTCTCGAAATGGAAGAAATTTTCCGAGGTCCACTTGGTGGTAGATAAAGGAGACGAGGACTGGGACGGAGAAATTGGCAACATTGTAAAAACACTAGATAAAATCACTCTTGGCAAGAAGGCTAGCGTAATCGTCTGTGGCCCTCCGGTGATGTATTTACCTATCGTGAAATCACTACAGAAAAAAGGTGTGGCCAAAGAGCAAATTTCGCTAATGTTTGAACGTAAACTCCACTGTGGCATCGGCAAATGCCAGCACTGTACCTGTGGCGGCAAATATGTCTGCCTTGATGGTCCAACCTTCAAATACAGTGACATAGAAAATAACTGGGAAGCCTTTTTATAAAATGAAAACATCACCAAACAAATTGGCGAAGAAACTACAGATTGCTATCTTTGATATGACAGACTGCGAGGGTTGTGAGCTGGAGTTCATCAATCTGCGCGAAAAGCTGGCTACACTAGCCGACCAGGCTGACTTTGCAAATTGGCGACTTGCAAGTGACAACCACAACCCAGGACCATATGACGTTACTTTTGTCGAAGGAACCCCAATTACTGAAGACGATATCGCAATCCTTAAACAAGCAAGGTCGGTTTCTCGTCTCGTGGTTTCGCTTGGATCCTGTGCCGATCTCGGCGGTGTCCAGAGCCTGACTGGAAGCAAAGGGTGGAAAAAGGGCGCCCCACTTGTATACGGTGAAAAATACAAAACAACTAGTAAGGCACCAAAGCCACTCTCGTATTATATCGATGTTGACTACCGGTTACCTGGTTGCCCCATAAATGGCAACGAGTTAGAGGCTTTCCTGGGGGCATTGCTGGTACGCAAACATCCGGCAGAAAAGCGGTTTCCGGTCTGCCTCGAATGTAAAGCCAGAGAAAATACCTGCTTATTACTCGAAGGTGAGCCCTGTCTCGGCCCAGTGACCAAGGGTGGCTGTGAGGCCGCCTGCCCGAGCCGTGGATTACGCTGCTGGGGCTGTTTCGGTGCCCTCCGCGGTGGCAACCAGAAAGCACTAAAGAAAATGCTTGATGTAAAGCACGGTAAGGAACGAACCGAGCAAGTATTCGGGGCTTTCATGACTCACCAAGATGAATTTAAAGAAATGTATCCAAAAGAGAAATAAACGGTTCTCGTTCCAACGTAGTCCAACAGCAGTAGCACATTTAATAACAAGGTATGTTATCGCCAGGACAGGCTTGACTAGCTTCTGCGAAGGTCCGCAGACCGCCGCATTCAAAAGAGATTTTTGGGATACTTTTGTATCGACTGACAAAAGTATCAAAATAAAGATATAATGAACATAAGATTATTCTATAGAGATTCCGAAACAAGTTCGGAATGACGTGAGAGGAAAAACATTGCAAGAATCTGTACTAAATCAACCCCCACCTGTCATCCTGAGGAGGTCGGATAAAGCCGAGCGACGTGAGGATCTAGATCTTTCGACTTCGCTCAAGATGACAAGATTGGAGTAAATAATGAACGAATCTGTGCTAAATCACTATATTTGTAAAATCGAAGGTCACGGCGACTTGAAGCTAAACTACAAGTCCGGCAGGGCGACCCTAAAAATCGATGAGGGCGAGCGTCTCTTTGAACAACTGGTCCTAGGGCGTCCCTACGAAGATGCGCCTTTTATTACCGCTCGAATCTGTGGCGTCTGCCCTACCGCTCACGTGCTGGTGGCAATCCAAGCAATCGAGGACGCCTTTGGGGTCACCGTAAACGAGAGGATTATGAGCTTGCGTCGCGCCTTACAAGCAGGGCAGATTATTCAATCTCACGCTCTTCACCTCTTTTTTCTTGCTGCTCCCGACTACCTGGATGTCGTAAATGCCATCGAGCTTCATCACACTAGACCCGAGCTTTACCGCACCGCCGTGGCAATGAAGAAATTGGGCGACAAACTGGTAGAGGTTATTGGAGGTCGAGCAATTCACCCGGTAGCCCCAGCGGTGGGTGGATTTCTAAGCGTCCCCGGAAACGAAGTACTAAAGGAGCTGGTGACTGAGCTAAGAGCCGCTATTCCTATGGCGCTAGAGACGGTAGAACTCTTTGCCTCCTTTGACTACCCGGCGCTAAAGCGTAAGACCGAGTACCTTGCTACTCAGAAAGATGGCAAACTCACTTACCTCGACGGGGACAGCATCGTCTCAAACTCCAAGTTCAAGGCAACAATTGAGAACTATGGCTATGCATTTACAGAAGAAGTGCGTAAAGACTCCAACACAAAGTATGGTACTCGAGACGGTCACGGCTTTATGGTTGGAGCCCTCGCCCGTCTTTCGCTGGACCAGGAGAACCTCAATCCAAAAGCACTCTACGCCCTACGCAGTATTTGGGGCCAGAAATTACCTTCGTACAATAGTTTCCATAACAATGTTGCTCAAGCAATTGAGATCGTACACCTTATCGAGGAAGCTATAATCCAGCTCGAATCAGCAATCGCAAACTCCAAGGAGCTTGCCCGGGTACCATTTACTGTTCGTGAAGGTGCTGGAGTTGGGGCCATAGAAGCGCCTCGCGGCACCCTGTACCACTCGGTAAAAACGGATAAAAACGGAATTATCACAGATTACGACATCGTTACACCTACCGTTCAGAGTCTCGTAAACCTCGAGGAAGATGCCGACGAAATGATGAAGAAATACGGCAAACTACCAGAAAAAGAACTATATCGACAAATCGAAATGCTAATCCGCGCCTACGACCCCTGCATCACCTGTTCGGTACATTAAACTAATTCAAAAGACCCTCCTACTGGAGGGTCTACTATTTTTGTGCGGGCTGGCTCCCCAGTTAATGGAGAGCCAGCTCGTGATAAGCGCCGTGAAGCAGCCCGTAGAGGGTAATGACCAAGGATATGACCAAAACCGACATTGGGGCCAGCATCAGCAAGCGCTGATACCACGTTTTGTGTGCTTGGCAATAATCCCAGACACACATCCCCAGGGCGAGTAGCCCTGAGAGGACGATGGCGGACATGCACAACTCAAGCGCTGTAGGCATTGTCTTACCCTTCACTAGAATGAATTGGGGACTTGAGCTAGTACTTCTTCTTGGTTTTGTAAGCCGCAAAGAAGACCGACGCCCAACCGAGGGCGAAAAGCACCTTATCCATTTCTACACCTCCTGGTATCTAGTGAGCTTGACGTGATGTCGTCTGTGGTGCGTCATCACTGGTTTCCCAACTTTGACACAAAAGGGGTGCGCTCGGATAGCTGGAGTACAAAACTCCTTGGCTTATCCCCCATGGCTAGCCCTTGCTGGACTAGGAGCGCGTTTGCCTCACGTCAGAGGTATGGTCGATATAAGAGACCTTGGGGCCAATACATCTACGGTTAGGCCGCTAATCCGACAGTTTTCAGCCTTGACCCGTAGGCCCTGGGCGCGTTACCACTGTCAAACGCTCCGGAGTAAGGGCTCCGGTGGACCCTGTACGCCCAAGCGCACTGACCCGACAAATGTCGGGCAATGGACGTCATCACTGGTATTTCCAGATTTGACGCATAATACCCTTTCGTCCTACACATGGACTCATCAGCGCAGCAAGGTAGCTGCGGAGGGGCGAGACAATCCCCCTGGAACTGTCCCGCAAAAAAGCGCGGGTTGAGAGCGGAGCTGCTCAGTAGCAGATAAGCTCATCAATTTGGTCGTAATCGTTTCGGTGTGACCCTACTTCGATTCCATCCGCCTTGAGAACCCTCTCCAACTCTCCCGTGGGACCATAGTCCACGGCGCGAACCTTGATCGCGTGGCGACCCGTTTGGAAACGGATCTCTGCGAGGAGGGCTTCTGCCGCGAGCGCTTTTAGGATGCGCTCCACCCGGAGTAGATGCTCCATGACTATCACCCCCTTCCCGAGGTAATATAACGGGCAATGAATACCTGGCGAAAATCTTCTTCTCCTTCGCGCGCATCCTTCCCGAGATTTGCGGCAACGAAGTGCGAATTGCGCGGATACCGGCCAAGAGCTTCGTCGATATACGAGTCCCATCTCTGCAGTACCACACGGCGCCCACCACGTGCAGAAGTAAAGCTGGCGTTGACTTGGAAGACAGATCCGTCTTCGTAGATTACTTCTCCACGAATCTTGATCGGCGCGATGAGAGTCGCCTCCATCGCCTTAACGACAGCATCGGCTTCGGATGAAGTCAGATGCTCTGTCATCACGAAAATCTCGCGTGAGCCCGGATCGCCATCACCCACCAGTCCCTCCGGGTCAATGACTCCTTCGGAGCCCAAAATACCGATGAACTGATGCGCAAACTTGCTAACCAGATACCTCTGATGCATGATAGCCTCCTAGGCTAGGTTGGTTGTAATGTACCTCGACTCAGTATTTCTGTTTCCCAAGTCGACTGTGTATTGTAAACTCTTACCTTACCTTTGTCAATATAATCCTTGCTTTATTTCCATACTTGGTTTATACTATACTTTGTAAATCTATTCTGGTTTGTAAATCTTAATTTTACAATTTAACAGATGTGTATAACAACTTCTAACCCCATCGGGAGACTCTATGAAACAAAATTTATTAGAAAAATTGGGCCTAAATGAGAATGAGGCCATTGTTTACAATCTTCTCCTTTCAGAGGGACCGAAGACACCTCCTGAGGTTGCCACAGCGACCGGCATCACTCGGGCAAACTCCTATTTTGTCTTGCAATCTCTCATGGGAATGAAGCTAGTAGAGCGCAAGGAGCGCAAAAAGAAATTTCTTTATTCTCCCCTTGACCCACATACTCTTGGGGATATTATCGGAAAAGAGAAAAGGGAAATCTCAGAAAAAGAGCAAGTACTTCAAGCTGTATTGCCAGAGCTCTCCAGTCTTTTCAATCTGCAAAGTAATAAGCCGAGCGTTTCCTATTTCGAAGGGATTGCTGGAGTAAAAACCCTATATAACGACTCCCTTCTCCAGAAACCTGGAGAAGTCCTGGTGTTTCGTTCCCCACTAGACGATGACTATCTCACAAAGGAATTTGCGGAAAAACAATCTCTAAAGATGAAATCTCTAGGCATTAAACTTCGTATGATTAGTCCGGAGACAAAACCCGGAGTCTTCACCACCGTTAATGGCGAGGAAATGCTGCGTGAGATACGTTACATCAAAAAGCACTTATTTGAGTCTGAGATATCGATTTACAATAACCGTGTAGCGATCGTAACTTACGGTAAAACGAAGGTAAGTATGCTCGTAGAGAACAAGGAGCTGACAAATACTCTACGTAGTATCTTTGAGCTGCTTTGGTCTACACTAAAATAATTATCTAAGACGGCTAAGGCCGGCGCTCCGGATGGAGCGCCGGCCTACAAGCCCAGTGCCTCTTTCGCCGCCACGGTTGCTTTCTGCAACCTTGGCGTCTTGTTGTAGTCGAGTAGGGTGACTCCCACCACGTTCTCTGGAATCCCACATGCGGCTTGCGCCGCCAAGACTCGTGCTGACAGCCCCCCGTCGGGAAGCCACACTAGTCCCGCAAGATGCGCGTAAGGGCTTCCATTCGATGGACCGAACTGTACCAGTCCCCGAATCTCCACGTTCGCTACGCCGTTGTCGTAGTAGTAACGACCGCCCACTACTGTCAACGGCAGCAGAGTGTGCGCAAAAGCACGAAGTTCCTCGGGTATCTCTCTGCCCACAATGGTAGGTACTGTCTGAAACTTGCGAAAGTGCTCCGCACCAGAGAAGTGCAGGATCACGCTAGCAAGGTCCACCTTGCCGGTCGTCTGCTTTGCAGTCTCTGCAATCTCCTCGATAGGACGCAGCTCACGAACCGGAAGCTCGGCCTCTTTCTCGGTAAGACATCTTCCGAATGGCCCGAGAGCGTCGACAAAGTCCTCTGATGTGTTGCACTTCAGATACTCTGCCGCCTTCACCATCACGATGTTATCGGTACCGCCGCAGGTAGGAAGCAGATGGACGAGTCCATATCTGCCACCCTTGGTTATTTCCAGGTTCATGCGCTCACCTCCTAGTGACTACTGTTGGCCTGGGAAATCAATTGTAGTATTTCTTCTGCGTCTTTACTAGGGATTCTGCTCACCGCAAGTTCACCATGGGCAAGAATCCAGTCCCCAACCTGGGGATTGTCTATCAGCGAAAGCTCTACTTTATACTCTTTTCCGCCGTGAACGACATATCCATAGTCACCTTCGACGCGAATCATTTGCATTGGTGTTGCGAGACACATAGTTACCTACTTTCGACAGCCACTCTCTGTTGGCTTTAATATCTGAATTAAATTCTTAAGCTACAGCTCTGTTTTGCTGTGCTTCAATGTATTGCCTTGCCTTTTCGACATCTATCGCATAAACCAAGGTTCTCCCGTCTTCTAGAATTCGATAAACAGTCGTAGGACGTACAACGCGTAGGCCAGGCTCCCCGCCATAAACCGGCATTGCCACCTTGATTGCTGCTTCTTCTGAGACTTCTATATTCCCACCAAGATAAATCAAATTATCTCCAGCTACTAATATCGTATTTTCTGGATCCATCTCCATCAGATGTTGAACCTCTAGTACGTTTGGCTTCTCCCCTACACCGTATTCGACATGGTAGTTCTGGGCAGTCTTTTCCGAAGACATTTGCCCGCTATTGTAGCCGCGCCACTCGTTTCGTGGCTGCTGCTCCTTCTCTGGTTGTGGATTATATCCTTCTATCATAGTCTGATTTTACCACAAAATGAGGCGAAATTAGCGAAACATCATATAGCCAACGAATACCGTACCACTCGTGATGGCACTAATAGAATTTACGATCGTTAGCGGCTTATCTTTGTAGAAAAACCCGTATACGGCCCAGCAAATAGAAACTATTGAGTACCCTGCCCAAGTGATTGGAGAAAGGCCTGCCACTGCTTTTGTCGTAAAGATGTGAAATATCTGGACACTTGTCATCACGGGACCAAATGTCCCTATAGTTGCCATCGCCCTATCAATTTTCTTTACCGAGTTCTTGTTTTGTCTATGCTTCGCAAAATATTTGTCATGTACCGCGGTCATCAATTTTCTTAGCCTAGTCAAAACTTTTCTCCTCATTGGCACACGCAAAAATATGTGTCTGCCCAGTTATAAAATAAAGTAATTATTGCCCGACTAACCCAACAAGACTCCCGCCGAACGCTTTTCGTAAACTATTTTAGCACTACTTGCCAGCAGTTTCAAATTACAGAGAAGCTAAGGCCTTTTGTATTCCTAGATATCCAGCTTCGGCATCCTTGACACATTCCGGGAAAGTAAGGACTGCCTTTTTCTGTTCAAATTTTCTTTGTACGTAGGCGATAAACTGCTCTTTACTATAGCCACGCGAAAGCAAATCTTCATAATAGAGCCTTAGTTTGTCCCAAGTAATAAATTTGTAGCATTCAGCATTTTTCATAACCTCGGCTGCCAAAGTTTCTGCTTTCCCTGACTTATGATGATCTCGAATCGACTGCAATATCTCTGTGCTTTTATCCCTTGGGCATCCCCATTGTTCTAGATAGTTCTCAGCCATACTAGCGCTAAGTTCTGGGTGGTTTTTTTGAACTTCACCACCTACCTCTTTATCAAAGCAAATATGTGCTAGGTAAAGTGCAACCACTACTGTTTCGGCATCTACCCCGTACTTTTTGGACAATTCCCTTCCTTTTGCTACAGCTGTTTCCGTAAGCTCCCAAACCGGCGCTCCATTTTCCAATGTCTTTTGATACATCAAGACACGTGCATTTTCTATTAAATCCGTCATCTTAGTAACCCTTCGGCGGTTTAGTTTTCTTATCTGGCTTTTGAAGATCAAGGGCCGCAAGTTGCCTCATAATCTCACTTACTTCTAGCGATACGGTTTGTGGATGTAACCCCTTGGCCTCTAGAATCATATTTACCTCTACAATAGTTTTCTCAAAATCATTCTTATTCTTCTGATTAATGTCCTTCCAGGCGATACCAGCTAGAGCCTCGGCTGTTTCGTTATGGTAAGACAAGATACCTTTGGCAAAAAGGAGGGCAATCGCTGGATACCCCAAGTAACCGGCAAAGAAAGAGGCATTGTCATTGGCATATATCTGTCTGGTTTCCGGGTTGTATGAAATCGTGTAGTACTTGCCACGCGACGATGAATAGAGCTTCGCACTGTCTCCATCAACTTTAATTCGGTCATCGCCAATAGCCCCAAGGGCCTCGTATACCTTAATTGTTGGTGGCATCGTCCATTTCATAGATATATTATAGCTCAAAAAATAAAAAGAGCCGCAACGCGGCTCTAATTTCCAATTTGGTGGGCCTGGCTGGACTTGAACCAGCGACCAATCGGTTATGCGTACCACTACAGCTTTCACTGCCCCTTTCGGGTTTGTAATCTGGACTATCCCTTCTTCCACGTGGGAAGTCTGCCAACTAGTCTCTACACCTTCCCCGACGATGCTGTCGGGACTTGGCTCGGGATTGCCATGACGTTTTCACGCTTTAGGTTTCCCCGAATTTGACAGAATATACTAATGGATCGCTCCACTAGCAGCCCTTTGACTACTTGGCCTATCTAGAGTATTATCGGATTATGAAGGACTTCATAAACTGCAAGGTCTGCGGCAAACAACTATCGGGACGCCAACTGATGTTCTGTTCTGGCAAGTGCAAGAACAAAGTACATCAGTCTTATGGTGCCCAAAAGGAACGCGCCCTAGAGAGAAAGCTTTACTTTATCCGTTTGCTCGGCGGCAAATGCCAGGAGTGCGGATATAGCGAGAACCTAGCAGCCCTTTCCTTCCACCACAAAAGCGGTAAGGAATATAAGCTGGATTCAAGATCGCTTTCCAATAGGGGTTTGCAGACAATGAGAGATGAAGTTGCCAAATGCGAGCTGCTTTGTGGCAACTGTCACATGAGACTTCATAACCCTTCTCTGGACTTAGCCAAATTGTCAATTGAGCCGACTGCTCTAACCACTGAGCTACAGGCCCGCGAAATTGCTACGAATAGCAAGGGAATTATAGCAAAAAAAGCACTGTCTGTGAAGGAATTTGGCTTTAGACTGACCACACTCGGCATCGAGAGGGAAACCAAGCTGGTTCTCGGCGTTTCTGGCGGTGTCGACTCCGTAGTGATGCTCGACCTCGTAGCGAGCTGCCTTCCAAAGCAAAACATGGTGATTGCTCACGTTAATCATGGATTCCGGGATGATTCGGACAAAGATGAGAGATTTGTCCGTTCCTTGGCTAAGAAGTATGACATTACGTACACCTCTACAAAGCTAAAACCACACAACATGGCTTCAAACGAGTCGGGAAACCTCGAGGAATATTTTCGGGATAAAAGACGACGATTTTTACAGAATGCTGCCAAAAAATATGATGCGGGTTACGTAGCACTTGCCCACAATGCCGATGATCAGGCAGAAACAGTGCTGATGAATTTGGTCCGCGGAAGTGGTCCAGCGGGACTCTCCGGAATGAAAGAGCGCGAGGGTAAAATTCTTCGCCCCCTGCTAGGTATTACGAAGACTGAGATTATTGCTTATGCAGAGATACACAAACTCAAATGGCACGAAGACACCACCAACACCGATACCAGCTACAACCGCAACTACCTTCGTCACCGAGTCTTACCGTTGCTTGGGCAACTCAACCCAGAGTACCTGGCAAACATTAGCCGCTCGGCAACGATTCAAGAAGAGATTGATGAATTACTAAAGGAGCGCGCCAAGTGGCTGGTAGAACAACTCCACACTAACACTTCAGTTTCTGCAGAGGTACCACGGCCAATTCTATACGAGGCCTTGGCGCAGATGTACGAAAAGGTAAAAGGTGATCGCAAGGAGCTCTCACTCGCCCATCTTGAAGCAGTCGCCCAGCTGGCAAGTGATGACCAAGGTACAAAAACCCTCGATCTACCGGGAAATGTTACAGCGAGGCGACGCTACAATCACCTTGATTTTGTGCTCAAAATGAGAGATAATAAAGCACCAATTATAGCCCCTCTTGAGCTATCTCTGGGGCACTCGAATTTTGGAAATTATAACGTAGAGATTACCGAATCTAACAGAGCCGACTCCAAGGACAAGTATTCTATTTTGCTCTCCTCCCTAGAAGGATACGTAATCCGCGCTGTCCTGCCAGGAGATAAAGTAGCAAAGACGGGTATGGAAGGCCATAAAAAGCTGCAAGACCTGTTCGTAGATGCTAAAATAGATAGGCAAAAACGTTCGCAAATTCCCCTTCTAGTCGGTACCACAAATAATGAAGTTCTGTGGATTCCCGGATTAGCAAAATCAAGAAACCTAGATAACAAAAAACCGAAATATAGCATAACCATAAGCGAGGCCAGTCATGAAAACCGTTAAGAAAAATAAATATACTACCGTAATCGCAATAATCGTTGCCCTACTTGTGCTCGCTGGAGTTTATACCTATCTTGGCCAAGGCACTACGCCCAAAGCCGTAAGCATTAGTGATCTCGCTGGCGAAGTAAAAGATAATAAGGTTAGTAGCATTGTTGTTGAGGGTACAAACGTCATTATCACGATGAAAGACAAGACCAAACAGTCCTCGCAGATTGGTGCTAATGAGCAGATTACTACCACACTTAAAGATCTCGGTGCTGATCCAAGCAAGGTAAATTTGGACATCAAAGCGAGTAGCGACAACTCGATTTGGATTACCCTGCTCACTAGCGTCGTACCATTTATCCTTATCATCGGTTTCTTTTACTTTATGCTCAAGCAAGCCCAAGGTGGCAACAACCAAGCAATGTCCTTTGGTAAATCTGGAGCCCGACTGGCGGACAACAAAAAGGATAAGATTACCTTTGCCGACGTTGCTGGTGCCGCAGAGGCGAAGCAAGAACTCCTAGAAATCGTTGACTTCCTAAAACATCCCAAGAAATTCCTTGCCCTCGGCGCCAAAATTCCAAAAGGCGTACTCCTCTTCGGACAGCCAGGAACTGGTAAAACCCTGATGGCACGTGCTGTAGCCGGTGAGGCTGGGGTGCCCTTCTTCTCGATCTCCGGATCAGAATTCGTCGAGATGTTTGTCGGCGTTGGTGCCTCTCGTGTGCGTGATCTCTTTGCAAAAGCCAAGAAGAACGCTCCTTGTATCATCTTTATTGACGAGATTGATGCCGTAGGTCGCCAACGTGGTACTGGTATGGGCGGCTCTCACGACGAACGCGAGCAGACCCTGAACCAGATTCTTACTGAGATGGATGGTTTCGAGCAAGATACCAACGTGATCGTGATGGCAGCAACCAACCGACCAGATGTACTAGACCCTGCCCTGCAGCGTCCTGGACGCTTTGACCGTAAAGTTATTCTCGATATGCCAGACATCCAAGACCGTGAAGCTATTCTTATGGTTCACGCTAAGAATAAACCCCTCGCAAAGAACGTTGACCTCAAGGTAATCGCCCGCCAGACTCCAGGATTCTCGGGTGCTGACCTCCAAAACATCCTCAACGAAGCAGCAATCCTTGCCGCTCGAGAGAACAAAAAGGAAATCTTTGCGATTGATGTTGAACACGCTGTCGAGAAAGTTTACCTCGGCCCAGAGCACAAGGGCGCTGGAATGAACGATAAAGAGAAGAAGATTACCGCTTACCACGAGGCTGGACATGCAATTGTCGGCCATCTACTGGCTGGTACCGACCCAATCCACAAGATCTCTATCGTCTCCCGTGGTATGGCGCTCGGTGTTACCTGGTCACTGCCAGAAGAAGATAAGAAACTCTCTAGCAAATCAGAACTCGAAGATGACATCGCCATGATGCTTGGTGGTCGGGCTGCCGAAAAGATCTTTTTCTCGGATGTTACTACCGGTGCTAGCAACGACATGGAACGTGCTACCAAGCTGGCTCGCGAAATGGTAACTCGCTATGGCATGAGTGACGTCCTGGGCAATCGAGTTTATGGCCGCAAGAACGAAATGGTCTTTTTGGGCCGCGAACTTGGCGAACATGACAAGGACTACTCCGAAAAAGTTGCCGCCCTTATCGACTCCGAGGTAGACAAGTTTGTTGAAAACGGCTACAAAAAAGCTACCGAAACTATCACCAAAAACAAAAAGAAGCTCGAAACTGTAGCTGCTGAGTTGATTGAAAAAGAAACCTTAGACGCAGAAGACTTCAAAAAGATTATGGATAAAGCAAAGGCATAATGAATCGCGTTAAGAAGTTTTGGTATGACATAAGTAATAAGAAGCTGACTATCGGAAATGCAGCTCTGATTCTTGGTGGTACCGGCCTGCTTTCCAACATTCTCGGTCTCTGGCGTGAACGCGTGATCGCGGGAACCTTCGGCGCTTCACATATGACCGACGCTTTCTACGCCTCTTTCCGCTTACCGGATATGATCTTTAATCTTCTGATTCTCGGTGCCCTCTCGAGTGCTTTTATCCCCGTATTCGTCGAGAAGATTACCGAAAAGAAAAAAGAGGAAGCCAATGAGCTTGCTAGTTCCTTTATAAATTTTATTACTCTTTCGGCTGGCATCTTTGCGGTTATTATCTTTATCCTCGCCCCAAAGCTAGTGCCCTTCCTTCTACCTGGGTTCTTTAACCGACCTGAAGCCAACATCGATATTTATAACGTCACCATAAACCTCACGCGGATGATGATGGTTTCGCCAATCCTCTTCTCGATTTCTGGGGTATTTGGCGGCATTCTAAACTCGTACAAGCGCTTTGTGGCCTACTCCTTAGCTCCGCTAATTTATAATCTTTCGATTATCTTAGCGGCAATCTTTTTGGCCCCGCGTTTCCAAACCCCGGTCTATGCCCTCGCAATCGGTGTAATTATCGGCGCCATGCTGCACGCCCTTATTCAGCTGCCATCTGTAATTTCTACCGGATTCCGTTGGAAGCCTACCCTGAACTTCAAGGAAGGTCAAATTGGGCGCATCATTAAGCTGATGCTTCCTCGCACAATTACTATCGGCGTCGGACAGATAAACCTCTTCGTCGATACTATTGTTGCCTCCTTCTTTGTTGGCGGCATTACCGTCCTAAACTTCGCAAACGACATTCAGACCGCGCCAACCGTTATCTTCGGTATTGCCATCGCAACAGCCATCTTTCCTGTTCTTTCAGAGGCAAAAACCAAGAATAATATGACCGAATTTATGAAGAATTTTTCTTGGAGTGCCCGCCGTATCCTTTACTTTACTATTCCGGCCACTATCGGCCTAATCGTTCTCCGCGCTCAGGTAATACGTTTGGTCTTCGGCGTTGGTAACTTCAGCTGGGACAATACCTACTGGACAACCAAGGCGCTGCTCTTCTTTGCAGTTGGTCTCGTTGCCCAAGGGCTGATTCCGCTACTACTCAAGGCATTTTATGCGATTCAAGACACCAAGACTCCGCTCTACATCAGTCTATCGGTGATGGCAGTAAACGCGATTCTTTCCGTTGCGCTGCCGTTTATCTCCCCTCTCGGCCTCGGAGTCGCAGGCATTGCGCTCGCCTTTTCTATTGCCGGCATCATCAACGCCATTGCGCTCTTTGTCGCACTGCATAACAAGGTTGGAGCGCTCGATCCCGACCACAAAATATTTGAATCCACGGCCAGATTAATAATCGCCTCGGTTATTATGGGAATCGTCGTACACTACTCTCTCTATCTTTTTGACCCGCTAGTTAATACCCTCAGTGTCGTCGGCCTCTTTGTCCAGACTATGGGGGCGATTGCCTTTGGCGCAATCACCTACTTTTTCTTCAGCTGGTTATTCAAATGCGAAGAAACCAAATTTGTTCTCGATAAACTACGTAGGGCCTAATGGATCAAAGCAAAATACGTAATTTCTGCATTATTGCCCATATTGACCATGGCAAATCGACGCTCTCGGATCGCTTTTTAGAGGTAACAAACACCATCGATAAGCGTGACATGCACGCTCAACTTCTCGATACCATGGAACTCGAACAAGAGCGCGGCATCACCATCAAACTTCAGCCGGCCAGGATGGAATACCAGGGTCACATTCTAAATCTAATCGATACTCCAGGACATGTGGACTTTACCTACGAAGTCTCCCGTTCGCTTGCCGCTGTCGAGGGAGCTATCCTTGTAGTTGATGCTTCGCAAGGGATTGAAGCACAAACTCTTTCCAACATCTACCTCGCCCTCGAGCACAACCTAGAAATTATTCCGGTTCTAAACAAGATTGACTTACCTCATGCCGAGCCCGAGAAAGTAGCGCAGGAAATCATTGACCTACTGGGAGTAAAACGCGAAGAGATAATCCTTGCTTCCGGCAAAACCGGCGAAGGGGTCGCTACTATCCTTGAGCGCGTGATCGAAAAAGTTCCAGCGCCCAAAGGAGAAACAGAGAAACCTTTCCGCGCCCTTATTTTTGATTCTTTTTACGATACTTACAAAGGTGTAGTTGCTTATGTCCGGGTTATCGATGGCGCCCTACCGAAAGGACAGAAGCTACACATGCTGGGTAGCAAATCTGGGGCAGAAAGTATCGAAATCGGCTATATTACGCCGAAATTTGTGCCAGAAGACCGGGTAAAAACTGGGGAGATTGGCTATATTGTCACCGGACTTCGTGACGTCTCCGGCGCACCTGTTGGTGATACCGTAACACTCGCTAGCGACAAAGATGTCGAGATGCTCCCGGGATACAAAAAGGTAAAACCATTTGTCTTTGCCGGGATTTATACTACCGAAGGAGATGACTATCCCCTACTACGCGAAGCCCTTGGCAAGCTAAGCCTCTCCGATTCATCGCTGGCTTATGAGCCAGAGGTTTCTAGCGCTCTCGGCTTTGGTTTCCGTTGTGGTTTCCTTGGTCTCCTCCACATGGATATCGTGAAGGAGAGATTGGAACGTGAGTTCAACCTCGACCTTCTCGTTACCATTCCTTCTGTCGCCTACGAGATTGTAAAAACCAACAAAGAAGTGACGATCATAAACAGTCCTGCAGAACTACCAAACATTATGCACATTCAAGAAATTCGTGAGCCTTGGGTAAGGGTAGAGATTGTAACCCCAAGCGACTATATTGGCGTCATTATGGAACTCATTACTAATCGTCGTGGTATCTTCAAAACTATCGACTACCTCGAAGAAACCAGAGTAATCGTAAAATGCGAAATGCCACTCTCCCAGATAGTTACTGATTTCTTTGATGTACTCAAAAGCATCTCCTCCGGCTACGCCAGCATGAGTTACGAATTCATCGAATACCGTGCCGGAGACCTGGTGAAGGTAGATATTTACATTGCCGAAACCGTCGTTGATACCCTCTCACTCCTCGTGCACCGAAGTGAAGCGCAAACCGTAGGTAAACAGGTAGTCGAGAAGCTAAAATCACTGATTCCAAAGCAACTCTTCAAGGTGGCCTTACAGGCTGCCATCGGTGGCAAGATTATTGCCCGTGAAGATATCTCCGCAATGCGCAAAGACGTTACTGCCAAACTCTATGGTGGCGACGTTACCCGTAAGAATAAACTGCTCAACAAACAAAAAGAAGGTAAAAAACGCATGAAGAAGTTCGGCAAAGTTGAAATCCCCTCGGGCGTCTTCATGGAACTACTAAAGAAAGATTAAACGAACGAGGGGCAGCGCCGTACCCCTCGTTTTTGAAACGAAGAGACGTCACTGCCCCTGGCGCTGCTGATGTCTCCAAGAAAACAGCGCATGTGAGAGTCGGTAGGTGTTGTAGCCGTTGTCGAAGCGAACTCCCAGCTTCTTCATGATGCCATCGATCGCTTCGCGCTTCGATGCGTCGCAGGACCGCAGGAAGTTTCTCCCGAGGCTGCCGTAACCGCCACCAGCTGGCCAGCTGGTGGCTTCTGTACACTCCAGGAGCAAATCAAACTCGCTGGGTGTGAGCTTAACTACCTCCTCACGGAGTAGCTCACCAGGACGCGTCGTCCCGTTCTCCTCCTTGGTCATCCGGGTGCGCCAGGCCTGAGCTGACTCCAGGCTCTGCATGGTGGTGGTCACAGACCCCCGATTGCCTTCCTCCTGGACCAGGCGCGGGTGGCGCACGATCAACATATCGCAGTCATCCGAGTCGTACTCAAAGACCCCGGCCTGAACAAGCTTGCGAAGTAGAGTCGAACGGAGAGACCCCGAAACCGAGACCTTGCTTAGTCGCTCACCCGTGCGGTACTTGGCCTTGTTCCTCACCCAGAGTTCGAACTCATCGGAGGTAAGGTAGACCGGACCGAGCTCCTTCTGCCCCGTAGGCATAATATTCCCCTTTCGATTTGGTACCCAAAATATCGCCTTAGCGAGATATTCGCGAAGCTGATTATATCAGGAAAAGTAAATATCGTCAAGAAAAACCGCCCTTCTGAGCGGCCTATCTTATATACTATCTATTTTAGTCCGTGCTCATGGAAACAGTCGGCGTAGGCTTGGTCTACGGTGGTGATGTGGTTAGTGAGCCAACCCTTCATGAAATCCAGGACTTTCATTGCGTACTTATCTTCGTTACCAACATAGTTTTTCTGAAAATCAGCCACGGTGTCGCGAAATTTCTGGTGGATTTCCTTGTGAGCGGCAGAGTCAGGATATTCAAATTTATCAAAATATTTCTCTTCGGTCGCAAAATGATAGTTTGCGTATGCAGCAAGCTGATCGAGGATATCACCAAGAATAATCTCCTCGCTCCCAACCTCTATAGTGTCATATAAATCGTTTAGTAAGAGAACAAACTTCTTATGCTGCTCATCTATTTCGGCGACTTCTACTTCGTAATCTGGTAACCAGTCTATATACATATTCATATTTTACACTAAACCAAGGGGAATTCACACAGTCGTTCTTAAAATAACCTTTACACGAAGGCTTTTTTGTGGTACAATACTGCTCGAAACTACGCACCTACAGTCAACGACCGAGGGGACAGCATGGAAATCACACTAGATATTGCGCTGCTCTGCTTCATCCTTTCTCTCAGGTACGGGGTAGTCCCGACCGAAGACATTCCGGAGGAGTGCGAGTACGAGATCTACTTGATTGCCCGCGAACATGCACTAACAACCAAGAACTACGAGTTCGCACTCCACCTCTCCGATAGCAGAGAGCGCTCACGTTGGATCAAGGAAACCAACAGCGAGAAACTCATGGCTATCTGGGAAGCTCTAGGCTGGGTTGAAGTCGGCTATCACAGCCCCTTCTGGTCCGGCAAGAAGCGCTATGTATTGCCGCGTCGCTACCGGTCCTATCCTCCTTGCGAAAAGAGGGAGATGGATCCCAGAGAGCTGGACCAGCGTCTTGAGCAAGCCCGGGAGAGTCTCGAAAAAGGCTCCCGGATCACCTTCTCCGGAGGCTGCTCACGTGAATCTGCTTGGAGACTCCACGAGGCGGGCATCGTCTCGCATGACCCACCAAGACAACCGAACATGATCCTTCGCGCACCATACCGCTAGCCACAGGGGGCTACCCGCACAGCACTCAAAAGAGAGGCTGCCTGCTGGTAGCCCCTCTTTCGTGTCTAATTAATTAATGCGGATATTTATCCGGGCTGTCGTATTTACTCGTAAATTTGTCGTTATCGGTAAGCTTTCCAGCCGTATCATAAATGTGTCGATAAAAAACTGCTGTGAAAGACTTTGGTCCACGAGCATCTTGCTCGGTAATGCTCGAGGTCACTTGCTCAACAAGGTCAACCTGACCTACAGTTTCAGCATTTCCAGAAAAAGTAATTTTCCCCGGCTTCTTGGTGCCATAAAAATCAAAGTACAGTTTGTTCCCGACCACACTGGTCTGAATCAAAATGTAGTGGCCGGTATCATTCTTGAATCGCATGTCTGGTGTCGGTAAATATATGGTCGCATCCACGCCGTATGGCTTATAGTAGCCAATTGGATAGGCGTGATTGTGACGCTCGAGGATTGGGAGACCCGCATTGAGAGCGGCACGAAACGCGGTCGAAGAAACCTGACAAAGACCACCGCCATACTCGGGAACCGTCTTGTCGGCCAGAATCACCAGTTCCGGCAAATACCCTGTACTCGCTTCAACCGGACCCAGGATAGTGTTGAAGGAAACCTCCTCGTCTGGCTTGATTAGAACCCCGTTGAACTTACTGGCCCCTGTTTTGTAGTTATGTTGCCTATTTGCCGGAGAACCACTAGCATCTGTCCACCCGCGTGAAATTTGCTCCAGGATACCAAGCTCGTCCAGATTGGCCTCACTCACTGCCGGATTTTTGACCACAAGTGTAAGTTTTACGCCATGGCCACCCTTCACAGCGCCTTGAATATCATTGATTAGTCGGGTAGTATCAAGCTCCTGTCCGATAATAGCTGGCGTTTTCACCACCATCTTGCCATCGACACTGTCGAGAACCACATTTGCAGCGGCTCTATTTACCTTAGCAGCAATATCCTTCGAATAAATGTAAACCATATTCTGATCCAAGTAGTTGTAGTCATTGTCCTCTCGTGGAAGCAAAGTCGGTAATTCGACAAGAGTGGTTGCAGCTACTGGCGTAATTTTGAGCCATTTGCGTAGAGATTCGATGCTAATTTGCTCGTCAATCCCACCTGACACCATCACTGGGCGCTGCAAAGCCTGCTGTACGCTGTCTAGGAGCGCTACGGCGTCATTTGCGGTCAACATCGGTGAGATAGAGGCGATACGAAGGTCGATAGTACTAGAGAGCCTAGAAAGGCCTTCACGAAGCACCTCGCGACTCTCGGGAAGCAGTAATCGCTGCCCATTCTTCTCGGCAGCCACCAGACCGTGTTCCAGACTGGTAATCTGGGCGTCCTCGGGTGCAATTGCCAACGAATCGAAACTATCGAGTAAAACAGCGCTTATACCTTCATTGTTGTAGTCAAGATCAGCATTGTGACTCATTCCCAAGTATTTCGAAAGCCCAAAATAGCCTCGCTCCTCACGACCTAGTGCTTCCTCGAGAGTTTCATCTACTTTGAGCTCCTTGACGAAGCTAGAAACCGGTAAATCCTGACCCACCACGCTCACCTCGGCTGCCTGATATTGCTTCCAGCGCTGTTCGAGCAAGGTTTTCGCCGCGGCGGTAGTTTTGCCAGAAACGCCAATACCGGCGATTTCGCTCCCCAGAGCGAAACGATGCTCAAATATAATCGGCTGCAAGGTTACTAGAACCAAGTAAGCGCCAAAGGCAAAACCAAAAGCGGCCACGACCCTAGGAAGTAGCCGAGACTCATTCACGTTACTGTTATCCCCTGCCATTAGTCCCTCGCTAGTAACTCGTTGATTACGGTCTTTGCTAGCGCTTCTCTATCCTTGCGAGCGTCTTCGTCTCTCTTGGCGACAAGCACCAAGACATCGCCCTCGTGAGCATACTCAGGAAGCTTGGCCTTGGGCCAAAGTATCTGCTCACCATGATGGGTAAGTACAGCGTACTCCCCCTCGAAGCGGTCTATAGTTGTTTTTAGTTCATTGATGGTCATGAATATGTCCATCTGATAGCATTTAAAATTATTATTGCTATTAGTGAAATTGAAATTACTCTTGGCATTAGATTTTTGAATGTTTTTAATAGGTTCGGTACCAATAAAATTCCTGAGATAATTACGGCAATCATCGCAGCATAAACAACCAATGAACAGCCATAACTACAACCAATGTCTGTAAAACTGCTTTTATATAAAAATATTATGTAATGCAGCCCGCTAAGTAACAAAACATTAGCGACAATATTAACGTAGCTGATAACCTTAGCCTCTATCTTACTGGTCAGAACGATAGCCAAAAAAGCTCCCAGTGCAATCAGCATATATTTTAAAATGGCATTTTGAAAAAAAGAAGACAGCAATAGAACCACTACGATAACTGTTAATACAAATATCACACCGACAAGCAGGTCGAGAAAGCTTGCTTTGTTTTTTATTTCTCCCTTAGCCACAGAAAATCTCCCTTTATTAAATTATACGCGTGTTCAGGGATTATCTTAAGCTTTTTATCCATTTCAAGCGCCCTGAGCATATTATCAAGGACCATATTTGACTGTTTAACCAACCCTATGCGCTTGAGCAGTTCAGCGGCTGAAAGCCTGTTCGAATATTTAATATGCAAACTTATCGGAATCTTCTTTTTTGTTAACAAAGAGAACAAATCCATCTGAGTGCTTGAAAATGTTGAGACTACTCTGAATGAAACCATAACGGTCACTTCATTGCCCGCTCTGTCCCTCGACTTAGCTCTTACTTCATAATTACCATTTTTCATCTGAGTCAATTCGATAATCTGGTTCGCGCAAGGATGGTCTATACCCTCAAAGTTTACAACCGCAGTATCGATTCCAGATATTGAATCAGCGGCAGAACAGAATAGCTTTACTATTTCATAATGCGTATACTCTGCTTTATTGGTTTTCAAACTAACAATCGGAGGTGATTTATCAATAACAAAACGGCCTGTATTCGTAGGCTCAATATTCCCTGCGTAATCAACCGACCTATAATACAATGTACCGTTTCCTTCTTTGGAAATTAAAAAGTCCTCAGAATACGTATTCCAGGTAATACCGTCAAGGCTATACTCTGTACCTCTTACACCGCTAATATCATCTTTAGCACTCAGGTGAATAACAACTTCTTTGTTGTAGTAATCTGCTGTCTCAACAGATTGGCTCAAAACTGTAACAGGGGGCGCTGTATCGACTACCTTCGTATCAATAAGACCCTTATCACTAAGTGTAGCTGTGATTGTTTGTAAACTACCCGACTCAGTAAAACCACTGTATGCGCGTGTTTCTTCTGTTTTCAGACTTTCATCAATATATGTACTCTCGATTTTGTATCCGCCCGTATCATTTCCCTCCGTAACTATCCGGTAAGCACCGACCTCGGGATTAGGAATTACTACAAATTCTGCTGCACTCTCATTACCCGAATAAAAAGCCCCGGATACTTCCTGAAATGTGTCTCCGTTTTTATTGTAGCCAATCCTTTTTCCGCTTGGTGATTCTACATAAAAATCGACGGGCGAATATGCCTTAATTAGCACATACTTATTAATTGTTTCTGTGATTAGAGGCAGCCCATCAATTTCTAACTCTTCAAAAATTACCTTGATTGAATTATTTGGGATTTCTCTGTGAGAAACGCCATTTAGTAGAATATTATGGCCACTAATTGCTAACTGACTATTATTTGTAACCGTACCATCGCCATGTGCAAAAGTTACACCATCAAAACTATTTGCGGACAAAATATTTTTTGGTATCCCATCCACCCACATAAACGGGTCCCTACTTTCCACCATGGTGAGTCCAGATAGGGTCGTTACACCTGTTTCCCCATATATATTAGTTACAGCTACACCCCTTTCCTTGATTCTTCCACTTGCGGCCAGTAGATCTGTTAGGAACAGATTCTGGGGTGGCAGTTTGGGCCCAGAATAATACTCAAAGATTGGAAGGAGCTGACCGACTGATGTTACGCTATGCTGAATATACTGCACTATGCCAATATCGCCAAACCTCCCAGTTGCCGCGGCCTCTTCAGCCAAAAATAACCTAAATATTGCTTGAAAAACCAATGAATCACTGCCACTAACATGTCCACCCTCCCATGTATAATACGAATCCACAGAGCCTAGCTGAGGTGTTCCCAAGAAAAACACCCGATCCACGTCATATTGATAACTATCCCCCTCCAAATAGACACGTGAAACAATACCCCCCATACTATGCGCGATTATATTAACCTTACTTGAGCCGCTTAAAGCTTTCGCTTCATTAATTTTGCCCTTTAGCATTACTGCCGTAGTGCGATTATCGTTTCGCCAGTCATATGGAAATCTGAATACCGTCTTATCGGGTTCATACCCAGCATTCACTAAACTAGAATACAAACTATCGTACGTATGAGTGAAGGGATCAAGCTCCCATCGACCAGTAAAAGGAGACCACCAACTTCCCAGAATTCCCGGAACTATGATAATGGGATATTTTATAAGGTATTCCGGCTTTGTTGCGATGCCATCGTTCCGCGTAATTCCAGAGGAAGGCGACGCAGAAAACAGAACCCCCTGCGAAATCCTCAACGCCCCGATAGCCTGAACAGATGAAGCTTGGGTTGTTTTCGTAGGGTCGTTGCCTACAAGCGAGTAGTACGATGTTTCTGGGTCCGCATTTCCCCTGGAACTTACGATAAAATTACTCGGGATGTCCGGATTTTGCGCGGATAAATAGGCGTGATTATATTCCAAAGTTACATTTGGGTCTGGGGAACGAAATGCAGACCAAGTAAACCCACTATCGGTAGAAAATGAAATCCCAGAGTTCAAATGTGTTACCACAAGTGTATTGTTACCGAGAAAGTATAGACCATTTATCCCATTTCTAAACTGGATGTCTCTCGAGACTACCGACCAAGACAATCCTCCGTCCACGCTTCGGAATAAGCCATCCCCAGTTCCGGTACGTTGTGCAAACACCTCATTACTATTTCCTGGATTTACCGAAATATACGAAACAGTACTGACTGTATTAGGAAGATTTCCACTCTGCCACAATAAACCATCACTAGAGGCATAAACCTGATTACTATAGGAGTAATAGATCTTACCGTCATTAGCCGATGTCAAATAATACATACCCGAACCATGATAGCGAGCTAACGAGAATGTTTTGCCACCATCTATCGAACGAAGCAAACCACTCGTACAACCCTTCCAATATTCATTTGTCCTTCCTGGATTCTGCAATAATGTATAGCAGATTGATGAACCAGGGGTTGAGGCCGACCAGGTATTCCCGCCATCCACTGTATAATATCCGTTTTGGCCGTCACCATTACTGTCTACAATAGCTACGATATGTTTATTATCTTCCTTGGCAACTGCAAAATCCTTTACCGTTCTACCAGCAAAACCGATGTTTGACCAATCCGCCGCAAAAGCAACATTCGGCAGAAAAACAAAAAGACCCAACAAACATGTTGCGCCCAAAATAAACTTCCTCAAGCTCATCCCAACCCCTATTTTATGGCTTGATTATGGATTAATCGAAAATTACTGTCAAGTATTTCCCTACCATACTATTCTAGTATTCTATAGAATAGTAGAATAGTATGGTACAATACATTTATGGCAAAATCAGAAAAACAATTAGAAAGATATTTTAAAGGGGTTGCTAATCACCACCGTATACTTATCTTAAGAACGATTGCAAAGAATGAAAACATTACTTTACAGGGGATAACAGAGATTACTAAACTAGAATTCAAGAATGCTTCTGCTCATACCGCGAAACTCGTTGCGGCTGGCCTGGTTAATAAAAGATATATGAGTAATTTTGTTGTCCATACCTTGTCTCCCTATGGCAAAAGTATGATAGACGTGCTCGACCTCTTTAAATAGCACCTAAAACACAACCGCCCCGTATCCTGTAGAGGAAACGGGGCGGTTGTGTTGCATGTTGGTGCGGGATCTAGATGTCGGCGAGGGTGGCCCAGTCGGTGAGGGAAAATTTTCGTAGCCTGCGACATGCTGCCGACTCAACGTCCGCAATCCTCTCTTCGGAAAATTTGCCTTCTCCAGCCATCAGATGTAATTGATATCCACCTAAATTAGGTTCGCCGTTAATTTACTGCTTGAGATCTGAGATATCGGCACCGCGGCGGCGCTTGGTACCAGAGTGCTTGGTGATAGAGCGAAGTTGGGTAGTAATGCGAGCCAGCTCTGCCTCGGAAGTTGCAATCAGAGCGTGATCCGTACCTGCACCGGCCTTGGCTTCCTCGACGCGCTTCTTTGCAGCCATAATTTCTACTTCATTGAGCTCGTGTAGATGCTCGGCGGCATCTGCGAGAATCAGAACTTCGATGCCATCCTTTACATAGACAAAACCACCATAAACCACTGCAACCTGCTCTTTGTTCCCCTGTTTGACCACGATATCACCGTGAGAAACCTGAGAAACGAGTGGCTGGTGGTGTGGCAAGATCGCAATCTGACCAGTATCGGTAGGCAAGACCACCTCATCAACCATGTCGTCGAGAAGTGTGCGCTCCGGTGAAATAATTGTCAGATGTAATTGTGCCACTATTTAACCCCTTTTATTGCACCCTTCATATAGAATGCCTGCTCTGGCTTGTCATCGTGTTTGCCGTCTAGGATTTCACGGAAACCATTGATAGTGTCCTCAAGCGAAACGTATTCACCAGGAACACTGGTAAAGACCTCTGCCACGAAGAAAGGCTGCGAAAGGAACTTCTGAACCTTACGAGCGCGAGAAACAATCAGTTTATCCTCTTCTGAAAGCTCATCCATACCAAGGATAGCAATAATGTCCTGCAAGTCCTTGTATTTCTGAAGGATGTTCTGAACATCGCGAGCAACACTGTAGTGCTCTTCGCCAACCAGCTTTGGATCTAGCGCGGTAGATGTAGAGTCTAGTGGGTCTACAGCTGGGTAAATACCAAGCTCGGAAAGACCACGAGAAAGCACTACTGTAGAGTCGAGGTGAGAGAAAGTAGTAGCTGGCGCTGGGTCTGTCAGGTCGTCGGCAGGAACATAAACAGCCTGCACGGAGGTAATAGAACCTTTGTCAGTAGAGGTGATGCGCTCCTGAAGCTGGCCCATCTCGGTAGCAAGAGTCGGCTGATAACCTACAGCTGATGGCACACGGCCAAGAAGTGCGGACACTTCGGATCCAGCCTGGGTGAAACGGAAGATATTATCAACGAAAAGTAGTACGTCTTTGCCTTGTTTGTCGCGGAAGTACTCACTCATTGTCAGAGCCGATAGCGCAACGCGAAGACGGGCTCCTGGTGGCTCGTTCATCTGGCCAAAGACCAGCGCAGTTTTATCCAAAACCTTAGAATCCTTCATTTCATGATATAGATCGTTACCTTCACGAGTACGCTCACCAACACCGGCAAAAACCGAGTAACCACCATGCTCAGCAGCAAGGTTACGAATGAGCTCGGTGATAACCACTGTTTTACCTACACCAGCACCACCAAAGAGGCCAACTTTACCACCCTTGATGAAAGGACAAATTAGGTCGATAACTTTGATTCCAGTCTCAAAGATCTCGGTTTTCTTAGACTGCTCAGCAAAGGTAGGAGCTTCGTGATGAATAGGAGCAGTCTGCTCGGCTGTAAATTTGACCCCATCGATAGGATTGCCGAGTACATCGAACATGTGCCCGAGTACATTCTCGCCCACTGGTACCGAGATTGGCTTCTTGGTATCGACAACGTCCGTGCCACGCTTGAGACCGTCGGTCGAGTTCATCGCAACTGTGCGCACAATGCCATCACCCAAATGCTGTTGCACCTCGAGAATAGAACCGCCCTCGATAACGAGCGCTGTGTAAATATCTGGCACTTCACCCACAAACGCCACGTCGACGACTGGTCCCAGTACCTGTACTATTTTGCCTTTATTTTCAGCCATATTAGCTCCTTGCTTGGTAATTGATTATTCTTGTTTATTGATAATTTGGGTTTTTATCCTTCGAGGGTCATCTTGCCTGCCGAAATTTCGGCGATTTCGCGGGTGATACCGGCCTGCCTTGTTTGGTTAAAGGACAAGGTAAGATCAAATATCAGATCCTCTGCATTCTCGTTGGCGTTCTTCATCGCTACCATACGTGCTGAGTGTTCTGATGCAGCTGACTCTAGAATGTACTGCCAAAGCTGAGTCTCCATCATGCGTGGTACTATCTGGCTCACGAGCTCGGCTTTGGAAGGATCGAAGATAATGTTATCGCTATCTGTATCGCAATCATTAGTCTCGAAAGGCAGCAGCTGACTAACACGTGCTTCTTGCGACAGACTAGAAACAAAGTGGGTGTAAACTACCACCACCTGACCATAGTTATCTGCCAAGTATTCCTCAGTAATCTGCTGTACTATCGGCTGGATACGCTCGAAGTGCAGTTGGTCGCCAAAAGCGAGATAGCTAGCGATAAGTGAGTGATTGTGATTAATCAGATAATCACGACTTTTCTTACCAATAGCGATAAAATCAGTCTCTGAACCCTCGGCTTGTAGAAGCGCCTCCTTGATTACGCGGGTATTTAGGGCGCCGCAGAGACCCCGATCTGAAGTAATAACTATTACAAGTTTTTTTGCGCTAGAGCGAGGTGCTAGCAAAGGATGAGTAGCCGAATCAACGCCGTAACAAACCTGGGTAAGTAGGGTTGTTCCCGCGTCGGTATATTTTCGAGACGACAGGTTCTTCGATACTGCTTTCTGCATCTTTACAACCGAAACAAGCTCCATCGCACTGATGATTTGCTTCGTATTGCTTACCGAGCGAATTCTGCGTTTTATCTCCTTTGCACCTGCCAACTTACGCTTCCTCTCTCTCCTGGCTTAGCTTCTCGAGGTGTTTCTTGAGCCCCTTCTCGACAGCATCAGTAAGGTCGAGTTCTTTGGCGAAAATCTTCTGGAATTCCTTATCTTTTGCAATTGCAGCCGAAAGCTCTGTTTCAAAGCTCTTGATTTCACGAATTGCAACACCGTCTAGAAATCCATTAGTCGCAGCGTAAAGAATAGCAACCTGATCGATAACTGGTCGTGGTAGGTACTGATCCTGCTTGAGAACCTCTACAATGCGTTTACCACGTTCAATCTGTTTCTTAGTATCCTCATCAAGGTCAGAAGCAAACTGCGAGAAAGACTGAAGTTCGCGGTACTGAGCCAGCTCCAAACGAAGCTTTCCAGCAACTTTCTTGATTGCCTTCACCTGAGCGGCAGAACCTACACGAGAAACCGAAAGACCTACATTTAACGCTGGGCGAATCCCCTGATAGAAAAGGTCTGACTCGAGGTAAATCTGTCCATCTGTGATAGAGATCACATTTGTTGGAATGTAGGCAGAAACGTCACCGGCCTGAGTCTCAATGATTGGCAATGCAGTGATAGAACCGCCGCCAAATTTCTCGTCACGTCGGCAAGCACGCTCCAAAAGGCGTGAATGTAGGTAAAAAACGTCTCCAGGGTATGCTTCGCGTCCCGGTGGACGTCTCAGCAGCAAAGATATTTCACGATAAGCCCAAGCGTGTTTGGAAAGATCATCATATACAATCAATACATCTTTGCCTTGGTCCATAAAGTATTCGGCAATCGCAACACCAGAATATGGCGAGATAAAGAGTGATGGTGCTGGATCGGAAGCTGATGCATTCACGATCACAGTATTCGCCATGGCGCCGTGTTCCTCGAGCTGAGAAACAATACGGGCTACCTTGGAATTCTTTTGGCCGATAGCAACGTAGACACAAATTACTCCAGTATCCTTCTGGTTGATAATGGCATCTAGTGCGATGGCTGTCTTTCCTGTTTGGCGATCACCAATGATAAGTTCGCGCTGTCCACGTCCGACTGGGATAACGGCGTCAATCGCCTTGATACCGGTCTGAAGTGGAACCGTTACCGATTTACGCTCGATAACACCTGGGGCAATCTTCTCTACAGGATAGTTCTTGGTAGCGGTGAGCTTACCTTTCCCGTCGATTGGATTACCGAGGGAATCGACAACTCGTCCAATAATCTCATCTGAAACTGGGATTTCCAACACCTTACCGGTACAGCGAACTTCGTCACCTTCTTTGATAGCTGTCGGATCACCCATGATAACGATACCAACGCTGTCTTCCTCCAGGTTCAAAGCTATACCATAAATGCCACCGGCAAACTCTACCATCTCAAAAGACATCACCGCCTGAAGACCAGCTGCCTTAGCAACCCCGTCTCCAACTGAGATAACTTTGCCAATCTTATACGAGCTAACCGATGGCTTGTAATCTTTGAGTTGCTCTTCTATTTTTTGAATCAGGATTTCTCTATTACCGTCCATTATTTAGCTCCTGGTGTCAGTTTAGTTTGTTTGATGTGTTCGGCTAACTGCCCAACACGGCTGCGAAGTGTATTGTCGATTACGGTCTCTCCTCGGCGGATAATAACACCACCAAGCAGATCTTCGTTTATAAGGTAAGTAACCTGAATCTTGCTCTCAAATTTCTTTTCAAAAATAGTCTCGATAAGTTTTTTTTGAACCTTTGTCAGCTCATTTGCGCTTGTCACCGTGACAAAACTGTCACGGAACTCGCGTTCCAGCGACATCTTGCGGAGCAACATGTCGGCCTTCTGTGGAAATCTCTCGACAATCTTCTTTGCCAATCGTTCCACGGCAGCTGGGTCTTCGTCCTCTGTCATGAGTTGCAATATTTGGATAGCATCAAGAGTAACTGACATACTACTTCTTCTCTACAAAGCCCGCTAGAGCCTCATTTATCAAAGCGTCGTCATATTTCTTAGTGTCATTCTTGAGCAATGATGTTAGTGAAGACTCTACTAGTTTTGCCACGTCATCCTTGGCGCTCTCGATTATACGTTCGCGCTCTTTTTGCCCAGTAATCTCGGCGTCAGCAATAATTGTCTTTGCCTTGGTCTCTGCTTCGAAGGTGGCGTTTTTATCAATTTCTTTTGCCTCTACCTTTGCGGCGTCAACAATCTTGTCAGCCTCTACTGTCGCTTTGGCGATAAGCTTCTCTTTGTGCTTTTCAATCTCTTCATACTCTTTCTCGATTGCGGCAGCCTTCTTTAGCGACTCCTCAATCTTCTCAGTACGTGTGTCTAGCATTTTTACAATTGGTTTGTAAAGAAACTTCCAAAGGATCAAAAAAAGCAAAGCGAAATTTACGCCCTGGGCTATAAGTGCCTGTACGTCAATTCCTAGTTTTGTAAATGCTTCTCCCATTGTGGTTTCCGCCTTTCAGAAGGTTAAACGAATTTGATGATAAGAGCGATAACGAGAGAATACACGGCAATAGCCTCAACAAAAGCACAGGTAAGAATCAGACTTGGCTGAATCTTGTCAGCAGCTTCTGGGTTACGACCCATAGCTTCAAGACCTTTACTGGCGATGACTGCGATACCGATAGCTGGTGCGATTGCTCCGAGAGCGATTGTTAGGGCTGGTGCGAGTGATTTTACGACTTCTGGTTCCATGTTTTGGGACTCCTTTTATTAATTATTTTACGTTACTAAATATAGGCTCTAATGAGCGTCGTGGGAAGCAGCTGCCATCGAGAAAAAAACGAGAGCTAGCATAGTGAATACGAGAGCTTGGATAAATCCGACAAAAAGCTCCAGAAAATAAAATGGTAACGGAATAATATACGGTGCGATTGCGCCTAAAACGATGAGTAGTACTTCGCCGGCAAATACGTTACCGAATAGGCGAAAAGCAAATGAGATAATACGAACCAGTTCGGATGCGAGCTCAATAATCCCTACGAAGAAATTGATCGGATTACTAAAGTTGAAGAACTTCTTGCCGTACTTGAATACGCCGATTGCACCTATACCAAAAACCTGCGTCATAAACACCACTACTATGCCGAGCATAATTGTGGTATTGAGGTCAGCAGTGCCGGCTCTCAACAGTGGAACCATGACCGTCTCGTGTTCAACAACCTCATGGAAACCAATAGTTCCCACCCCCGGGACAAGGCCGAACCAGTTGTTGAACATAATGAAGATGAAGAATGTCGCGATGAGTGGAAAAACCTTGCGTGAGTATGCCTTGTCATGAATGACACTATCAGTTAGAGCTACGAGTTTTTCGATGCCCATCTCGGCAATGTTCTGTAAGCCCTTTGGAATTAGGTCCATCTTGCGGGTAGCAAAGAGAGAAACAATCCAGAGAATGATTAGGACGCACAGGGTTGCCAACATACTATTAGTCAGATGAATTGGTCCGAGCTCAATAACTGGGTTAGCTGCAATAGAGATGTGCATTTATTTATCATCCTTTAAGTTATCAATAGTTTTTTTGATTCCAAGAACTGAAGTCACGAGAGAAAGTGCAATACCAGCAAATAGAAACGTGTGACCGGTGTTGAACTCCTTATCCATCCAAATACCGATAAGGATAAAAACGACCAAAGGAATACTAATACGGAACCCTATTTCTAGAGAATATGCATACAAATTAAAATTTTTCTTCTCTTCGTTTGCCATAATTTTCCATATAAAAATGCGTCATCGTAAGCACTGGTGGCGCACTTTGCGTGTATATTCTATCCTAGTTCACGCTTATTTACAAGCTTTTGCGCTTGTTTTCGGCCATCGCCTCGCGGGCGGTAACGAGAAGTCCCCAAACCGTAAGGGTAACGGCAAAAATAGCAAAACTTATTTTAAAGAATTTATGTAGGTGTAGTGTCCGATCGAGACTATATCCAATAAGCTCAAGTACCACTAGCGGCACGAAAATTCTCCAAGCTAGATTCCTGTAGGTTATGGGCAAATCGGTTTTTAGTACTTCTTTCATTGCGCTGAATATTGTACCGCGTTTGCTAGCCACATCGCAATATTTTTGTCTCACCCCTCCCCTGTCATTCCCGCGAATGCGGGGGCCTACTTCCCACGTTGACCAATAATACTTTTTTTGCTATAATTTCCGGGTTATCGTATCTAAATACACAGTAAGTTTATGTTCCCGGGTAGCTCAGTGGTAGAGCAGTTGGCTGTTAACCAATTGGTCGTCGGTTCGAATCCGACCCCGGGAGCCAAATAGATATATCAAAAGAAGCCTCTAAGGAGGCTTCTTTTATTTAATCAAAGTCTATTTACGCTTGTTGAGCCTTCAGATAGCCGAAGCCCATTTGAGTTAAAGCCCCAAATACTGTCCAGCCGACAACTAGGCCAAATACTCCACCGACAAATGGGATTACCGATACTAGAACGTAGAGAACTACGCCCAGTGATGCCGTCTTCCAATTCACCGTGAGCATCTCTTCTTTACGAAGGTATTTCCAAGCAAACGAACCGACTAGAAGCGCGGAAAGTGTACCGGTGAAGGCAAAAAATGCTAGATAAGCAAGGAATACGTACCAGAGGACTCCCCAGCCAACAAAAGTAATCAGGAGCAAGAGAAGGGCAAATGGGGTCACAACAATAGCTACAAATCCAACCCAGAAATTTCTGAGTGGTTTTACCATTGCGGCTTCCAAGACCTGTGCCGAAAACTTCGGAAGCAACTTGATGAATACTAGCAAGGAAATCAGGCCCATCAAAATACTGATTACAATTCCACCAGCTCTATCGGCTACGGTCTGTCCCGCTGAATTCATGGTAGAAACTTTAGTAAACTCGGTTTTGCCAACTTTAGCGCCTGAAGCTATCGTAGCTTCCTGCTCGGCACTATACTTCAGCTTTCCCTCGATAACGGCGGCGGCATCAAGTTTGACTTCACCAGCGTTATACAACTCAACATCGCCAGCAGTCTTGCCGGAAATCGTTACCGTCCCGCCACTACTGCTCTTGACTGATCCCGAGATAGTGCCGCGCATATTTACCGTGCCGCCAAAGACAATCACATCTCCCGCAACTACAGATTTGGTGCCAAGTGTAACCTCTCCGCCAAAGACAACAACGTCACCGCCAACCGTACCGTCCAAGGTAACAGTACCACCAGCAACTCGCAAGTTCCCCCCAGTAGCGCCAAACACATTCAAGGTTCCACCAGCTGCCAAGATGCTGTCCTCAACATCTCCATTTACGGTTACGGTTCCACCGGCAACGGCGAGGTCACCCAAGACATTCGCATCTACTGTTGGGTTCTCGCCCGCGAGGTAGAGATTCTTGGTTTTAGTTTCTTTAGATATCACCTCAGCAGACCGAAGGTCAGCTGCAAATGAGAAGACTGGGAAAACGACTACCAAAGCCGCTACAAGCCATAACATATTTTTCATAATTCCCCTTACTATTAACTGATACTAATTATAATACAACTGCAAAGAGAAAAAAGGATATTCTGTCGCTATCGAAATCGAAGGATAGTTATTGACGATTTGCCATATTTGTTATAATATACCCTGTTCGTCCAATCAGAGAGATTTCCGAGTGAAATCTGAGAGGGGAAGGAAAGCACATGGGAGAGAAGAAGAGGAAGCAGCGCAATCGCAAGCCCGCAGAGGCACCTGCTGGAGCAACTCAGAAGAAGGTCTTCCGACTGCTCTGTGGGGTACTGCTTGCGGCACTTGCCGGATACATCGGCTTCGTAGCCGTGGCCTACGCACTGCGTAACTACAGTGTCGTCGAAGACGCCACCGGCAAGGCCCGCGTCCTGCCGACGGCATCCGCCCTCGCCACCGAGACCAAGTAAGGGGGTTCAAGATGCCCGGCCCGCTGCTTTGCGGCTTCATGAAGCCGCATCCATACGTTGCCTGCCGTGCTGCTGACCTCGCCGGTGAAGACCCTATCGATGTCATCGTGCGTGCTCGTCTGGCGGTTGCTACACTCTCCAGCTACCAAGTAATCGAGGCGCCCCTGTCACCGCTCTACGCCAAGATGTGGCAGCACGTCTTGATCGTGCGCAACAAGAACACCGGCGCCAAGCTGGCGCTATGTACCGACAACGGCGAAAGCTACTTCGCGCTCACAACTCAAGGCATGCGCAACGAGGAAGCTACCATGATTCTGAACACCCTCGTTGCCGACGACTTCTGAGTCAACGCCACGAGAGGAGGCAAGGTGTTCAATTCAGTGAAAGAGTATCCACGTATCGTTCACCTCTTCAGCGCCACCCGAGAGGAAGTCGAGAAGATCGAGCCGTTCCTCGCTCCGTACCACGCCTCGAAGGGCCCCGAGAAATACTATCCGAGCCTGGACGACCACGACAAGATTCTTGCAAACAACGGTTGGATGCTCGGAGGTCCCTTCCACGAGGAGAGGATTGACGGTGAGAGCTACAAGGCCGTCTACGTCGCGGTCAACCGATCCTCGGCAGTAGTCGTAATCGCTGCATTCGTCGAGCAGCGTACTGAAGCCAAGTTCTACGTTGGGAAGGTCAATCGGGAATATGCATCCCAGCTGGAATATGCCCTTCCCACCAACTAGCACACATGTCGTGTGCACCTGCCCCGCCTGCATACAGCAACGTCCCGTTGCTCTTGCGAGCGGGGCGTTGTCATTTATGTTCTCTTTTGACATGCTTCGAAAGAAGTCGAGGTGCATTACTTCTTCGATACCTTTCTCTTGAAAGAAAGGTACCCTAAAGTTCAAGAAAAATCGAACTCCTTCGACTCTGTACGAAATTTTGCTAAAGCAATAATTTCTAGCATTCGTCGATAGTCGGGGCTGCGAACCCGAGCGATTTTTAAAGGGCTCAGAACGGTATTTTGCAGGTCACGGAAGAGAAGATACTATTTCTTAAAGATATCGCCAAATTTATTTGGAACGGGGTCATTTCCGCCGTGGCTCCAAGGATTACAACGCATGATTCGCCAGAAGCCGATTATGCCGCCCCTTATAACCCCGTGTCTCACTATCGATTGCTTCGTATATTCTGAGCACGTGGGGTAATACTTGCAGTAGCCATGGGGATATAACGGTTTTAAAAAACCGTGATCGGGAGAAATCGTTTTCTGATATAGAGTGATTAAGGCCACAAAAGGCCAACGGATGATCTTATTTAGCGTCTTCATAACTACTTCCCCTTAAATATTCTTCGAACGAAGCCAAATCGCTGAGTCGAGAAGCCTGCGGCTCTCCACAATGTCGAGCAATATCGGCTTTGACGACTATTTTTCGTCGGTAAAGAGTCCTAACCGTTTAAATGAATTGAGCAGATCCTTCTCCAAAGCTTTGTAGTCAGCGTTCATTGCTGGGGCCTTGATAGAGATGATGATGCTCTGACCACCTTTGAGCCGAGGATAGGCCAGCCGAGCTGCCTCACGTACTTTTCGCTTCATGGCATTGCGATCATGGGCTTTCTTCGCCGCCTTCTTGCTAGCAACTACGCCGATTTTCGTGACGCCATAGCGATTGGGTAATACGTTTACACTAAGAAGCGCGGTCGCATTATAACGACCGCGCCTATATATAGTTTGAAAATCCTTGTTATCAGTAAGCCTGTGGGCTTTACTTAGCATAAGCCGTAGGAGTCAGCTTCTTGCGACCCTTGAGACGTCGTGCCTTAAGCACTTTACGACCAGCAGCAGTAGCCATACGCACGAGAAATCCGTGAGTCTTGCCGACATGTGCTTTCTTTGGTTGGAATGTTCTTTTGCTCATTTGAAACCTTGTACTATGTTATTTGGCGCTTTAACCTAGGTATTCTAGCATAAATTGCCGTCTCGGTCAATTATTTAGAAGCGTTTAGATACTCCTCTATAGCCGGAACAATCTGTTTCTTGCGCGATAAGACGCCTGGGCAATCTAGAATCGAATCTGTGGTAGTACCACCAAATGCAGCTTCTACAAGAGCTTTTTCGTCTTCGCCAACCACTACAAAGTCACCCTTTTGCTCAAGAATATCAATAACGGCAAATAGAATATAATCGAGCTGATCGGCGCTCTTTTTTGTCGCGAGGGCTTCTAGAATCTCGGCCTTTCGCTCGAACACCACGGCCGGCAAAACTGTTTCCCAAACACCGATACCAACTTTTTTATCAGCAAGATTAAATACCTTATAGTCCTTGCCGATTAATTCAGCGGTAGTCATAGCGGAAATATCTGACTTTGCGGCAAAAAGCTCCGTTGCTAGCTCATCAATGTTAACTCCAGTAATAGTTGCGAGTGCCGCCACTACTTCCCTATCTCTATCTGTAGTCGTTGGCGAAGTAAGTTTGAGGGTATCGGAGATGACCCCGGAAAGCAGAATTCCAGCCACTTCTTTGCTTGGTGCTACATTATGTTTTTCGTAGCTGCCATAAATAATTGTGGCCGTGGAACCAACCGGACGCATCGTCACCGAGATTGGACCGCTAGTTGCAAGCCCACCAAGCTTGTGGTGATCAAAAATACCAACGATTTGTTCTGTTTCCACGTTTCCGTGGATTTGATCACATTCGTTGTGATCAACGAGAACAACTGACTTCTCTCCAGAAGGAATTAAAGCAGGGACTGTGAATCCAAACTTCGTAAGTACCAGCAAAGTCTCCTTGTTTAAGTCACCAGCAACAGCCGCCTCAAAGTCTTTACCCATTGCCTTCTTTAGCTCCGCAAGTGCGACGGCAGAAACCACCGAATCTGTGTCTGGATTTGTATGTCCTACGATATAGGTTTTCATATTTTCTCCCCTTTTCTTTCTTGAAATATCCGCTCAACCTCAGCGAGCTGCTCGGGTGTATTTACGCCAAGCGTTTCCTTGGCATTACAAGCTGTAAAAACCCGGATCTTACCACCTTCATGCTTTATTATACCAAGAACATCTGTAAGATAGTATTCACCCTGAGCATTACCGGTCCCAACACGGTGAAGCGCCTGGAATAATTTACCTGCATTAAAGGCATAAACACCGGTATTAACTTCTTTGACCAGCTTCTCTTCTGCAGTCGCATCTTTCTCCTCGACAATACGGTCCAGATGCCCCTCTGTATCTCGAATAATCCGGCCGTAGGCATATGGATCATCCATCATGGCCGTAAGCACGGTAACGTCTGCCCCGGTCTCCAAATGATAGCTAAGAAGCTTCGTAATAGTCCCCGGGGAAATTAGAGGTGTATCCCCAGCAAGAACCACTACCGTAGCGTCCGGTTCAGAGATCAAACCCTCCGCCATTAATACCGCGTGTCCGGTACCCTTCTGTTCTTCTTGTAGAGCATAGCTAACTTTGTGATTAAGCTTCCCCTTTACATGATCAGCTCGGTGCCCAACCACGAGGATATTGTTGTCGATTCCTGCTTTTTCGGCAGCCAAAATCACATGACTCGCCATCGTGACACCGCCAACGGTATGAAGGACTTTCGGCAGGTCGGAACCCATCCGAGTACCTTTTCCTGCGGCTAGAATAATTGAATATATTTTCTTCATTTTGCTCTCCAAATAAAAATGGCCTTTCGGCCGCTTAATTCTACCAAATTAATCAATCAAATTCTAGGATTTAACCTTCCGTTTGATCTCAATAAGTCCTAGCTTCCAGGCAACCGCGAAGAGGACAGCAGCAGTAATGGCAAAGGTAGTTACGGCCTGAGGGTTTGTCATGTGGGTAGAAAGAATCGCAATCACGCCAAGAATAATATTAACTCCGTAGATTATAAAGGCGGTTTGCTTATGGCTAAAGCCCTTGTGCATGATTCGGTGATGAAGATGAGCGCTATCCGGCTCAAAGGGGCTCTTTCCTAAAAGTAAACGACGAACGATTGCAAATCCGGTATCAAAGATTGGAATCGCGAGGACTAGCATTGGTAACAGCATCGAGAAGGCCGCCGCAACCTTAACCATACCCATGATAGAAACTACGGCCAGCGAATACCCTAGGAAGTTTGAGCCAGCATCTCCCATAAACATCTTCCGATTGTGGTCACTCGTAAAGTTAGTTGGCAAGAATGCAAAGGCAGCTGCACCAATAGTAAATGCAAGGACTGCGGCGTCATATCGTCCAGAGAGAATTGCCACTATCCCCAAGGTCCAAGCCGAAATCCCCGAGACTCCGGCAGCAAGACCATCTAAGCCATCTAGGAAATTGATTGCATTTGCGACGCCCACAATCCAGATAAAGGTAAAAGGCAAAGAGAGGAACCCTAGATTAATTAGTCCTCCATCTGCAGGATTACCAACAAACTCAATACGAACTCCAGAATATATTACGATGAGCGCTGCTAGAATCTGCCCGAAAAATTTGGTAATTGGAGGCAAGTCAAAAATATCGTCTAGTAGTCCGATGCCGGTGATTACAGTACCGCCAAGCAAAAAGCCTAAAACCTCGGGGCTAGTGCGGTTAAAAAAGAGAATAGCGATTAAGAATCCAAAGAAAATTGCCACGCCTCCGCTCTGTGGGACGGCGAAGCTATGCTGCTTACGCTCATTCGGCAACGCCATAGCCCCAACCTTCTCAGAGAGACGACGGACAATCGGTAGAAGTATCATCGTAACTACCGCTGCAAATAAGGGTAATATAAATAGTTTTGGAGTAATCATCTTCGAGAATTATCTTACCACAACCAGAAGTAATTGAGGATATTAAAATTTAGTCGCAGCTTTAGAATAGACGTCTTCAATTTGTTTAATCCATGACTTAATACTAAATCTACGGATGGCATCTTCACGAGCATTTATACCGTAAACTGCCAGATTTTCGTGGCTATTAATAGCGAGGTCCATAACAGCGGCAATAGATGCCGGAGACATCCCCTTTGAAATTAGTCCTGTCTCACCGTCTTTGATAAGTTCCGGCAAACTACCTGCGGGTGTTATTATTATTGGTTTTCCGGCATACATCGCTTCCGCAACGGTTATTCCGAACCCCTCCTCTAAAGAAGGCTGAATATAGATATCTACTTCAGACAATGCTTTCGCTACGTCTGTCGTAAACCCTTTTAAGAATACCTTTTCTTCCAAGTGATATCTTTTGATTAACGCCTCCAGTTCGTCCCTCTCGTCACCTTCACCCCAGATGTATACCTTGAATTCATCTTCTCTTAAAAGACTTGCTGCTTCAATCAGCCCATGATAGCCCTTCTTATAATGTAGCCTACCGAGACTGCCGAATACTAAAGGCAGATCAACTGATTTTGTTAGCAGAGGGATTTCTTTAACCCCGTTATATATTACTGTTATATGCGAGGGCTTCACGCCGAGCTTTATTGTTTCTCTTTCCAAGAATTCCGAAACAACTACATATTCCTGAGTTAACCTTCTCAAACTTACAAACGTCGCCCAAAAAAGCAAACGCTTCACCCCTTTATAATCAAACTTATAGTCACTGTGGATTGTTATCAGATGAGGAATTTTTGCTTTTTTTGCCGCTAATCGTGAGAAGAAATTTGCTACTAGGCCTTGAGAGGTAACAAGTTCAAATCTATGGTCTAGCAGTTGTTTCGCAATCATATTTATAGAAAATAATTGATACCATTTGGTATTAAGCTCGACGACATTGTAGCCGCTACTTGCCAGCACTTCAGTCAACTGCCACTTACCCATACTGACCAAGGTTAACTCAAGCTTTTTTGGGTCAATAGTTTCAAACATCTGTTTTATATATGTTTCGACACCACCCCAATTTGCAGCACCTGCATAAAATATTGCTATCTTTTTAGGCATTTGTAACTTTCCAGGAGACTATCCTAACTACAAATAACGGCACAGCATCCCAAACTCTTCGCACTCTGCCTCCCCCGGTTAGATCTTTATTCATAAAAAGACGCCACAACCACTCCAAGCCTAGGCGATTCAGCCAGATTGGCGCTTTTCTTTTAGGTGAGGCGACTCTATCAAACGTGCCTCCTTCGCCTACAGCTATTTTGACCGTTTCCAACTTATCAAGGTTCTCTTCTATCCAATACTCCTGCTTCGGAGATCCTAGCGCAACAAATAAAACCTTAGCCCCACTACTATTAATGTTGGCGACCACCTCTTCGGTATCAAAACCGTAACCACTGGTACTGCCGACTATCTTCAGACCCCTATGTGCCGTCTCTAACCTACGTATAGCCTGATCAAGTATCTCCTGCTGTGCACCAAAAATGTAGACTCCGGATTTTTCCTGTACAGCCGCTTCTACTATCAGCTCCAAGGCTTCAACCCCAGGAAAACTACAAGGGATAGGAGTCTCGATGAATTTTGGTTTTAGAACGATTAGCATCCCGCTATAAATCATCTGCAGTATACATTGGGCTACTCTTAGAGGCTTATTCTTTGTAGCAGGCATTGAAAGGTATTTGGCAGCCCAAAGCACCCCGCGTCCATCCGCGATATTCAAACGACCGCTTTCAAGAAGTTTTTGGAAATTACTATCCGTCATTGCTCTAGATAGATACTCGGTGTTTATTTTAGCTATCACCAACTTACCCGGAGAAACTAACTTTCTTCTAAGCGCTAGTTGAAACTGCTCACGATTATAGCAAGCTATTGGAATGGAAAATATTGAAAATTGATTATCCATCTATGTCGTTCCCATCTTATCCCAACAAAACTTACTTATAGTGCCGATTGCTGTGAGCCTTTTTATCACGATTTATTCCCGCTTATTGCCACTTATAATCGATATCGCAAATCCCTGTGCTCTTCTTGTCTCCAACGACGGAAAACCCTTTCGCTTCAATTATTGCATGTATCCGGTCGGACTCACGCGGTCCCATCAACGTAACGTTTAGGTGGTAATTCCCCGGAGCAAGAGGCAATTTGGACAGGTTTAGCTCGATACTTATGCTACCTTCGGCTTTAGCAACGTACTTCATACCGCTATAGAAGGTATTTGTATCAAAACAATTTACTTCGTCCTTAAAGATACCAACAGCCGCATTCAAGACTTCCTCTTGGTGATTAGGATTATAGCAATCCATAACAATCCTGATTGTATCTCCTACCGTAATGGGTCCTGAAACCTCATCTGATCCCTTGAGTATCTTCACACTCTTTATCCTTGGGTAATCAGAGTTCCGACCTTCTAACTCCCCGGCCTTAACAACTTCGGTAGGTTTATTGTTCAATTCCTCATATGCATTGGTAACAGATTCTGGGTCTCCCCCAGCTGTAATTCTTCCTTCATTGATCAGGATAACTTTATTACAGAAACGATTAACGGCCGACATATTATGCGAAACAAAAACTATCGTTCTCCCTTCTTTCTTTAGTCGAACAAAGACTTCGTCGCATTTCCTCTGAAAATTTGTGTCTCCAACAGCCAAAACTTCGTCCAGAAGAATGATTGGGGCATGAGCGTGAATTGCGACAGAAAAAGCCAATCTCACTTGCATCCCGCTAGAGTAATTCTTTAGTCTTTGGTCCATAAAATTTAAAAGTTCTGCAAATGATACTATCTCATCATAGCGCGCTTCGATTTCTTTCTGAGACAAGCCCAAAATTGCACCATTTAAGAAAACATTTTCTCTTCCTGTCAGTTCCGGATTAAAGCCTACTCCGAGCTCGAGAAATGGACTTATCTTGCCGTTAATCTTTAGGCTACCGGAGTCAAAAGTATAGATACCGGCAAGTATTTTCAAAAGGGTACTTTTACCGCTGCCGTTTTTGCCCACAATCCCGAAGAAATCACCCTCGTAGATATCAAAACTTACGCCCTTAAGCACATTAAATTCGGTATAGCTCTTCTTCTTGAAAAAGCTGACAACTGCCTGCTTCATAGAGGTGTGCTTTTCGTGCGGGATCCGAAATGTCTTTTTTATATCCTTTGCAGAAATCACTACATTATGCCCCATTACACATCCTCCGCAAACTTCGCTGCCATTTTTTCAAACAGAAAATACCCTGAAACGAAAATTATAATAGGCAATAAGTAGGGAATTATTGCCAACCATGAGGATTGATAAATCGAAGATACCGTAACGGTCTTGGTTGAGATAATTAAATATCTAAAATCTTGAAGAATCTGTGCAATTGGATTAAGCATCAATATTCTTCGATAACTTTCCGGTAAAGCCATTGGAGAGTACAGAATTGGCGTTGCATAAAACAGGGCCTGCATTGCAACTTCCCAAATATGAGAAATGTCCCTGAATTTAACGTATAAGGAACTTAGGATAAGCCCTACTCCTAAAACAAAAATATATAACTCTATCATAACTAATGGTACTAGAAGTACATTCCATGTCAGTGGCACTCTATTGGCAACCATAAATACGAAAACAATTACCAAATTTGCCAAAAATGTCAAAAACGCAGTCATGCTGTTTGAAATAATAAGCACCGCTCGAGGAAAGTATACCTTCCGGATAAGATCCCCCTTCCCAACAATAGATAGGAGACATGAGATCGATGTCTCGAGGAAAAATGTCCAGACCACTATTCCCAAAAGCAAATAAACAGGATAGTAAGGGATACCATTGCCCAGCTTAAACACCCGCGTAAAGACAAAGTACATCACAGTAAAGAGCATCAATGGCTTTACGAGTGACCAAAGATACCCCAAAACTGAACCTTGATACTTCAGCTTGAAGTCGGTAAGAGAAATCGTTTTTATTAGATTAAAATATTTAAATACATCAAACATTGCGTTTACTCACAGACAGGTACAGATTATAGTACATATCGGCCACTTTTTCTATGTTAAATTGAGATTTTGCAATGTTGTAACTTGATTGCTGAAAAGCCGCAAAATCACCCTCGACTATCCTTTTACCGGCAGCTGCAATCGCTTCAGCATCGCCATACTCCACAAAATAGCCATTCTTTCCCTCGTTTACCATCTCTGGTATAGCGCCGGTTGCGGTTGCAATTATCGGCTTACTCGCAGCTATTGCCTCCAAGACTGCCATAGAGAACCCCTCTGATTCGGATGGCATTACGAAGATATCACCTTCGGAAAGCGCCGTTGGGACGTCTTTCACATACCCTTTAAAATCAACAAAATTATAACCTTTTGTGCCAACCATTTTTTCGAGAGCAGGCCTATACCAGCCCTCGCCATAGACATTAAACTTCATTTTCGGGTAGGTGCCCACGAGTTGTGAAAGTCCTTCGATGGCATATTGCACTCCCTTCATGTCGATCAGCCTTCCAATGTACATGAACACGGGGCTCTTTCGGTCAAATACCCGGGAGGCGTTTTCATAGCTTTCAATACAAATCGCATTTGGAATTACCTCAATTTTGTCGGCTGGTAGCGCATAGTAAGTAGAAAGGTGCTTTGCGACCACCTTGGAAACAGCTACTGCTTTCGTTAAATATCTATTTAAAAATTTCTGCTTCCTGCCAGGAAACGTGATGCAATCATGGGAGGTTGTGACCACTGGTTTCCCCAATAGACCGCCGAGTACCTTTGAGAAATCTTCACCGACGGACAAGTGACCATGTATTACATCAATATCTAAATTTTTTACATATAGCCACAGCCTGAACCTAAAGTAGGTTTCAAAACGATGAAAAAACCTTCGAAACAAATGATAATTAAACTTTCTATAATTTATAGGAAGTTTTAGAAATTCGCTTTCCAATTCCCCGTGACCTTCAAGTGAAATCAGATAAATTTCAATGTCATCTCGGTGCGATAGCTCAGTAAGTATGTTTAAAAGAACTCTTTCGGCACCACCCACACCAAGATTGTTAATAATATGAAGTACTTTAACTTTACTCATTCAAGAATTCCGCAATACTAGACTCAATTTTTTTCTCCAAAAGTGGCAAGTATTCCAAAATCTGTTTATTTATCAGTTCATAATTTGAGATCACCTCAGAAATCTTTTCGGAAATCCTAATTGGGCTATCTATGGCAGAAGTAGTCAATAACTCTTTCAGTTTCGTGGAATATGCGTATACATCCGAAGTATCACTGGCAATTGCTGGGATACCATACTGCATACTTTCTATAAGGGTCATTGGGAAACAATCAGTAAAACTGACATATAAATTGATGTCCATTTTTGAGAACACTTCCAGAAATTCCTTTTTGGGTAAGAAACCGTGCCTAACCACCCTTTTGTTGTCAATAAAGTCAATTTCTTTCAATTCATTCACATGAATTTCGGCACCAGGAATCATTAGAGCGGCGATAACCTGGTTTAGGATATTTCGGTGCCACCAGTTATTGCCCCATACTCCAATCTTTATGGTCCCTTTGCGGCCATCCTTATGGATGGCTGGGACTGAATCAAAACGGTTCATCAGAAAGGTAGTTCTATATCCTAGGTTTGAAAAATATACAGCCAAATCATTTTTACAAAAGCCAATTTTTTCCACAATTCCCTGCTTATTTAAATCAAGTACCCTTGAGAAAGTATGGTTCTCGTTTGGATAATTATCAAACCAAGTAAAGGAAGAGTGTACAAAAAACAAAATTCTTGTCTCTGGTGAGATGCTTTTTAACTTCTCTGCTATCAAATCATAGCCTTCGGAATATCCAGAGATTATTACAATTTTTGGTTTGTAGGAGCTAACAATCTTTGCCACCTTTGTAGCCCATAATCCATTTGCAACTTCAGAAATTTCAATTAAGTTGTCTGTAAGTTTCGCTGTTGCAGATCTAACGCCACGGTAATCTGGATGGCAAATTGCAACGACCTGGGGGCTTTTATCCTTAATACTCAAAATTACTCTTGGGCCCAAAAGTGATAGATATATCTTTTTGACAGCTGTCTTTAATCCAAAATAGCTGAGGAAATTTACAACGTGTTGTTTCAAAATATTTTTTCCTTTTCTCCTCATATCTTACGCTAAATTGCACTCAAAATAAACCCTGGTTGCTACGGCGGAGCCTTTTTGATAAGATGAACAAATGAAAATATGGATTGTTTCTTCGGACCCATTTCTAGATGACTTTACGAGAATAGCCTTTAATTGGCCGGGGGATGATGTTTACATCACTCGGTTATCAAACTACGGGCTTGGTCTTAGAGGAAATTTGGCATTTCTAAACACCTTTCGTAAGTTCAAGCCGGACTCCATACTGACCGACCACGGATTCCCAGGGTTTTTTTGGACACAAATTTATTCGATAATGCTATTTAAGAAGTCTCCGCTACTAAGCGTTCTTCTAAGAGGTAACTATTGGCTTGAATCTGGCCAAAAAAGCATGGCCAAAAGACCAAAAGCAAAAACCCAAGCTGTGCCGATCCATTCCCTAAAAGGCCTCCTAAAAAGGATTCTCCCTATTAGCCGAAGAAGAAGCTGCGACCTTAGGTTGAATCTACCTCAAGACACTAGATACTCTCTGGTTGACTCATCTACCGGAATAAAACTCGCCCCAAATTCCATTACTCTAAGCAACGGCGATATGTGCGTATTTTATTCGAATCTCTGGCTTGGTGACTTTAGCCTTGAGATTTTAGACGATAAAATTAATTTCAATACCAATCACTTCGGTAAGGAAGTTATCAATGACGGAGCCAGCCTAGAAGTCACACCAAAACGATTACCGGTAATCGAGCTAAGTCCTAGCCCACTTCGGGAAATCTTTCGTTTGGCTAATACCTCGCTCGCAAAGTTTGGCTGGGATTATACTCTGAGAAATTGCCAGAACCTTTTTGTTGTTTGTGAATATTTGCAAAAGGCGGTTACAAAGAACATCCATCGACATTCAATGATTATTCCTATTCCCATTAGCCAAGATGACGTTCCCAAAACTCTTGACGAGATAAAACTAAATCATCCCGCAGCTCTTTTAGTTCAAAATCACCAGATCCGCTTGAAGTCAGAGGCGTTAATTTCTTTTCGGGAGGTGATCGCCAACCTTCCAGGGGTTACTTTCTACATTTCCGAGGGGCTTCCAGAGAATAGGGGAAATGTTTATCACGAAGCAGTTATCGACACGCTCTCCCCACTTCAGAATGTTGAATTCTTAGAAATCAATAAAACGAATAAGTATGACTACCTCGCTGCTGCTGACTTTTACATCCTAAGAAGTGGCCTCGACTGCACCCCTGCAACGATCCTGGAAGCTGGCCTTATGAAGAAACCAGTCTTGGCAAGTGCTGTTGGCGGTGTTCCGGAGATGATTCAGGAGGGCAGAACTGGTTGGGCTATTAATAATTCGAATCACGAAGAATGGGAAGCAAAGATTCAACAATTTGCAAATAAGCCCAAATTGGCCGAAGAGATGGGTGAAAATAACTATGCTTTTGTCTTAGCTAATTACAACATTGGGCTTATAGCCGAGAAGCTACATTCCCTTATGATTAATAAGTAGTTCTCTAAATCCAACCTGCCCAGAACATCTCGACCCCGGTAGACGTCTTTGGATTAATGCAATAGCCAACAGTACAAACAGAAGGCCAGATAGTGTACCCTCCTGGGGCCAAAGTCTGATACATATTTATGTTCAGCGGAACATTTGGAGTTAAGGTCTGCCCTACAGCGGAATACAGCATTGTATTCCATGCGCCGGTAATATTGTTTCTAATCGGTACCCCTGCGTCTACAACAATTGGTGTACCCTCTAAATTTGTCAGAGATAGATGGGCGTCGAAACGTTCGTTCGGCCTTGGGGGTAATATGTCAAAATAATAGTAGTTCATTCGAATGTTCGGTATCCTGACACCATAAGAGAACTGTGCCATTTGTGTGCTCAGGGCTTTAGCGTCATACCAAGTACCGTTTACACTGGCGGCTATCCAGGTCCTGTGGGCCCCTGGAGCCTTAACAATCTTCGAGAAAGTAAGATATTTTGACTCACCTGGGGCGAAAACCAGCCCCGTCTGGGGAGTAAAGCTGTTCCATTGTCCATTATCAGTATTGTTATCAGGAACGGCAACGTCTGAGGTAACCGTAGCTCCAGAAACATTCTTTAGACCGAAACTAACTGTTAGGGTTTCTCCGGCAGCCGGCGAAACATTAGAAAAATATATAGATGAAGAAACCTTTATAACGTCCCCTGCGTTACCAACGTTATATGAATATTGAGTCATCTGATTTACTGAAGGCTTTGCATCATACCAGGTGCCGTTGTAGCCAATCGCAATCCAAGTTCTATGTGGACCCGAATATTGCGCTGTTTTTGTAAAGTTAAATACTTTCTGTTCCCCAGACGCCAAAGTTATGCCGCTCTGAGGGGTGTAGCTATTCCACTGCCCTGTATTAGTATTCATGTCGGCAAGACCTGCGTCTATAGTAATACTACCCGAGGTTGTATTCTTAATTGCATACGAAGCAGAGACTTGTTCGCCTGCGACTGGGCTCGTATTCGAAAGCCACAAAGAGGCGACTACAGGAAATCCGTATTCAACTCCATACGCTCCAGGGAACCAATCCAAGAATCTGGTAACAAAATTGTAATTGCCGTAATAATAAACGCCATCGCTTGCTGCCGTTCGCCAAGCACTGTCCGGCCTGTGCGGGGTGTAGTTATATAGAGAACCAGTGGAGCAGCTTCCAATATATGTCTGCCTACCATCTATATTTGCTGTTCTGCCAAGGTGCCTATCATAGGCAATATCACCCCAACCAGGGTATGAAGACATGTTATAGCAGGCCCTATCGTACCCTTCACGCAGTAACATTGAACCCAAATGCACTTGATTATAGAACCCATAATAACTCGTTTCGCAGCCAGCTGTCTCTGGACACCCATAACCCATCGCCGTGCGGTATTGACTAGCAAAAGGCCAGCTATCTGTGACTAAGCTATTTTCTTTTTGTAAAGTAACCAAAATTACTTGTGGGTTCAGGCCGTTATTTACCGCTTCTTCATAAATGATCTGTGATGCCTTCTTGTTTACCTTTGGGTCTACGTAGTCTTTCAGACAGGTCCACGGCGGAACTTCGCTGCCACCAACCGTATTGGCATGCCACGTATCACATGTAGGCACCTTTGAGTTCAAAAAATTCTGTACGTCAGCAGCAGACATAGTACCAGTGGCCGTAAAAGCCGTATCACTAATTATGATATTGTTGTAGCTATCTGCAATTGGAGCCGTGTTTGCATAAGCCCAAGTATTTCCTGGAATAGTAACGGCTCCCACCAAGAGTAAGCACCATAAGCTCCTTGTAAGTAGCCTTCCAATCATATTCGCACCCCTACGTCAGAGTATCCAAGGCGGGTTGTTCCGTTCATTAGATACACCTCAATCACTGCTGAATCATTGCTTTTAGGCAAGGTGTCAAAGTTCAACGCAAAAGAATACACTAAACCTTCAGCTCCTGCTGCTATGGTCTGTACCTTAGCATCTACTAGAACCCCGGAGCTAGTACTTTTAACCATATAATACAGATCTCCACCCGTAGTACTAGTAACTGTCCCTGTGATGTTTGTAACACCTGGCTCAACCGTAGTCCCGGCAATCGGTGAGGAAATAGTTATTCCCCCTGTCTCGATCTTAGTCGCTTTTGTGCTAGCAGTGGAATCATTGCCCGTACTGGAATTTCCTGCCTGAGTATCAGAACTGACTCTGCGGTCTGCCTTCGGCATATTCCCGGTAATATTTGCCCTTTCGGCGTTGTTCTTATTTACGTAGAAGCCGATAAGCAAAATAGCAGCCCCTAATATAACGATAGTGGATGCGATTACTATAACCCTGTGTTTTTTTACGAACTTATTTATTATCCCCTCCGATGTTTTGACTAGACAATTATACACCTTTTGAACACAAATTACGAACAAAAGGGGTAGCCCCGACTTATTGCCTTGGTAAAAATAAAACTAGATTTTTTGTTTTCTTTCAAGCAAGTAGACCACCGGCACAAAAGGTGTACAGACGTAAACAAAGTAGATATATCTGTAGTCAATCGCTGGAGCAACCGCCATAACAATCGCGAGATTAATAAGAATAAATATTGAGTAAACTCCTAGCCCTGGCAAACGTTTTTTGAGAGCCCAGAAAATCGCGGCTAAGTTCACTATAACCATTGGCCAGGTTGCCCAGAAAACGTATGATCGGTGCTGGGTAAGCCCACTCCATGCCAAATAGTTACGCAGCTCTGTCCTGAGAGAAGGATTCAATGAGTCGTAATTGACAACTGGGTGCCAAGAACCGCGAGAATTCGCATCAGTGTACCTAAAATTATTCATCTGTGTTATTCCGAGCATATTGTTTGCTTGGCAAGCCCTATCTGTAATGAAACCCATCGGATTTCTAAGCGAAGCACTGATAAAGGCCTCGTTCCAAGCCTTATTATCTGCGTCGCTTTTCACCAATCTAGGAGAATATGAACCCGTGTTCTGGTGCCTCATCACCGAGTAGACCAAAGCATTTATCGAGGTGCAATTATAAAGTGATTTCCATTCATTCTCCGTTGTCATTTTCTCGAATATCTGACGTTCTGCGGGGGTTAAATCGGGATTCTTTAGGTGGTATATTCCCCCAATATTTTTAATCATCAAGCCATCCTTCATGGCTGGGACTTTTTGAACTCCAAGGACGTTAAATAAAAACGATGAAAAGAAAAAATATACAAGTAAGGTAACACCAAGCAGTTGCCCTGCTTTTTTTTGGTCAAGCCGGCGAAACACAACTAAAGCAAGTGTCGGTAGGACAATAAAGGGCAAGCCATTGTGGCGAAATAGGGCGACCATCGCCGCTGCCACTGCCAAAGATACCAACAATACCTTGGAATCTTTCAATTTATCATCGGCAAAAAATACAGCGATAAGCAATCCCATTGCCAAGGTTGAGATCGAATACATCACATCTTTCCAGATACTTACGCTATAAATTCCGAATTGTGGCCAAACGGCAAAGAAGGCAACTGTAAGCAGGAGCAGAAACCCGTTAACCCTTTTCTTTGCAGCATAATTAATAAAAAGAGAGATTATAGTTACGAAAAGTAATATCTGGAACATCGCCATCGGTGCTGGGGAGTTATGGAATACTCTCAAAAGGGACATGGTATAGGCATAAATGTATGGGCTTGCGTTCTTAAAGTGCGAGGTCAGTACCTCCTGCCACTGATCAAAAGAGTCGGAGGTCATGATGCCGGGGAAGAAGGCCCACCACCATAAAAAATACACCGAAAACAAGGCCATAAAGGTTCCTATAAATGCCTTATTCAAAAGCAAGAATTTCTGAACCTTACTTAGAAAGGTTCGGGATAAATCTTTTGCGCTCTCCTTTGTCATGATATCAACTCCTTTGAACCAGACCGTAATTTAATCTCAATATACAGTGCCACCACAGTAGTAAAACAAATTGGGAGAAAAGCTAGGACATAGCGTTCGAAAGAGGCCGAGGTTACAATTTCAATCTGAGAAAACATTACTAGGTATGCTACCGTCAGATAAGCTACGTTCAAAAATACCAAGGTAGCAACTGCGATGAATATCTTCTTTCGAAACACGATTGACCCAAAAATGATAGCCCCAAAGGACAGAAACCAAATCGCCGTAAAGTTATAATGATTGTTTAGCACAGCGACCATACTATAAGTCATTTCTGAAAAATGAGTTAATCCGTAATTAAAGAATTCGAAAGGCTTTGAAATATTGAATGGGCTTGCCATTTCTCCCAGGGCCTTAGAAGCAAGCAACAACAAAGCCTGCAGGACAACCAAAAACAGTGAGGCTGATAAATATCGTTTCCAATTCCCGTTCTTAAAAATCGCGCGATAACTCACGAAAGCCAAGCTGAATAGTGATATCAATGACAAGACAGCGCCGCCACGTTTAATAAATATGACCGCACTCAAAAGGGCTATCCCCAACCAAAATAAATCATTTTTGGAATTTTGCTTATATATACCAAGGAATACAAGAATTGTCCCTGCAGAGTAAAAACACATCAAAGGAATATCTGCGTGAAGATAAGTCGCATATTGCAGCAAAGCCTGGCTACTAGAGACAAAAAGTAAAAGAAACAGTAATTTTTCGTTTAGTTTTATATCGAATCGATCTAAAAATCCAAATAAGTAAGTCACAAAGAAAAGGTACATTGAAAAAGTCAGGAGTTTGACGTAATTTTCTACAAATCCCCCTGCAAAAATTGCCATGCTGCCCGTACTGGCCGGCCAAAATACTGGCTGCCCGCTACCTTCAACCGTTACTACCTTGTTGATAAACACATTTTTATCAACAAAAGTCATCCGGGCTGCTTTCCCCCAATATGAGAATTCATCCCAGCTAGTAAAGCCGCTGGACATCACTCTGAAAAACATCGCGAAGAATACAGCACCAAGTATCAATACAACCACAACTGTCAGCCAATTTACCTTGATTTTCTCGACATTTATTTCAATAAAAGCCCGTTTTAGTTTCCTGTCCCAAAAATATACCACCCCCATTAGAGCCAATAGCGGAAAAAGCATTAAAAACGGCGTAATAGCAACATGAACTGCCGACAAAGATGCCACTACTACAAAGTTCAACATCAGCCCAATCGAGAGAGCTAAACCGAGGTTCTCAAAAAAATTAATTTTGCCTCTAAACAGGTTGTTGATCAAAACAAAACCCGTAAAGGATAGCCCTGCAATAAATAATAAATACAAAACTAAAGTCATTACATACTACTCACAATTACGAGTTTACCATCCCTGAATTCGTAAAGGATACTTTTGCCTATAAGCTCTTCAGGTATCGGCAAGATGTTGTCTTGTACATCATATCTAAACAAGTATTTTATATGGTTTTCACTCATGTTTTTCATAATTAATTTTTCGTCATACTGCTTATCTTTTGTATCAAAGTAATAGCGAACATTACTATCCATATATAGATGAATATTGTAGTAAATGGACATTCCTCCTGACAACGCTGGTCTATCATTGAGGAAAAGGATGCTACTTCCATCTTCTACTAATTTACCTAACGACTTACCGTAATTTGGCTGGGCATAAACATAGATCTTTTTATCAATATAAGTTCCCTTTGGACTTTGCACTAAAGCCACTAAACCCTTATAAACTCCGCTTTTAACGTTAAAAATAAACGGGCTCGAATACCAAATAACCATAAATAATGAAACCGCTGACACCGAAACTAAAAAGATCTGAGGAAAATTTAAATTCAGAAACCATTTAGGGAAATTGTTGGTTTTCATGAGTTTATTGCCCAGCAAATACCCAACCGCAAGCACAAAAATAACGAATAATTGGATAAAAAAGGACAACCGCAAAAGAAAAAATAACCCAACAGCTATGCAAAGGGCTGCTAATAAGGACAGGATTTCCTGTTGATATTTAATCTTCATCATTTCCATTTATCATTATTGAGATATTTGCGCTGCCAGACATGGTCATAATCTTAACATCTATCTATACTCAGATAAAGTGTGAAATAATTGCTCAAAGTCACTTTATTTGGTAAGATACTAGGAGCAATTCAAGCATAAAACAAAGAGGAGCTACATGTTTAAAGATAAGGTTTTACTTATTACCGGTGGTACTGGTTCATTCGGGAACGCTGTTTTAAAAAGATTCCTCGAGACTGACATCAAAGAAATTCGTATTTTTTCTCGTGACGAGAAGAAACAAGACGACATGCGCAAAAAATACAAAAACGATAAGCTGAAATTCTACATTGGTGATGTCCGTAATCTAGAAGGGGTTCGAGAAGCCGTAAAGGGTGTTGATTATATCTTCCATGCAGCTGCCCTGAAACAAGTACCTTCTTGTGAGTTTTTCCCCATGGAAGCAGTTCGAACTAACGTTCTGGGTACTGACAACGTTTTAACCGCTGCTATCGATGCCGGTGTGAAGAAGGTCGTTTGCCTTTCTACCGACAAAGCCGCCTACCCGATAAACGCAATGGGCACATCGAAGGCTATGATGGAAAAGGTTATTATCGCGAAATCACGAACAGTCGACCCTAAGGACACTACAATTTGCTGTACCAGATACGGTAATGTCATGGCATCTCGCGGCTCTGTAATCCCTCTCTTTGTCGAGCAGATTAAGGCTGGGAACGACATCACGATTACAGACCCTACTATGACCCGCTTCCTAATGAATCTTGACGAAGCTGTTGACCTTGTTCTTTTTGCCTTTAACAACGCTAATCAAGGCGACCTGTTTGTGCAGAAGGCTCCAGCATCTACTATAAAGGACCTTGCTCAGGCCATAAAGGAACTATTTAAGGTGGAGACAAAAATTCACATAATCGGTACCAGACATGGCGAAAAGGCGCACGAAACACTGCTCACTCGCGAAGAGAAGGCTAAATGTACTGATCTTGGGGACTACTTCCAGGTACCAGCCGATACTAGGGATTTAAATTACGAAAAATACTTCGAAATTGGTGATAAAAAAATCGAAGAAGTTATCGAATATACTTCCAGCAACACTAACAGACTTGACGTAGAAGGAGTCAAGAAGAAGCTACTCACTGTAGATTACTTTGTAGATGAACTAGAAAGCAGAACAGGAGAAGCTCTTTGAAAACTGTCTTAGTTACAGGATCTTCCGGTTTTATCGGTCAAAATCTCTGCAAGAGATTGGAGGAAATTACCGAACTTGAAATCCTACGCTTTGAAAAAGATAATACTACAGATGATCTTCGGAAATTCCTAAAGGAATCTGATTTTGTTTTTCATTTAGCCGGGATCAACAGACCTAAAGACGAAAAAGAATTCGACACTGGTAACCGCGGACTTACAGAGGATTTGCTGTCCTTAATCGAAGAAAGTGGAAGAAAGATTCCCGTCCTTATTACTTCATCAATTCAGGCCGAACTAGATAATCCTTATGGGAAAAGCAAAAAAGCAGCCGAAACTGCAATTTTTGAATGGTCTAAAACTACCGGCAATAAGGCCTTCGTATACAGGCTACCTAACGTCTTTGGGAAATGGTGTCGTCCAAACTACAACTCCGTTGTGGCTACTTTTTGCAATAATATAGCCAACGATTTGGAAATATCCATAAACGATCGCTCCATAGAACTCAACTTGGTCTATATTGACGATGTGACAAAAGATTTTATTGAGGCGTTCAAAGGAAGAAAGAAGCCAGGTGCAGATGGTTATTGTTATATAGACAGAACCTTCACCTCGACTCTTGGTAAGCTAGCAGACACGATTCAATCGTTCAAGGAAAACCGCTCATCTTTACTTGTGCCAAACTTCGAAAATATTTTTGATAGATTTTTATACGCGACCTTTACTTCATACTTAGACAAAGACGATTTTTCCTACCCTCTAGAAATGAGGCACGATGATAGAGGATGGCTCTCCGAATTTATAAAATCAAATCAGTTCGGGCAAATTTTTGTATCAAAAACAAAACCGGGGATTACTCGGGGCAATCACTGGCATCATACTAAAATAGAAAAATTCCTTGTTTTGTCAGGAAACGCCGAGATTAAATTCCGAAATGTTAACGGTCAAGATACCATCAACTATAAAGTGAATGGAGACGAACTAAAAGTTCTTGATATCCCTGCCGGTTATACCCACTCAATAAAGAACACTGGCGAAACAGAACTCGTCACACTTTTTTGGTCGGATGAAATCTTCAACCAAGAAGATCCAGATACTTACTTTCTAGAGGTGTAACGGAATTTAGTAACAATAAGGAGCCTTTTATGAAAAAACTAAAGCTTGTTACCGTGATCGGTACCCGCCCAGAAATTATTAGATTGTCAGAGGTAATTAAAACTGCTGATAAATATTTCGACCAAGTCCTAGTGCATACTGGACAAAACTACGACTATGAGCTAAACCAAGTATTCTTTGATGACCTTGGGCTTCGGAAGCCAGACTACTTCCTAGAAGCGGCAGGCGAAAACTTGGGCGCATCAATGGGAAATATTATCGCTAAAACATACGAAACCTTGGTGAAAGAGGCTCCTGATGCACTACTAGTCCTTGGAGACACAAACAGCTGCCTATCGGCAATTTCCGCCAAAAGATTGAAGATCCCAATTTTTCACATGGAAGCCGGGAATCGCTGTTTCGACCAGAATGTTCCTGAGGAAATTAACAGGAAAATTGTAGACCACACAAGCGACATCAACATGGCCTATACCGAACACTCTCGCAGATACTTAATTTCTGAAGGAATAAGAAAAGACCATATTTTTGTAACGGGCTCGCCAATGGCCGAGGTACTCACAAAAAATGAGGAAAAAATTGCTAAAAGCAAAGTTCTTTCCGAACTTAAACTTAAAAAAGACAACTACCTCTTAGTCTCCGCCCACCGCGAAGAGAACATCGATAACGAGCAAAACTTCCTCTCTTTGATGACAGCCCTAAATAATATTGCTGAAAAGTATCAAATGCCTGTTATCTACTCTACTCACCCTAGATCATGGAAGGTTATCGAGAAGAGAAACTTTAAGCTTCACTCCTTGATCCAACAGATGAAGCCCTTTGGCTTTTTCGACTATAACTGCCTACAGAAAAACGCTTTCTGTGTTCTTTCTGACAGCGGCACCTTATCCGAAGAAAGCGCAATGCTCGACTTTAGTGGCGTACTTATTAGAACCTCCACCGAAAGACCTGAAGTACTCGACAAAGGAACCATCATCGTTGGCGGTATAAAAGGCGACGATATAGAGCAGGCAATCGAGCTGTCTAGAGCGATGAAAGAGAACAAGGAAGTCACCCTACTAGCAACCGATTATAAGGATCTCAATGTTTCCGTGAAAGTGGTCAAGATTATTCAGAGCTACACTAAAATTATTAACCAAGAAATATGGCGAAAGCAGTAATTTCAAAGTCCAAACCTAAGATTCTGGTCATCTGCCAACACTTTTGGCCAGAGGCATTTAAGATTAATGACATTTGCGATTACTTTGTTGAAAACGACTGCGAGGTAGACGTCCTTTGTGGCATTCCAAACTACCCAAAGGGGTCATTCAGTGAAGGCTATGGCTACTTCAAAAAGCGAAATGAAGTCCATAATAAGGTAAATATTCACCGGTCATTTGAGATACCGAGGGGCGATAACTCAAACCTCAGGATTTTCATCAACTACATTTCCTTCCCCCTTTCCAGTCTGTTTCACATACCAAGACTCCTCCGAAATGATTATGACAAGATTTTTATCTACCAATTATCGCCAGTGATTATGGCTGTAGCGGGAATTTTGATTGGGAAAATCAAGAAAGTAGAAACCACAATGTATGTTCTCGACCTGTGGCCAGAGAACCTTTACTCGGTACTTGAGGTGAAAAACAAGTTTCTTCGCAATATCGCCGAGGGTGTCTCACATTGGCACTACCGAAACGTCGATAAGATTATTACTATTTCTGAAAAAATGAAAAAGATGCTCCAAGATATTTCTGGTCTACCTTCGGAAAAAATCATTTTTATTCCTCAACATGGCGAAAAGGTTTATGAAAAAATCGAGCACGACAAAGCGCTGGAAAAGCGGTTTTCTAAAGGGTTCAACGTCGTATTTGCAGGCAATATTAGTCCCGCCCAATCATTCGATACCATCATCAAGGCAGCTAAAATTATTAAGGACGCTAGGATAAACGACATCAACTGGATTATCGTCGGTGATGGCATGTCGAGGAAATGGCTGGAAGAAGAAGTTTCAAAAGCGAGACTAAGCGACTCTTTTTTCTTTGAAGGGTTTAAACCCATGACAGAAATGCCTAAATATCAGACAATGGCCGACGCACTTGTGGCTTGTCTGGTGAAAAGTCCGCTTTTGGACTGCACTATTCCGGCGAAGGTAACTTCATACCTAGCATCCAGCAAGCCAGTGATTCTGGCTATGGACGGCGAGGCTCAGGACCTGATTAACAACAATCACTGCGGTTACGCTGGTCCTGCGGAGGATAGCAATTCCCTAGCCGAGAACATCACTAGACTATACCACTCCACCCAAGAGGAACGCATTCAAATGGGGAAAAACTCCAGCCGAGTATATTTTGAAAAATTCGAAAGAAGCGTAAACCTAAAAAACCTATTTACATTTATTTTCACAAAAAGAAAGGCCTAAAATGCTAGAAGTAATTGTCTTAACTATTCTATTCTCTATCTCGACCGTAATTTCGATCCTACTACTTGGAAGCCGCGCAATCATTGGTGGGGAGATGAATTTTGTCCGTATCGTACAGATCTTATTTAGTTGGCAATTTATCGTCGGAGCAATATTCGCGTTTGCCTCAAGAATGATATTTATGCTCATCAACAGCGCCCTTTATAAGATGCCAGCGTTATCTAGTAGCTCAACAACTATCACTACCCTAATAACAACTGTTTCTCTAATTTTCGTGATTATTGCAAACTATCTATTTTTGCACGAAAAAATCTCACTCATCCAAGGAGTTGGGGCCCTCGTAATACTTCTGGGTATTTTTCTAATTACGAAATAGCCTTAGTCTTCCTTTACTAACTGAGATAAGGGATTACTTTTGAGAATATAGGCAGAAAAATAATTCTGGTCTGCCCTTTTTTTGAGAATATTCGCACAGCTGGATTCCTCCACCTCTTCCGAATTCGAAGTAAGAAAGCACTTACTTATACCTCCTTCTTGTGTAGTGTAATATTTGTCATCTATTGTAAATCCTGGCTTATAAGAGTTTACCGAAGAGAAGAATCCGGCCTCGCCACCCAAAAGATCGCGACCCAAGACAAGCCCCGTATTTTTTATCCCCAGTAAATTCATGATTGTGGGCATAATATCAAGATTGTTTGAAATTTTATGATCGACTCTTCCGATAGTACTGTTGGGTAATCTAACCAGCAGCGGAACCTTATTACCCAGATCTGATTTTGTGTCTACATAGCCCTCGTCGTCACTATATGAAGGAACCACGGGGGTGTGGTCACCCAAGAGAATAAATAGACTATCTTCATACAGCCCCTCCTTTCTAAGCCTTGCTATAAAATTCCCTAAGGCAGAGTCTGTGTAATGTATCGCATTCAAGTATCTGGCTGACATTTCAGGCAGCTCTTTACTACTTACTGCAATTTCTGACTCTCCTCCTGCTAATGTAAATGGGGCATGGCTAGTAAGTGTAATCGCGTAACTAAATCTTGGCTTCTTCTGTGCCTTAATATATGCCACCGTTTTTTCTAAAAAATCCCTGTCATTTACCCCCATACTAATATTTGCGGCCCCTAAATACTTTTCGGAAGTAAAAAACTTCTCAAAGCCTAGTTTTCTATAGGCGTTTTTTCTATTCCAGAAGTCGCCATTGTAGCCATGATAGGCATATGTACTATAACCATTCTCTTTTAATATTTTTGGTAAGGCGTAAAAATCATTATTGCCGTATTTTGTTAATGCTGCCACCTCGTTAGATGGAGCTAAAGACGTGTAGGCTCCGTATTCAATGTCTGACGTACCTCCTAGTCCGTATGAGAAAAAATTATTATCAAAATATTGAGACTCTTTGACTAGCCTATTCACATTTGGTGTAATTTCTGTTCCATTTATCTTTCTATCAACCACAGCTTGTGCTAATGACTCAACCTGGATAATATAGATATCTTTTCCTGCTGCATGACCTGTGAAGCCGTTTGGTGCAATTTCTTTTTTGGCTGATATATATTTACTCTTAAATGTCTTGTCTTCACCTTTATCATTCGCCGAAAATAATGAACCAACCGTTTTAACTGAATCAATTACGTTATAGCCCAATACCCCATAATTTCTTGCCACGGCTAAATAGTCATAACCCTGCCTAAAGAATGTACTGACAGCAAATTTATAGTCATTGTTATATATACATACCACCAAAAACAAAGCTAACGCAAAGGGTCTCCAATTCTGTTTTCTATATGGCCAAGGATAATTGTCTTTTATTTTATATAGATAAATACAAGTTATTACGATTAGATCAAAGAAAAATATAAAATCACCAAAATGAATAAGACCCAATACTGAACCATAAACATCGTCTACCTGGTTAGCTAAGGTTAGCGACGAAACTCTAGGCAAAGAACCATAGTACCTAAAATAAACCTGGTTAACAAACAAAACAATCGCATAAAGCCACGCTATAAGTATATGTATCCCGGCCCTAAATTTTCCCCCCCGTAGAAAATACCCAAGGGCAAATAATGGCAAACTTATAAGAAGGATGAAGACCAGTGGCAGGGGGTCAGAAATTAACTTTTTGAAATCTAATACCTGAACATTAAATAATAGGTACAAACTCTTTATGTAGACAAAAGCTACCGCCCAGATTAAGTAAACTGTATCAGGATACCTGCGGTTTATGTTAGAGAAATATTTGTCTAATTTTTTATTCATTTCTGTATTTTACTTCAATAGTCTGGTGAATGGCCGCTCAGCCCATCCAAGGAACATAGATGCGTCTTGTAAGTATGCCCCTACAAGCTTAGCGCTTTTTGAGTCTAGCTGTCTAAACAACAGGTGTGTTATATTAATTTTCTTCAGGCGTATCGTGTCTAACTATCGGCTTATTTACCCTATACCTTCCTGCTTTTATATCTTCTAGTCCCTTTGCTTCTGAAGCTACTGTCCTTTGGTATTCAGGCAATTCGGCGACCTTATCCAAATAGCTCTCAAAACGCTTGCTCATAGCCCTCATAACGTCATCTGCGGCAACAAAAGAGACTTCTCCACCCTTTGCCTGGAAATAGCTATAAACCTCTCTCAAGAGCTCGTCTTCAACAATTTCCGGAAGGCGTTCATACATTTCTCTCATACGTGGAATATGGTATGAGTTTGTAACAACTGCCAGGTGGTGCCAGTCTTTCTCTACTGCAAGCTTCACCATCTCAATGACTTCGGTTATAGTACTGATTGATTTTTCTTCATAAACAATTCTATTTGAGTCAACACCTCTAGCGATTAGCTCTTCGGCAATAACTGCCGCGTGGGTAGGTTCATCGTCAAAAACCTTACTTGTTGCGACGATTGGGATTTCCGGGTAGATATTTGCGATTTCTGTAGTTGCAATTATTCTTGGCTTGCTACCCGTAACATGTCCTGTATCGGTTTTTTGATCAAATGCGGTGCTCCCGTAATAGTCCCCCCTGGGGTCTGTTTTCTTTGCGATTCCCCCGCTCATGGAGAAAACCACATCAGGTGTAGCTCCTTCGCTGAACCCGTTGGTGACAATACCCCTGATCTTCTTCTCTCTGGCAGTATCGAGTGCTTCTCCTGTCTCTGCATCGCCCTCTATCTCGGCCAAGACCTCGACGTCAGTCTCCGCTCTTTCATTTTCTCCGTGTGTCTGCCCGTTCTCTGGGAAAGAAGATATACCAGATTCTCCGATGGGTCCCCCGTGTCCTGTTTCTGCCATTTTGTGTCTCCTGCCTTTCCGGTATTATTGCTTCTTTTCGAGGTCTGATATTCTCTTCTCAAGCAAGGCTTGTTTTTGCGTTAGTACAATTACCCTATCCGTTTGATGGGAAACAATAACCGAAAGCATGAGTGTGAGCAAAAGTAGCCCAAGTATGGCTGCCAAGAAGACCATTGTCGGTGGATACTGAATCCCCACAAAGTGAGATGCCCATGTTATCAGGGGCACATCTAGGAATCCGATTGGCATCGCTAAGACAATAACCAACCATAAAATCGCGTATTTTTCTCGCAGGTGATTCTTTTTCAGTAACCAGATAACAGTTCCGAGCAAAACAACACATACCGTTGCGGTTAGAAGGTAGTAATTCTGCATTTTATCCTCTTAATTTCTGCATAAGCATTGAGCTTATAACTTTTACCATATAATAGACCGACTTAAGGGGGGTAATAGATGACTTTCCTCCCTGTCTTTCGTGCATTTTAACGGGTGTCTCAGAAACTTTAAGTCCATGGTTCTTTAGATACACAATTACTTCTGGCTCTGGATAGTCGCTAGGGTAGTACTTGGTGTAAAGTTCTATCACTTTCCGGTCTGCCAGTCTGAACCCAGAGGTAGCGTCCGTTATCTTCTGCCCGGTCAGTAAGTACGAGGTAAGAGCAAAAATATTTATTCCAATCCTTCGAGCGAATGAAGACCTAAAACTTCGTTCCCCCATAAACCGAGAGCCTATGACAAGATTTGCCCCTGTTTCTTGTTGCGCCTGAACTAGGCGTTTAATTTCTTTTGGCTCATGCTGGCCATCGCCGTCAACTTGAACTGCAAAGTCATAGCCATTATCGCGAGCGTACTTATAGCCAGTTTGCATGGCACCACCAATCCCTAGATTTACAGGGAGGCACAAATGACTAATCCCGGATTCTAGAAGCACCTGCTCGGTCTTGTCGGTGGAGCAGTCATTTACAACCACAGTATCATATGCGCTATCTGCTGCACTGATCGAAGTAGCAACCTTTGCAATTGACATCTGCTCATTGTAAGCCGGTACTATAACCAATATTCGCTTATCCATTTATCCCCCTTCGGAACTGATTAATCCTGTTTCTCGATTTATTGAAAATCAAGGAGCCCCAATATTCTAGGTATCCGAGGCCTCCCACTGCTCCGTAGGCAACCAAGGGTATTACTATAACCCTGTATCGTGGTTGTGACTCCACTAATAGTAGCACAAGAGCCATCAGTGTAGTAAAGAATACAATAAAAACATTATCGGCACTTTCATCTCTCTCTTTAAGCATTCTTAAGATATTCATACTGTAAAGAAAAGAAATTGCGAGAAAAAACGCTTTCGATAAATTCTTCACAACATCCTGATCCAAGAATGGTGGAAGCTTAGGCAGAGTGTAGAATTCCTTACTATATAAAGACATGTTATTTATGGGGTCGTCATTTGACCACATCATATTGAACTTGTCCAAGAACAATTTAGGATACCCTTGTTGTTTAGCGATATTTTCTTCCAAGAGACTGATAAACCTTGCGTCTTCCCTCTTGTAGCTACCATCGGTTAGGGTTCCTTCCAGAGCCTCCTTGCTTAGTCTTTCATAATAGGGATAGTAATAATTGTAGGTAATCAAACCATCTCCCCTGGGGTTAAGCCCCGTTGCCAAAGTATAGGCAAGTATACTCTTATTTACTGGACCCCGTGCATAGAACCCAAGTAACGCGTATATCGGTAATGGTACCAGCATAAACACAATAAAGAATGCGCCGATGACAGGTAAAAACAACTTGAGTTTATTCTCTACAATAAGCTTTCTTAATACGATTATAATAAAAATTGGAACTAAAATTATGGCTGTTTGTTTGAATAAATTTGAAAGAGCTAGAACTAATGCAAGCACCAAAACCTCGAGTATGAGTACTTTTGTCTGGGCACTTCTCTGTATTAGAAACAGCAGAAGTACTGCACAACTGATAAGCCCAATGATTAACGAGTCTGTCCCGGGAAAATTGGAATAGAGAATATAGGTTGGGTATAAAGCCAAAATAAATATTAAGGGCGAGACAAGAGACTTCTTCCCTTTTATCTCAAGCAGAATTGAGAACAACACCGACGGTAATGCTATCGCAACTAGTCCTAGTAGTTTGACTAGTGCCACTTTGGACCCAAAAAATTTGAATGCTACCAGTAATAATAGACCGAAGATCCCCCAGTGACTAAAGATTAGGGCATGCGGGGTAACCGAGGGGCCGCTTTGCAGCCAGTGTTTAGCATATTCGAAAGAGTACAGAGGCTCGACAACCAAGGGGGTCTTCAGGACAAATATTATATAACTACATACTGCTAGTCCAATGGCTGCCATTAAGAAAATTAGAACAACCTTAATGGGGGGGCTGATAATCTTCGTGAGAACCAGCAGAATTAACACCACAACAACAGCAAAAACAAAAGACATATATGACTTATTCACAGCAAGGTATACAACCTGTGAAAGCACGATGCAAAAAGACAAAACAAACCCACCCAATAAGCCAACCTTAACCAACACACCCAGCAGTCGTAAGGCGTGGCTCGAAAGACTATGCTTTTTTGTTTTTTGCATTATATATCCTATCAATAATATACCTCGGCCTGTTGAGGGCCTCTTTATATATTTTATCTATATAGATTCCTACCAACCCAAGGGAAACCAGAATCAAGCTGATACAGAGCCCGAACAATGGAAGAAGCAGCTTGTCACTTATTAGAACGCGGCCTGTGGCCATTTGTGCTATTGACAGTGCAAATAGAACCAAGGGCACAACCGCAAAATAATATGCCAGAGATAGGGGCAAAGAAGAGAAACTCACAATACCAGATACCGCCAACTTAATCATCTTCTTCAGCGGATATTTAGTTTCACCAGCCATCCTTTTTGATCGATCAAACAATACGTTGTCATTTCTGAATCCCACAAACGCAACAAGGCCGCGAACAAAGGGGTCTTTTTCCTTCATACCTCTTAGGGCCATTACAACTTTTTTATCAATAAGGCGAAAATCCCCGACATCGCTCGGTATATCTACGGTTGTTAAGGTCCTAAGAATTCGATAAAACCAATAGGCTGTGAACTTTTTAAAGGCCCCGTCTTGTCTTTTCTTCCTTTTAGCATAAACAACCTCCCCACCCTTTTCCCACGATTTGATTAAGTCCAAGATCACCACAGGTGGGTCTTGAAGGTCTGCATCCATTGTCACCACACAATCACCATTCGCATAATCCATGCCTGCGGTAATCGCATATTGATGTCCAAAATTCCTTGAAAAGTGAATGACGGTAATTCGGTTATCTTTATTAGCAAGGTTTTCTAAAATATCTCCGGAACCATCACTGCTGCCGTCGTTAACGTATATGATTTCGAGTCTGTATTTTTCTTCGAGAAACCGGAGGCTGGATGACAGTTCTTTGTGGAATCCCAAGATGCCTTCTTTTTCGTTATAGACAGGCGCCACTATGGACACTAATTTCATACTCGCTCCTTATGTTGCTTCTTTTCCCACTCCCAAGCTGTCTTAATTATTGTCTCCATATTACTATATTTCCTGTCCCAATCCATCAGCCCCCTTGCCTTTTCTGAAGAGGCAATAGAAATAACAATATCGCCAGCTCTCCGTTTACCCTCTCTAATAAGGAAACCCGAGCCAGTGACCTGCTTCGTAATTTCGGCAATTTCCCTCACGGTAAAACCCTCCTCGCTACCGAGGTTAACTATGACAGGCAGCCCTCCATTTTCGAGGTACTGTAGTGCTTTTACGTGCGCACTGGCCAAGTCACTAACATGAATCATGTCGCGAACACAGGTGCCGTCCTTGGTGTCATAGTCGGTGCCCAAGATAGTGAAATCCTTTTCCTCAATTGCTGCCCGCATTAGGATTGAGATCAGATCCTCTCCTTTTTCGTGATTGTTCCCCAATTCACCCTCGGGATCCGCACCGCCAGCGTTGAAATATCTAAGCGAAACGTGCTTCATAGGGTGAGCCGCTGAGCTGTCTTGGAGAATTTGTTCAAACATAAGTTTTGACCAGCCGTAAGGATTAGTTGGTATGGTTGGAAAATCCTCGGTAATAGGACTACCTTGGACATCTCCGTAAACTGCGGCTGAGGAAGAAAAGATGAGGTTACTTACCTCTCCCTGAACACACATCTTAAGCAGTTGGATGCTCTTAGACACATTGTTTTCATAGTATTTTTCAGGGTCGGCAACAGATTCAGGAGCTATTTTTGATGCCGCAAAATGAATCACTGTATCAACTCCTCGCTCAAAAGTTGAGGACAATAGATCCACGTCGGCAAAGTCTCCCTTTAGGAAATCCACACCACGTGGGATTCGGTTCTGGTCGCCGGCTGACAAATCGTCAACAACTACAATATCTTTGCGCCCCGCTTTGATTAGTTCCTTTATCGTATGGCTACCTATATACCCAGCCCCGCCAGTTACTAGTATTATACCCATTTAGGCCTGCAACTCTATCGCTGCGTCTGAGCACATATTTTCACAAATTCTACACATTACACAATTGCCAATTTCACATTTTATAGTTGGTTCACCTTTAGCATTGAGCTGTTCATTGTCCCACTCCAAAGCATTTTGGGGGCACATATCTACACAAAGTCCGCAGCCTTCGCACTTATTCACCAGCTGTACCCAACTAATCTTTTCATTTGTATATGTCTTTTTTATGTCGCTCATAGCTCCCCTTTCCGGGCACAAAAAATTGTTAGTTTTCAAGAGTTCTTAGATATTTACGGAATTCTTGCCCAAGTTTGTCGTGCTGGAGCGCCATATGAACCGTCGCCTTCAAAAAGCCCAGCTTATCGCCTGTATCAAAACGCTCATCAGTAAGCTTGTAGGCGTGCATTCCATCGTTTTTTATTAGCTCTAAGATACCGTCTGTAAGCTGGATTTCGTCACCTGCCCCCGGTTTAGTCTCTTCGAGGTAGCTGAATATCTCTGGCTTTAGTACATAGCGCCCAATAACCGCGAAGTTCGATGGGGCATCGGCTCTTGCCGGTTTTTCGATAATTCCCTTTAGGGCAAACGAAGATTCCTTACTCCCATCAACTGGGTCCACGATTCCGTAAGAGGAAACCTTGTCCTCTGCCACTTCCTCAGTCAGAATCACTGACTTACCCGTCTGTTCGAAAACCTCAATCATTTGATCGATACAAGGCTTGGCGCCGACCACCAAATCGTCAGGTAGAATAACCGCAAAGGGCTCTTCGCCTATAAAATCCTTGGCACGAAGCACCGCGTGACCGAGACCTAGAGGCTCTTTTTGTCGAATGTATACGATATTTGCCATGTCCGAGATGCTCTTAACCTCGGCTAGTACATCGAGCTTCCCTTTGAGCTCAAGGGTATGTTCTAGCTCATAAGAGTGGTCGAAATAGTCCTCAATGGAGTTTTTACCACGACCAGTGATGATAATAATGTCGGTAATTCCAGATTTTACCGCCTCTTCGACAGCATAATGGATTGCAGGTCGGTCAATAATCGGTAGCATTTCCTTGGGCATTGATTTGGTGGCTGGTAAGAACCGGGTTCCGAAACCCGCAGCTGGAATAACGGCTTTGCGTATCTTCAAATCTACTCTCCTGATTTTGGTTTAATCACAAGTACCCTCTCTTTTCCTACGCCTGATGAGTCGGAGGTAAGCCCTTCTCGGTCGACAATACTATGAACCAAGCGCCTTTCGTAAGAGTTTAATCCAGTGAGACGCTCGGGAAAACCGCTGGTTTGCACTTTCTTAATCGCGGCAAGTGCCATAGTTTCAGTTCGGGAGTCCTTATTTTTCATATAATCGCCGGCATCGATACGAAGCACAAAATCCTTATCTATCTGGTGCCGAACCATAATCCCTAGGAGATAGGAAAAGTCGGCTAGCGTTTCACCATGGAATCCGATGATAATCGAGGTGTCTTTGCCAACAAGTTTAACCCGAACGGCCTCGGTGTCTGCACTAACTTCTGGATGCAAAGAAAGTTTCATCCCACGTAGTAACTCTACGGTGATGTCTTCGATAATCTTTAAATCGCCGTGTGTGATTGCCATCGCTATTTCTTGCCCTTTGCTGGCTTCTTTGTCTTGGTATCTTCGGATGCCACCTCTATCGCTGCTTCTTTATCTAGCTCCACAACCTCTTCTCTCATTGATAACCACTGTTGAAGGTAAGCCACCGCTGTGGTTACCGTCCAATATAGAGGCAAAGCCGCCGGCCAGATAAGCCCGATGTATAGAATCATTAGGGGCATCATGTAGGAGAGCATCCCCAGGGTTTGTGCACTTTGGTTGTTCTTCTGGTCTTTTGGTACCATCAGTCGCATCTGGAAGAACTGCGCCACCGCTGCAACAACGGCAAAAATTATTTCCTTATTTATTACGAGGGGCTTCGTGCTTGCGAGCGCCTTCTGGGAAAGGTCAAAGAATCCGAGGAAATGAGTGTTAAAAGTCCCTGAGAGAGCACTTTTCACAAAACCCAGACCATCTACCCAATCGTATAGATAGTGCCAGATACCGGCGTCTTTATTCACCAGATTAATGAATGCTGGCGCGCTAAATTTAATAATTGAGTAGTAGAGCGCAATCATCAGCGGTAATTGGATCAGAGAAGGTAAACAAGAAGAAAGAGGGTTAACCTCCTTCTCTTTATAGAGCTCCAGTGTCATCGCCTGAACTTTCTGCGGGTCATTCTTATACTTTTCACTTATTTTTTTGATCTCAGGTTGTAGGGCAGTAAGCGCTTTCTGGTTTTTCATTGTCGTTGCCTGTAGGGGCCAGAGAATCGCTCGGATCAGGAGGGTAAGCAAGATAATAGCGAGTCCAAAGTCGTGAAAAGGGATAATGCTATAAAGCAAAACCAAGACATTTACTAGCGGTTGGATAAGAATCGTCTCAAAGATGTTCATATATTTCTTTCTCTAATTACAATACGTCAGTGACCATTTTAGCACAGAATACCACCGCGGTTAAGTACTGTAGGCGCAGCCCCGTTTTGCCAGCCTTATCCCCTTAAATGTGGATAAGATAAAGGGGTTGTGGAAAACTATTTTTAGTACTATAATGAGCACAGATTTGACTAAATACTGGGTCTTGGGCGGCCCAAAAGGGGTGGAAATTGGAAAAAGAACAGGTCTGGAAATCAGTCCTTGGCGAACTTGAGGTTTCTCTCTCAAAAGCCAACTTTACAACCTGGTTCAAAAACACTCAGATTGTGGCGATCACAGAGACGAGTGCCGTGGTTGGTGTTCCCAATGTTTTTACCAAAGAGTGGCTCGAAAAAAAGTATCACCCACAGATTCTAGAGGCTATCCGCAGTTCTGCCCCTGGAATTACAACTATTGAATATAAGGTTGGTTCCATCAAGACTCTCGAGAAGGAGGTTGCCAAAGAGCAGCCGATGATTACTCCTCCCACGGAAACAACTCCTACCTATCAACCCCTTGCCGACAATAATGCCATCGGTGCGAGCGGTATGAACCCGCGCTACACCCTAGATACCTTTGTAGTTGGTGCTTCAAACAAGTTGGCATTCGCTGCCTGCCAGAGTGTTGCTGAAAATCCTGGAACAAAATATAATCCCCTCTTCATCTATGGTGGGGTTGGCCTCGGTAAGACTCACCTGATGCAAGCCGTTGGCAACGCCATCCTCAAGGAAAACCCCAAGAAAAAAGTTGTTTATGTCACTAGCGAGAAGTTTACCAACGACTTTATTTCCTCGATTACCGACAAGAAGGTTGGTGGTTTCAAGGACAAATATCGGAAAGTTGACGTTCTTATTGTTGATGATCTTCAGTTTTTGGCCAACAAAGAACAGACTCAGGAAGAATTTTTTCATACTTTCAATGCTCTTCATCAGGCAAATAAACAAATTATCTTGGCCAGCGATCGTCCACCGAAAGCTATCCCCACGCTAGAGGAACGGCTGCGTTCTCGTTTCGAATGGGGACTAATGGTAGATATCCAACCGCCCGATCTTGAAACCAGAATAGCCATCCTACAGCGCAAGAGTCAGGGGCGCGGCTATATAGTCCCTCTAGATGTACTCGACTATATTGCGCGTAATATCCAGAATAACATTCGCGAACTCGAAGGTGCACTAAACAGGATTCTCGCTTATTGTGAACTAAACGCCGGCGAACCAACGCTCGAGGTAACCAAATCTATCCTAAGCAACCTCATTGCGGGCGCAAGAAGAAGAGGGTTTACGGCACGTCAAATTGTTGAGAAAGTGGCCGCATTCTACGACCTCTCTGTAAATGAGGTCCTCGGATCAAAAAGAGACAAGGAAATTGTCTTTCCACGGCAGATTGCCATGTACCTCATGAGAGAAGAACTCCAACTCTCCTATCCAAAGATTGCTCGAGAGCTCGGAAAGAAGGACCACACTACAGCCATCCACTCATGTGATAAAATTGAGAAGGAGCTCGACCACAACGAGGTTCTCCGCCACGAAATTGGACTGATAAAAGAGCGGCTTTATGGTTAGCCTGTGGAAAAACCTGTGTAGAACCCTCTTTCTCGGGGGAAAACCCTGCGATAAGAAAAAGGATAAAAAGTGGGTCACCAAGAGTCCTAAAATAGTTAGAAACAGTTTCTACCAGAACCTTGCCCCCGGTTGTACAGCGACAAGAAGATAAAATGGGGACAAATATAAGCACAAAAAGCGGCTTATCCGCAGAATACACACCCCTTATTACTACGATTACTAATATATAAATAAGAAAATATATACACGCGGTTGGGGATATGTGCCCCGACGTATAAAGAGTCGGGATTCCGATAGCAACATCGGAAGAAAGGGAAAACGAAATGAAAGCATCAATACTTAGAGAAAATCTCGCTAAGGCACTATCCGTTTGTGGGAGAGTGGTAACGACTAGAGGTAGTTTGGAAATTCTAAGTAACGTTATGATCAGTACTGAAGCGGGCAGAATGAAGATATCGGCTACTAATCTTGAGGTCGGTGTAAACTATTGGGTTGGGGCAAAAGTGGAGAACGAAGGGGCAATCACTGTTCCGGCCCGTCTGATTACTGATGTGATTAGCTCGATAAATTCCGAAAAGGTTTCCTTGGAACTAGAAGACATGACGCTTCATGTAAATTCTGATACAGACAAACTTTCCATCAAGGGAATTTCGATTGATGAATTCCCTCTTATTCCAAGTATTGAGACCACGGCCTTTAAGATTTCTTCGAAGTTACTAAGAGAGGCTCTTTCTCAGGTAACCTTTGCTGCTGCACTAGATGAGGCTAGACCAGTCCTTTCAGGAGTTTATTTTCTAGTAGACGGCGATACTTTGACCCTTGCAGCAACCGATAGTTACCGCTTGGCAGAGCGCGTCATTAAACTGGAAAAGAAGGTTGCCGATAAGGTGGAAGTGATTATTCCGGCTAGGGCCTTAATAGAGCTTTCGCGCACCCTCGCGGACATTACTGGAGACATTAAGGTTTGCGTTAATGACAATCAGGTGCTATTTGCTGCAGACGAGGTTGAGTTTACTTCACGATTGATAGATGGCAATTTTCCAAACTACAAACAAATTATTCCAGAAGGCAATGATACTAAGGCGGTGGTAAGTGTTTCGGCGCTTTCCGGGGTACTTAAAGTTGCTAGTCTCTTCGCTCGAGAGAATGCGAATAGTATCAATATTTTTGTTCGCTCAAAGGGAAAGATCGAGGTAAGTGCTACCAGTTCGCAGGTTGGAGACAGCTCTTCTACTATTGAGGCGCAAGTTGAGGGCAAAGACGGTGACATCTCCTTTAATGGAAAATATATTTTGGACGTACTTTCGAACGTTAAAGAAGAAAACGTAGAATTCGAAATTAGTGGCAAGTTGAACCCGGGCGTAATCCGTCTTGAGGGCAAGAAAGACTACACCTACATTATTATGCCACTACGCTCGTAGTAGAAAGACAGCTGGACATGCTGATTAAAAAGCTACAACTTCAGAATTGGCGTAATCACGGCAAATTCGCCTTTGAATTCGAGGGGATTACGGTTCTTGTGGGACCCAACGCAACGGGTAAGACAAACTTCCTGGAAGCAATTTACTATTTGGCTACGGGCAAAAGCTTCCGGGCCAAAGACGAGAGTCTTATCGGTTGGGACGAGCCATTTGCTCGTATAGAAGCCGATATTCAGAGTGCTGAAAACAAGGATAACCTCTTGGTGGTTCTGGAGAACCAAGGCCGGGTTGTAAAAACCGTCAAAATTAAAGAGCAGAAAGTAGCTTCCTCTAAACTACTTGGGCATCTCGGGGCAGTGCTCTTTACGCCCGAGGAAATAGAACTGATTTCTACCCTTCCAGAGGCAAGAAGGCGCTATTTGAATATGATTATCAGCCAGTCGGATCGCAGGTACGCTTATTCGCTGATTCATTTTCGTCGCACTCTAGAACAACGCAACTCATTACTGCGTAGGATTTGGAATGGAGAGGCGCGTGAAGATGAGCTGGAGGTCTGGGACGGGCGCTTTGCAGAATATAGCGAACAAATTATTGCTGCCCGGGCTAGCTATGTTCAGGAAATCAATAAGCATCTCACGAAACACTATCAGCGATTAGCGGGGAATAACCAGAAATTAGAACTTATATATCTGCCCAGTGTTTCGCCTACAGAAGGTTGGGCTGGGATTGCCACTAGGCTTACACAGAGCCGCCCTAGAGACATTTTGGCCCGGGTTACGACTATCGGCCCGCACCGAGACGATATTGCCTTTACGCTCGATGGTAGGAACCTTTTAACTTTTGCTTCCCGGGGTGAGCTTCGAACTGTTATGCTAGCACTAAAGTTGGCAGAAGTGGACTTTTTAGAAAGTGTTATGGGAGAGCGCCCGGTACTGCTTCTTGACGATGTCTTTAGTGAATTAGATGAAAAACGCCGAGACTTACTATCGCAAGTGTTCACCGAACAGCAGACTATTATTACCACCACAGACCTAGATCACGTGAGTAAAAATATCCTGGCAAAAGCGAAGGTGATAAACTTAAATCATGACAAATAATATCTTTAAAAATAGACTAGATCAGCTCGGCATTGGCCGACAGGTTGATGCTGCCGTGATTGTGGCCCGGTCACAGAAAATAATTCATAATCACTTTGGTGTACATGGCGACAATAATCTGCAAGCTGTTTCCTATCGAAACGGAGTTCTCAAAATCGCCAGCACCTCTAGTGCCTGGTCTGCTGAATGTAAGGGTGCCCTCACGGACCTTCAGGCTCCTCCCGTGGAGCGAGTAGTCTTTGTTTTGGGTTTAGATACCGCTAACCGCGGGTAATTTTAGCTCTTCCATTTTGCTGTCGTTATATTCCAGCTCCAGGTTCTCAATCTTGAGAGAGGTTTGCTTGTTCGGCTGGATCCACAGAACAAAGTTTTTTTCTTTATAGTCAGGAAGGGCAACAACGAAAGTTTTGCGCCCTCCTTTTAACTGGATAGTGTCGCCGTTGTTTTTTTGTGGATATGTCTTTCCGTCAACTTTTAGTGTTACGTTTTCGTAGGCTGTGTCTAGTTCCACCGTACCGGTAGCAAAAAACATATAGTTTATGGTTAGCGCAACGACTATGGAGAGGCTCGTGATTATTGATATTATAATTACCTTTTTCTTATTCATGGCACTCCTTGCCGTTTAGTAAGTTGCTACGTGAATGTGATTTCGATGCCCAGAAAGGGTCCCTGAGTCGTAACTATGAGCGTCACCCTGGTCTAGGTTGTAGTAATTGGAGGATTTTCCAATAAGACTGTTGTCAAAGATAAGCTCGTTAATTTTCAATGTCTTTCTGTTTTTTTTGAGCCAAGGCATGAGTTTTTTTGCCACTTCTTCATTGGCGATGTCAAAGGCGTAGCCTTTTTCGTGCCACGTTCCGGGCCGGTGTCCTGTTTTAAAGACCGAGATTCTAATTTTGAAATTCTTAGATTTGGCATATTCGGCAATTGTTATTACCGAGGTTAGGGTACTTTTTTTGACAATCTTGTCTTCGACATCCCCCGTAACATATGCAGCGTCTTGCTGGATGACGCCCTCCTTTTTTAGGCTCTTCCACTTTGCCTGTAGATCCGCATAGCTTCCGCTAGCTAGGGACGCCTCTCCTGTGCTTTCGTCTAGGCAAGAGTTGGTACCATCGTCAATTGCCTTCAAAATTGGGTACGGGTTTAGTGTGCTTTCATAAGGGCTTGGGGCTTTTTCTTGCCCTTGCTTAGCCCCACTGCCGTTGGGAAGATTAATAGTAAAACCTTCAGTAGTACCTACGCTTATGTGGATATGGTCGCCACTTGCGCCGGTATTATATCCAGCGGAATAACCTATGAGGTCGCCGGCCTTAACCTTGTCGCCCTCTTTAACGGTAATAGAAGAGAAGTGCGTATAAAAGTAGTAGTTTGAATCGCCGTCAGTTGTAGAGTGTAGTTTTAGCGAAGCTCCATTGCTTTCAGTATTCGCCGAGACGATTTTTCCGTTTGCGATAGCGTAGGTCTTTGCTTTCAAGTCTTTTTTGTGCATAATGTCAGTGCCACTGTGCAGATGATCGCCCCGAGAGTCGCCAAAGCTGTCTGAATAGTTCGTGATGTCTTTATCGAGTGGGAATGCGTGGCCGTCTGTGGAAATACAGTTCTTGTTTTCTTTGGTTTCCCCGGGAAAAGCTGCAGCTAGGGTTTGGAACATAAATAATGTAAGGAAAAATACAATTATAGCGATAACGATTGCCACCACAAGTCCCCAACCAGAGCCAAGAAAAGCAGCGATACCTGCTACAGTTTCGGTCTCAGCGGCAGCGGTTGCGGCGGCTGCCGCCGCTGTTTCTGCGGCAGCAGCGCCCTCAGCTGCTTCTCCTAGTTTTGCGGCATTGCCCCCAAGCTCTCCTGCCTTAGAGATGCCGGCTCCCTCTGGTTTTGCGGGTCCGCCTGGGCCGCCTTCTTTTTGGAATTTGGGTAGATCGTTCTTTGCGTCGGCGTCCTCACCGATTCCTGGTTCTTCATCGTCAGCTTGCTCCGCCTCCTCGGCGCGGTCCATCATGTCATTCTTGTCGGCATAGTTTTGTCTTGCGGCGGGATCTTTTGCTAGATTGTAACCGTCGTCACCTTCGTTGTCGCTACCATCAGTCCCTTCAGTGTTTGCCCTGTCATCGTCTGTAGAGGCTTCGTCTTCGGAAGGAGCATCCCCCTCGCTTGTCTCAGAGCCTTTGTCCTCTGGAGATTCGGACCGGAGTGAGTCTTTCTTAGATTCTTTGTTCTCATCGTTTCCAAGCGGATCAATCCAGCTTAGAGCAGGGCCGCCCGAGCCCCCGCCAAGGTAGTTCTCTAACCCTTGTTGGTTGGCCCAAGACTTATCGTCCATCATGTCGTGTGCGGCGCGGTCGTCCGTACCAGCACGGCGTCTATCTTTGGCGCTAGTGAACCCCTCTCTTCGAAGCTGACGAGCTGCCCAATCATGAGCATCATGCCAAATGCCATCGTCCATGTGTTTACGAGGCTGGCCAATAAGCTCAGGGTGTCCCATCCCCCTGAGCCTCTCGTTGAACCAGTAATCGTAATCTTTATTGTTTGGCATATTTCCTTCGTTATGATTTATTGCTGTAGAGTTGTATTCCCACATCCCGTGACTTGTTTTTCAGTTGCGTCTGTAACATTGGGGGTCACAGAACAGATGTATTTAACTTTGTCGAAGTTTATACCTTGTGTCTTGAGGTAGGTCTTTGCTTTGTCCACTGTGGCCAAAAACGGAGATTCTTTAATCGTTAAAACGTATATTTGGCCATCTTCTAGATAGGATAATTCAAAATAGGCTTGACTGTAATACCCAACTTCGGAAGAGCTAATTGCCTTATCAAGTGAATTTTGCGCTTCTTGCTCGGTTTGCTTGGTGAGTGGATCTGAACTACCCCGCAAAAACCATCCGAGAGCTAAAAGGGAGGCGAAGAGCAGTAGAGACCCAAACACGATTATTGTCTTTAGATATTTGTAGGACATGACGAGTCTCCTTTTGAGATTAGTATGTAGTAAGGCAGAAATGCGGTGTCACCAAGCGCGTACTTATATGATTTTAGGGTATGTAAACAGTAGTTGTATCCCCGAGTCCCGCAGGCTGGCCCGGAACAGGCCCCGCAATAAGCCCTACCTACAGACTTTACGCAGGCGTCGGTCCAGCCAGAGAGGCCGTCTTTAGAGATGTCGCAATCACGGCGAGCATCTGGCTGCCCCTTGATTTTACCCACGATTACTGCAGCGCCACCATAAAACGCATCTCGGTATTTGCACCGGTCGGGGCTTTTTATCCCTTTGTCTTTTAGCTTTCCAACTACGCCACCCCATGTGCCGTCGATAATTTGCATGGGGCCTCTTGCACCAGACGAATTTGAAGAACAACCCACCTCTACGGCTTCCAAGCTCTTCAGGTCTTTTTTAGTGAAAGAGTCAATGTGGTGCTCTGTCATATAGATTGCCACCAATATGGCCGGGTCTATTTTGAAGGCACCAGCAGCCTCCTTAAATAGCTGGGCATAATTGTCGGGTATTTTCGATGTTAGTTCCCCTGCGCTCACTGCGGTTACCTTGTCTGTAGAGTCGCTGTTTCCACCTAGAAGGCCGACAGTCAGGGCGACAATAAAAATTATAAAGACGCTGGACGCAAAACATCCCCCCAGGGTGCAGCCAACCTGTGATTTCCCTCCAGCCATGTACTATTTTCTCCCGAGTTCGTTCAGCTGTTCTGGGTTTGTAGTGATGAGAAGGTCTTCCTGGTAGCTAGGTGTGACCTTCAGGGCAACATGGTTTAGTCCGGCGAAGAAGAGTCCCTCTCCCTTGTCGGCGTTGAGCAAGAAGTACTTCTCGGCAGTTGTCAGGTTGAACACTTTCGAGACAATGTCGGCGGTTGCTGGATGTTGCTTAAGCAGGAGGGTAAGTGAGGAGTTGTTCACTATGGCGCGACCATAGCTGGAGCTGATAAATTCGTCAACATCCTGGCTAATGGTAGTAAGTCCTAGATAATACTTGCGAGCTCTTTTCGCGATAGAGTAGATAAACTGGGCCGAATCTTCGTATTTCATCATCAGCCAGGCCTCGTCCACTATCAGCATGCGGCGTTTGCGCTCACTTTTTACGCGATTCCAGATAAAATTTAGGATGATGTGCATCGCGATTGGACGAAGCTCATCTTCTAGGTCTCGTATTGAAAAGACGATAAATTGATTGTCCATCTTGATGTTGGATTGCTGGTTGAAGAGGCCAGAGAAAGTGCCCGTAGTGTACTTTTGCATTCTGATAGCCATGGTCTCTCCACCCTGGATACTGCCAAGTATTTTTTCCAAATCCCCCATGGTTGGTGGTGTGAGGCCGTGAGTAGAGGGGTCGCTGGTGATACCGCGTGAGGCGTAGGATTCTATCAGGGCGCGATCAAGAATGTTGTCTTCCACGGCTGTTAGCTTGCCTCCTAGCATGATGCGTACTAGTCCGTGGATTAGGATCACGTTGCTTCGCAAGATGTCCTCGCCGTCTTTAGAGCCACTGGCCGAGGTCGGCAAATCAAACGGATTAATGCGGTAGTCAGAGTTCAGGGAGACGTTTAGGTAGCTTCCGGCGACTGATTCGCAGAGCGCCTGGTACTCGTTTTCTGGGTCAATAATGATTACCTCGGTACCAAACATCATTGAGCGGACCGCTTCAAGCTTGATGGCATAACTCTTACCGGCTCCAGACATAGCGAGTACGACCATGTTGGCATTTTCTAGAGTAAAGCGGTCAAAGAGCACCAGGCTGTTGTTGTGTCGGTTGATGCCGTAGAGGACACCCTCGTTATTTGAAAGCTCCGAGGAAACAAAGGGGAAGCTAGTAGATAGGGCTCCGGTGTCGAAGTTACGCGAGATGTCCATGACATCATTTCCGAGAGGAAGACCAGAGTCAAAACAGTCCTCCTGCTGCAAAGTGGCTCGTTTGGTATATACAAGCATTCCGCCCAGATTTGTCTCGAGCATGTCGGTGAGTTGGTCTAGTTCCTTCAGCGTTTTGGCATAGAGATTGATGTATAGAGACATCTTGAAGAACTTCGATTCGCCTCGTTGTAGTAAATCGCGTAGCTCCTCTACGTCCTGGTAGGCTGTCTGAAGCATAGGATCGCGCACAGCGCCTTTTTCTTGTTGCTCAGAGTAAGTGGACTGGATCTGTCCTACCTTAGTCCTGAGCTTATCCATAATCTCTTTATTGTCTATCGGATAGATAAACATCGAGAGGTCGCCTTCGAAGCTGCCGTTGATTATCGGCGACAACCACTCGGTGTAGAGGTAGCGTGGGTAGGTGTATACGAAGAAAGATCTGGCATAGTAGCCACCAATTTCTACGTGGTCAAGCTCTACGTTGATACTAGACGGAGCGATGATGTCGCGGAGTGTGGCCATACCTTCGCGGTAGACGCGTTCGGCTTCTAGCTTACGAGCTTCATTTGCTTCTCTTGCCTTCTTCTCTTCAGCGGATTTGGGGTCAAAGATGTCATCCAACATTCTCATCTCCTTCCTCGCCACCTAGATCCGCCGGATTGGGGCCAATGCCACCAGAAATAACTTCTGCTTCTGAGCCAGAAATGTCTGTAAGTTTTTCTGAGCTGGATATGTCCGGGTTGTAGATAGAGTAGTAGAGCTCAATCAGCTCCTCGGTATTTAGAGCTGCACAACGAACGCCGATGCCGGTGAGACCGTTTATAATGTGATCTACACGTTCCATGAGCTCCATCTTCTGGGTTTCGAAATCAACTGTCGCGACACCCTCTTTACCAGAGAAGAGGTTCTTGATCACACCAACCTTCTCCGTGCCTGTTGGATAGAAGGGAACCACCAGGAAGAAGCGCTTCTCCATGATGTTGGAGAATTGGAGCAGCTCGGCGATGAAATCAATGTATTGTGTGGTCTGCAGTTTTAGTAGCTCGTTGGTTTGGAGGGAGAGCTGTTTTTCGAGTGAGTTTACATATGCATCCAGATGGAGCTGCCTCGATTTTACGTATACCTGGATAGGAAAACCGAGCGAGTTTAGGAAACTCTGATAAGAGGAAACGATGGCATTCTTTTCGTCGTCGCTCTTGAGGGCGAAGTTTACCGAGGAAACCAAAAGGACGGCTCGCAGGGAACCGTTGCGCATTACTACTACACCTTCTTTGATCTCCTTGATCGGGATAAATTGCTGAGTAGACGGCGCCTTTACCTTTTTGTTGTACTTTGTATCAGACATAACCCTCGCTTCGTACTCTCATTTTAGCATAAGTATTGAATACGAAGAAACTCAAATTTCGAGACGGTTGTAAGCAGGCTGCGGTTATCCCCGGTCAAACTTCTTGATCTTGGCACTTTCTAGTTTTTCTTCCAGGTCTCTTTGGTTCTCTTGGATTTTGCTCAGGGTTGATTCTAGCTTTTTCTCGTCGGCAAGTGAGAGCTTGGAGTATTCAAAATCCTCCTTGGTTGTCTTCTTGGTTGCGATGGTGCTTACAGGGGTTTCTTTCTTGGTTTTTTCTACATATTCTTTGGCCTGGGAAATGATCGAGTCCATCACTGGTGCAGCTTCCTCGGTCTTTGCCAGAACGTCCTTGACGGCTTCTGGCTCCTCAACTTCTTTGATCTCTACATTGGTTTGTCGGTTTACCGTGGAATCCATACCGGCAGCTCCACCTGAGTCCACTACCATAGCCAGGCGCTCGAGACCGCTTTTGATCTCGTGGATGCTTTTCTTCTTGGCCACAGTCTTCCTGGTGTGAGGCGTTTCTGTGTGAGACGGAATCTCCGGGTCATCATCTTTCCTCCAGATGCGTTCATGCGGTGCAAAAAGGGATTTGATAGCCGCCATAATGAACGTCTCGAACGGCCGGTCGTTTATCTTTACAAAGGCAAAGGCGATACCGACACCAGCGGTAAGAAGGGCGGCAGGGATGAACAGAAATTGCAGCGGCCCGACAAAGGCATAGAACTCGAGTAACCCGACGCCTCCAGCGACCATAATGAACATGAACTGCCTAAGTGTAAGCCCGGCAATTACCTTGTCTTCGATGTCTATGTTTTGGGGAACTTTATATTGCATTAATGTGAGCCTTAATTCGCGAGGACTGTCTTACTACTTCCCCATGATTTCTTTAATTTGGTCTACGGTATCCTGCCTAAAGTTGGTAGCGCCAGCCTCGCCGGTTGCAGCATCGTATAGTTTGGTCATACGAGGAGCGCCTTTTTTCTTAATTAGTTCGCTGGCTTGAAGAGGTGTAATGTTGGAAGTGAATTCATTTGCCAGGCCAGCCATAAGGACGTCTTGATCGTTTCCAGTTATGCTCCTAGTATCTAGATCCCCGGACTTGATGTTATCGCCCTGAGCTTTAACTTGGCCTCTCAGTTCATCTGTCATCGGTTTGGCATACTTTAATAATCCACCGATTTCTGCCCCTGTCGAGGCCGAGAGATCCCCGTCTATCATCTTCTTTGCAGCCTTTCTCCTGAAGTCGGCCGTGACCGCATCGCTTTGGCTGCCAAATATCAGCTCTTTGTGGCTCTTGATACCTAGGTTTTTCATGGCGTCACTCTTGCCTACAAACTCATCAAATAGTCCTTGTGCGCCCTGCTCTTTACCGTCTTTGTCTAGGATTGTGCTTCCACCAAAGCGTTTCAATTCATTGGCATCCATATCGAGTAGGCCTCGACGCATAAGTTCTGTAACGGCAGCCTCACGAGTATATTGGTCATGTTGTGCACCAGTGAAGGACATGAGTTTTTCCTTTGAGGTACTCTCGTCGCCCATACCCGCGGCTGCATGGTGCGCAGCTACAGTTGCTACATGAAGGTTATTTGCTGCCATTTCCCCTCTGGTGCCAGCGACACCAGTGGTTGCCCATGTTGAGCCAGGTATTTTGCTGTTTGCCAGTTTGTCCTGGAAACCAAGCAGGTGTGCTTTGTCCTCAGCAGCCTGATTCGCCTTCCTGTTATCCAGGAAGCTCTTCCCTTTGCCCATCATGCGATTGATGGAGTACTTGCCACCAACGCGAGTAGCGGCCCAGCCGGCACCCTTGAGCGCGTTGGCCCCTGTGGCTCCCCAGAGTTTCTTGCCAGCACCGGTCCATGATTTCATAATGCTGCCACCCCATTGCATAGGGAGGGTAGCCGCCATATAGAGGGCCGCGGCAAATATGATTAGTCCTATCAGGGCACCGCTTCGGCCAGAAGAGCTGAAATCTGCAAGGGCAGCTGCTGAAGTAAGATCACCCGCACCATTTTCGCCACTATATCCTGCGTTTTGAGCTATTAGTCCTCCGAGTGCAATGATAGCCATGGCTATAGGCCCCATGAACATCCACTTGAAGAATTCGCTCCACCACTGTTTATACATATTTGCGGTAAACGGCATGATATTTAGGATGAAAGCCAGTGGAGCCACGACCAGGAGGAAACAGAGCATAACAATGCGGATTAGGAGAGTAAATAGCAGCACGATACCGCAGGCAATTACACCGAGAAGTATGATGATAACCATTATCATAATGCCGAGATTTGTAACAATGTCCCCCGTTTTAGGTACGGTAGTGTCGAAGTTAGAAAGAGTACCTAAAATGTCGATACCTCCAGCTAGGTATATCGCCTGGGCTTGGATGGCTGCCGTAAAGTCAAAGAAGAATATCACTATGATCCAGCTGGCATAGGCCATGATTATGGAGATAATAATCCTAGGAATCATTCTGGTGACACCGTATTGCTCTAGGTTTATCTGAAGAACATTTGCAAAAGCAATTATGACGAGGGCCATCACCAGTAGGGATAGGGCAATATTTCGAACGCTAATCCATGGCCCCCTCATGGAAGCCTTACTGACATCTGCCCCTGCTTTCCCAACCACCAAGTCTGCTGTACCGACGAGTAGTAGATTTATTTGTGTCATGACAAAGCGTAGCGTTTCTTTGACCCCACTCATTACCCACTTGATGGCATTTGAGATAGCCTTGTCTAAAGCGCTGTAGCGGACTTCCTTTACGATAATGTCCCCATTAGATACATTGCCATCCTTGTCGATAGTGACTGTTGTCTCACCGACGAGCCATACCTCCTCATCTTGCTTAACAGCTGCGTCTATAAGGCTTTTTGCCTTTAAGATATCCAAAAAAGTGTTATCTACACGGTATTTTACAAAAACTTTGTAGCTATCGCCATTACACTCACTGTTTGTGATCGAGTTCAAAACGTCATTGATCTTATATCTACCCCCGCCGTCAGTATCAGCCGGTACTTCGGTAGCTGGTAGGCCCATGTCCGGGTTTAATCCAACCATATTGTCGCGACTAGCAATTATGTTCGCTGGATCCTTTTTGTCTTTATACACAATGCCAGAAATATCTGCAGTGTAACGACTTGGGTCACAGGGCACTACGGCAGGCGGAGGAGTGTCGGTTCCATCTGAGTCAAGGATATTGATTGGCTTTATTTCGCCTACGCTGTTGGAGTTTGTCCCGTTAGGGTTCGGGAGGTTTCGATAATATTGAAATGAAATATAGCTGCCAGAGTTCGAATCTGTAGAGTCCACCACAATAAATTGGTATTGTTTGTAACAATCGCTTCTAAAGGTTGAACAACTGGTTCCGTTCAGTGGACCGATGAAAACCAGTTTACTGCCAGTAAGTGAGCCAGATGCGCTGAGAATACCCCCTAGTGTAGAAGTGTCGAAAGCAGCTGTGACAGGGCTACCACCGTTTCCAACAGGGAACGTCCCCTGGGCGGCAGATATTATACCCTTGTCCCCCGCAGTATATTTATAGTTATCAGATGGTAGGGCGTAGACGGCAAATGGCAAGATAAACTGCAAGAGTACTATTAAACTGCAAATAAACTTTCTTATACCGCCCCCCCTTTTTGTTTATTATCACCTTTTCTCTTCGATATTTCAACCATTTTGGATAAAGAAAGCCACCCCAGCGGAGTGACTTCCACGGGGGTGGTGATATTGCCCCTTACTTGTCGAAGAGGGCTTCGCTAGGTAGCCATCGATATTCCTCGGCGACCACGACTGATGATGGGTAGGGCTCAGAAAGGTTACCGTTCTCTTGCGTAGGGTCGAAAAAGACCTGCTTTGCGAGAATGCGATACCTCTCACCGGTACCCCTGTTCTGATACAGGAGCACCCAATAGATCTCACTGTCGCTCACAAGTTTGTTGGCGTCGAGGACTTTACCTATGTCGACGCCACTCTCGGTAACCTCGGCGATGATGACTTTGAGCACCTTGCGCTCATTGTCGTCCATCGAACCCATACCGATGGTGTTGCCCTTGGCGACGATCGCGTCAAAGAGCTCGTTATCTGACAGCGTCGCACCAGTAGGGTCCTCGGCCGTTGTGAGCGGCTGCGTGTTGATTGCTACCCTTGGCTGTGTCGAGAAGTGCCAAGCAAGAGCCGCGGTAGCGACCACGGCAATGAGAAACACCCACCGGCCCAAAGAGCTAGTCACGAGAGGTCCATGACCCGAGGTACTACTTGCGTTATTCGCAGACATTTCTGCCTCCCTTGTAGTGCCCCGAGGGGCGGTACTAGCGGACAATATACTTCCACGACTATGCGCTGCATAGCTCGTTGTTGCCTTGCTTGCGCCTATAATACAACAAATACGGCATTATGGCAAGAGTATTTTGGGGCAATTATTTACTTGCAAGACGCAAACCATCAAAAAAGCCGGCAAACGCCGGCTTTTAGTGTAGTTCAGAGGTGTTAGTTGGTAATTACGCCACCGATGTTCTGACGGATGAAGCCAACGATTACGAATGAGAGCAAGATTACGACGAGTCCGATAACGGCGTAGAGGATGGTGCTCTTTGCAGCCTCGGCACGCTTCTCATTACCAGAAGCGGTGATATATTGTAGACCACCAACGATTAGGAAAAGTACGGCGACAACAGCCGAAAATCCGAGAACCCAGGTAACGATATCGGCGAGTACCTTGCCGATTGATAGTGAACTGTCATCTACTGTAATTGGGGTGATCGAGGTTGGGGTCTCCGCAAAAGCTGGTGTGGCTGCTAGTAGCGCAAAAGCTGCCAGGCTGATTTGATTAAGTTTTTTCATTTTTCCTCCGTTGTTTAAAATTAAATAATTATCTTGCTGGTGCAACCTGAACAATTGGAATCAGGGATTGTACGACTAGCTGAACAATCACATAGGCTAGTAATATTACTATAAGTCCCAGTACCGCATAGGTCAAGGTCTGCTTGGCTGCTTCGGCCTGTTTCTCGTTTCCCGCGGCCGTGATGTACTGGATACCGCCCCAAATGATAAAGAGGACAGCCACAGTTCCTGCAAAGCCGAGTACCCAGTCGGTAATATTCTTGATAATTTGCGAAAGTTGATCTGTAGTACCAGTTCCGTCATCTCCGCACGGTATAATTTTGCCAGTTGACTGGATATAGCCACACTCCTCAGCCCTGGTGAATACAGGTGCCAGTACGGTTAGCGCCGTAAGGGCGGATAGAGAAATTCGTGAGTTTACTTTCATGTTACCTCCTAGTGCTTAAAAAGGCATCGTGCCGGAGAATACTGCTCCGACCAGATCGCCTGCAATTATGTTTAATATTACAGTTGATAGTAGTACTGCCACGAGACCGATGATGGCATAGGTCAGGGTTTTCTTCGCATCCTCTAGCCGCTTCGGGTTGCCTACAGAGGTTACCAATTTGACACCACCGATAACGATGAAGAGTACCGCTACCGCTCCAGCAATCCCTAGTAGCCAGGTACGTACGAACTTGAGGAGTGCAGTGAGGCTGGTACCTTTGTAGGTGGTGAGCATTTTCGCTGAGGCAAGGCTTGGTGTCATAATCAGTGCGGCATACAGAGCAAGACTAAGTTCTTTTATCATGTTATCCCCCCGCCGATTACGGAAGCAAATAGTGAGACTATAAAGTAGGCAAGAATGGTAATAAGCAAGCCTATAATGGCAGCCGTAAGTATCCCCTTGGCCTTGGTTGCTGTTTGTTCGTTGCCGTTAGATCCCATGTAGGTAATGCCTCCTAGAATAATCATAATAGTAAACAGGGTCCCGACAAGAGGAAGAAGAACGTTGTTCATCACATTCAATACCACAGTAATCACCTGTGGCAAAGTGGTGATAGGCGTGTCACAGGGGATGCCGGCTAGTAAGCCGTTGGTGTAGTAAGTGCCGTCCCCAACCCCGTCGTCGCACTTAGTTTCGGCATATTTTGGTTCCTGAGTTACGGGATCTGCCCCAGCTGTAGCTCGGCCGGCGTCGTCTTTGGTTGCGGTGCCGCCGCTGTCACCCCCATCACTTTTAGGGGTTTGAGCGTTTAGATACATGGAAGGTGTATTTGCAGGGTGTCCTTTTGACATACTGAAATCTTCTTTGAAGGTATAGTAGTTGCTTGTAGCATCTTTTATTGTAAATCCGCTATCCCTGAGCTCTGGATGTGGACCAGCTGCGTTCTTGATTGCGACATACCAACCCGTAGTTGGTAATTCCGTGGACGATGTTCTTGTAATGAGTTTATTAAATACATAATACGGGAAATTAGTTGTTGGGTTACCCACATTGGGCAGGGTCCAGCCAAAGCGGTCACCATTATCAGGGCACTTGGATTCACCAATTTTCTCTCCTTTACTGCAGTCATGTTCGAGAATTCCAACGGTACTGTCTTTTACGAGTGACTTGTGGACAAAAATAAACATATTAATGTCTTCCCAGAGGGATACAGCTGATGTTGGCACTGGTGTCAATAACCCTACCGAGGCAGAGATTGTCAGGACCCCTATCAGGAAAGTTGCGAGAAGCTTATTTATTTTACCCACGGCACACCCACCACGTATTGTAGAAAGAACCTGCCCAGTACAATCACGGCCACGCCAGAGAGTGCTCCTAAAATCAACTTTTTGGAGAGTTCTATCTGTTTTGCATTCCCAGCACTTCCCATGTAAATTATACCCGCCGCTATGATGACCGCAGTTGCGAGTACAAGGATTGCTCCTTGCGACCACTTGTAGACTCTAGCAATATATTCGGTTAGGGCTACACTTTCGTCTGGGCTGAAATTCTTAAAAAGGCGGAATGTCACTGCCTCGGCAGAAGCCAAACTAGGGACAAATAAAAGTAATACGCCGCCAACCGTAGTTGCGATTCTGCTTGATTTGAGTGCGGCCAGGAGTTTTCTAACCATAATTCCTCGTGTTCTAGCTAACTTTGAGTTTACGTAATTTGTTGGTTTCGGCCTTTGGTACGCGGATTGTCAGAATGCCTCTCGCGAAGTCGGCCTTTGCTTCATCGGCTAGCCCCTTCTTCGGTAAGGTAATAGTACGAGAGAATGAACCCCAGTAACACTCTTGAGCGTGGTATGAGCCGAGATCAACTTCTTTAACTTCCTTGCGTTCGCCGCGGATAATGACAATTTCGTCGGTCACAGTGATATCGATGTCATCACCACTAACTCCAGCAATTGGGGCCTTGATTACCACGTCTTTAACAGTTTCATATACGTCTACCGCCAGCTGTCCGTCTAGGGCTGGCTCCTCGGGAGCTTCTACCAACGGCGCTTCGAGCCAATCTTCGGTAAGAATGTTATCCTCAAGAAAAAAGCTCTCCTCGGTCACCGGACTTGGAGTCGTTTTTACTTTTTGCTTTGGCATCATCATCACTTTGTCCCCTCCCTTAGTATGTTTGCAAATCTATTGTGCCACGAGTGAAAAATAATAGCAAGGGGCAAAATACCGGCAAATTGTAAAAATTAAGCACAAAAATGCTCAAACGCATGCGGCCGCACGGGAATAGAATATTTGACGAATCATCTGCGGTAACTAATTCTAAGCACAAAAGGTTCATTCCTATGCGGCCGCATATTATTAGACATTTGATATTTGGGGGTATATTATAGTTACAAGCTTGGGAGGGTGTTTATGGTCAGCTCACGAACAAAGGGTCGAATACTGACCCGAATGATACTAATGACTCTAGCCGAAGCCGGTGGCGGTCTAGTTCAGTCATTCCTTGATCCCTATGGAAGGACTAGGTTTGCAAACCAGTTTATCGAGCAAGGCAAGATAGACCGTATGCGAATGCGGAAAAAATTACTAGCTCTTGAGAAGCAGGGTTTGCTTACGTTAAGGGAGAAAAAGCACGAAATTGCGATTTCTTTGACCCCGACAGGACTACTGCAAGCCCATAGGTACAAGATAGAGGACATGAAGCTGCTGAAGCCCGAACATTGGGATCGCAAATGGCGTATGGTTCTCTTTGATGTTCCGGAGGAACACCGTTCAGTCCGGAATATCTTCAAGCAGAAGCTGGATGATTTGGGCTTTGTGCAGCTACAACATAGTGTCTATGTGCACCCTTATGCTTGCCACAACGAAATTGAATATATTCGTACCGCTTACGACATTAAGCAGTACGTAAAGATGGTAATAGTTGATAAGATCGAGGGCGAGACGGTCCTTAGGAAACACTTCGACCTCTAGCTCAGAGGGGCTTTAAGGCCATGAAAGAGCTAGTTGGCTACTTGATAGAAAACGCAATCGATGCGATTTTTCCCTACAAGTGCAGCTGTGGTAAGTGGGGAGAACCACTTTGTGATGCCTGTTTCGCTGCAATCAACGATACTGAATCGGAGTTTTGCCCCTTTTGTAAGAGGCTTTCAGAGTTCGGTCGTGTTTGTAGTTCTTGTCGTCATAGGTCTAGCCTGACCGGTGTGATGGTGGTGGGACCGCACCAAGGGATATTAAAGTCGTCAATTTGGAGGCTTAAGTACGGCCCTTTAAAGGCTATGGCAGAGCCATTAGCCGAGATTATTATTGATAAATACGGTGAATTCTTGCGTGAAAAAAGGTTTGTAATCACTTATGTGCCATCTAGTAGGTATAGGACGAACCTTCGTGGATATAATCAGGCTAGAGAGTTGGCGAGAACTATATCAGAGAGAACAGGACTGGAGCTCGTAGATACCATGGCAAGGCCAAAAGACATCCTGCACCAGGTTGGGCTGACACGCAGAGAAAGACTAGAAAATGTAGTTGGGACGATATCGTACGTTGGCTCTAAAGATTTCAATAGTAGAAAGATTGTTGTAGTCGATGATGTCTATACAACAGGAGCTACCTTGGAGGAGTGCGCCAAAGTATTGCGAGCAGCAGGGTACCGAGAGGTCTGGGGGCTAGTACTGAGTAGAGATTAGGGTGTATCCATTTACTATACTCAGGACTAAAAAGAGTTGGAAACTTTGGCCTTCAACTCGCTACTCCCTTACTACCCTGAGCACCTCACCGATAGTTGTCACACCGGCAATGGCCTTTAGGATACCGTCTTGTTCCATCGTAGCGAACCCGAGAGAGCCTGCCGCTTCGCGAAGCTCGTAGATAGAAGAGCGGTCGTTGATTAGTTTTTGCAGTTCGCCACTCATCTCTAGTACTTCAAAGATTCCAACGCGACCTTTGAAGCCAATATCTTGGCAGTTTGGGCAACCGGCACCCTTGTAAAAGTGGACTTCGTTGGTTGGACGTAGCTGGGCGGGAAGCTTGGCTGAGATTTTGTTGTATTCGCTAAATTCAAAGTCGCTAGGTTGGTACTCTTCCTTACAGTCTGGGCAGATTTTGCGTACCAGACGTTGTGCAATCAGAAGGTTGGTACTAGCAGTAATCAATGTTGGGTCACCGATCATATCATAAAGGCGCGTAATCGCGGTTATGGCATCATTTGCGTGAAGAGTTGAGATAAGCAGGTGCCCGGTAAGCGCAGCCTGTATTGCGGTTTCTGCGGTGCTGGCCTCACGAATTTCCCCAACCATTATGATGTCGGGGTCTTCGCGTAGTACAGCCTTGAGTCTATCAGCAAATGATTCACCTTCGTTGATCTGCGATTGAGTGGTCCCCGGCATCTCGTACTCCACGGGGTCTTCTAGTGTAATGATTTTGACATCCTCTGTATTCAGAATATTTAATATGGAGTATATGGTCGTGGTCTTACCGGCGCCAGTAGGTCCGACTACCAATATCATGCCGTGAGGGCGGGAAATAGCGTTGCGCACAGCAGGTAAATCGTGTTCGGAAAATCCGAGTTGCTCGATGTGGAGGGTCTGTGATTGGGTATTAAAAAGACGGATTACAATGTCATCCCCATGAAGGGAGGGCATGGTCTCAATACGAACACCGAGGTCGCGATTCTCGAATTTGATGGAGAAGCGCCCACCTTGTGGGTATGGTGCATTAAGCTTGATATTCGCGTTTAGCTCTACTTGGGATAGTACATAGCCATATTTGTCGGCGTCTAGGGTAGCAATCTCATGAAGTGTCCCATCTAGACGGTATCGAATACGGGCGTAGCCGTCCCGGGGTTCTACGTGGATGTCAGAAGCTCCGGCCTTGAAAGCCACCACCAAAATCATTTTTAGCAGATCCTGAATAGGAGCTTTTTGCAGCTTGGTTGCAAGTTCCTCGAAACTAGTGATATCCTCAACTTTTGTAAGATCAATTTTTTCGTCGTCTAGGTTGGTCGGAGCCATCTTGGTGATATCGTTATATCTTGGCAGCCAATCCAGGTAGGAAGGTTCTGAGATTAGAGCTATAGGCACCTCGCGGATACCGTAGTTCTTTTTCATCCCTTCTAAGAGCAGAGAGAAATCTTTCTCGGGGTCTACAATTCCGATATAGAGCTTCCGTTGCTCGCTTTTTAGGGGAATCGCCTTGTATTTGATTACTTCATCTCGAGAGAGAAATTCGAGAACTTCCTTGGGGATGGTTGATTGACGCAAGTCGGCATACCCAATACCGAGTTGCGAAGCTCGCGATCTCGTCTCCGCTTCCTGACCGTTTCTGTATAGGTCAGTAGCGACGTCATTTATCTGTTTCTTATCCGCCAAGAAGTCCCTCCAATGTATTTGTATTTTAGCACAAATTAAAATGGATAATAATTACAAATATCTTTTCGGGCCTAGATACAAAGAAGAGTTTCTAGGGGTTTGTATTCTGGTGAAATGCCTAGTGGTATCTCGTTGTAAATACCGTTTGCCCAGTATGTTTTATAGGCTGCTGCCTCTGTGCCTGAAGAGATAATCCGGTATTTTTGATCTGAAATTTCAATTGCACAGCAGTTGCTTATTGCAATCGCAACACCGGGAGTAGTCATCATCATTTGTCGGAGACTAGGCTGGCGATCAGTTTCGCTGATAAAGTGTGGGCAAAGTAGCGCATCAACTAAGCCCAGGGCCTCAACCTTTTTTAAGTCAGTGGTGGGGTCGTGAAAACGACTTGAGTCTGAATTGCCTTCGCGGAACCAGCAAATTGCTCCGGCACTTAGGCCGGTAAGAACCACGCCTTTTGCATATGCCTCTCGGAGTATCCGGTCTAGTCCGAACTGTTTCCAGAGTTTAATCATTTTCTCTGTATTACCACCGCCAACGTAAATAATATCTGAATTCAGAACCCTTCGGCTTGTGTTTTTATAGTCAAAATCATTGTCAGGGAGATATAAACAGTCTGTTTTGCAGCCAAGCTCTTTGCTGAAGTGTTTTTGAACATCCTTATAGTATTTTTCTTGATCAGTACTGGCTGTGGGAATAAAAAGAAGCCTAGGGGATGTCTTCCCCGTAAGTTTGATTATCTCTTTATCAATAGCCGTGGTTTCGTAGGGATGACCGGGACGGCCAATCTCCCCTCCACCGATAGCAATTATTTTACCCACAACATATATCCATAGCGACAACTTTAGCATGAATGCCATGCCAACAAAACACCAATCATATCAAATGATTGAAATAAGGACGGAACTAGGGTATAATCAACGGGTTATTTCAGCGCCTGTAGCTCAGGGGATTAGAGCGTACGGTTGCGGTCCGTAAGGTCGGAGGTTCGATCCCTCCCAGGCGCACCAAATTAAGTTTTTACCTCCACATCCGCGGAGAGGTGCGAGAGTGGTTGAATCGAACGGTCTCGAACACCGTCATACCGCAAGGTATCGAGGGTTCGAATCCCTCCCTCTCCGCCA